>JBNKJB010000033.1:0-126606 GCA_050290965.1 Sulfurimonadaceae bacterium
CTTTAAATTTAGCGTCTTTATGTACACTGCCGCATAGGCAGCTTAGAAAAAAGTTTGAGCCATATCAACATCATTCATATTGTACACTGCCGCATAGGCAGCTTAGAAATCAATTATCTACACTCAAGTACACTGCCGCATAGGCAGCTTAGAAAACAAACATTGAGCGTGTGGAAGCGAGACGCTGGTACACTGCCGCATAGGCAGCTTAGAAAAAAGTGATCCAAATCGCTTTGCCTTGCGTTGTGTACACTGCCGCATAGGCAGCTTAGAAACTGCGCGAATGTCCGGCGGTCGGTCAGGTGAAGTACACTGCCGCATAGGCAGCTTAGAAAAAGAAATCCCGCCTGAAAATCAAGCCCCCCGAGTACACTGCCGCATAGGCAGCTTAGAAATACAGGGGGTTGCGCGATGGGTTTGGTACCTGGTACACTGCCGCATAGGCAGCTTAGAAAAGAGTCATCACGACCGTGACGAGTTGTGTTTTGTACACTGCCGCATAGGCAGCTTAGAAACCTAAACCATCCCTTACCACGTCCCCATCTTCGTACACTGCCGCATAGGCAGCTTAGAAAATCCTTGCAAGTAGTTCGCTCTGCCCCATGCCGTACACTGCCGCATAGGCAGCTTAGAAAACGTGATTATAGAACTGTCGAATTCGTCTAATGTACACTGCCGCATAGGCAGCTTAGAAAAGAGGTTGAACAGCGAAGTTTTGAGAAAAAAGGTACACTGCCGCATAGGCAGCTTAGAAATTCGTCACTTACCCACGATGGTATAAAATCTTGTACACTGCCGCATAGGCAGCTTAGAAATGATGTAAGTGCTACACACAGAACTACAAACTGTACACTGCCGCATAGGCAGCTTAGAAATGATAGAGCTATGCGTCTTTTTTTAAAGATGGGTACACTGCCGCATAGGCAGCTTAGAAATTTTTCATTGTAAGCGTGAACTTGTAGCGCCTGTACACTGCCGCATAGGCAGCTTAGAAAAAAAGATGCAATTATTATCTATAATCAAGGTAGTACACTGCCGCATAGGCAGCTTAGAAATCATATTTACTTTTTAGCTTCATCTTTTCACTGTACACTGCCGCATAGGCAGCTTAGAAATCTTTTTAAGTGATGTTGTTCAATTTTAATTTGTACACTGCCGCATAGGCAGCTTAGAAAGTTTGTTCATACATTAATTCAAGCTCATCCATGTACACTGCCGCATAGGCAGCTTAGAAAAATTGAAAACTCAAAACTCTCATCATCAACACGTACACTGCCGCATAGGCAGCTTAGAAAAAAAAAGCATATTTGTCCAGACCCGTTATACGGTACACTGCCGCATAGGCAGCTTAGAAATATAGTCGGAGGATGTAGCATAATTTGATGTTTGTACACTGCCGCATAGGCAGCTTAGAAAATCGCTGTATGAGCTATGCAGTGAAGGTTGAAGTACACTGCCGCATAGGCAGCTTAGAAATTCGACATCAGCGTTCGCCGTCCGACAAAGAAGTACACTGCCGCATAGGCAGCTTAGAAAAGTTCAGGCGGCACCAGATACGACACGATCACGTACACTGCCGCATAGGCAGCTTAGAAATTCACGGCAAAATATACGCCGTTTTTCGTTTTTGTGCTACAATTCGGGTAAGAGGCGGCTGAGTAAGCCTCAGCGGTAGAGCGGACTGCGCAAGCACTCGGGCCCGGGTTCAATTCCCGGCCAGCCGTCTCAAAATATCTTCGTTTTCCCTTCCAAAGCTCTCTCAAGTGCATGATCATCCTTGTAAACCTGACCGCTATATATTTTGTGGTATACGCTTTTTTTGTCGCCCCTATCTATAGCAATGACTATCTTCCCAACCCCGGTACACTGCCGCATAGGCAGCTTAGAAAATACAGAAAAAGCAGATTCGACTTTGGGTGCCGTACACTGCCGCATAGGCAGCTTAGAAAATGTCATCATCTCCGGTGAGTCGGGTTCGGGAAGTACACTGCCGCATAGGCAGCTTAGAAAACGATCTCCATAGCGGCGCCTGAGCTGAGTTCGTACACTGCCGCACAGGCAGAAACACCTTCCTTTTGCCTGAAACGTCGGCTAAAAACGCTGCTTATCAAGCCACTTCATTTGCAAACGCCGCTATTGCATCCCATGCTTCTAGTGGCTTTGATTGCAGTAAAAAGTGCTGTGTCTCAAACAAAACCACTTTAATATCCGGTTTGAGTCTTACGATTTTTTCAAGATTCCATTGTGGCACCACAATATCATTAGTGCCGCGAAAATAAACAAGAGGAACGCTACACGCTTTTAATGCAACGTTAGCATTAACTGAAAATACCTGCTGGATTCTTGATGCAAGCACTTTTGGCATCACTTTTTGCAATTCTGTAGAAGTGGCTTTTAAAAGAGAAGAATTTTTGCCTCTATTTAGAGCGATTCTTAGTGCATATAGCGGTTTTGCCACCCTAAAACCAAGCGTCCAGGGCAAAAAGCGACCTATTTTTAAATTTGGAGCTGAAATAAAGGTTGCCACTAATATTGTTCCCAAAAGCCCTTGCGGTTTTTGATGGCTTACAAATAGTGCAATCGGCCCAGAAAACGACTCACCCACCAAAATGAACTTGCCCTGAATTAACATAAGCCGAGAAAGCACCATAGCTGTTAATTCGGCATAATCTTTTATCTCATCCGTTGGATACGAAATACACAGCACGTTAAAAATTTCAGGTGCACGCTCCATCAACGGCTGAAACAGTCCCTCTGTTCCATTGAGCCCCGGCAACAATACTATGGTAATTTTCTCTTTTAGCATAAGAACCTAACGCTTTAATATTTTGAATTTTATCTAATACTGCCATATTATTAAACATTAACCATGTGTTATTATTTACCCATTGCCACCAATCTCCCTAATATTGGCTATTTTCCTGATTTAAGGCATAAGTTTTAACATTTTCTTAACACTTTTTTTGCACAATACCCGCACATATATATGTTTAAGGTTATTGTATGAAAAAAATATTACCGCTTTCTTTGGCGTTGTGTGCTTTACTTTCAGCATCACAACTCAAAACTATTGAGATCGAAGCTACTACCATTAATGAATTAGGTGCTAATGTTGTTGAATCCGCCGATTTGGCCGATGCCATTAGCAATGAAACACCTGGCGTTACCATGATCCGCCGCAGCGGCATCTCTAACGATGTCATCTTGCGCGGTCAAAAACGCGACAACATCGCTGTTACGGTTGATGACACTAAAGTTTTCGGGGCGTGTCCTAACCGTATGGACCCACCAACATCGCACGTTATCACTAGCAATATTGAGAGCGTTAGTATTGTTGATGGGCCTTATGATGTGGAAAATTTTGGCACCATGAGTGGTGGCATCAAGGTAAGCACCAAAGCACCGCAAAAAGATATTCACGGCTCAGTCGATCTTAGCGCAGGCAGTTTTGGCCAAAACCGTGCATCAGGCACCATCACGGGCGGTAACGACACCGTACGCCTGCTTTTAACCGCCACAGCAGAGCGCAGCGGCCAGTACGAAGATGGCAACGGTGATTCACTCGCCGATCAGGTTGATAACTACATCACCAACAACCCTACGGTTGCGGGAATGGCCTTTAAACCAACCGATCATGACATGAGAGCCTACAATAAAACCTCTTATCTGGGCAAAGTACACATCAATCTGGCCGAAAACCATCTGCTCAAACTCAGCGCCACGCAAAATGAATCGCGTGATATTCTTTATCCTTCCAGCCCTATGGATGCCATTGAGGATGACTCAACCATTTACGATGTTGAATATGTCGCCACCGATCTTAGCGACTTTTCCAAAGAGTTTGTCGCCAAATATTATCACTCACATGTCTGGCACCCTATGTCAAACGCCTATCGTAAAAGCAGTGCTATGGGGGTTATGTCAAACGAACTCACAACCGACATGGACGGAGCACGCATTAAAAACAGCATGGATGTCACCGACAATATGGAGCTTAGCATCGGCGCCGATTACTCCATGCGCAACTGGGACGGCGATTACAAGAAAAACGGTGCATTTGTTGGCACCAGCATCACCAGCACCGATACCGAAAACATGGCACTTTTTGCCTCAACCACCAACCGCTTTGGCGATTTTCAGCTAGATTTTGGCGCCCGCTTTGATGCAACCAGCGTAACACCAGAAGCCTACAACAGAGCGCAAGGCATTGTGGGTAGCAATCCGTGGCAAAGCAATGATTACACCGGCATTAGTGCCAACATCATGGCAACATACGCACTTAGTGAAAGCGTTAAAGTATTTGGCGGCCTAGGGCGCGGTCATCGTGTTCCCGATGCTAGAGAACTCTATATTTTAGGTAAACCTATCAGCACTGCGGGTGATCCAAACATGGGCAAACAGGTGCAAATGGGAACACCTGATCTTGATGCTACTACCAATCATCAAGTTGATCTGGGCGCAGAATATAACGGCAATATGCTCCAAACCCGTGCCAAACTCTTTTACAACATGCTAAACAACTACATCTATTACAACGCCACTAAAATGGGTGCCAACAAATTTGCCAATATTGATGCCACCATTTATGGTGCCGAACTGAGCGCATCGCTTTATGTTATGGATAATGCCTATTTTGATCTGGGCGTGGCGTATCAACGCGGCGAAAAAGATGAAGCGCTTGCAGGCCAAAGCGATAAAAACTTAGCCGACATCCCGCCGCTCAAAGGAACGCTTGCGTTTACGTATGAGTATGCCGCCAACAGCTATGTTAAAGTTGAAGGTGTTGCCGCCGATACCTGGAGCGATTTTGACGCCGATAACGGTGAGCAGGAGATTGTGGGATATGCCATTATGAACCTAAAACTCAATCACCGTTTTGAGAGCGGTTTTGGTTTTGCCGCCGGTATTGACAACGTGCTTGATAAAGTCTATGCCGTCTCCAACACCTACAAAGACCTCACGCTAATTACCGGTGATGCCAACTCTGACGTTATCATGCTTAACGAGCCGGGACGCAGCTACTACTTTAACGTCTCTTATCTCTTCTAACCTTTACATGTAAGGCCTGATGGCTTTACAGTAAAAACAGTTGTGCCAATCCCAAAAAGCTTAAAAAACCAAACACATCCGTTGCCGTTGTTAGCAAAACCGTTGAACCCACCGCCGGATCAATCTGCAAGCGCTTAAGCATCAACGGAATCGCAGCACCAAACAATCCTGCAATCAGCAGATTAATAATCATGGCCGCACCAATCACCACGCCAAGCATACTGTTGCCAAACCATGCCCAGGCAATAACACCCATCAGCAGCGCAAAGAGCATCCCGTTTAACAAAGAGACTACAATCTCCTTGTTAAGCGCATGGCGGGCATTTTCGGTATCAATCTCTCCCAAAGCAATACGGCGTACCATAACGGTTAGCGTCTGCGTTCCGGCATTACCCCCCATCGAAGCCACAATGGGCATCAAAACCGCTAAAGGAATAAATGCCGCAAGCGTCGCATCAAACAAGCCAATCACCACCGAAGCCAAAATAGCGGTCAAGAGATTAATAAAGAGCCAGCTTGAGCGTTTTTTAAAAATCCCCCAGATTTTCTCCTCATATTCGGCATCGTCGTTAACCCCGGCAAGATTATAGATCTGCTCGGTAGCGCGCTCTTCGATAACATCGTAGATATCATCAGATGTAATCCGGCCTACCAGCTTGCCCTGCCAGTCAACCACCGGCAATACCGAAAGGTCGTACTGCTCAAACATGGTTGCGGCGCGCTCAATATCATCGGTAGCTTCCACATAGCGCAGCTCTTTGGTTTCCAAAATCTCCCGGTACGTTTTGGAAAAATCATAAACAATCAGATCCTCAAGTCCTAACGTAGCAATCAGGCGATGGTGATCGTTGACAATAAAAACCCGATGCACGTTTTCCAGTTCGCCTTCGTCTTTAAGCCTGCGCAAGCGATCTACCGAACTTTGAATCGTCTCGTCCATCGTGGCATCAAAAAGCTCGGTCTGCATCCATGCACCGGCTTGATCCTCTTCATAGCGGCTGAGCTTGCCAATGTCGTCTTGATACTCTTCATCAAGCTGATCCAAAACATCTTGCGATTTTCCTTCATCAAGCTCTTGAATATCCTGAACCAAGTCGGTAGCATCATCCGATTCAAGATCTTCAATTGCTTCGGCCAAATCATCAGGAGAAAGGTAGGTAATGGCTGCATCTTTAGCTTCTTCAGGAAGCTCCAGCAACACTTCACCCAGCATCTCTTTAGGAATACGGTCAATAGTGGCATAAAAGGCTTCGGGATCTTTTTTACGAAGCTTTTTAACTAAATAGGCAATGTCACTAGGATGGAGTTCATGATTTTCAGGATCTTCGAGATAGCGCTCAAAATCATGCTGCATCTCACTGTAATGACGTTTCATAACGCTTTCTTCTGAAAATTCTCATCAAGTTGATAAACATACTGATAGCTCCCTTGATGTCGCGGCTTTGTCTCTTTTTCAAGGTGTTGCGCTATCTGTGCGTCATAGCGCTCTTTATCTCTTAAAAATGCCTTGCGCTCTTTGCCGGAAAGTTTTTTGGTTGTTACCTGCACCACACTAGCCGGGTTAATGGCTCTACCATTTTTATACAACCCAAAATGCAGGTGCGGTCCGGTAGAAAGCCCTGTAGAGCCCACATATCCAATAACCTGCCCTTTTTTAACATTGGTGCCGCTTTTAATGCCCTTGCGAAAACTCTTAAGATGCGCATAGAGTGTCATATAGCCATCACCATGGCGTATTTTAATTACCTTGCCATAGCCTCTATTAAACCCGGCAGTAATAACCTTGCCGCTTCCAGCCGCCATCACGGGTGTACCGCTTCGCGCCGCATAATCAATACCCAAATGGGCACGGTAACGTTTTAAAATAGGATGAAAACGGCGTTTGGTAAAGGGAGAACTGATGCGCGCATTATTAACCGGACGTGAGAGTAAAAAGCCCTCTACCTGAGCACCTTTTTCATCATAAAAACGCCCATCATCATAACGATACACGTAATGTTTTTTGCCTCGCATCTCAATCATTGCCGCCACCAATTCCGGCAATGAAAAAGGACGCCCAAAACGGTATTTCTGATCATAAATCATCACCAGACGATCGCCCCTGCGTAAATCACGGCGAAAATTGAGCGAGTTTTTAAAGCCGCTCACAAAAAGTGTTGCCAATGCCCGAGAGCCCGTTGCTTCAAAAATATCGTTATAAGGTGAGTTTTGGATCGTAACCGTAAAAGCTTCACGATGCGTTTCGCTAATAATAGGAATAGGACTCAATGCGCACGACGCTGCTGTTGTATTGGCATCGCTTGTCTCATAATTACATGTAATATGCAGTTGCAGTTCGTCATTAACCGGAATGAGAACCTGTTCAATCTTTCCCATACGATCACGAACAATCTGGTAATTGGCGCCGCTTTGGATCTCTTCGGTCAGTTTTTGATCTTCCTTGTCAAGTTCATAATAAACCGATTGCGGTAGTTGCTGCTTGTCTAAAAATGTCAGTAATGTTTCTCCCGACGGCCACCGCTCAAACTCTACATTATGAGCCGCAAGTAGCACGGGAAGCATCCATAGCAAAATCCATCGCATGATCACGCCTCACCAAAAATTATTATGCAAGGGTAGCAAAGATTTACTTACCATTGAGTATAATCGTGCTCCTATAACCCCCTTACATGTAAGGAAATACGTGAAATTTTTAACCTTTTTAATGCTACCAATCTTACTCTTTGCAGCTTCCATTCAAACGCCCATAGAGCATATTGATGGCAATAGCGCCACCATAAAGGTCCCTGCGATTGATCCGGGTGTCAGCGGTTTTATTGTACACCCTTTCAATGAAGAGCAGCGCACCATCGTGGCAAGTGCCGTAGTGAGCGCGTTTGATGCACAAAACGGTACTGCTACGCTCACGCTTTCGCCCTATAAGGGAGTCCAACAAAATTCACTACCTCATGGCACATGGAAGGCACAAAACGGTGATATTGCTGTTTTGGCCTACAGTTACGAACGCGCCATGCTAATTGCGCCTAATGATGATCTTTATCATGAGATTACATCTCGCATCCAAACCATTCATTGGGTCCATCCTGATGGCTTTGCCGCATTTTTGTCTTATGAAGGGCACGGAACACCTTTGGCATCAGATATGCGCGACTATTGCGAGAGTGCCTCGGTGGGACTGCTTTACATGTACCTCGATAATGCCCTCTTTACTGTTGATTGCAAAAGCCTCGCGTTACTTGACATCACCCCGTTTGAGCAAGAGCGCAAAAGCACACAACTTCCCTTTTACAGCAATGTCACAGAGATTCCTACCAACTGGTTTGGCGAAGGCAGCGACACCCTTCAAACCTACGATCCTTATTATATGAAGCTACTCGTATTAAACAACACCAAAAACGAAAAACTCTTTCAATATCTTAAAAGTGCCCATAGTAAGTACACGGTATTATTAGAGCAATTCGAGATTGAGAAATAGCATGATGACACCCCAACACCTTAAAGCACTAAGCGCTATTGTCGGCCAAGAGAATCTTTACAGCGATAAAGCCCATCTTATTGCCTACAGTTACGATGCCACGCGCGAACGTTTTGAAGCTGACGCCGTTATTTTTCCGCGCCACGAAGAAGATGTAAGCGCCATCTTAAAATACTGCAACGAGCATCGCATCATTATTGTGCCACGCGGCGCGGGCAGCGGTTTTACAGGCGGCGCGCTTCCTAGTTCGGGCGGCATTGTTTTGGCACTTGAAAAGCATATGAACAAAATTTTAGAAATTGATATGCAAAACATGGTGGCTGTAGTACAACCTGGGGTAATCAACAAAGATTTACAGCGCGCCGTGGAAGAGGTGGGACTTTTTTATCCACCCGATCCTGCCAGCCAAGAGTACTCGACCATCGGCGGCAATGTTAATGAAAATGCAGGCGGTATGCGCGCCGCAAAATACGGCATTACCAAAGATTACGTTATGGCCATTCGCGCCGTGCGTCCTAATGGCGACATCATCAAAGCAGGCAAACGCACTATTAAAGATGTGGCGGGATACAACATTGCCGGCATTCTTATTGCCAGTGAAGGCACACTGGCCGTTACCACCGAAATCACGCTGAAACTGCTGAGTAAACCCAAACATACCAAAACCGCCATGGGAATCTTTGATAGCGTTCACAGCGCCATGGAAGCGGTGTATAAAACGATGGCCAGCGGTGTCACGCCGGTTGCTATGGAGTTTTTGGACAATCTCACCATTCGCGCAGTCGAACAGACATTTCACAAAGGTCTGCCAGTGGATGCCGGAGCCATTTTGGTAACCGATGTGGATGGCAATCTTATGGAAGACCTTGATTTTCAGTTAGAGATCATCGAACGGGTCTTTAAAGAGAACGGCTGTAGCACATTTAAAATTGCCAAAGATGCTAAAGAGGCATCCGATTTATGGTTTGCCCGCCGCAACGCATCACCAAGTCTTAGCGTATATGGCAGCAAAAAACTCAACGAAGACGTTACCGTTCCCCGCTCTGCCCTGCCCGAACTGCTGGAGCGTTTTTACGCCATTGCCGAAAAATATCAGGTTAAGATTCCTTGTTTTGGGCACACGGGAGATGGCAATGTGCATACCAACGTGATGGTGGATGGCAGCGATAGCGAACAGGTTAAGATTGCCTATCAAGCAATTGAAGAGGTATTTCAAGCAACCATTGATCTTGGTGGAACGCTCAGCGGGGAACACGGCATCGGTATTGCCAAAGCACCCTATATGCGCATGGCTTTTAGTGAAGAAGAGATGACGCTATTTGAAGATATTAAACACGCCTTTGATCCCAACAACATTCTCAATCCGCACAAAATGGGTTTACGTTAGTTATGGATTATAAAGCGCTGTATAAAGAAGCAAAATACTATATTGCGCTTTTTTTTGACAAAGAGCTCACACTTTATGCAGCCAGTTTAAGCTACTACACCATCTTTACCATTGTGCCGCTGCTACTCATTAGCCTAAGCATTTTCACCAGTCTGCCAAGTTTTGAAACGCAGTATGCCAGCATCAAAAGCTTTATTTTTGAAAATCTGGTTCCGGTGCATTCTGAAATGATTACTGAGCATCTTGACAGTTTTTTGCAAAACACCGGAAAACTCGGCGCTATCGGTCTTATTATGGTGATCGTCGCGGCACTGCTTTTTTTTCAAAACTTTGAGTATATTGTGGCCAAAATTTTTAAAACCCGCCAACGCACCATCTGGGAATCCATTACCACCTACTGGACACTTTTAACATTAACGCCCTTGGCCCTGATTGCCTCGTTTTATATTACCGGAAAGATGCATCTGTATATCAGCTCGCATCAGATCATCAGCGGCTGGTTTAACCTAATGTCATTCCTGCCCTATCTCATTATCTGGGCGCTTTTCTTTCTGATTTTTAAAATTGCTTCGGTTGCCAAAACCCATACCAAAGCCGCCGCTATCAGTTCATTTCTTATCTCGCTGGTATGGAGTCTTGCCAAAAGCGGCTTTATCAGCTACGTCTTTTTAAACAAGAGTTACGCCACCATCTACGGCTCGTTTTCAGCCTTGCTCTTTTTTCTACTGTGGCTTTATGTATCATGGATCATCTTTATTTATGGTCTTAAATTATGCTACCTGCTTAATCGCGCCTATAGCGATGATGATCGCCAAAGCGAGCGCCAGGATGAAAGCGACGCGATAACGCAAAGCCAGCAGTGAGAGCGTTACATGTAACGCCAAGATGCCAAATGGTAGTGCCACGCCAAACGCATGAACATGCTTTAACATCCACAAAATTGGCACATCAAGCATAGCGCCCCAGCCTATTACATGTAAGAGCATAGAGAGTGGATAAAAAAGCGTAAAGAGCAGCGTCCACACCATAGAAAGCGGATGCCAAAGCGAAAACGTTCCAAACAAATAAAGTGCAAACGGCAACATCATCACATAGACTCCAAATGAGAGCACAACGGCTTGCAAGAGCTTAGAAAAACCGTCTACATACATCAAAAACAAAAAGATGTAATACACTCCCGCAACAGAAAGCCAAAATCCAATACTGAAAAAAAGTGTGGGCCACAATGCAAGCAATAGCGCCACACTAACCAAAAGCGTTTGCATTGAAAGTACTTTAATGCCTCGATCATAAAGCACATAGCCCACCAGCAACATCACAAAAGCACGCATCAATGAAGGAATCCATCCTAAAAAAAGCAGATACGCTCCTAGTACCGTCAGTGTCAATACAAACAGATCACGATTGCGATGCCGCCAGGGAAAATAGCGCGATTGCACCAGACGATAAGGCCAATACAAAATACCAAAAACAAAAGCCGAAAGCAGTCCCAAATGAAAACCGCTGATAGCCAGCAGATGTGATACACCCAGTGCTGAGAGTTTTGTGCGCAGTTGGCTATGCATTGGCGTGGCAAAAAAAAGTGCGCCATAGAGTGCACCCATATCATTGCTCTCATGCTGCGCGGCAATGTCACGGCTAAGACGCTCTTTTGTATCTAGTTCGGGATAAAGCTTTAGCACCGCACTTCGCACAAACGTACCGCCAAGATACGATGCAAACGTAATGTTTTTTGGCCAAAACAACACACGAATGGTTCGTCCTTGAAGATTGCGATAGTGTTTTGAAACACGTGTATACAATGTGACATCATCATGATGCAGTTTCAATAGAGCGTAGGTTTGATTCTTGTTGGTTTTTATCTGATGTGAGAGCACCTGCATATCAAGCTGCGCGGTATCAAAACGTTTAAGCTCGCGGTAATCAGCGTAGTGTTTTGAGAGCACAAATGCCGCTATTAATGCCATAAAAAGAGCAAATACGCCCAAGGAGCGGCGATCAAACAGCTCTGGACGCTCTAGTGTCATTAGATCACAGGCATCGAGACGCTGCCGCCGCCCTCATCAATTCCCATCTTGGCCGAAGTCGTATCGATGCTCTCATATGTAATCTCAATGCCGCCAAAGCTGGGCGTATCCACAAAACGTGTTAGCTTTTTCTGGAACGTCAGCTTGACATGACCTGTGGGACCATTACGCTGCTTGCCTATGATAATCTCGGCCTCTTCTTCCTCTTTTTCAACATACTGGCTATTAAACTCTTTGCCTTCCGCTTTGGCCTGTTTTTCGCGCTCTTTTTCCTCTTTGTACAGATACACATCATCACGATACACAAATAAAATAATGTCGGCATCTTGCTCTATAGAGCCAGACTCTCTAATATCGCTAAGCATCGGACGCTTATCATGGCGCGATTCCAGCCCGCGATTGAGCTGTGAAAGCGCTACAATAGGCATCTCCAGTTCACGTGCCAGCATTTTAAGCCCACGTGAAATTTCACTCACTTCCAAGTGCCGATCCTTACCACCCAAGCCATTCATAATCTGCAAATAATCCACCACGCACAGCTCAATCTCGGGGTGTTTGCTTTTGAGTTTTCGCAATCGTGAGCGAAGCTGATTAATATTGACCGATCCGCCATCATCTACAAAAAGATGCGATTTGCGCATGGTAGCTATGGCATCTTTAAGACGTTTTTCCTCTTGCCCTTGCACATCACCCAAACGCAATTTTTGCAACGGAATCGAGGTTTTAATACTTAGTAATCTTAACATCAACTGCTCAGCAGGCATCTCCAGTGAAAAAAAGGCTACACCCTTGCCGTGATTGAGGAGGTTTTGTACCATGTTAAGAGCAAAAGAGGTATTATGTGTTACGCTCATGTCCTCAAGTAAAAAAAGATGGTTGCCATCGAGCACAAAACCGTAATACGCATCCTCTTTGTCATACTCCACACGAATACCGGTATGCAAAATATCGCGTTTTGCTTCGCGTTTACGTGCCTGTTTTCGTGCAATTTTCGTTGGAATTTTCTCTAAATGACCAAATATCCGCACCCGATACACGTCACTGCTATAGTTTATATCGCGAATCGTTGCCTTTTTCTTTTTTAACGAGGTGCGAAACCCTAAAGTATCCGCCAGATATTTAATTTGACATGCCAGTAATTCTTCTTTTTGAACAACCTCAAAGATATGAAACTCATCATCGTAGTAGCCGTCACTATCAATAAGACCTGCTAGAAGTTCCAATCTTACGGCTTGGGAGTTTTGTATATACGCATGAGGAATGTGCTTATTGTTTAAAAGTCCCTGTTGCAATAAAAGCGTTTGAAGTGAGCCATCATTTTGCTGATCTCCCCCCTGATAACCTTTTGTAATACTCAATGTCGGTGCACGCTCTTTATTGTCACGTTTTTTAAATACTAATCCTAATCGCTGTGCATAGGCCTCAAGGTAAGAGACAATTTCTGCATCTTCATTGGTAATATCTACACTGCTTGAAGTTCCATCACCTAGCCATAAGCCCAAAAAATATGGCTCGATCGCTACATCTGATGGCTTAAAATCAATACTAACCTTGTAGCCTTTATAATTACTTTTGAATTTATCACTTTTATCAAGATAACTTTTTACATCAATATTAAGTACATCCCCATGCTGATGAGAGCCTTCGTTTCGGCTACGTTTAAGCGAGAGAATATGAGATTCATTCACCCGATAATCAATCCCCTTATTTTGACGTACCCAATACATCTTCTCTTTGCCTCGTGCCAGTGATAGTACATTTCGTGGTGTTGAATCATCTCCCATGAGTTGATCACCGACCTTGACATCTTCGACATTTTTTAAAGTGCCGTCAAACATCACAACCTTAGTTCCTTTGCCAAGGCATTTCCCCATCGCCGGCCGCGCCGCCAAAATAACCAGATCGCCTTTGCCAAAACCGGTGGTCATTTTATTCAGTTCGGCAAAGCCGGTATCCACGCCCACCAGTACCGAATCACCGCGCGCTTTCATCTCTTCGATGAAGGCCAACGTTTTATCGGTTACGGTCGGTGCGTCAAGAAAATCAGCGCTTTGGCTCTCTTGCGTGATCTCATAAAGCTTTTTTTCTACGATGTCGATCACTTCATCCCCAGGAAGCTCCTCTTCAAGTGTAACACGTTTAATCTCGGTGGTAAGGGTCAGCAGATGGCGTTTTAGCGCCTTGTCTTTAAGTTCTCGTACATACGCCATGGTGTTTGAGATTGGATTGGCAGTCAAAATGCCTAGCATAATCCCTTCATCAAACTTTTTGCTACGCTCTAGCTCTTTTTTTAAAAACTCTTCATCAATGGGTTTGTCTGCACGCGAAAGCGTTGTGATTGCTTTATAAATATCTTGATGTGCTGCCAGATAAAAATCATCTACATGTAAAATGGCTTCCATTTCATCAAACTGCGAAGGCTCAAAAATAATGGAACTTAAAATGGAGCGCTCAAATGCGAGATTGTACAGATTCTCTTGCATTATTCTCCTCGCTCCTTATGGGCCATCTTTTCCACCTCGGCTACAAAACGATCCACAAGCTCTTGCTCATCCAAACGCGCTACAACCTCACCTTTAACCATGATAAGACCCGATCCCTTGCCATAAGCAATCGCCACATCAGCATGTTTGGCTTCACCAATGGCGTTCACCACACACCCCATCACCGACACATTAAGCGGCACATCAATATGCTTGGTACGTGCTTCCACTTCAGCCACGGCGCTAACAAGATCGGCTTCGATCCGCCCACAGGTAGGACAAGAGATAATATTAAGCCCGTGCGCTGCCACCCCGCTATCTTTTAAAATCGCACGTCCTACATGTATCTCTTCTTCAAGCGCTCCCGTAATGGAAACACGCATCGTATCACCAATGCCATCAAGCAGCAAAGCCCCCAAACCTATGGCACTCTTTATCGTAGCATGAAATTTCGTACCCGCTTCGGTTACGCCAAGATGAAAGGGGTAACTGTTTTTAGGCCGCAGCATACGATATGCCGCTACCGTTCGTTGTACATCGCTGGCTTTTAATGAGACTTTAATATCGCTAAATCCCAGATCTTCAAGGTATTTAATGTTGTATTCGGCAGAGGCCACCATGCCCTCAGCACTTTGACCATAACGGTTTTCAAACTCTTTTTCCAAACTTCCGGCATTAACGCCAATGCGGATGGGAATATGACGCTCTTGACACGCCTTGACAATCTCTTTAATACGCCCTTTTTCACCAATATTCCCTGGATTAAAGCGAATACAATCCACCACTTCGGCTGCCACAAGTGCTAAACGGTAATTAAAATGAATATCGGCAATAAGAGGCAAAGCAATGCGCTCTTTAATCGCTTTAAGCGCCAGCGCATCTTCCATATCAGGCACCGCAACCCGCACCATATCGCACCCTGCAAAATGCAAGCGATTAATCTGTTCAACCGTTGCTTCAATATCGCGGGTTTGTGAATAGGTCATGGATTGCACCGAAATCGGTGCGTCACCGCCTACGGCAACGTTTCCGACAAAAATCTGTTTGGTAGGATAGCGTGTAATCATAGTGCTGATTGTAGCGATTTGGATGTTAAAACACTCTTTTATGAAAACTCTACAGGATCCATATCGACTTCAGAGAGTTTGTGTCTGGTCGCCTTAATGACCTTAATGAGATGGGTGCTTTTGTCCGAACGCAGCAAAATTGCAAAACGGTACTTGGATCCAATGCGTTCAATAGCTGCGGCTCCATAACCCACAACTTCTACATTGTTGCTATAGGTTTGAATCTTGGTAAGCATTTCATGCATGGCATCATAAGCCGTTTCACGTTTCTTATGCGAAAACAGCAAACGCGCCATCTTTTTATACGGAGGATAAAGCCCTTTGCGCACTTTTTTTTCATCTTCTAAAAACTGTTCGTAATTATCAAGATAAGGGGCAAAAAAGTGTTCATAATAACTCTGCACAATCACCTTAGCATCATGCTTTCGCCCCGCACGTCCGGCAATTTGAATCAACAACGAAAGCGTTTTTTCACGCGCACGATAATCGCTAAGTTGTAGCATGTTATCTAGCCCCATCACCACGGCTAGCGTCACATCATGATAATCATGCCCTTTAGAGAGCATCTGCGTTCCAATCAGCAAGTCAATCTCACCCTCATTAAACTGCTGCAATGCGTGAATCAGTTTTTTTTGTGTGGTGATGGTATCACGATCAAACTGCAACGTTCTTAGCTTTGGCTGATGCGTCTGAAAGTACGCTATTGCCTCAGCCGTTCCCATACGTGCGTTTTCTAACATGTGCGATCCACACTTGGCGCACTGCGTGGGAATGGGTTCGGTATAGTTGCAGTAATGACACTTCATCGCATTATGTTTGGCATGCAAGCTCATCCCCACCGAGCAAAACGGACACTCTAGCGTATAACCGCAGGTATCGCAGATGAGATATTTATAATTAGCACGCGTGGGAATAAACATAATCGCCTGCCGATTGGCTTTGGCATTATTGGCAACCATTTCAGCTAAAAACGTGCTAATTGATTCGCGCTGCGGCTCAAACACAAAGCTTCGCTTGCTCTCGTAATAACCGCCTTTAAGACGGACATGGGGGAACTTTTCATACGAACTCAGCGAAGGCGTTGCAGAGCCAAGCACCACAGGAATACCAAGCACTTTTCCCATGTAAATGGCAACATCACGCGCATGATAACGTGGACGCGAGGCCGATTTATAACTATCATCATGTTCCTCATCCACCACAATCAAACCCAAATTTTCAATGGGTAAAAAAAGTGCCGAACGCGGCCCTGCGATAATCATCGCCTCACCGTTTAAAATTTTCTCTAATGTTTTTGCTTTTTGAGCCTTGCTCATTTTGGAGTGCCACAACACAACACCATCACCAAAATGCACTTCCAAACGCCGCTGCATCTGTGGAGTGAGCGAAATTTCAGGCAACAAAAAAAGCGCACGCCTTCCTTTACATGTAAGCTCTTGAAAATAGCTCATGTAAATCTCGGTCTTGCCCGATCCCGTATCGCCAAAAAGCAGCGACACCTTGTGCTGTTTTAAAAAATCAAGCGCTTCTTGCTGTTTGAGAGAGAGTGCAATACGTTGCAATGAACATTCAGATAATGTGGCTTTAGTGTCGCTGTTAAACGGCACAAAAAGCTGCAATGCTTCGCCCAGTGAGCAAAAATAATACTCACTAATGAACTGTGCTATTAGATATTGAGACAAAGAAAAGTATTGGGGCAATATTTTTTGGATGTTTTCGGTTTTAAAATCTGGTTTTTCAACACTCTCAACAACAACAGCTAATTTCTCTTTTTTTTGAAAAAAAACTACTATAAATTGACATGGTTCAAATTTTAATGAAGATTCAAATGTAAGGGAAGATAAAGGTGAGCCAAGAATGGCTACCTTGTAATAAAAAAGTGCATGCAGCACTATTCAGTTAATGCTCTACAGTAATTACCGGTATGATCACAATCAAATGTACCTGCTCTTTGAGTAGCAGTAGCAACATCTGCATAAGTAAATGCTACTGTAGTAGTATTGTTTACATAAAAGTTATATGTCTTTGCACCTGTCTTCATCCAGTAACCTGCTGCTGGTTTAGCGATTAGAGGATATTGCAACATTGGAATTGCTGCAGTGCCGTCAAACAACTGTTCTCCTGATGTATTTGCAGTTGCATCATCTAGTGCTACAGGATATGTAGTGACTCCAGCAATCATATTTTGTTGCCTTGCATTAGCAATAGCAGAACGAACCGCAGATACTGTTGAACGCCCTTTTGATTCTTGAGCATCCTGAATTGCCGGTGCAAGCCTTGGAAATGCTACTGCTGCCAAAATACCAAGGATAACAATAATAAAAACAAGTTCAATCATGGTAAATGCAGTTTTCATAGCTTTTAGCCCCATATACAAATTTTAAAATAGCAAGCCCACAGAAGCTTGCTAAAAAGTCTTATACAGACTTAGAAAGAAGATTTAGAGACGTTAAAGTCGCCGGCATCACCGCCATCACTTTTCGTACTATACCAAAAACGTGGTGAATCTGTTAAGTTTCCATCACGTACATATATATACAAATTGTTAGTGGCATCAGAAAGTACGATACATGTTTGCAATGGCGTAGTAGTTGTAGCCGGACAATTGGCAAATTTTGTCTGCATAGAATCACCTCCACCTACAAAATTTGCAGGAATTTCAGTGTAATAGTCTAATTGCTTTTTCGTACCTGGAGTTCCAGTATCTGACAAATAACCATTCACACTTCCATTAAAACCAATTTGTGCTTTTGTCCAAAGCTGAGGAACAATAACACTGTTAAGCTGTGATACAAGCTCACCAACTTTTGCGGCACGTGCTTGTTCTTGAACGCCTACCATTTTAGGAATAGCAACCGCTGCCAAAATACCAAGGATAACGATCACGAAGATCAACTCAATCATAGTAAAACCAGAACGTTTCATAACGTCCTCCTTAATCAGTAAAATTAGATTACACTCGTAACCTTAATAACACTATAACACTACTAACCTAAACCGAATATTAAACAATTTGTTAATCATTAGCAGCCGTGTCAATCTTTGCAATTAACGAAGCAACCCGTTGTTCCAGTTCAAACAGTTTATAGTTTTGGCGTACATAAGCCTGAAGCAGCAGTTTAAGATCGTTATTGCTATGTACGTTGAAGTCTTCACGCATGATACGCTCTAAATAAGGTGCAAATGCATCATCAATGTCGATGTCATAGCGTTTGGCATTAATGGTGAGACTGATTTTTTTACTCATAGATACGCATCTTCAAGGAGTGTAGTAACGCACTTTTTAATATTGGGAAGATTCTCACGAATCACGCTTTCTATAATGTCATCATCTACACTGTCGTAGTCATGGGCAATAAAATTGCGCACTGCACTGAGTCCGCGTAAATCTTTTGTATCAAAAGCTTCCAAAGTCTTAAACGCATTTTCATCTTTTAACTTGTTAAATTGCTCGGCAATTTTTACAATCTGCATCCGTAGTGCAGGCTTAATGACTGCATCATCAATTGCTTGTGATATTTTAAGCGCTTCTGAATTGATTATTAACTCAATATCTTCTAGTGCTTTAAATATTTTTTTAAGACGTAGCGTTTCAGACATAAATCATCTCTTTTAGCATTGATTGTGTCATCTCTTGATTAGAACTTTGTAGCGATACCAAATCAATACGTTTACGCAAAAGGGTTTCTAGCGATTTTTGAATCGCTTCAATACGCAAAAGTTTTGAAAAACCATCAGGATAATAGTTGGTAAAACGTTTACGATCAAGCCGGTACGCAATATCGACATCACTAAACTCATCTGCTTCACCACGTGCAAACGAACCAAATATTCCAACAATTTCAAAACCTTCGGATACCAGTGTCTGCTTCAACTCCGAAAGCACCGTTATGATTTGATTACGTGACGTCATTTATCCCAAAATACTCTCTATTTTGCTCACAATTGCCTCGATCTCCATATCTTTCATAGCGATATCATCTCTAAGTTTTGCAATCTCTTCATCTTTATGCGCTATCTGCTCTTTTAAAACATTTAAAGCTTGCGAATGTTGCTGGTGGTGTTGAAGTATTTGTGCTACTCTGTCATTTAATACATCTATAATATTGCGTTCACCCATCAAAAAATCCCTTAAATCGTGTTGGCTATAATTCTAGCATAATAATCCAATACGAAGAACCAACGTGGCACAATTTCAGGTAGTAACCGAGTATGAACCCGCAGGCGATCAGCCAGAGGCTATTAAAACCCTTTCAAAAAGCATCTTAAGCGGCAACCGATACAGTGCACTTGAGGGGGTGACAGGCAGCGGCAAAACCTATACGATGGCCAAAACCATTGAGGCCATCCAGATGCCCACCATCATTATGACCCACAACAAAACCCTTGCCGCGCAGCTATATAGTGAATTTAAATCTTTTTTTCCCAATAACCATGTAGAGTATTTTATTAGCTATTACGACTACTACCAGCCCGAAGCCTACATTCCGCGTCAGGATCTTTTTATTGAAAAAGATAGCTCTATTAATGATGAGCTAGAGCGGCTACGGCTCTCTGCCACAGCCAATCTGCTTAGTTATGATGATGTCATTGTTATTGCTTCGGTTTCGGCCAATTATGGCTTGGGGGATCCTGAAGAGTATGAAAAAATGGTGCAAATTGTCGAAACCGGCGATGAAATGAGTCAAAAAAAACTGCTGCTGCGTCTGGTAGAGATGGGTTATGCCCGCAACGATACCTATTTTGATAGCGGTCATATTCGTGTAAACGGCGATGTGATTGATGTGTATCCCCCCTATATGGAAGAAGAGGCCATCCGAATTGAATTTTTTGGCGATGACGTTGAAAGTATCTACACGTTTGAAGTGCTCTCAAATAAACGGCTTGAAGATAAAAGTAAAGTGACCATCTACGCCACCAGCCAGTTTAGCGTTGGACAAGAGAAGCTTGCACGCGCCATCAAAAGCATTGAAGAGGAGCTTGATGAACGGCTTGATTTTCTTTTAAAACATGACAAAATTGTTGAGGCACAGCGGCTTAAACAGCGCTGTGAATTTGATTTAGAGATGCTTCAGGCCACGGGAATGTGCAAAGGAATCGAAAACTACTCGCGTCATCTTACGCAAAAAAAACCGGGCGAAGCGCCTTATACACTGCTGGATTATTTTGAACTGCATCATGACAAATACCTAATTATTGTAGATGAATCGCATGTGAGTTTGCCACAATTTCGCGGCATGTATGCAGGTGATCGCAGCCGAAAAGAGGTACTTGTTGAGTATGGGTTTAGACTTCCCAGTGCGCTGGATAACCGACCCCTTAAAGCCGATGAGTTTATTAACAAGGCGCCGCATTATCTTTTTGTCTCTGCCACACCTTCGGCTTATGAGCTGGAACTCTCTGCTGTTAAAGCGCAGCAAATTATCCGACCCACGGGGCTACTTGATCCGCAAATTACCATCAAAAGTTCGGACAATCAAGTTGAAGATATTCATGATGAGATTAAAAAAACCACAGCCAATAATGAACGTGTACTCATTACGGTACTCACCAAAAAAATGGCTGAAGCACTCACAAAGTATCTGGCTGATCTTGGCATTAAAGTGCAGTACATGCACTCAGATATTGATGTGATTGAACGTAATCAGCTCATTCGTGGACTACGCGTAGGAGATTTTGACGTACTGATCGGTATTAACCTGCTACGTGAAGGGCTGGATCTGCCTGAGGTGAGTCTAATTGCCATCCTTGATGCCGATAAAGAGGGCTTTTTACGCTCGGAAACTGCGCTGATTCAAACTATTGGTCGTGGAGCACGTAACGTTAATGGTCGGGTTATTTTGTATGCCAATAAAATCACCGGCTCCATGCGCCGTGCGATTGATGTCACCAACGAACGCCGTGCCAAACAAGAAGCCTACAATCAAGAACACGGCATCACGCCTAAAACCACCAAACGCAAGCTCGATGAAAATCTCAAAACCGAAGATGCCGGAGAGCTTTATAATAAACGCAAAAAGCTTGATAAAATGCCCAAAGCCGAGCGCAAAAAACTTGTTGACGAACTCTCGCGCAAAATGAAAGAGGCGGCTAAGGCTTTGGAGTTTGAAGAGGCGGCGCGCCTTCGCGATGAGATTATGAAGATCAAACAGTTGTAAACGATACATTTTTTTACACTATGATTCGCACCATTACATGTAAGGATACTTTCTTGGAAGATATGTTCAGCTCACTTGCCACATACGGCTATATTGCACTCTTTTTTTACTCTCTTGGCGGCGGCTTTGTCGGGCTTCTTGCCGCGGGCGTGCTCTCTTATGCCGGAAAAATGGATATTACTCTTTCAATAGCCATTGCATTTGCCGCCAACTTTTTAGGCGATATGCTGCTGTTTTACATGACACGCTATCAAAAAAGCGAGATGATGACCTATTTACGCCGCCACCGCCGCAAATTGGCGCTTTCGCATATTTTGATGAAAAAGCATGGGGATTGGGTGATCTTTTTGCAAAAATATGTTTACGGTATTAAAACGCTGATTCCGCTAGCCATTGGACTCACCAAATATGATATGAAACGTTTTGCCGTTTTAAATCTTGCTGCTGCCGCGATTTGGGCACTTGTTGTTGGATTGGGTAGTTACGCCTCTGGGAGTGTTATTATGAAAGGATATGAAATCGTTGCCGAGCGACCCTATATTGCGCCGGCAATTTTGGTGCTTTTTGCAGGATTATTGTGGTGGTATCTTACAAGTGCTACAAAAAAACGTATCAAATAATCTATTGACAACATGACTCTACGCTCTTTTTAAAAAGAACGTAAAGGCTTAAATCACGCTTCTATTTTTGGGCCGGCTGCTGAAAAGTCAAATGCGCTATCGGCAGTTTGATATTTTTTGAAGTTCTTAATAAACATCTGCGCTAGCTTGTCGCGTGTTGCATCAAACGCTTCTTTATCATCCCACGCCTGGCGAGGGAAAAGTACCTTAGGATCGATTTCACCAAGACTTTTTGGTACACTTAAACCAAATGTTTTAGTGGAACGGAATTCACTTTTATTGATAGAGCCATCCAAAATGGCATTAATGCAAGCGCGCGTATCTTTAATGCTCATGCGTTTGCCAACACCATACGGTCCGCCTGTCCATCCGGTATTAACCAAATAGACATTAACCCCATATTTGTCGATACGCTCACCCAACAGTTTGGCATACACCGTAGGATGCAGTGGCAAAAATGCTTCACCAAAGCAGGCGCTAAACGTGGCTACCGGCTCAGTAATACCGCGTTCAGTTCCTGCAACTTTGGCTGTGTAACCGCTTAAAAAGTAGTACATTGCCTGTTCTTTACTGAGTTTACTCACCGGAGGCAATACGCCAAAGGCATCGGCAGTAAGGAAAATGATGTTTTTAGGGTGGGAACCATGCAGCGTCGATTCGTGATTTTCAATATGGAAAATAGGATACGAAACGCGGGTGTTTTCCGTTTTGGAACCATCTGTGAAATCAACAACACCATCAGCATCCGCAACAATATTTTCAAGCAATGCACCCTGACGAATTGCACCATAAATCTCTGGCTCACTCGAAGAATCAAGATTGATAACTTTAGCGTAACATCCCCCTTCAAAGTTAAAGACGCCATCATCATCCCAACCATGTTCATCATCACCAATCAAACGGCGGTGTGGATCCGTTGAAAGGGTTGTTTTACCCGTACCGCTAAGTCCAAAGAAAAGACACACATCACCTTCATGACCCACGTTCGCAGAACAGTGCATCGACAGTTTTCCCTCTAGCGGCAACCAGTAGTTCATCATCGAAAAGATGCCCTTTTTCATCTCGCCACCGTAGTAGGTTCCACCAATAATAGCGATATTCTCTTCGACATTAAACATCACGAACACTTCAGAGTGAAGTCCGTGCTCTTTCCATTTGTCATTAACCGTTTTACAAGCATTTAAGACTGTAAATTCCGGTTTAAAGGTTTGCAGCTGCTCTAATGAAGGGCGAATAAACATATTGGTCACAAAATGTGACTGCCAAGCCAACTCGGAAACAAAACGCACCGAACGCTTACTGGCCTGACTGGAACCGCAATAGACATCGGTTACATAAAGATCTTTGCCACTAAGCTGTGCTTTGGCAACATCAAGCAATTCGTTAAAAATTTCTTTGCTGACGGGTTTATTAACATCGCCCCAGGCAATATATTTCTGAGACTCGTCTTGTTTTACAAAATACTTATCTTTGGGACTACGTCCGGTAAATATACCAGTATCAACCGTAGTGGCACCGCTGCTGACTTTTTGGGCTTCGCCATTTTTAAGTTCGTGTTCAACCAGATCTCCAAAATCAAGATTATGAAAAATCTGACCTCCATTTTTAATACCAATCGCTTCAAGCTCTTTCAAAATCATATGTTCGCTTTATCTTTGTGTATTTCACCACTTAAACAGCGCGGTGTTTGGGTTACGAAATTATATCAGTCCCATCCATTAATAAGAGCTAAAATTTGACAGAAAATAAAGATCTTTGACAACATCTTTCATTTCTTTACTAACAAAATCTATCAAAATTCATCTCAAAGAGCTTTGAAGTGCTCTTTCATAGAACATAACAAAATCTTTTATTCACACAGCTTCACAATCATTCCACAATTAACTTTTATGATACTGCTATCCCAACAAGGAGAACAATCATGAAAAGCAATCGCTTGATGATAGCATTAATAACCGTAATAGCGCTAAGTGTTTCAGCGCTTCAGGCTGACGTTGCTAAAGGACAAAAACTTTATCTTAAAAAGCTCAAATCCAAATGTGGCATGAATGGCGCCAAAATGGCAGCGACACATACGCAAGATGAATGGCAAGAGCTTAAAGAAAACGGTACGCTTGGTGATGACCTGATCAAACAGTGTCCCAAAGCCGAAAAAATAATTCGCACCAAAAAGTTTGAACAAAGTGTCATACCGGATCTGTATGACTTTTTTTACGAATATGCCAACGACTCGGGCAATGTCCCAAGCTGCGGCTAAAATCTAACTTAAAGGATATATTATGAAAACGTTATTGATGATACTTGGAATTAGCGCTGCATTATTGGCAGCAGATGGTTCTGAACTTTTTAAAAAATGTGCGGCGTGTCATGGAACTAACGGTGAAAAAGTGGCTTTGGGTAAAAGCAAAATCATTAAAGATCTAAGTAAAGATGAGCTAGTCGCTGCCCTTATGGGGTATCAAAACGGCACGTATGGTGGTGCAATGAAAGCTCTTATGAAAGGTCAGGTGGCCACGTTAAATACACAGCAAATCGAAACTCTGGCCGAATATATCAGTGCGAAAGAGTAGACGACCACGTAACTGACACGCTTGTCCCTTCATTGGGGCTGCTGTGCACATCAATTCCAAATCCATAGTGTTGGGCAATTTTAGCCACAATATGCAGCCCTATTCCAAATCCTCCCTCATGGTCACTATGACGTACATAACGTTTAAAAATTGTCTCCACTTTTTTAGGATCAATTCCAACACCGTTATCTTTTACATGTAAGCTTGTTTCATCCGCATACACTTCAATACGACCTCCAACACGGTTGTATTTGATAGCATTGGAGATGAGATTGTCAATAAGACGTATAGCACGCCCTTTATCCATAAACAGAGATACTTCTTTGCACTCAAGTGTTACATGTAAGCGTTTTTGATCGCAACGCGCTTTAAAAAACTCCAAGCGCTCGTGCAGTAGTGCGCACATCTGAAGCGTTTCATCATGTATAGCAACACGATGATGCAATGTGAGATAGGTTAAATCATCATAAATCATGGCAATGGTTTGTGCGGCAATTTTAACACGTTCAAATTTTTTGATCTCGCCTGATGCCAATTGCTCTGTGTCAATCATCTCAATATTAGCCGCAATGGTTTGTAGTGGTGTATTAAGCTCATGCGTGGTGTCTTTAATAAAGTGATCCAAAAGTGTAATAGATTCACGCATTGGCGCAAAAATGAGACGTCCAAGATAAAAGCCAATCACAATCAAAAAAACAAGTACTAAGCCTCCATATTGCAACAGATTAACAAGCGTATTTTTCAACCACAGGCCATCATCTTTGGTTTCAAATACCACATAAAAATCGCCAATCTCATACGCGGCAAGCGACACATAAAAATGAATATAACCCTTTTGAAGCGCAATAACCTTTTTGGGTGTAAATGCCGTATCTTCAAGATAACCTTCCACCTTCATGCCCAATGCATCATAAAATGCCGTGTTATAAGCCAGATCAATAGGAAACGGTCGCTTTATACTAAGATCCTGACTCATCCACGCGCGAAGCTGCGGAATATAGTGTTCACTTTCAAGCTGCATAGCAAGCCGGTGCTCGCTTAACATGCGCTCTTTTTGGTTTTGATAATAGATCATGCCAATGAGCACTAAGATAGAAAAACTCATCAATCCATAAAGTCCAATAAACGCACGAAATGTGCGCCGCTCAGCGAAACTGATAGCCGAGTCGTTTATGCGAGACAATAGCGTCCTTTCCTAACAATTTACGCAGATTTTTAATGTAGGTACGTAACGCCGTCTCACTAGGAGTTTCATCAAAATCGTACAGATATTCCATAATCACTTCATGCGCAAGCAGTTCGCCGCGACGCTGCGCAAACAGTTTGAGCAAACGGGCTTCTTTTTCGCTTAGTGCCACTGGTTTTCCCTCTACATGTAAGGTGTGTGTAGCGGTGTTGTAGTCTATGGTGTCACTAATGTTTAGCATCGTATCGCTGGCATGAAAATAGTTACGTCGCAACATGCTCTCAATACGCAGTGCTAACTCTTTAAGCTCAAAAGGTTTGCGAAGATAATCATCACCGCCACTTTGATAGCCTGTTTCGAGGTCTTCTACCCCGCTGCGCGTTGTCATGTAAATTGCGGGAGTCTCTAATCCCTCTTGACGGCGCTCACGCAATAGCTCAAACCCGTTGGGTCCTGGCACATTGACATCTAATAGCAATAGATCGTAGCGACGCTCATACAGTGCCGTCTCTGCTTCGTTTCCATCATAAACAGCTTCAACGTTATACCCAAGTGATACAAGATAATCACTCAACGTTTCACTTAATCCCAAATCGTCTTCAAGCAAGAGAATATTCGCTTTTTTCATATTTGGATTGTAACACATTGGAACAAAATTTGCTAAAACTGTGCCATGACACTGATTCGACAAACTCAACGACGCACAGCGTATTACTCCATTGCGCTTTATCCCACACTGTTTGATGATTTTTTACTCATACATCACTGTGGCAAAGCGTGTTCTAAAAAAGCCAGTCGCAGCTATTTTCAAAATAAAAAAGAGGCTTTGTATGCATCGCTTGGTATTATCCAGATGCAGCAAAACCGCGGTTTTATGCTCTTAAAAAACCAAAAACAAGAAAAAGCCCCAAGGCAATAACAGCCGATACCAACGCATAGGGCAACTGTGTTTTGACATGCTCAATATGGTCGCATCCCGCCGAGAGCGAAGAGATAATCGTGGTATCAGAAATGGGTGAGCAGTGATCGCCAAACACCCCGCCTGAGATGGCTGCACCTGCGAGCAACGCAGCATCAACATCCAAAGCAAACGCCATGGGCATGGCAATAGGAATCATAATACTAAACGTACCCCAACTGGTTCCCGTGGCAAAAGCCATAATGGCACTAATAACAAAAATTGCCGCTGCCACCAAAGAGGGTTGCATCACATGCTTTGAAAGCGACGCAATATATGTTCCCGTATGCAAATCCTGTGTCACATTGCCAATCATAAAGGCCAATAACAACACAAGCGTGACGGTTTGCATCGATTTAATTCCCTGCCACGCCTCGCGCCCGTAAGTTGATACGCTCATGCTACCGCGATACAGTAGTGCCATAACCGCCAGTGTCACCACCATTGAGTGAAAAATGGCGCTTGAGCCGCTTCCTTTTAATAGATCGCCATCACCGGTAATGTATAACGAGCCAAATACAGAAGCAATCATCACTACAATAGGAATGAGCAAAAATGACAAGGCTCCTTTTTGGTCATTATCATCTACCCGCTCTGACACAACAACCGCCTGCTTCATTGCCGGTGTATCAAGCCCAAACCAGATGACAATAAAAGTCACCACAAGCGCTGCCATAGCATAAAAATTATACGCCAGCGCATGCAGTAACGTTGATAACGCACCCTCCATGCCCACTTGCGCCGCAATTAAACCTAATAACAGCGCACCCCAACCATTAAGGGCGATCAACGAACAGATAGGTGCCGAAGTTGAATCGCATACGTATGCAAGTTTAGCGCGGCTAATACCGTAACGATCACACAATGGCCGGCCAATAGCACCTGCAATTAAAGCGGTAATGGAAGATTCAATAAAAATGATGACACCTACCACATAAGTAAAAAGCAGTGCCCCACGCGCTGAACGAATAAGTTTTTGACGATGGATCACATAATCCACCAAAGCAGCCACCCCACCCGAAGCACGCAGCAGTGCCATCACAGCACCCACCAGCAATGCAAAGGCAAGCGTTTTTAAAATCCATGCTTCATTAAGCAGCCCTGCCAAGCGATGCCATAAAGCTATGACGGTATTTACTGCATTAAAATCGGATACAATCCATTCGCCAAGGATAATGCCGCTTGAAAGTGAAAGCAGTACATGGCGTGTTAATAACGCCATAATAATGGCAAGTAGCGGCGGCAGTAGCGATAACGCGCCAAATTCCACTAGAGCTGCATACTCATACGCATAAGGCCTTTACGTCCAAACGCCTCAAAATAGTAATCACTCTTTTTTTCATCTTTATAGTGAAACCCAAGTTTTTCTAGGTTCATTTTAATATTGACGGATCCAATATCAAATATCACCTCGGCTTTACGATATCCCTTTAAACGAGCCGAAAGCAAACTTTTTAGCACCAACTCTTTTAAAATTGTCAACTCTTGAGATTTTAGTTTTATGTCAATGCAATCAAGTACCCATGTTTGGCGATCAAGTTCAGGCATACACAGTAAATATGAAGCGATACGCTCTTGATATGCTTCATCGACATTCAACTCAGCCAATGCTTTGGCAAAAACTTCCTGCGTTGCGATACGAGGTTCGTATCCACATAATGCACCTACCACATTGCCATTATCCTCAGCAATAAAAAAATTGCTAAAATGACAATAGCTTTTTGTTTGCGTTACGCTCAATGCACGGAGTTTTTCAAGCAGTGTATCGACACTATCGCACTGAAAAATAAGATCGAAAATTCCAACCTTTTTGCCGGCTCTAGAATACTCTAAAATAGCCCCTGCGATAAATGACGTATCGGCTTCTGTCGCTTTGCGAACTTTGATTCCCATCTCTTGTTGTTCCTCATCTCTAATTGCACTATGCTAATATTTTATTCTTTAAATGAATATAAAGTATTACTAAATGATTCGATCACTTTTTTTAGCCACTCTTTTTATCTTAAGCGCCAAAGCATCACAACAGCTTGTTGTCGTCATCTCACCTGATTTCAATTCCAGCCATGCGCAGATGATGCGTTATGAGCAAAACGGCACCCGTTTTATGAAAGTGGGAGTAGCTACTAAAGTTAATCTTGGGCGCAACGGTCTGGGATGGGGTAAAGGCATCATGAACTTTAATACCAACGCATCACAACCCCATAAACACGAGGGTGATGGCAAAGCTCCCGCAGGTGTTTTTAGACTCAGTAAGGTATTTGGATATGCCAAATCATACCCAGCAACCCTGCCTTACATGTATACTTCTGACGATCTTATTTGCGTTGACGATACCACCGACAGTCGTTACAACAAACTCTTACATGTAATGCCAGATGCACTGCCTAAAAGTTTTGAGAGGATGCACCGTGATGATGATCAATATGAGCTTGGCATTGTTGTAGAACATAATCCCAAAAACACTCCAAAAGCGGGTTCATGCATCTTTATGCACGTTCAAAAAGCACAAAATACTCCCACAGCAGGCTGCACAAGCATGGAAAAAAAAGATATTAGCACCCTTATTGCGTGGCTTGATGCCGCCAAAGAGCCTCTGTTGATCCAATTGCCCATAAGCTATTGCGCCGAGGCAGCCAAATATTTTAAAGGTATCGAGTGTTTAAACACCCATTAAAAATCGTGGCTAACACTCTTTTCATCACACAGCTGCTTGAGTGTTTTTTTATCATACTTGGATAATTCTTCTTGTGCATCGCGTAGCATCTTAGCGCTGGGATCACAATAACCGGATGCCGTTTTATTAAATGCTGCTGCTTTAGACTGTAAATCGAGAGCTTCGCAACTACTGTTTTGCTCAACAGCACGCTCAAGTAATACCAAAAAAGAGTAAAGTGCTGTTACATCATTAAGGCAACGATCCTCCCTGCCCTCTGATCGTGCTTGCAACAACGCATGTTTGTAGTGTTGATAGACACGTTCAAGTGCACCATCAGCGCTATCGGGTTGTATGGTAGTGACTGCAAAATCCGTGTTATTTAATTCCAGAGCTTCTTCTGCAGATGCGGCTACATCTGATGACACTAATGTTGTATTTGACTCTACAACTTCAACGTCAAGTTCTGACACATCCAGTGGTATCACCGTTGCATTTGACTCTACGCTTGTGGCATTTGATTCTGCTGCTTTAAGCGCAACGCCATCCATCAACACCACTTCAACAGGCATAGGCATCGCTCCTGCAGTTACATGTAACGTAGCAGGCACAACTTCCATAGGCTGCGATGGTGATGGTGTTGCATCATCAAGCGGTTCAGGCAGCTCTTGTGGGCTTTGCAGTTTTAGAGATTCATTATGTTCTTGGGGTAGGGGCATGTCAAACTCTGCCGCGCGTTTTACAGCGGGAACATTAGCAACAAATCCCGAAGCATTAAGCGCAATGGTATGCAGTAATGCCATATTGCCTTCATCCCAAAGTGTTTCAAAACGTCTGCTCAAACGTCTTTGGATCATATGATTATAAGCACTCAATTCCCGTAATGCATTCAGATAATTAAGACGCGCCGTATGATCCGTTGTATCCTCTTGTTGACGCCACTGCTGCAATAATGCATCGCTTTGTTCAATATAATCTTGCAACATTGCTTGCTCGTTTGAGAAAGCGTCAAGATCCACCAATTCACGATATGCTAAAGCATCTTCATAGACCGGATTTCCAAGATATGCATACATTTCCGGCCACTGCATATGAGCATATAACATTGTAAACGATACCATTAAAATCACTAATTTCATGCGCCAAGCTCCTGCATTACGGTAGTACGTTGTGTGACATCACGCTTTTTACATGCACCTTCAAAAGCCTGAGCCTCTCCTATAATGTAACACATCTTTTTGGCCCGTGTAATAGCGGTATAGAGTAGTTTTGTATTATGCATAATGTAATGTGAAAATGTCATGGGAATCACAACCGTATCATACTCCATTCCCTGAACCTTATGAATTGTCAATGCATATGCCAGCATCAAATGGGTATGCATCTGCTCTTTTTGATAACGCACTACCACATCTTCATCAGGATAAAATACATAAGCCTCTTCCTCGCTCTCATCTATCCGAAATACCAGCCCAATCATGCCATTAAAAATACGCTTTTCTTGAGCTTCTTCGCCCGATTTAAAACGTTCGCTCTCAAATGCGGGCATATTTTCGTTTTTAGTATGTACGACTTTGTCCCAAAGCCGATATCCCGTCTCATGACGCATGAAAAAACTCTGCCTTGCCGGATTGAAATACTCCTGCAAAACCGTGTTAAGATGTTCAACGCCCAAAAGACCGCTTCGCATTGGCGTAATCACCTGAAACGCTTCTAAATACGCTTTAATCGCTTTCCCTTTAAGTAATTTTCGTGAATGGGGAATTGCTTCAAGCGCTGTTGCAGCAATTTCTGAAAGAATTGCTTTGGCATGCTCTTCACGAAGTTTGGTGCTTTCAGTTTGAGAAAGGCTATTTTTGAGTGCATAATAGTTTGGAATTGAGACATCAATAAATTTAAAATCATTGTACTCTAATTGATACTCAGGTACTTGACCCTGACGAATCGCATTGGCAATAAGCGCTATGGCCTGATCATCGTTTTGACGATAAATATGCGTTAACTTCACAATCTCACCCAAACCCAAAGCAAGGGCATCAGCAAGAACATCGCCCGCGCCAATAGGCGGAAGCTGCGCATCATCGCCCACCACAATCAACACCGCATCATGGGCAATCATGCGCATTAAACGTGCAAAAAGCATGGAGTTGATCATCGAGGCTTCATCAATAAGCACGACCTTATAAGGCATCGCATCACGCGCTTCATATTTGACAAGCAGACTCTGTATGGTGGCACTCTCGTACCCGCTGCGCTCACCAATACGCTGCGACGCAATACCGCTAAGCGCACAGGTAATAATGGATGATGCTCCATAACGCTGCTCTAAAAGCCTCAACATGGCACGAGATGTTGTGCTTTTTCCCGTACCCGCATAGCCGACTAAAAAAATCATTTTAGCTCCAGAATTAATCACTTCAACGGCTTTATACTGCTCTTGACCAAGGGTAAAATCAAATGTTTTTAAAAACGCATCCAGATCTTTAACAATGGGACTATCCTCAATGACGGCTCGCTTTTTAAATCCAAGATAGAGCGCTTCTTCGGCCTCATAAAGCCGATCCGGTGCAATCAGCGATGAGTTTAAACGTTTGATGCTATGCTCATTGATGCGCTCAAGTAATACCCTTTCGTACAGATCGTTTAACCCGTTCAAAGATAATGCCTCATCCATTTTTTCAAAAAGACGCTCTTGCATAACGGCGCTGTTACCGTCTTGATCGCACAACTGGTTCAAAATAGCATCCATTGCGGCACTAATACGCAATGTATCATGGGGGCCAATGCCTAGTTTTAGAGCAATTTCATCGGCTCGCTTAAAGCCAATTCCATTGATAGAAGTTAAAATATAGGGGTTTTGCTTAATGCGTGTTTTGGGATCAGGAAGCTCTTTTAAAGCATTGGCAATGGTGCTAAGCAGTGTTGGAGTGACACCAAGCGGAATCAAAAACTCTCCCAAAGAGCGCAAAGAACGAAACTGTTTCCAACTCTTTTGAATCTTTTCAAGCCGTTTTTTTTTGATACCCTTGTAATCGAGAAGCTTCTCAATATCGTTCTCTAAAATAGAGATTAACCCGACTTCGCCATACTGCTCAATAAGATCGGCAGTCATTTTTTTACTAAAGCCTTTAATAACGCGATTGAGGAAAAAGAAAAGTTCGTTTTGGTTTACATGTAAGCTCTCAAAACGAAACGTTCGACCATATTTGGGATGCTCAACATAGTCGCCTTTGAGGGTAACCGCCGCCTGATCAAGATGCGACACATCACTTTCATAATAGGTACCGCTAATTTTGTCGCCTTGTTGTAACAGCGCGACAAAAAAACCGTCATCTTCAAAAAGGATCTTCTCAATCTGGCCTATGAGTGTGTGCATCTGAGACGGTTTATAAGCTAACGCGCTCCAAACGCTCGCGCTCTTGCGCCTTATAAAGTTCCGCACACCCTTTGGCCAAATCGCGGATTTTCAAAATGTAGTTGGCGCGTTCGGTCTGGCTGATTGCTTTACGTGCATCAAGCGTGTTAAACGTATGCGACGCCATCATGCACAAATCATACGCTGGAAGCGGCAATTCAGCTTCGAGTGCGCGGGCGCATTCTGCTGCTTTAGCTTCAAAATCTGCAAAAAGCATTGCAGTATCAGCCACTTCAAAATTATATTTTGAAAACTCGATTTCACTCTCTTTATGAATATCACGATAGCGTGTTTTGCCATATTCATTTTCATTCCAGACAATATCAAAAATAGAATCCACGCCTTGCAAATACATCGCCAGACGCTCCGTACCGTATGTGATTTCCACGGCTACGGGATCACACGCAATGCCGCCGACTTGCTGAAAATAGGTAAACTGTGTGACTTCCATGCCATTAAGCCATACTTCCCATCCAAGCCCCCATGCACCTAACGTGGGTGATTCCCAGTTGTCTTCGACAAAACGGATATCATGCTCTTTAAGGTTAAGTCCCAGATACTCCAAACTTTTCAGATACAGCTCTTGGATGTTTTCGGGACTGGGTTTAATCAGTGCCTGAAACTGATAGTAACTGCCCAAACGGTTAGGATTTTCACCATAACGTCCATCTGTAGGACGGCGCGAAGGCGCTACATAAGCCACCGACCACGGCGTAGAATCAAGTGAACGCAAAAAAGTAGCGGGATGAAAGGTTCCAGCACCGGCAGGAATATCATAAGGCTGTACAATATTACACCCCTGCTCTTTCCAGAACATTTGGAGTTTAAGTAAAAGGTCGCTAAAAGTAATCATGATGTATCGGCTCGTAAAAAAAATTTTGTAATTATAGCATTAACTGTAAGCTTAGAGTTTTGCGCTACAATCCCCGCCATGAATCTATTTTATCTCCTGGGCTTGCTTCTGTTTTTTGTAGGATGTGGCAGCGATTCTGCAGCACCAAAATCCAACCCCTCCACCTCTAGCAGCAGTGCCGCTTCCAGTTCACAAGCGCCAACTTTAACCCAAAGCACCCGCAATATGTTGGTCATTCGCATCAACTATGCCGACATCACATTAAAGAGCGACGCAACGCTTTGGAGTGAAAAAATCTTTGGCACCGGCGAAGGCACTTTAAACCATTTTTATGCGCAAAACTCTCTGGGGCAGTTTACCTTTAAGAGTGTCAAAGAGAACGAAGGCATCCCTGATGACGGTATTGTTACCGTCACGCTCAACAGCAATCACCCCGATCCGGGCAATAATTTTAGCGATCTGCATCCCGATTTTAAAACGGCACTGCAACAAGCCGATGCCTATGTTGATTTTGCCGCGTTCGATAGTAATGCTAATGGCGCCATCTCTTCTGATGAGCTGCTGATTGTTTTTATTGTCGCCGGAGCCGAAGATGCTTATGGGCCGTGTAGTTTTCCTGGAGTCTTTGCCCATCAATACTGCACCAATAGCGCCAACAGTGCCACAGCAGATGGTGTCACACTCACCAAATGTTCTAGTGGCGGAAACTACGCCGTATTTGGCGAACGCCATTGCAATCAAGATGACACCTGTCATGATGCAACCATAGGCATCATTGCGCACGAACTCGGCCACGCTGCTTTTGATCTGCCCGATCTTTATGACACCACTCCCGCAAGCGCTCCTGATTCAGCCGGAATTGGCTATTTTGGTCTGATGGGAGCGGGTATGTGGGGCACTAAAGAGCCATTTGGAGCATTTGAAGGCTCTTCTCCGGCACACTTTTGTGCTTGGAGTAAAATAGAAAATGGTTGGGTACGTCCTGAGGTTGTTAGCAAAACGGCTGCCTTACATGTAACGCTTCATGAGAGCGCTTCAGCTGATTATAATATCTATAAATTGCCCATTAATGCCAATGAATACTACCTGCTCGAAAACCGTAACAACAACGGTTACGACCAAGGTCTTGCCGTGATAGAGGGGGTTTTTAAAGGCGGTATGGCGCTGTGGCACATTAATGACTCTGTGATTGCAACGGGAAGATTTTTTAATATGGTTAATGCCGATAAAAATAACAAAGGTGTCGCTTTGATTGAAGCCAATCATGCCGTTTTGGATTCGAGTGTTTCAGCACGCGGAGATGAAAAAAATCTCTTTTATGCCACGAACCGTGATCATTTTCATGAAGGCAATGTGAGTATTGATGCCATCTCAAGACGCGGCAGCATTATGGATGCCACACTAACCAACTCGTACGAGGAATCTAAATGAAACTGCTTGTCATGCTCATGCTAAGTTTAAGTCTTATGGCAACATCAACCCTCACCAAAAAGCGTACGTTTACCCAAAATGACGGCTCAACCTTTAGCGGCCATTTACAAGGTGATGCTTATTTACACTGGATCGAAGCGGATGATGGATCCATCTTGCTTTATAATAAAAAAACAAAAACTTTTGAATACGCCGAGATTAAAGACGGTAATCTTGTATCGACCCAAAAAGCTTTTGAGCCTTCTAGGTTGCGAAAAACGCGTTACATTGACAAAGCGGCACTCGAAATACTTTGGCAGCAAAAACATCCGGATATGCCACATTGATAGGGTTGTGCTTGTGAACTCTTTTTTTGTTTTGCTTATTGTAAGCGCCTCATTATTTGCGGCCGATAGCAACACGTCTGAAATGAATACCACGATAGAGAGCAATAGCACCATAACTGAGCTCAACGCTTCTGTTAAAAATCCTTCCACCGCCTCAAAAGTCATTATTAAAGACACCTCTGGATTAAGCGAAAAGCAGCTTAATACCAAAGCTTTACAAGAAGATCAAAGCGAACAGCAAAAAATTGTCAAAGAGAGTATTAAAATTGCGCAACCTCCCGAAGCCGTTTGGGAACAGCTTGCTCCAACGCCTGTCATGTCCGACTGGCTCCAACTCAGTTCGGGAGAATGGCTGCGCGGCTCTACGACATCGCTTTACAACAAATCCCTTGAGTTTGTGAGCGATAAGCTAGGGTTGCGTACCTTTGCCATTCATGATGTCGTTGCACTACGAACCCACAAACGCATGACAGTCACCATTGAGACCAGTGATGAAACGCCTTACAACGTGTTTGAGATGACACCTCCCACCATTGAAGCCACGGGGATTATCCGCATGAGTCCAGAATCTATTAAAGTCATTCAAGGAGACAACACACTTGAATTTCCGCGTAGCCAAATGGTCTCTATTGTTTCAGAAGATACGTTCCGATACCATTTTTGGTCAGGCAATCTTTCCTTGAGTCTTGATCTGCACAAAGGCAACAATGAGCGCCTTGATTATAGTGCTAGCAGCACATTAACACGCCGTACTGCCAAAACCATTTTACGTTTTGATTATCTTGGAAATTTTTCTGAAATTGAAGGCGTTAAAAATTCTGAAAGCCACCGTGTGAATGAAAAATTTGACCTTTTTTTAACACGATACTTCTTTATATCGCCTCTAATTAGCGAATATTTTCGTGATCCTTATCAAAATATCGGCATGCAGCTGACCGGTGCCATAGGAATTGGTTATACGTTAGTGGATTCTAAAGGAATGCAGTGGTATCTCTCTGGTGGTCCGGCACTTGTACACACCGACTACAGCACGGTTGAAGCCGATACTGCCAGCAGGCAAAATTCATGGGCATTTCGTATTGATTCAATGATTACCTATATCCTCACTACCAACAACAAATTGACCCTTGATTATCATTTTAGTTTTTTAGATGCTGCTTCAGGTAATTACAAACACCACACCATTACCAAATTGGAAAATACTCTAACCAACTGGCTCAAACTCAATCTTTCATTGACATGGGATTACGTTCAAGATCCTATTGCTGATGGAGATGGCAATATTCCCTACCGCAATGACTACCGTTTTTTAGCAGGATTGGGAATCTATTTTTAAACCATTTTACAAATAATATCGCCTACATTTTGTCCTAAAGAACTCGCTACAACCTGACATTTTACTTTCAGCAAGTAGAGCAAATCGTTTCGCGGTGCTGGAGAGAGACACTCGTAATTGCCCATGCCTTTGGCAATAATCACATCGGCCGTATTAAAAAGTTGTTGTGCTTCAGAAGTAGCACGCCCATATACAAATCCCGGTGTATTGACACCGCTATCAACAAGGCTACAAAGGGTATCAAACCCTGCTTCGCGTGCTTCTTTTAATGTGACATCATTAATAATAGGATTGCCCCGAACCATATAGCTTACATGTAACGCTGGATACAACTGCTGCAGCGCTTCAATAGCCAAATAGTCAAACAGATGCTCGCCTACATTATCTCCAATATAAAGCACGCTTTTAGCTTTTGAAAGTTTATGGCGCACGCGTGATACATCATCAATAGCAAAATCGGTATGAAAAATTTTTCCAAGCTCTTCGCTAAGATCAAAACTGACTTCAGCAGCAAGATCAATCACATTACCAGCCACGGCCACTTTAAGCAGTGTTAGCAGCTTATCTTCTGAAGCCTCAATCGTATCTCGCAGGCTTGGAATCAGTGCTTTAGCGTGTTGTGTTGCATGCGCTTTGAGCACGCCATACAGATCGTGCATACCGGCAAGCTGCGCCATGCTTTCATATACATCGGCAGCCACTTCGGGTGGTGAAAGTGAAAAATCAAAATCTTTGGAAACTTCTTTTACATGTAAGAGAATTTTTTGACGCAGATCGGGATTGGCAGCAATGGCATCAACCACCCGTTCACTTTGAGCAACAATACATCCAACACAGGCAACATCAATATGCATTATTACTCTTTTTCAGCATATTCATCAACAACTTTGCCCCACATCAATTTATATTTACGGCGCATAAATTCTACTTCACGTTGGGTCATTCGCAGCTGCTCGGTAAGGGTATCAATTGTTTTGCGATCCTCTTCATACAACTCTTGAAGTGATGCCAGTGCTTCTTTTAAAAAGAGGTTTTCATTTTTAACCGAAGCGATGGTTTCATCTTTGGCATCAAGCACTTTTTCATGCAAATTAATAATGGTGCCAATAGTTTTTTCCACAAATTGCGGTGCCATAATGACTTGTGAACCCGATTCAACCGTTTCAAGTTCAACAGGTACCACAGCCTTGGTTCCTTTGGCGGGATCAATATAGGTGATGCCGTTCTCTTTTTTGCTAATGAGTTTACCGCGCTCAATTAGATCTTCTATTGATGCGGTATCAAGTCGTGTCAGTTTCGCATACTCTTCAATACTCAACCATACCTCATCCATCGTATCTCCTTTCGCTGCGCACAACGCTACTCTATTAAGGTTTCAATCTCTAAGGAATCCATTTCAACTTTTTTCGCTTTAGCAATACGATCTTCAAGCAGTTTGACCCGCAAATCTTCATCTCCAAGTGATAAAATCTGCATCGCAAGATACGCTGAATTGATCGCACCTGCCTTGCCAATAGCTACAGTAGCAACCGGCATTCCAGCCGGCATCTGAACCGTAGAAAGCAGCGCATCAATACCACTAAGCGCCGATGCGCTCATAGGCACACCAATAACCGGTTTCACCGTTTTCGATGCTAAAACACCTGCAAGATGTGCCGCCATACCAGCCGCAGCAATAAAAACCTGTGCTCCTTTAGCTTCGGCATTTTTGACATACTCTTTGGTACGATCGGGCGAACGGTGCGCCGAAGAGATAATAAGTTCATACTGCACGCCAAATTTTTCTAGCATTTGAGCGCACTCTTTCATGATCTCATAATCGCTTTTACTGCCAATAATAATAGAAATAAATTTCATCCTGATCCTTTGCTGTTGGGTTAGTGAGTTTGACGTAAAAACGTCATTATACTCTTACTCTACTCAAATTTTTGGAGGTGTTGTCATCATATCTTCAGTTGCCGGTATCCTAAAAAAACTATACGGGGGTAAAGGTATTGGCAAATGAAAGAGATTGAGATTCCCACTATGAGCTTCTGGCCAAATTTTACCATTTTGCGCTTCAAGTTTTTTCAAACTCACATACCAGCGGCCTTCTTTACATGTAAGCGTTCCAATCTCATTATCTGTAGGTTTGAATGTTTCATATGAGGGCGCAACCACTTCCATCTCATCGCCTGGAAACGTTTTGTATTTCACCATAAAATAGGCTCCGCTCTCATCAACCATACCACTCACTTGATGCGTTCCCATCATCATCGTATAGTCAAGGTTTTGATCCTCATGTTTTTCAAACGGACGGTTGACAAGATAGGCATCTGTAAATCCGCGATTTTGCATGGTATGCAGCTCTTTTTGATAGCGCGCAGGATCACTGTTTCCCGCATAATACTCATCAATAGCTTCACGATACGTTCTGGCCGTAATGGCTGCATAATAGGCTGTTTTGGTACGTCCTTCAATTTTAAGCGAATCAATACAACCCGAAGCAATAATCTCATCAATATGTGATGCCAGATTCAGATCTTTGGAGTTCATGATATAGGTACCGACTCCCGGATCCTCTTCAAGACGAAAAAGGGTTCCTGTATCGGGGTTTGCAGCATACAGTTCATAAGGAAATCGGCAATCATTGGCACAACTGCCACGGTTTGGAACCCGTCCGCTTTGCAAGGTAGAGATCAGACAACGTCCCGAATAGGCAAAACACATAGAACCGTGCACAAACACTTCAATTTCCAAATCCGGCAATGTTTTTTTAATCTCGCAGGCATCTTTAAGTGAAATTTCACGCGCTACAATAATACGACGTGCACCCATTTCATAATAAACCTGCGCATCAAGCACGTTCATGACATTGGCTTGAGTAGAGAGATGCAAGGGCATTTGCGGAGCAAGTTCATGCGCCAATTTCAACACACCGGGAGTGGCCACAATAAACGCATCAGGCTTAAGCTCGGCCATGGCGCGTATATGTTTTTTTAAAAGTGAGAGTTGCGAATTAAATGGAAAGCCATTAATGGTGCAATAGACTTTTTTGCCGCGTTCATGCGCATAATCAATTCCGGCTTGATAGCTCTGCATATCAAACTCTTTACCCGAACGAATGCGTAGTGAAAAGTGGCTCACGCCACCATAGACCGCATCGGCTCCATAATCAATAGCAATTTTAAGTTTTTCCAGATTTCCCGCAGGGGAAAGAAGTTCTACTTTTTTCATATGCGAATGGTAGCAAAAAGGGGGTTATTTCTGCCCAAAAGAAGCCAGCAATGCTTCGATATCTTCTGAAGAGACCACGTCATGGGTTGTTGTATCACCGGGGAGATGTGTGGCTGATGAAACACGCATATCATCATCAATGCGTCCTTCAAAAAGTGCATTCATATAGGTTGAAAGTGCGCGCATAACATTAATGACCCGCTCAATTTTTTGGCGATGAATGTCTTGATATTGCATAATGTCCATAACATTCATAATGCTATCGTTACTATTATTCATAATATCAATAAGTTCTTGAGCACCCGTAAGAGCCTCACGATTTTTTTCCAATTGTGTTTGAAAGACTTCTACATTTGGAAATTTTTGACCCAAAGTCTCAAAAAGCGCAATATTGGATTCTATAATCTCCATGTTTTCATGCATTTTTGATTCTGCTTCCATCATCTCATTACCAATAGTTTCAATGATGTCAAAAATTTGTGTTGCTTTCTCTTCACTCTCTTTGGTGACATCATCAAGCTGATGTACGACTTTATGATCTTGATTTACCGGTGGTGGCATAGGATTTTTAGCTGATGGCCTATAGTTTTTAGTATCTTCATCACAATCACACTCTTCTTCTGATTCGGATGCGTCTATTTCGTCTTCAGCCTCTATCTCGTCTTCCAAATCACCCAGGTCGACATCGCCATTCATTAATGTATCCAACTCTTCTTGGGTCATCACCTGCTCCCCTTCATTGGTTTTTCAGATGTACTATAATAGCACTATTATTTTAAAAGATGCCCCGCATCCAAAACCTCTTAATGAAAAGTGAAAAGCACATGCGTATCGATCTACACAACCATACAAGCTTATGCAACCATGCCAAAGGAAGTGTTGAAGATTATGTCAAAGCCGCTATTAATGCAGGCATTGACGTGTTTGGATTTTCAGATCACGCTCCTATGGATTTTGATCCGGCTTACCGCATGCATTTCGAGCAGATGACACACTACAAAGAAACGGTTTTACATGTAAAAGAGTGCTACAAAGATCGTATTGAAATTCTTTTTTCTTATGAGGTCGATTACCTCCCAGGACATATGGATTCTCGAGTTCTTGAAGCCGATGTGGATTATCTTATTGGTAGTGTACATTTTATTGATGAGTGGGGATTTGACAACCCTGAATTTATTGGACGCTACGAACATGAAAATATTGATGTGATTTGGCAACGCTATTTTGATTTGATCGAAGCCATGGCAAAGAGTCGGCTTTTTGATATTGTGGGGCATCTTGATTTGATTAAAGTTTTCAAATACCTGCCAACCGCACCCATTGAAACATTTGCACACAAAGCGCTTGATGCCATAAAAGCGGCCGACATGAGCTTGGAAATCAATGTCTCAGGTTACCGAAAGCCCATTACCGAGGCGTATCCATCTACGCCTTTATTACGCATGGCATTTGAGCGAAATATTCCTATTACGTTTGGTTCAGATGCACATGCACCAGAGCAGGTAGGAATGTTTCGAAACGAAGCAGAAGCCTTTGCACGCGCTATTGGATACACCCATGCCGCACTTTACCGCAACCGCAAGCGCGAATTGGTTAAATTTTAACCATAGATTCAACCAATATTTATAACGAATTTAGCTATACTAATCGCAATTTTTTACAGGAGTGATTATGGGAAAATTCGTAAATAACGTCGATGAGTTTTTCAAGTTTTGTGATGAAAATGAAGTCCAGTTTGTAGATCTTCGTTTTACGGACATCAAAGGTGCCTGGCACCATCTGACATACCGCTACAGCGCAGTCAATAAAGATAATCTTGAAAATGGTATGCCGTTTGACGGCTCATCAATCGAAGCATGGCAACCAATTAACCGTTCTGACATGCTACTTAAACCGGATGTTCCTACCGCATTTCTTGATCCGTTTACTGCTGATCCAACTGTGATCATCTTTTGTGATGTTTATGACATCTACAAAGGCGAAATGTATGAGAAATGTCCACGCTCTATTGCCAAAAAAGCACTAAAACATGCTGAAAGCCTTGGTATTGCCGATGCTGCTTACTTTGGCCCTGAAAACGAGTTTTTTATTTTTGACGACGTTCAAATCAAAGACACTATTAATGAAAGCCACTACCGTGTTGATTCTGAAGAGGGTGCTTGGAATGACAACACTAAATTCAGTGACTACGGCAATACTGGTCACCGTCCTCGTACTAAAGGAGGTTATTTCCCGGTTCAGCCAATCGACTCCATGGTTGATCTTCGTGCTGAAATGATGCAAGTACTTGAACAAGTCGGCCTTGAAGTCACTCTTGGTCACCATGAAGTTGCACAAGCTCAAGGCGAGATTGGTGTTGTATTTTCCGATATCATCGGTGCAGCAGATAACGTTCAAAAATATAAATATGTTGTCAAAATGGTAGCGCACCTTAACGGTAAAACTGCTACATTCATGCCAAAACCGCTTTATGGCGACAACGGTAACGGTATGCATACGCACCAATCACTCTGGAAAGATGGTAAAAACCTTTTCTATAAAGAGGGCGGCTATGGCAATCTTTCTGAAACAGCCCTTCACTATGTTGGCGGTATCTTCAAACATGCTCGCGCGGTTGCTGCATTTACCAATGCATCTACAAACTCTTACAAGCGTTTGATTCCAGGATTTGAAGCACCAAGTATTTTAACCTACTCTTCTCAAAACCGTTCAGCATCTTGCCGTATCCCATACGGTGCGGGTGAAAAAGCAACACGTATTGAAATGCGCTTCCCAGACTCTACCGCATGTCCTTACCTTGCATTTGCAGCAATGATGATGGCAGGACTTGACGGTATTGCTAATAAATATATCCCTGTAGGTCCAATGGATGAAGACCTTTTTGAATTATCGCTTGATGAGATTCGTGAAAAAGGAATTCCTCAAATGCCACATACCCTTCGTGGTTCACTTGAAGCACTGATTCGTGATAACGACTTCCTTAAACCAGTGTTTACGGAAAACTTTATTGAAACGTATCAACACTACAAATTTGAAACCCAAGTGTGGCCTGACGAAGCACGCCCAACAGCATTTGAGTTTATCTCTACTTATTCATGCTAATTCCATTACATGTAAGGAGTAGTTTCTTACATGTAATATCTTCTACTACTCTATTATGCACTTTATGAGCAAAGCTCCTAAAGTGGCAGGGACAGCCGTTGGCGGTGCTAAAGCACATCGCCTTTGGTTCCAAGCCTAAAAAAGCCAAGAAATTGGCTTTTTTTAACGGCTTTCACCCATACAACCCCATAAAGCTTCCCGTATCTTTCGGATAGGGTAGAAGAACTCATCTATTTCCCAAAAAGTTTTTTCATTGTTTTAAAGAAGAACGCAAAAAGCCCTTTATTCCCAATGAGCTCATCCATAAATTCATCATAACTTTTGCCCTGCTCTTCAAGAAGCCCACGTAGATACTTTTCAGACCCTTCCATTCCACTCTCTTTCTCAATCTCTATGAGTTTTGCGTAAATGGGTGTGATGGTATCAATAGCTTTTTGTGGCGCTGCCTTACGATACGCGGTATAACTAACAATCTGATTGCTCAATTTATCAAGTTTGGCTTCAAATTCGGTAACAACCCAATAGGCCTCACCACCTTTGGCAAGATTTTTCACTACGGCAAATATATTTTGATTTTGTTGAATACGATCCCACATCAATTTAAAAACAATTTTTGGCATATCAGGATGACGGATAATATTGTGGGGCTTTCCAATCAATTCACTCTCTTGATAACCGGAAACCTCCACAAAATAATCATTTCCATATTCAATAATCCCTTTCGTATCCGTCTTACTTACAATATAACGTTTGGGATCTAGCTTTTTAATTTGTTCTTCTGACATGAACTACTCCTGAAATCTAACCTTAAGTTTAATTGTACTAAATAATATACATAAAAACACTATCTTTAAAATAGAATTTCATCATAGTTGTTACAAAATTTCATTATTCCATTAAAATAATGTAAAATGTAGTCCTAAAGCAATACTTCGTTATACGCTTTGAGTGAAATCACAATAATTCACTCTCTGGAGAGTTCAAGCTATGAATAAAGAACAGATTTTAAAAGGGATTGAGAATGTCAGACATATTCATAAAGCCAATTTACAGCACATTGAATTTTGTCTTAGAGGCATGCCTCTAAAAGAGCATCCCATTCCGCTTAGTCCTACACAATGTGCTATTAATGAGTGGCTTACAAATGATGCCGAAACATTAACCCCATTTTTTGGAGAGATGTTTTTAAAAGAACTTGTAGCACTACACGAGCAATGGCATAAAGAGTATGCCAAAATCCATGCACTCTATTATCCTAATGAGAATAATGGAGGCTTTATGGGAAAATTTATTAAAAGTAAACGAAAAGAGCTCACGCCAATGGAGCTGGAGCGTGCACGCGCTTATCAGACTGATCTGCTTCAGACCAGTGAAGTATTTTTAAAAAAACTGAGTTTGCTAGAGCGCCGCGTCAAAGTCACCGGCTTTGATTAGCGCGTCTGCCCGCTGCCATAAACTTTAAATTTATACGTCGTTAAGCCCTCAATGCCCATAGGGCCACGTGCATGCAGCTTATTGGTACTAATACCAACCTCAGCACCAAAACCAAAAGCACCGCCATCGGTAAAACGTGTCGATGCGTTGACATAAACGGCGGCCGCGTCAATGGCATTCATAAAATGCTCTGCTACAGTAATATTTTCAGTAATAATGGCTTCAGAATGGCCGGAACCAAAACGTACAATATGCTCTATGGCTCCTTCCACACCTTCCACCACGCGAATATTTAAAATATTAGCCAAATATTCCGTATCATAATCTGCTTCACTCGCCACATCTGCTTCAATAATGGCACGTGTTGCATCGCATCCTTTAAGCTGCGTATGCGCCGCGTCAAATGCCGCTTTTAATGGAGGCAAAGCCTCACTGGCAATAGCACGGTCAATCAGTAACGTTTCCATAGCGTTACACACACCAGGGCGTTGCACTTTCGCATTCAGTGCAATTTTAATCCCTTTTTGCAAATTGGCATCTTTGTCAATATAGGTATGACACTGTCCCTTATCATGTTTCACGACCGGCACGGTAGCATTGTCACTCACATAGCGAATCAATGCCTCACCACCACGGGGGATAATGAGATCAACATAGCGATCCATTTTAATCAATTTACTGACACCTTCACGTGTAGCATCAGGTAAGAGTGAAATCAATGCTTCTGGCAGGCCATTGCTTCGAAGCACGCCACGCAGCGCCGCAGCTATGGCTTCGTTGGAGTGCTGTGCCTCTTTACCCCCTTTTAAGATACAGACATTAGAACTTTTAAAACAAAGTGCCGCCGTATCCGAGGTGACATTAGGACGCGATTCGTAAATAATACCGATAACCCCGATAGGAATCGTGACTTTTTCAATCTTTAAGCCCTCTTGGGTTACCCACCCCTCAAGTATACGACCGACAGGATCTTTAAGGGCTGCAATCTCTTCAATAGCAATAGCCATAGCATCAATCCGTACTTCATCCAGAAAAAGACGATCTTTAAGTGCCCCTGAGAGCTCGTTGCTACGGGCATTTTTCATATCAATAGCATTTGCTTCTATAATATTCATTGTATTGGTGCGAATAGCGGCTGCCATTTCACGCAACAAACGATTTTTTTCTGCACCGCCAAGCTCTAGTAGTTTGCGGCTAGCTGCTTTGGCTTCTTGTAAAAAATGTTCCATACCTGTTTCTTTAAATTAAGGAGCTTTATAAGAGATCCTTAGGTAAATTTGTAACGTCATTTTAGCAAAAGTATGTTGCGCTTTAAGTAATAAATTTTTTCCATTAATCTTACATAAACATTTCATCTTAAGTACGCAAAGATTATCATAAAAACTGTGAATCCGGTTTTTGTTATAATTCCGCTTTCAGTTGCAACGTAGCAGAGGCAACTAAGTCACGTTTTCATACCAAAGGATACGACATGAAACATGTCAATACGGGTAAATATCGCCCTTACCACACTATCGCATTGCCAGATCGTACTTGGCCAAACAACACCATTACCAAAGCGCCCATCTGGTGCAGCGTTGATCTTCGTGATGGCAATCAAGCCTTGGTAACACCAATGAATCTGGATCAAAAACTTGAACTCTATAACCTCCTGCTACAACTTGGATTTAAAGTAATCGAAGTGGGGTTTCCCTCAGCTTCTCAAGTAGAATTTGATTTTTTGCGTACCCTGGTTGAGCGCAACCTTATTCCCGATGATGTCACTATTCAGGTGTTGGTGCAAGCACGTGAACATTTAATCGAACGTACTTTTGAAGCACTCAAAGGGGTAAAACACGCTATTGTGCATCTTTATAACTCCACATCAGTGGCGCAGCGCAAAATTGTCTTTGGCAAAGAGAAAGATGAAATTATTGAGCTTGCCATTGAAGGTGTCGATTTGGTGAAAAAATATGCAGCACATCATGAAGGCAAAATTTCACTGGAATACTCACCTGAAAGTTTCACAGGAACCGAACTGGAGTTTGCCGCAGAAGTTTGTAATGCTGTCACGGCGCGCTGGGGTATCAAAGCGGGACGCGAAGTCATCATTAATCTTCCCGCCACCGTAGAAGTGAGCACTCCCAATATTTATGCTGATCAAATTGAATGGATGAGCCGCCATCTTGATAATCGTAAGCATATTTTGATCTCAACACATACGCATAATGATCGTGGTACCTCTGTAGCAGCCACCGAACTAGCACTTCTTGCAGGAGCAGATCGGGTAGAAGGAACCCTGCTAAGTAACGGTGAGCGTACCGGAAACGTTGATATTATCACTTTGGCGCTCAATATGTACACGCAAGGGGTAGATCCCAAACTTGATTTTAGTAATGTTAATAAAGTCCTTGCCGTTGTAGAGCGTTGCACGGCCATTGAAACCCATGTACGCCATCCTTATGTAGGCGAACTGGTCTATACCGCCTTTTCGGGATCGCATCAAGATGCTATCAATAAAGGCATGGCGTATCAACGCAGCAAAGAAGATCCGCTTTGGGAAGTTCCCTACCTGCCTATTGATCCTGAAGATGTTGGACGCAGTTATGAGAGTATTATTCGTATCAATTCCCAATCAGGCAAAGGGGGCGTGGCGTATATACTTGAAGAAAAATTTGGCTACCAATTGCCTAAAAAAATGCATCCTGAAGTGGGACGATTGATGCAGCAAGTGACTGACGCAGAAGGACGTGAGCTTGAAGCCGAAGAGATTTTAGCGATTTTTGAAAAAAATTATTTTGAGCCTAAAGAGCATATTACTTTTATAGATATGTCAATCCATTCTGAAACCAGTAAAGATAAAATGGTAAAAGTAAAACTGACCTACAACTATGAGAACAAAGAGATTCAATCCGAAGGTGTCGGGAACGGTCCCATTGATGCGTGTCGTAAAGCACTTTCCAAACACTATCCACACACTTTTGTATTGCGCTCTTATAGTGAACACTCGTGCGGCGAACGCTCTTCGGCAAAAGCAATCGCTTATATCGAAATTGAATCGCCTCAAAGCGGCAGTGTCTTTGGGGTTGGACGCGATACGGATATTGCTATTGCCTCCGTGCAAGCACTTTTTAGTGCTTTAAACCGCGCTTTTTCAAGTTAAACATTCAGCTCTTTAAAGAGCTGTTTTTAAAAAATCAATCCCTCATCATCTTGCGCTTGCGGAGAAGCTAAGGGGGGTTTAGAAATATCCGTAAAATACTCTTTAACCCCTTTTACCGTTGTTTCAATAATCCCATCAGGTTTATCAAAATGGCGTTTGGTTTGCGGATACATTTTAATGAGTTGTTCATAATAATGCCGAAATGCCGGCCCGGCAACTCTGCCTCCGGTTTCTCTTTTGAGCATCGGTGTATTGTCATCATTTCCAAACCATACAATGGTTTCTACTGTGGGGGAATACCCTGCAAACCATGCATCCATGGCATTATTGGTGGTACCCGTTTTTCCGGCAATTTCAATACCTTGCACTCGTGCATTGCGGCCCGTTCCCCGCTTAACGACATCTTGAAGGATCGTTGTCATTAAATAGGCCTGTTGCGGTGAGGTGATATAACGCTGTTTCTCTTCATAATCAATGCGATTGCCATAGCTGTTAGATACACTGCGCACCAGTACAGGTTCTACCTGAATGCCGTTATTGGCAAACGATGTATAGTATTGTGCCAATGCTAAAGGCGATAATGAAATCGAGCCAAGTGAAAGCGACAAATCATGGGGTAAATCTTTGATGCCAAAACGCTTAAGCTCCTCAAGCATCATACTAAGCCCAATATCTGTTACAAGATTGATGGTAGCTAAATTGCGCGAGTGCACCAGTGCGTCTCGCATACTAATAAGCCCTTCATAATCTTTTTCATAATTTTTGGGCTGCCACTTTTGAATCTCTCCTGCTTTTTTATACTCATACGTTCGCGCGACATCAGCAAGTTCCGTAGCACCGCTATATCCCAGATCAAGCGCAACTTGAAACAAGAAAGGTTTAAATGCTGATCCTGGTTGACGTAAGCCTTGCGTGGCTCTATTGTAAGGGCTTTCAGTATAATCCACGCCCCCTACCAATGCCAAAATATTCCCATTAGCAGGGTCCATACTCACCATCGCACCATTAAGTTTAGTAGCATTGAAATCAGGATTGTTTTTAGAACGTTCGCATGCTAACTTATACGCATAAGAAAGGCTTTTTCTAGCGGCATCTTGCAGTTTCAAATCAATCGTAGTCTCAATATCATACCCTCCACTTCGAATATCTTCAAACGTGCCCACAAGCTGGCGCATCACCTCATCCACAACATAAGGCGCCCTGTTTTTAGTTAATGTATCATCAAAAACTTTAGGCCGCTCTTCAGTAGCTTTAGCATAGGTGGCATCATCAATCCAACCTAAATCATGCATCCGTGAAATAACACGGTTACCACGCCCTAAAGAGAGTTCATAATTTCGTGTTGGTGCATAATAACTTGGTGCTTTGGGGAGTCCTACCAATATTGCCATCTCTTTGAGACTCAAACGATCAAGCGGTTTATGAAAATAGCCCTGTGCCGCCGTTTTAATACCAAAATATCCATGCCCTAGATAAATTTCATTAAAATAGCGCTCTAAGATCTCCTCTTTGCTCAGTTCGCGTTCTACTTTAAGCGAAAAGAGAATCTCCTTGATTTTTCGCATAAGCTTTTTTTCACGCGTGAGCAAACGATTTTTGACAAGCTGTTGGGTAATGGTGCTAGCACCTTCTACCATCTTACCTGCTTTAATATCTTTTAAAATGGCCCGTAAAATGGCATCAATATTAATGCCGTGATGCTCAAAAAAAACGGTGTCTTCAATAGCTAAAAGCGCTTCAACAAGGCGCGGTGGGATTTCATCGAATGAGGCATAAACACGGTTCTCTTTATTAAAAACATTAGCAATCAACTCCCCATTTTTATCAAAAATACGCGTTGTTAATTCAGGATGATACTCTATAAGTTTTTGCGTTTCATGCCCAAAGCTGCGCAAAAAATAGAGCCCCGATATTAGAGGAATAATAACCATCAAAAAGAGTGCTACCCATAACAGTTTTTTCATTGGCGAAACTCCCGATTAGCAAAACTGGCTTCAATAAGCCGTTGTGTGTAAGGTGATTCAGGATGGGCTATAACCTCAACCATCACACCGTATTCTTGAACGATTCCCTCTTTGATAACACAAATGTGTTCACACAATGCAGAGGCACTCGCAATGTCATGTGTAACAAAAAGCATTTTAAACCCCATCTCTTTTTGTAAACGTTTAAGCAGATCAATCATAACCACTCTGGTTTGCGGATCAAGCGCTGTGGTAGGCTCATCAAGCAGCAACAGTTTAGGCATTGATCCCAAAGCCATGGCAATCACCACACGTTGCAGCTGTCCGCCTGAAAGTTCAGGTGCAAAGCGCTCTAAAAGATCCCATGATAATCCCACCTGATCAAAAAGTTCTCTGACACGCGAACGTTCAATAAAAAACTGATTTTTAATTTTAGTCAATGGCGAAAGTGCGGTAAAAGGATTTTGCGGTACAAAACCTATGGTTGCACCTCGTTCTAGCTCAAACGGCGCTTCATAATCCAGATGCAGCTGCATCGATTCGGGTAACATTCCCAATAATGCCTTTAGTGTGAGTGATTTTCCGCTGCCACTTTGGCCCACAAGAGCAAGCGAACGCTCGATATTAAATGCAATATCAACCAAGAGCGCATTCTCCATACCGATACGCAACGCTTTTATCTGCAATCACTCTCCTTTTGGCGACAAATATTGTAGCTAAATTAGATCACCAAGCCGCTTGAGTCCCGACTCAAACACGTCATCATCAACACCCAAACGCGCTATGAGTCTTATAATAGCTTTCGCTACCGTAGGTTGGCGAATCGCACCTACCAAAAAACCGTGCTCGTACATCGTTTGCTGAATCTGCATAACGCGTTGATTATCTCCAATAGTAATGGGAACAATCAGCCCCTTACATGTAAGCGCAAGGATTTTTTTAATCGCTTCTTGACGTGATGCGATCTTTACATGTAAGTGCTCATGATGCTCTAAAATATACTCCAGTGCCAGATGTGCCTTTTGAGTCTCAAACAGCGAAGGTGCTGTAGCATAAATAATGGGTTTGGCACGGTTGAGCAAAAAATCAACGATATGGTGCGATGCCAAAATATAAGCGCCAAATCCGCCATACGCTTTGCCCAGTGTTCCCATTTTAATATGATGTTCTTGCGGTGTGATGTTGTAATAATCAAACACGCCCATCAAGCGTGAACCTATGACGCCGCTGCTATGCGCCTCATCTACAATCAAAAGGGCATCATAGCGTGCCGCTAGATCAAAAATGCGTCGATCCATCATATCGCCATCCATCGAATAGATGCCTTCTACTGCAATAATAATACGCCCACTATTACATGTAAGCAGGTGTGCTTCAAGATCATCGGCATCATTATGTGCAAACATCACAACACGGCCATCACTATTGGCACGTGCCATCTGACCTGATGCGTGATAATGTGCATCCATAATGAGCGTATCGCCTTTGCGCACCAAAGCCTCAATCATGGCAACATTAGCACTAAAGCCGCTGCCTACAATAATGCCGGCTTCAAAATTATTTGCTTTGCATAAGGCTTCTTCAAAATCATGGTGGATCTCATGATAGCCGTTCACCAGCATCGAAGCTTTTGAGCCATATGTTTTGTGATTTTCAAATGCTTTACATGTAAGCTCAAAAAGTTCACGATTTTCTGCCAATCCCAGGTAATCGTTGGAGGCTAAATCAACAATGCCCTCATCAAAAATACGGCGTGTTCTATAGCGCCCAGCATGTTGAAGTGCGGCAAGTTCTTTGGCGTAAGCTGCAGCCATCAAAGCCCCATCTGCGCACCCATTGCTTTCATACCATAGAGTTCATTCAGGGCTTCTTCGCACTCTTTTTCATCCATTTGGTGCGTTTCGATGGCTTCAAGAATCTCTTGAAAATGTTCTTGAAGCTGCATAATCACTTCACGCTCTTCTATCTGGGTTTCATTTAGTGTATTGTGCTGTGCAAACGCATCAATTTGAGCGCTTACCGATTCAAACTCTTTTAAAATTTCTCCACTTAACAGGGCATGAAGTTCTTTGCAAAAGGTCATTATCTTCCTTAATGTTGAGGTATTGTTTTGAGCTCTTTAATAAATGCATCAATGGCTTTAATACGGCTATCATCACTGGGGTGGGTTGAGAGAAATTCAGGTGGTTTTTCACCGCCCATCGCTTTCATCTGTTTCCAAAATGCCACCGCCTCATACGGATTATACCCGGCTTTATACATCAGATACAAACCAATCTGATCGGCTTCATTCTCATGCGAACGGCTAAAAGGCAGCATAATTCCTATTTGTGAGCCGATCCCATACGCCTGAGCATAAAGCCCCTGATACTCTGCAGGAACCTCCAGTGCAGCGGCAAGTACTTGCATACCGACATTGCTTAGCATCTGATGTGACATCCGCTCCGCGCCATGACGGGCTAGTGCATGGGCGATTTCATGCCCCATAACGGTAGCAATCTGATCATCATTAGCCGCTACATCAACAATGCCTTGATAAAAAAAGACTTTGCCTCCCGGCAAACAGAATGCATTTAAAACCGGCTCATCAATAAGATAAAATTCCCACTGATACTCATCATGTCCAGAAACCGCAGCTATCTTTTGACCAATACGACGAATGCGCTCTGTTTGACGTTTATCACTACTGATCTTGGATGATTTTAAAATTTTTTCTGATTCACTAAGTCCTAGCGCCATCTCATCTTTGGGAGAGAGAAAAATCAGCTGCGTCCGATTTGTTACCGGTGTTTTGGCGCATCCAACAAAAAAAAGTATCAAAAATAGCGTGAAAAAAACGGTTTTCATCAATCCTCCAAAAATGCTTTCAGCACTTCAATACTAAGCCCCATGGCACAACTCTCATACCCTGTAACGCTTTGAATATAGCGTTTGCAAAACCCCTCAACCATACACGCCCCCGCTTTGCCACGCCATAGACCTGATTGTAAATAGTTTTCAAGATCCTGCGCATCAAACACTTCAAACTGATAATCGGTAGAGGAGATGTCTATAAGTTCAAACGATAATGAGCGATAAATCATACATGTAACAATAGAGGTTACATTGCCGCTTTGCATCATTAAAATATTACGCGCATCTTCCTCGCAGCGTGCTTTGCGCAAAATATGACCTTGCGACGTCACCACGGTATCGGCCACAAGCAGCGACATCTGCGCATAATCGTATGCTTGTAGCGCTGCATGATATTTACCCACAGTCGCCTGATAGACAAAATCTTTAGGTGAGGCCGCCACAATACGCTCTTCATCAAAATCAACCGCCGATTGCACAAAAGCTATTGATGCATGATTTAAAAGCTGAGCACGTGTTTGCGAAGCAGAACAGAGTCTAAGCACGCACCATCTCCTGCAAGGGTAAACGGTGGTAACTCTTTTTAAAATGGTGCGCTAAAGTGTTGAAGTGCATTAGATTTGGCCGCTAAAGCTCACACCCAAATAAATGGCAATAACCCCCAGTGCAATATTAACTGGAACCATCACCCCTCCAATCAATCCCAACAGCGGTTTGGCAGCGGCATATTCGCCCGCATCAATGAGACGTTGTACCTTATTACGACGAATAATCATGGCACTCAGATTAAGCGCCATAACACTCCAGATCCCCTCTTTTATAAATGCCATCATACGCATATCACTATGGTGTAAGCCCAAAGCAATCGCCATAATCAGCGCGCTGATGAGTAAAATCACAACAAAAGGCACCACAATAATAAAAAGATTTTTGAGTGCATGTGCAGTACGTGCAAGCCGTTGCGGCGCTTCAAGCTGGGCAAAGCTGTAGTGCGCGGCAAAACGCATGGCAATCATACCTCCTACCCAAACAACAGCAGATATGACATGCAAAAAGACAATGATATTTCGATATTCAGCAAAAAATTCACTCATGTTTTATCCCTTTTCTTGAGCGCATTCTATCATGTCTAATACTAGAAATTCTTAACAAAAAAAGCCTGTACCAATAACAAAAATTTTCTTTTATTTACGTCTCAATTAAAGAAAAGTGGCATGTTAGACATGTGTTGCTTTAAAGTTTTGTCACTTTATACCCTTTTCGTTTTAGGGTTTGCAGCAGCCCATCAGGGCCAACCAAATGCGCTGCGCCCACAAGTACAAACTCTTTTTGTGGCGTTTTAAAATACGCTTCAATGACTGGCAACCATTTTTGATTGCGATCAAGTAGCAAGGTTTGATACACTTTAGGCATTTTATTTTTCATCTCAGCAACAATTTTCTGATACATCTTCTTGTCATCGCCCTTACGCCATGCACTAACAATAAGTTTATAAAACTCTTTAATCGATTCAAGGTCTTCTATCGCATAACGGACAAAAGCATCTTCATTGCCCTCTCCCATGGTTGCAATAAAGTGCATCTGCTCTTGCACACTCTCAAAAGCTTCAATCTTTTTATGATCCGCTATTGCCGATTCATAAAAAAAATGGTCCACCCCTCGCTCCGATACGCCCAGCTTCATAAGCTCCATACTGGTAATTGCCAAAACAACCATAGCGGGTTTTAAAGATTTAAACTGATCTATCGAGAAGCCATTAGCCGTGCAATAATCGCTCAAACGTTTGTAGGTTTTGGGTGAAATATGAGCATCAAGGGTTGAGCCGTCTGTATAAACAGATTGCATCATCATTTGCTGTTGAAGCTTTGGATCGCTTAAACGACCGATATCTGTCTCAAAAGCAACAATTTTGGAATCTTCATAAGCCAAGTCAAACTCTTTTGGCAGCGGAAAGTCGGAGGAGCGCAGAATATGCATGGTACCCCCAAGATAGACCACGTCTTTACCTTTTTGCACTTTCCACACCGAAGTATCTGCACCTAGCTGCATCCACCAAATAACAATGAATGCAACTCCCCATGCTACTTTTCTCATGCTCCTACCCTTTAGCTTAGTTGTGCATTAACATAGGCTTTGGCAGCTTCAATACCTTCGGCAAGTTTGCTAACATCTTTGCCGCCGGCTTGTGCAAAATCGGGGCGTCCACCACCGCCGCCACCGAGTACTGGTGCGACATTTTTAATCCAATCTCCCGCTTTAATCGAAGCATTTTTAACGCCTGCGGCGATCATCACTTTGTCGCCTTTAATCTGAAACAGCATCGCCGCAAGATTCTCATGCTGATTTTTCAACTCATCAATACGCTCTTTGATATCCCCAGCGCCAATCTCTGCAACTACAACATTAACATCACCAATCTGGCTTACATGTAAGGCCTCTTTAGCAGCGCTTTGCACGGCTGATAGTTCTGCTTTAAGCGCTCTTGCCTGCTCTTTTAGACGTTCAATTCCAGCAAGCAAATCACGATTTTTTACTGCTTCTTCGGCCTCACGTAAACTATGACGTTGTGCTTTTACATAATTATATGCTGCATTGCCGCACACCGCCTCAATTCGGCGTACTCCCGCGCTTACGCCGCTCTCTTTGGTAATAATAAACATCCCAATATCGGCACTATTTTGCACATGGCAACCACCGCAAAACTCAATGCTGGCATCACCAAATTTCACCACGCGCACCGTGTCGCCGTATTTTTCACCAAACTGCGCTTTAGCACCGCTTTGTTTGGCTTCATCAATACTCATCTCTTGGGTCACATTGGCAATAGCACGCATGATCTCCAGATTCACCTGCTCTTCAACCTCTGCAATTTCATGATCACTCATCGCTTTGGGATGCGAAAAGTCAAAACGCAAGCGATTTGCCTCAACCAAAGAGCCCGCTTGTGTAATATGTTCGCCCAGTAATTCATACAGTGCCCCATGCAGCAGGTGGGTAGCGGAATGATGTTTAGTAATTTCGTGTCGTATCCTATCCACACGTGCCCGTACATGTTCATGACGGACTATGGTATGGTGCACCTGAATATGCGAAAGATTTAAACCATGAAACTTTTTCGTATCAAGCACACTAGCACGATCCACAATCTCGCCGCAATCACCTATTTGACCGCCGCTTTCAGCATAAAATGGCGTTTCATCTAACAGCACCCACCCTTTTTGCTCTGCATGTAACGTTTCAACAATGCCAAAATCTTCACTCAACAGCGCTAATACTTTAGCATCGGCTTCAAGGGTGCTATAGCCCACAAAAGTATTGGCACCATAGCGCTCTAGCAGTGCTTTAAAATCGCCGCTAACAGCGGCATCTCCACTCCCTTTCCATGAAGCTTTGGAGCGTTCACGCTGCGCTTGCATCAGACGATCAAACGTAGCTTCATCAAGAGTAAGATTTTTTTCGCGCAGCATGTCTTGCGTTAGATCCAGAGGGAACCCACACGAATCATAAAGTTTAAACGCAACTTCACCGCTAAACACTTCAGCCGTATTGGCCAGCTCCGCATTAAACATCTCGATACCCGAAGCAATCGTTCTAAAGAATCCCTGCTCTTCAAGCTCAATCAACTCTTTCACCACAGCCGCTTTTTCTTGTAAATAAGGGTACGAAGCGCCCATCTGATCAATCACGACATCAACAATTTTATACATAAACGGCGCTTTAAACCCCAGCAGATAGCCATGGCGCACCGCACGACGCAAAATACGACGGTTCACGTAACCGCGCCCTTCGTTGGAGAAATTCACGCCCTGTGCGAGTAAAAACGTAACCGTTCGAATATGATCGGCAATCACGCGGTATGAAGCCCCGCTGCTGTACTCGTACGTTTTACCTATCAGTTCTTCAACTTTACGAATAATCGGCATAAAAAGTGACGAATCATAATTGCTTTTTACCCCTTCTTTAACGGCAACAACGCGCTCTAGTCCCATACCGGTATCAATAGAAGGTTTGGGAAGCGGATGGAGTTCGCCTTTTTTATTGCGTTCATACTGCATAAATACCAAATTCCAGATCTCTAAAAAACGGTCACCGTCGCCGCCCATATAATCTTCGCTTCCGTTAAAATGCTCTTCACCTTGATCAATAAAAATCTCCGAGCATGGCCCACACGGCCCCGTATCGCCCATCTGCCAAAAATTATCTTTATCACCAAGACGCATAATGCGATCGCTTGCAATATGTTTTTTCCAGATTGCTTCAGCTTCATCGTCACTCTCATGCACGGTAACCCACAGCTTCTCTTTAGGCAGTTGCAACACCTCGGTTATAAATTCCCAAGCATAAGCGATGGCATCTTCTTTAAAATAGTCGCCAAAACTAAAATTACCCAGCATCTCAAAAAAAGTGTGGTGGCGCGCCGTATGCCCAACGTTTTCAAGATCGTTATGTTTACCGCCCGCACGCACGCAGGTCTGGCACGATGTGGCACGTGGATTTTCAGGGGTCGGCACCTCGCCCGTAAAGATTGATTTAAACGGTACCATGCCGGCATTGTTAAACAATAAGGTGGCATCATCAGGAACAAGCGGCGCGCTTTCAATGCGTGCATGCCCTTTGGATTGAAAGTATTGCAGATAGGCTTCTCTTACGTCCATTCTCACTTCTTACATATAAAATTGCGCGATTATAGCGCATGAAGTGTTATAATGGCGTAAAAGGGCGTCTCTAAAAACCCTAGCCAAGCTCAGAGGGAAGAAAGAGAGATGAGATGGTGCAGAACTTTTCTTGAATCATAGCCATAGCTATGATGATAGAAAATTCTGTGCCAGATCGCTTTCTTTATCCCTCCCATAGGGCGATAGAGAGAAGTTTACAATCAAGACAATCCTTTGAAGCCTTAGCTATGGCTAGGGCTTCAAGGGACAACGCAGAGTGTGGATTTCTCTCTATCGCTGAGATTGACTAGGGTTTTTAGAGGTGCCCTAAAGTAACTGCAAGGATAAAGTTATGTCACAAAAAAGCTGCAATACGCTTGAAGAAGTACGCACACAAGTTGATATGATTGATGACCAAATTTTGGAATTGATGGCCCAGCGCAACAACTACATCAAGCAGGCTGCACACTTTAAACAAAGTGTTGAAGAGGTCAAAGCACCAGAACGTGTTGAATACGTACTTGAACGTGTACGTCACAAAGCCTTAACCCTTGGACTAAACCCCCACCTTGTTTCTAAAATCTATGAGCAGATGATTGAAGAGATGGTAGAATCAGAAATCGCACAATTTCGAGATATCAAGGGGTTTTAAAAAATCAGCATCTCCCGTTTTCCATCTGCCGGAGAACATCCTGTCGTTATCAAATAATAATTTTCACTCTTGAGTTTAAAAAATGTATGTTCATGCATATTCACAACCTCGGCATTTTGCTGAGAAATGATTTTATAAGCATACTGGCTCACTTTGCATAAAAGCCTGTTTTTAGGATTTTCTTTAAAATATTCTAATGATTCATTGCCAAACACTGCAGTAACAATCAATGCTATTAAAATAACAAAACGCATTGGATTCTCCTTCATTTACACTCCCTAACACCTACATTACCAATGTCTATTTGCCCTCCACATTCAAGTGATAAGCCAAAAAGAGTGGCGGTTTGTCATAGGTGGGAATCGGATCGCCGTTCTTTAACGCTATGTAAAGCAAATCATCCTCAGCGTCGTAGTAAGCACCTGTTAACGTATTAGTATTGCCAATTGTATCAAATATTCCGTAATCATAGGGGCGTACTTCCCAAGCTTCGATATTGCCCTGAACCACTGAAACCAAATCGTTGACATCATAAAGCCAATAGTAGTTATAGTGATCACTGGCAACATACGGGCATGGCCCACCACACAAATGACCATTATCTTGAGTGATCTTATAGCCCAAGCCTAATGGTCCGTGTCCAGCGGAATGCCCCACAACCAAGTAAGTCGATGTTCCTGGAATAATAAAGCCGTAACCGGCCGAGCTGGCAACCGTCCAAAGATCATTTTTTTTACCTTCAACACGATTGTATAAAATATTGTCCGTACCATCAGCTTCTTGATTATAAATACTGGTATCGTGAAGAATATATTTCAATGAATAATCTAATGCCGCAACACTCTCTAATGCACCACCTTCACTTGCATGCAACAGATCATTTTCCGGTGTCCAAACAAAAGCCGATGGGCCTACAGAAAGTCTGGAAATAATAGAACCCTGACTCAGGCCGCTTATATGCGTACCTCCCAGTTTTTCCTGCCACTCGTTAGGTATGAGTGAAATCCAACCTCCCGCGTGGGCTTTACCTTCTAATTGAAAAGGCCCAATAAGCTGACTCTCCTTTAAATTGGAAGCATCTTTAAAAATCATTGTTGTGTCAGTTTCGGTTCCGGGTGCATCATACCAGTTCATATAGTTTACAATTAATTGATTGTTGATTTTGCACAAACCTGTAACTCTAAAATAGCCCCCAATTCCTGTCACATCACGATCTGTTTCGTATATATCCTGAAACTGCTGAATCACGCTATCGGCTTGCTTAAACTCGCTCGGATCATTACTAAGTGTGAGTTCTGGCACGTTGATTTCACCAAATCCTTGTTCATAATCATGCGTCACCATAAAGAGCGTATTCGTTGACTCGTCAATTGTAAATACCCCAGGTGAGTAGGCCAAAATAGAATTGCTCCCCTCACCCACTTTACCACCCATCACTCTAAACCCACCAGCATACTCAATTTGATCCCATTGCCAGCGTGGTAATATCGTCGTATTAGTACTACTACCATTGCTACTATTTGTACCGACACTACTGCTAACATTAGTATCGCTACTGGTAGTATTACTGTCACATGCACTTAAAAAAAATGTTGCTAGAATCATGGTGTATGCCGCTAGTACTCTCATTGTTTTTCCTTTTATGCCAATTAATAGTAACAAAAAGTCTCTATAACTTCTCAGTGTTGCGGCGCGACTTGCGTTTTTGAATATAAAAATAGAGTATTAACATCACTACTGCACTTATAACAGCTACAACGGTAATTTGTGACAAGTAGCTTTTAACAAGTTCTTCATGCTCACCAAGTAAATAACCTAATACCACTAAAATGAAACTCCAGATTCCAGCGCCCAAAGTAGTATAAATACTAAAAAGCCGTAAATCCATATTTGAAAGTCCTGCCGGAATGGAGATAAGCTGTCTAATTCCTGGAATTAAACGACCTGTAAATGTGGAAATATGCCCATGTTTGGCAAAAAAACGATCCATTTTCTCAAGTGTTTCTGGTTTAATAAAGACATAACGCCCATAACGTTCAAGCAAGGTACGTCCAACCCAAAGTGCTCCAAAATAGTTTATATATGCACCCAAAAGCGAACCGCCGATAGCCGAAAACATAATCAATACCACACTCATTTCACCTTTGCTTGCAAGGTATCCTGCCGGAATCAAAACAATCTCGCTAGGAAAAGGAATAAACGAGCTTTCAATACTCATTAGCAAAAAGATACCAAGGTACCCCAGATCAAAAATGGTATCCACCAGCCACTGTGCCAGTTCATGTATCATACGTGCTCCTCAATATATTGAATAATTTTTACCGCACCATCAGGTGCAATGAGTTCTTGTAGTGCGCGGCTTTTAGTTTCTATGTTTTCACCAAGTAGGCCTAAAATAGAACGTGACATACTAACACTTTGACGTTCACACCACACCAAATGCTTCTCACGCAAATACTCTGCATTATAAAACTGATGATCTCCCGCGGCATAAGGATAAGGCACAAAAAAAGCAGGAATACCTGCAGCACAAAATTCCCATAAACTGCTAGCACCAGCTCTGGCAATGGCCAGATCACTGCGTTGTAGCAATATTGGAATATCAGAAGTAAACCCATACAGTTCAACATCAAGATCCTGATCTTCATACACCTTTTTAACGCGTGCATAATCGCTCTCGCCACACTGATGAATCACATGAATTCCTTTTGCATGTAAGATTGGAGCGAGTTCAAGTGCCAGATCATTAATAAAGCGCGCCCCTTGTGAACCTCCCAAAAAGATAACATTATGAATTTCACTGCGAGTACGCGCTATTTCAAAAAAACGACGTGATACGGGATAATCTTGTACAGGAGAGTCCACATCATATGATGAAAAAAAGGCGCGGGAATAAGATTTTAGCATGGTATTGAGTCTTCCAGCCACCGCATTTTGTTCATGAATAAAAAAAGGTATACGCAGCAACATTGCTACCAATGAAGCTGGAGCCGCCGAATATCCCCCAACACTGATCACGGCATCAATTTTTTCGCTGCGTATAATTTTCCATACATCCAGCATGGCTTTCATCACGCCAAAGATTGCTTTAATTTTGCCAATGCCTTTTTTGTTTACCACCCCTGTTGTCTCTAAGAAATAGCGATGATGAAACTCCTGATCATTTTCAAACCAACTACGATCTTGTCCCGAACGTGAACCTACATACAAGCATTCATGCCCCGTAGCAAGTGCCGCTTCTTTAAGTGCCCGCGCAATGGCCAGATGTCCTCCTGTACCCCCTCCGGTAATCAGCAGGTTCATTGCTTTTTCCTCACAATTTTTTTTGAAGCCATCAGCACCATCCCAATCCCAACGGCAGCACCAAGCATTGCCGAACCGCCGTAACTTAAAAATGGTACCGATATTCCTTTAATGGGAGTCAACCCACTAATACCGTAGGCATTGATCAAAAAAGCAAATACCACCAACAAACCGATCCCCAGACTAAAAAGAAAATAGATATTATTGTTTGAACGGTTAGCAATACGAAAAATACGGTGCAGCATCCAAATAAACAAAAGGGTAACAACTAAAACCCCTATAAAACCAAACTCTTCGGCAATACCGGCAAGAACAAAGTCGGTATGTACCTCACTTAAAAAACCTAGCTTGAATGTTCCTGATCCAAGCGATGTTCCAAAAAGCCCACCGTTATTGATGGCATTTAATGAATGGCTAATCTGATAAGGCTCTTCGGTATTTGCAATGCGTAAATGACGTGCTACCGATTCGGGAAAGAGTTGCAAAATGTTTTGCTGTGCCAATGCCCACCATGATTTAATACGGGCAACACGGTGTTCGGCGGTAAAGATAAAAAAGATAAAAAACGTGAATGAGCCTAATAAGAGTGTTAAGAAAAAGCGAAAGCTACTGCCGGCAAAAAAAAGCAAAAATGCCATAGTCAATCCCAGCACTACAACCTGTCCTAAATCTTTTTGGATCACGGCAATCAAAAACATAACAATAATAAAAACAACCGCGTAAGGAAGAAAACGCACCATTTCAGCTTTTAAACCGATTTCATCGTCATTACCAATTTTACGCGCAAAACTCCATGCCAGGAAATAGACAAATCCGATTTTAAAAAACTCTACCGGTGCAAGTGAAAAACCAAAAACCTTAATCCAGCGTGAGGCGCCCCCTACTTCGGTTACCAACGATGCGGGCAAAAACGGCATGGCAATCATGAGCACTAAGCCCACAAAAAAAAGTCCCAAACCAATGCGATGCAGCCATGTATCGGGATCAAGTTGCGCCAGTCCCCACATCACAATAATGGAGCCTAATCCAAAGAGTGCCTGACGCAGTGCAAAATGAAATTCATCATAATCAAAAAAGACAACCGTATACGTTGAAAGTGAATAAGACATCATAATACCAATGGCAATAAGAAACGTCACAATAAAAAAAAGAGTTCGATCAGCCATCGCATTCGCTTTTTGGAGTCTAGATTAGGGCAACATTTTATCTTTTTCGATCTGAAACCGACATGATAGCCATATGGAATGAATGTTGCTTTAATACTCTTAAATTGCCAAGGAGTTTTTATGATCTCGACATCACGCGCTCATACCATTATTGACGCTGCGCTTGATTACCGCGCTATGCGACAAGATTTAATTGCCGGTAATATTGCCAACGCCGATACGCCGTTTTATCGTCCACGCGATATCGCTTTTGATGAAGTCTTGATTCAAAAACGCAATGAAGCCTTTGGCATCAAGAGTGATCAGCTTGAAATGGCATGTACCAACGAGCGCCATATCTCCTTTAATGAAGAACAAAGCACCGACAAACCTGTACTCTTTTTTCGTGACGGACATGGCGAACGCAATGATGGCAACAGCGTTGATATTGACGTTGAAAGTACAGAACTTAGCAAAAACCAAATGATGTTTAACGCGCTTATTTCGGCACGCAAAAAAAGTTCAGGCATTTTTAGAGCCGTGCTTGAAGCTTCCGCCAAAACATCATAAGAACTAAAAAAAGGATACTATCGTGAGTTTTATGAGCAGTTTTGATATTAGCGGTTACGGACTGTCAGCTCAGCGTGTCCGTGTCAATGCTATTAGTTCCAACATTGCTAATGCGCAAACAACGCGTACAGATGAAGGTGGGCCTTATCGCCGCCGCGAAGTTGTTTTTAAAGCTATTGATTTTAATGAACAGTATAACCAAGCGTTACAAGAGAACACTAAGCAACTTGGTTTTTCGGATCCGCTACGAGAAAACGAAGAAGGGCTCAAAGCAAACCCTGCTATAATGAGTGTTATCGTAGATAAGGTTGTTCGTGACGACCGCGAACCCAAAATGAAATACGAACCGGGACATCCCGATGCGGATGCTAACGGATATGTTGCCTATCCTAATATTAATCCGGTCATTGAAATGGCCGATTTAGTAGAAGCAACCCGTTCGTATCAAGCCAATGTAGCAGCATTTGAAAGCGCCAAACAAATGGCGGCAAGTGCCATTACACTACTACAGGCTTAAGGAGAGATATTATGGCTATAGATAAAATCAATGCACTCTCAAGCGCTGATTTAATGGAAAAAAAGGCACTTGATAGCACCAAAGGAGCTGGCGGCGGATTCGCACAGCAGCTCAAATCGGCCATGGAAGATGTTAATACGCAGCAAGTTAAAGGCGAGAAAGCACTGAGCGATCTGGCAACCGGTCAGGTAAAAGACCTGCATCAAGCCGCCATTGCTATTGGAAAAGCAGAAACCAGCATGAAACTGATGCTTGAAGTCCGCAATAAAGCACTCAATGCTTACAAAGAGATTACCCGCACACCGATGTAATACGCACTTACATGTAAGATTGCATTATCTTTACAGCCATCACACATGGCGCATCGTTTGATGCCGCATCCACGCTAACAATACCAACGATGCCGCTGAAAGCAGCGCAAAACCTCCCACTAGCGATAAAAGTGTTCCATTATAAAATTGTCCAACAATCATACCAACACCCACTGCAATAAACGTCGATATTGATCCTACAACCGCCGCACCAATACCCGCAATACTCCCCAAAGGCTCCATGGCCATGGCATTAAGATTGCCAAAAAGCAACCCTTGGCAAAAAAGTATGATCAACCCATAGCCCATAAAAGTACCAAAAGGGGGAACACCCCCATAATATAAGGCCAACATATAATACAGCGCCGAGACAATAGCTGTTACTGCAAGAGCTAACGCACTTAATCGCCGCATACCAAAATGCATGACCAAGCGACCGTTAACAAACGAAGCCATTCCGATAGAGAGGGCAAAAATACCAAAATAGAGTACGAAGGATTCACCTTTGGCATAAATCTGCTGAAAAATCGGCTGTGCTAGTTCTAAATATCCTACAAAGGCACCAAAAACCAAACCAATAATAATGGTATACCCAAAAGCTGTCGTATTACTTAGCGTTTTTTGAATAGCATGCACAATATGATGCCATGAAAAAGGTACCGGATGCACTAATGTTTCGCGCTGACGCAAAGCAAACCATATTAAAGCCACCAGTGCAACGGCTAAAAAAACTGCAAAGATCGCTCGCCATCCAAACAGACTCATGACCCCCTGCCCAATAGCTGGAGCCAAAGCCGGAACCAAAATAAACACGCCCATAACAAAGGACATCACTTGCGCCATTTCACGTCCCTCAAAGCGATCACGAATGAGTGCTACAGATACAATACGCGGTGACGCGGCACCAAGACCTTGTAAAAAACGCCCCAGTAACATCAGTTCAAAATTTTCGCTATACATAGAAAAAAAACATCCCATGATATAAATAATCAAACCCGCATAGATAAGTTTTTTTCGTCCAAAACTATCCGATAATGGGCCATAAATCACCTGCCCAAATGCCATCCCTGCAAATAAAAATGAAATAATAAGCTGTGAATTGTTTGGATCGTTCATATCCAGTGCTGTTGCCATCACTCCCATAGCTGGCAATACCGCATCAATGGCCAAGGCGGTCATGGCACTCAAAAGTGCCATCAGTGCCACAAACTCAATAAAGGAAGTCTCATTTTTCACTATTTATACCCTTGTTTCTTGTGCGTGTATTGTACACTAGCGGCCTTCTTTAGAAATAAGATTTTGCTACAATTATCCGAATTTACCATGGATCATCGCTATGAAAGAACTTTATGAGAAATTGGGTCTGTTTTATCTGGGATCTTCTGTTGACACCGCCGAGCTAACACTGCTAAAAAGCAAAGACCTTACCACACATGCTGCTATTCTTGGCATGACGGGCAGTGGTAAAACAGGACTGGCAATCGCCTTGATTGAAGAAGCGATGATCGACAATATTCCTGCTATTATCATTGATCCAAAAGGTGATATGGGCAATCTTTGTTTACGCTCACCCTATTATGAACCTGCTGATTTTATTCCTTGGGTTGGAGAAGAAAAAGCAGAAAAGATTGCAAAAGAGTGGCATCAAGGTATTGTATCATCACATCAAGACACAACACGCTCTAAGCGGCTAAGCGATGTTCCACTCACAATTTATACACCCGGAAGCAGTATGGGTGTTAGTGTTGATGTTTTAAGCTCCCTTGATGCTCCTGATGAAACCATACGTGCTGATCGTGACCTGTTTGCCGATTATCTAGGCGCTACCACCGCGTCACTACTGGCACTCATTGGCAAAGAGAGCGACCTTCATTCTCAAGATTATACGTTTCTTATGACATTAATTACAACGTTTTGGGAACGTGGCGAGAACATAACGCTTGAAGCACTGATGGCATCACTTATCAATCCTCCTTTTGATAGTGTAGGATTTTTGCCTCTTGAATCTTTTTTCTCTTCTAAAGAACGCCATGATTTAGCAACACGCTTTAACACGGTTTTTGCGAATCCTGCATTCTCACAATGGATGCAAGGCGTACCCCTAGATATTGATTCACTGCTTTTTGACACTGATGCTAATGCTAAAGTAAGCATTTTTTCTATTGCCCATCTTAACGATTCACAACGTATGTTTTTTGTTTCCATGTTACTCAATCGTTACGTAGGATGGATGCGCCGCCAAAGTGGTACCAACGCTTTGCGCACTCTGCTCTATATGGACGAGATTTACGGTTATTTTCCTCCCAGTAAAAATCCACCCTCAAAAGCGCCTATGATGCTGTTACTTAAACAAGCTAGGGCTTTTGGCATTGGAGTAGTGCTTTCTACCCAAAATCCTGTCGATCTGGATTATAAAGGGCTTTCTAACATTGGTACATGGTTTATTGGCCGATTGCAAACCCGACAAGATATTGACAAGGTGATCGAAGGACTTAGCGGTAAACTTGGGAACAATGACACCAAAGAGGAGCTTCGCAACATGCTCTCCAATCTTAAAAAACGTATGTTTTTTCTTAAAAGTGCACATCGCGATACAATCGAACGTTTTTCTACCCGTTGGGTGCTCTCTTATCTCAAAGGTCCTTTAGGACGCAGCGATATTGCACAGTTAATGCAATCACAAAAAACAGCATTTCAACCTAAAAATTCGCCATCCCAACCAATACTTGATGTCAAAAAAGCAGACACGTATGTTTCAACACCGCCTCCGGCTCCGCCGCTACCACAACGTTTTGAAAAAGGAGCGGGCAATCATTATCTACCAAAATTACTTATAGAAACCGAAGTTTATTATCAAAAGCAAACACAAAGTATCGACACTACAATCTCACAATACAGCCTCTTAGATTTAGATGACAATAGCACTTTTGAACCGCTCAATGCAAAAAACGTTACGCTACCAACACTATCATTTGATACAACAGCACCAACATCCGCTATGTTTGCACCCTTGCCTGCTGCAATTTATGATGCCCAATATATAGAAACGTTTAAAAAAGCATGGATTTCCCATATGTACAATACGCATTCGCTGCAGATGTATCATGTGCATTCTCCTCGCTTTGACGCACTGCCAAATGAAAGCCTAGCGGCTTTTAAAATTCGACTTAAAACCTATCTTGACACACTAAAACATAACGCCATGCAAACACTTGAAAAACGTTTTGGCGCACAAGAAGCGACACTAAGAGATCAGATTGCCGCTGCAACGCTGCGCCTAGAAAAAGAGTCTGCCGATGTTAGCGCCAAAACAACCGATACTATGATCACAGCCGGCCTTGCCGTATTAGGTGCTTTTTTTGGAAAAAAATCAACGACACGCATAGAGAGTGCTCTTTCTAAGGGAAGTAAAATTGCGAAAGAAAAACATGATGTTGAAGTAGCCGAAGCTTCACTAGAAACACTGCATACCCGTCTTGAAACACTGCAAAAGGAGCTTGAAACTGAAGTAGATGCACTGCATGAAGCCTACGCACTGGAGCATCAAAAAATTGAACCCTATACTATTCGTCCCAAAAAACGAGACATTACAATACGTTCCATGACGCTTTTATGGCAAGCTCAAAGCTCATGACACCGTTTTACATGTAAGCATAGGACGCTACAATTTCACATGATTAATCCGAATCGTTCCAAGAAGATTTTACTGCTGTTTATAATGCTCTTATTGGGATTTATACTCTTTTTAAGTGTTATGTTTTTGAATGCATTCAAACATCGTCATCTCCCCTCACTTTACACATCCGATACCAATAAAGCAGAACGTGGCAGTATTATTAGTGCTGATGGTTTTGAAATTGCTACCACTCAAAAACTTTACAAAGCTATGGTTAATACCCGCAATATCGATCCTAAAAAAAGAGAGCTTTTTATCGAACTTTTTAGTATTTACAGCGGCATGGATCAAAAAAGTATCCGCAAGCGTCTTCAAAGCGCTGATGGCACCGTTGTACTCAGTTATGAAATTAGTCCCAAAACCGCACAATATCTAAAAACGCTTGCCTACGAACTACTGCAATATAAGGTTTTTGTCGAATATGAAAGTAAAAGCGGCGAACGCATCTTTCAAGGACTCAGTATTTTAGAAAGCGGTGAAACTCGTGAATACCCTTATGGCAAACTCTTAACGCCACTTATCGGTTATCCGCATAAAATTGAAGATGAAGGTTATACACGTGTTCACGGTGTTAAAGGAGTTGAAAAACAGTTTGACTCTCAACTTGATGCGCAACAAGATGGTGAGCAAATGGCGCCGCGTGATGTCAATAACTATATGATTTTTAACAAAAAAAGCTTTACAAAAGTTCCTGTTGCAGGGTATAACGTACGTCTTAATATTCCTGTGACACTGCAAATTCGGATTGAACGCATTGCTGAGCGTATGAAACAAAAGCTCAAAGCCAAAGAGGTAATGGCTGTAGTTATGGAATCACGCAGTGGCAAAATTGTGGCACTAGCAAGTTCAAACCGTTTCTACCCCAAAGCAATTAGACGCTCTGATTACGCTTCGCTGAACACTAATGCTATTGAATATAGTTTTGAGCCCGGATCAGTTATTAAACCTATAACCTTTGCCTTATTGCTTGATCTTAAAAAAATCAATCCTTTTGAACTTGTCAATGGCCACAATGGACGCTTTAAAATTTACAATAAAACCATTACAGACGAACATAAAATGGATTGGATGGGAGCCGAAGATGTTATTGTACACTCTTCAAACATTGGCATCGCGCAACTGGCACAAAAACTCAGCGGTCTTGATTTTTATGATGGTTTTAAAAAGTTTGGACTTACCCAAAAAAGTGGTCTGGACCTCCCTTATGAAAAACCTGGAACAATGCCCGCTTTACAGCAGTTTAAGCATGAATTCTGGAAAGCAACTACCGCATACGGTTACGGCGTGCAGGCTAATTTAATGCAACTTGTCAAAGCGTACAATGCGTTTAATAATCACGGCCGCATACTCACCCCTTATCTTATTGAAGGAACCATTGACACGTATGGCAAAATGCACAAAAGCAAGCGTGATACCCCACAACAGGTTATTAGTGCATCAACTGCCGAACAGATGAAACGTATTTTAATCAAGACAGTCAATAAAGGTACGGGTGTCGGTACGCGCACCGAAGGGCTTGAAATTGGAGGAAAAACGGGTACTGCGCATATTGCAGAGCGGGGGCGCTATGTACGCAGATATAATAGTTCGTTTATCGGCTTTGCCAACGATACCAAACACCGCTATACCATTGGAGTTACGGTAGTTGAACCCAAAACGTACCATTTTGCTTCGCTAACAGCCGTAGCAACCTTTAAAAACATTGTAGATCTGATGGTGGATGAAAAGTACTTAATACCCGATTACAAAGCCTTTGAATTGCCCCCACTGCCCAAAAAACAGCATAACGATTAAATCCAGATATTATCAATCAGGTGCGTTGAGCCTACCTGGGCTGATATTAACACGATGCTATGTTGCAGCTTTAACGTTGTAATCGCTTCAAAATCACGATTGATAAAAGCGATATACCCAATAGATACTCCCTCCATAATGGCACGCATCTGCATTTCTATCTCAGCCGTATCACATACTCCCTGCCCTACCAAAGTGACTGCACGTCTAAGCGCTTTTGAAAGTTTAAGTGCATCAATACGCTCATCTGCTGATAAATAACTGTTGCGACTGCTTAGAGCTAAGCCATCGTTTTCTCGTACCGTATCAACTGCAATAATTTCAATATCCATAAACATATCATGCACCATCTTATGAATCAGTGCAAGCTGCTGGGCATCTTTTTTTCCAAAATACGCTTTGTGTGGTTTTACAATATGAAAAAGTTTCATTACCACCGTCAATACTCCGTCAAAATGCCCCGGACGCTCAAAGCCTTCAAGAATATAACCAGCCACATCGGGCGCAAGTACACGCACCTCATCATGAGTATACATTGCCTCTGTTTCTGGATAAAAAAGATAATCAACCCCACCCATTTTACAAATTTTTTCATCAGCTTCAAAACGACGCGGATAGCGTGAAAGATCCTCACCTTCTAGAAATTGCATTGGATTGACAAAAATAGAGACCACCACAATTTCGCAATCTTTACGCGCTTTTTCAATCAAACTTTTATGTCCAATATGTAACGCACCCATTGTTGGTACAAATCCAATAGGACTCTTTGCATTTTTCAGTAGTTCTTGTAACTCACGCGGAGAACGGATAATTTTCATAAATCAAAATCCATTTCAAAAATTCTTGTTTCAAGATAGTTAAAAGCATTTTTGAGATGGCTTCTAACCAAAGCATTGATATAATGCGTATTATACTTTTTTTACAAGAATTTTTATGGATCATTACGAATATACCGAACTTTTAAAAACATTACGTGTCAAGATGAATAACATTACCAATGTGATCGAACCTGATGATATTGAATCTCGGCTTGATGCTATTGAAGCACTTGAAAATGATCAAGAGTTTTGGAACGATGCCGAGCATGCCGCCACGATCCAAAAAGAGAAAACACAACTTGAGCGAAAGTTACAAAAATACTCTAAAACAGCAACCGCACTTAGTGATGCCGTAGAACTCTATGACATGGCAAAAGAAGAGGGTGATGATGATACTATCGAAGAACTTTTTGCATCTGCCCAACACCTTACCAATATGGTGCGTGGCATGGAAATTGCCGTACTGCTTAGTGGTGAAAATGATGCTAAAAATGCCATTCTTTCCATTCACCCCGGCGCCGGTGGAACTGAAAGTCAAGACTGGGCTTCCATGCTACTACGTATGTACAAACGCTGGGCAGAACGCCATGATTTTAGTGTGGAAACGCTTGATTATCAAGTGGGTGAAGAAGCCGGAATTAAAGACGCTTCCATTTTAATTAAAGGTGAAAACGTATACGGTTATCTCAAAGTTGAAAATGGTATTCACCGTCTGGTGCGTATCAGTCCTTTTGATTCTAATGCTAAACGCCACACCTCATTTACTTCTGTCATGGTATCGCCTGAAGTTGATGATGATATTGAAATTGAAATCGAGGACAAAGATCTTCGAATTGACACCTATCGCGCTTCAGGTGCAGGTGGTCAGCATGTTAATAAAACGGAATCTGCTATTCGTATTACCCATATTCCAACTGGTATCGTTGTTCAATGTCAAAACGATCGTTCACAGCACAAAAACAAATCAACTGCTATGAAAATGCTAAAATCCCGACTTTATGAGCTGGAACTTGAAAAACAAAAAGCCGAAGAAGCCGGTATTGAAAAAAGTGAAATTGGGTGGGGACATCAAATTCGCTCTTACGTTATGCAACCGTATCAACAAATAAAAGACACCCGTTCAAATGAAGCTTATAGTAATGTTTCTGGCATTCTTGATGGCGACATTGATAAAATGCTCGAAGGAGTTTTAATTGTTCAGAGTCAAAAATAAAACTCCTCTCTTTTTACTTCTTTTTCTTGCCATCTTTTTTTTGGCTTCTTGTCAAGAAAGCAACAACAAAACCCGACCCTATCTCTATGGCACGACTAATGAGCAAAAAACCGTGCGCTATAACGACGCTATGACGGAAAAACGCGAATTAGCACAAATAGATGCCAAAACAAAAGAAGAAATTGCACGCATCGATATGCAAAAAGCAATAGAAGTGCAAAAACTCAAAAGCAGTGCCGAAGTGCAAAAAGCAACGCTTGAGCAAAACTCCTCTATAGAAAAAGCTAAAATCAATAAAGAAGTAGCCCTATCAGAACAGGCACTCACTAAAGAACTCCATGCTTCTGATAGCTCGATGCAAAAGTGGTGGCTTCTTGCTGTAATAGTGGGCCTGATCATCGTTTTATTTTTTATTTATTTGATGGTACGGAAACGCCATGCTTTACAAATGCAGTTACAAAATGAAAAACTAGAGCACGAAAAGCAGCTTAAAGAGCAAGAGATGCGAATGCATATGGCTAACAAAATACTCGACACGCTTTCTTCGGGCAAAATCTCGCAAGAACAGCAAAATCGTCTTCTTAACGCATTAGAACAAAAATCAGATCCTCAACTACCCCACAAATAAGATTTCACTACGGTTTGAAGATGAAGATTTTACCTCGTCGTTTCCTTTACACTCCTCTTAGTCAAGGTAGACTACAATTTCTTCATGAATAGAGTGCTAAAAGAGTGTGCCATTGATGACCAATGTTCTTATTTAGACGGTCACAGCCAAAAAACCCACTATAAAGTCATAGAAGGGTGCACTCAGAAGCAGTGCACTGGATTGATTCAACGAGGATGGCGGCGTTTTGGCAATATGTTTTTTAGACCTATTTGCGCTGATTGCACCTCATGTGAGAGTATCCGCATCGATGTTCATAACTATCACTACTCTAAATCAGAACGGCGTGTCCTTAAAAAGGCAGCCCATCTTAAAGTGCTTATACAGCGTCCAACACTCAGTAATGAGCACCTTAAACTCTTCAATCAATATCATGCGTATATGAAACACAAAAAAGGGTGGGAAGCACAACAAGTCACTCCACAAAACTACTACATGTCATTTGTACAAGGGCATGGAGATTTTGGATATGAAGTACTCTATTTTGAAGATGGACAACTGATTGCTGTTGACTTGATTGATATTCTTGATGATGGCATTTCGTCAATCTACTGTTATTATAATCCAGAGTTTTCAACCTATTCACTAGGAAAATACTCTCTGCTTCAGCAGATCGAATATGCCAAGCGGCATAACCTCGCATGGATCTATCTGGGTTACTATGTACCAGAGTGTCCCTCTTTGGCATATAAAAGTGACTATAGCCCTTATGTTACACTTCAAGGGCGCCCAATGGAGCACGAATCTTATATCTGGCGCTAGCGAATAATCTCCGTCTCAAGTGTCTCTTCAACACGCTCTTTTTCAGCTTCTATTGCGGCATCAAGTTCTTCTTGCTTGCGTGTATCAATCTCTTCACTTGCTGCTCTCATGCGTGATATGCGACGCATTTCTACCTGTTGAGCATAATCTACATGCATTTTACGAGCATTGTTACGATAGCGTTCTTGCTCATGCAGCATCTCATCTAATACGCCAATCGATCCTTTTTTAAAGTGCTGTTTGTAAAAAGGGAGCACATCGTCTCCCACTTTATCCAAATCCACCAAGCCTGAAAGAATCAATGTTTGAAACAATGTAACCTTATTAGCATCCATAGCATTATAAAGATCCGCATTAATACTAATCAAAATGCTTTCTCGCTCATGTTCAAGTTTTCGTAACTCTTTTAAATAGTCTTTCCCAGAAGCACTGTTCATTTCAGCTTCAAAACCCATAGCTTTAATAGTTTCTACATGCTGTAAATAGGTCTCGATCTTACTCTTTAAATGTGGTAATTCCGGCATAAGTTTTTTGTACAGTCCGGTTGAATTGTAAATTTTGTCACCAAGGTTGGCATAGGGCAAAGGAGTTGCGGCAAAACTGAGAGAACAAGCCAATAAAAATGATAAAGTAAGTCGGTACATGATGAATCTCTTGTTTTTAAAGGTATTGTACTATAAAAAAAGGGAAAGGCAAAAATAAGTTGTGCCTCCAAAAGGAGGCGAAGGTTTAACCGTTGCGTTTTTTGATAATTTCTTCCGCAACGTTACGCGGAACTTCTTCATAATGATCAAATTCCATAGAGTAGGTTGCGCGACCTTGTGTTGATGAACGCAAGTCAGTTGAATAACCAAACATTTCAGAAAGTGGTACAAAAGCATCAACAATTTTGTTGCCTGAACGATCTCCCATGTTGTTAATCTGACCGCGGCGACGGTTAAGGTCACCAATCACATCGCCCATGTACTCTTCAGGTACTTCAACTTCAACTTTCATCATCGGCTCAAGAATAGCGGGATCTGCTTTGCGAGCACCCTCTTTAAAGCCCATAGAAGCAGCAAGTTTAAATGCCATTTCCGAAGAGTCAACCTCGTGATAAGAACCATCATAAATTGCTACTTCAACGTCTTCTATCGGATAACCGGCAAGAATACCGTTTTGCATAGCTTCAGCACACCCTTTTTCAACTGCAGGAATGTACTCTTTTGGAACAACACCACCTTTAATCTCATTGTGAAAAATGTAGCCTGTACCAGGTACGCCTGGCTTAATGCGAAGGTAAACATGACCAAATTGACCACGACCACCAGATTGTTTGGCATACTTATACTCTTGCTCAACTTCTTTTTTAATAGTTTCACGGTAAGAAACTTGTGGTGCACCTACTTCAGCTTCTACTTTGAATTCACGCTTCATACGGTCAACAATAATTTCAAGGTGTAACTCGCCCATACCAGAAATAATAGTTTGACCTGTTTCTTCATCAGTATGCACTCTAAAAGAAGGGTCTTCTGCAGCTAATTTACTAAGTGCAATACCCATTTTTTCTTGGTCAGCTTTTGTTTTTGGCTCAACTGCAACAGAAATAACCGGCTCAGGAAATACCATTCTCTCTAATACAACTTTATCATCTTCATTACAGAGTGTATCGCCGGTAGTTGTATATTTAAGACCAACAACAGCACCGATTTCACCTGCATAAATCTCTTTCACTTCTTCACGCTTGATCGCATGCATTTTCATAATACGGCCAATGCGCTCTCTTTTATCTTTCGTAGAGTTATGAACAAATGAACCTGCTTCTAACGAACCACGATAAACACGGATAAACGTTAATGTACCCACAAATGGATCCGTCATGATTTTAAATGCCAAAGATGCAAATTTACCATTATCAGTTGATGGAACAACAACTTCCACCTCTTCATCATCCATCATAGTGCCTCTGATTGGAGCACATTCAGTTGGAGCCGGAAGATAGGCAACAACAGCGTCAAGTAACGTTTGAACACCTTTATTTTTAAAAGCCGTACCCGCTGTCATAGGAACAATATGCATGGCAATTGTAGCAGCTTTAATACCAGCAACAATTTCCTCTTCAGTTAATTCTTCGCCCTCTAGGAATTTTTCCATAAGAGCTTCGTTACCATCAACCTCAGAGATGGATTCGATCATTTTCTCACGATACTCTTCAGCTTTTTCTTGCATATCCGCAGGAATCTCTTCAACATGGTAATTTGAACCCATTGCTGCGTCTTGATCCCAAACGATTGCTTTCATTTTTACTAAATCTACAATACCGGCAAATTTTTCTTCTGCACCGATAGGCAGTTGAATGGGAACCGGATTCCCTTTTAAACGGTTACGGATTTGCTCTTCAACCATATAAAAGTCAGCGCCGGTTCTATCCATTTTATTTACAAAAACGATTGAAGGTACACCATAACGGTTTCTTTGTCTCCATACTGTTTCTGATTGAGGCTGAACACCTCCAACAGCACAAAATACTGATACCGCGCCATCGAGAACACGCATAGAGCGCTCTACTTCAATTGTAAAGTCAACGTGGCCTGGAGTATCAATGATATTGATTTGTTTACCGCTCCACTCACAAGTCGTTGCAGCAGAAGTAATGGTAATACCACGCTCTTGTTCTTGCTCCATCCAGTCCATCGTAGCAGCGCCATCATGCACCTCACCGATTTTATGTTCAACTCCGGTATAAAAAAGGATACGCTCGGTCGTTGTTGTTTTGCCTGCGTCAATATGCGCAGCAATACCAATGTTTCTTACATCTTCAAGTTTATGAGATCTTGCCATAGTGATAACACCTTAATGAGTTGTTTCAGTTGAGTGGTACCTCTTTACCCGTTCACACATTACATGTAAGCCGAAAAAGAGGTCCACGAGAGTGAGGTACAAGTGTACCCCGCCAAGATTACCTTGCTATTACCAGCGATAATGGGCAAACGCTTTATTCGCTTCTGCCATTTTATAGGTATCTTCTTTTTTCTTAAATGCAGAACCTTTTTCACTTCCTGCATCCATAAGCTCGTTAGCCAAACGCTCTGCCATAGTACGCTCGTTACGTTTACGAGACGCATCTACCAACCAACGAATGGCTAAAGAAAGTTGACGTACTGGACGAACTTCTACTGGAACTTGATACGTAGCACCGCCTACACGACGGCTTTTAACTTCAATCACCGGTTTAACGTTTTCAATAGCGTCATTGAAAGTGTCGATTCCACTTTTTTCACCACGTGAGCTAATGATGTCAAGTGCACCGTAAAGAATTTTTTCAGCAACACTTTTTTTGCCATCAAGCATAATTTTGTTGATGAACTTAGTAATGATTTTGCTTCCGTGTACGGGGTCAGGCATGATCTCACGTACCGGGGCTTTTCTTCTTCTCATTGATTTTCCTTCTTCAATTAATAAATTTACTCAAAGATCTTTAAATGATCCCTGTTTTACTAAGAACCTATTTTTTAGGTCTTTTAGTACCGTATTTAGAACGTGCAACCGTACGATTGGCAACACCTGCCGTATCTAGTGCACCGCGAACAATGTGATATTTAACACCTGGAAGGTCTTTTACACGACCACCACGTACCAATACAATAGAGTGTTCTTGAAGGTTGTGCCCCTCTCCACCGATGTAAGAAATAACTTCAAAACCTGAAGTCAAACGTACTTTGGCAACTTTACGAAGTGCCGAGTTTGGTTTTTTAGGTGTTGTTGTGTACACGCGAGTACAAACGCCGCGACGCTGCGGGCAGTTCACAAGCGCAGGTGACTTTGATTTTTTAAGTACCTTTTTACGCTCATTGCGAACCAATTGGTTAATTGTAGGCATACAATTCCTTTCATAATATTTGTGTATGTGTTTTAGGAACATATAAAGTCCCTAAAACTGCGCTGACACGCTCTTTTTTTAACTCATACCATCTACTTAAGGGTAGTCAATAAAAAGTAACGTTGTAAGTCGCCAATTTCGTTCCAGTAAAATAACATCCCTGCAATAAATGAGGGAGTATTAAACGCGCAATTTTATAGAAAAAAAGATAAATGTTAGCTTATTTTAAGATTTTTTTAATGGAAATCTCTTTGCATCTGAGGCTGATGCCTCAATGCATGTGCTAAGAGCTAGAGTTCTTCGTAAGATAGTTGAATATGCTGATCTTTATAAATACCTGTACCAACAGGAATGGTTCGACCAATAATTACATTCTCTTTTAGATCTGTTAAATCATCAATTTTAGCAGCCACTGCCGCTTCAGTTAACACTTTAGTAGTGTCTTGGAATGATGCAGCAGAAATAATGGAATCGGCACTCACTGATGCACGGGTGATACCCACCAAAAACGGCTCAGCAATCGCAGGCTCGCCGCCCAAACGAAGAATTTTTTCATTTTCTTCGATAAATTTGTTTTTACTAATCAAATCACCTGCAATGAATTTAGTATCGCCTGAACGTAAAACACGGATTTGACGTAACATCTGAGTAAAAATAACTTCAATATGTTTATCGGCAATATTAACCCCTTGGCGACGATACACTTGCTGTACCTCACTAATAAGATAGTTATAAAGTGCTTTGACACCCAAAATGCGCAAAATTTCATGTGACGAAACAATACCGTCTGTCAAGCGTTCTCCAGCATGCACAAACTCACCTGGATTGACCAGAGCATTTAAGCCTTTGTCAACAAAGTACTCTTTAATAATGCCATTTTCAGAACTAATGATAATACGCTGCTTGCCTCGAAGCGGTTTGCCAAAACTTACCACACCATCAACCTCGGCGATCAATGCTGTCTCTTTAGGTTTACGGGCTTCAAAAAGTTCCGAAACGCGAGGAAGACCTCCGGTAATATCGCGTGATTTCTGAAGTGCTTTTGGCGTTTTTGCTAAAATATCAGCGATTTTAACTTCCACACCCTCTTGTGCAAAAATTTGCGTTTTAGGATCAATGGTGTAACGGATCACTTCGCCATCTACTGTAGCCAAAACGATAGCTGGCTTATACTCTGGTGAAATGTATTCGTTGATCATCAAACGTGTTTTACCCGTCAGCTCATCAAATTGTTCCGATGCGGTTACACCTGCAATAATATCTTCAAATTTAACAACGCCTGCCGCTTCAGAGATAATAGGATTTGAATAAGGATCCCATTCTGCAATTATCGTTGACTCTTCGCTTTCTGGCTTGGCCAGCAGTGTATCACGTGTCACGGTTGCATCATCATTAGCCTCTACAATAGATCCACGTGCAATATAATGGCGCACCGCTTCACGGTCATCTTTATCAATCACAACGGCAAAGAGACCTTTTTCTTGCACCGTATAACCTGCTTTAATTTCTGAATGGCGCTCAAGATAATCACCTTTGAGCAAAAAGTATTTAACCTTACCGTTTTCCATTGCCTTAATTTTTTGAGTTACCGGAGCACCGTCTTTAACCAAAATTTCTGAAGCATAAGGAATACGGTTGGGTACATTCCATCCATCTTTAATCGCTTCAACTATTGATTCAAGCTCATTAACCATATCCCCGTTTTGATACGGCAAATAATATTTACCCTCAATTTTACCGCTAACACCGGCTAGCTCATTAGGTTTAGCCACTTCATGTTTACGCAATGTGTATCGTACAGTTTCACTACTTCCGATGACACTAAGAATAACTTCATCATGTATCGTATTAATTTCTAAGCGTCCGGCAAATGGTGCCTTGATTTTTGGCTCAACCAGTAATATAGCCGCATTACGACGGTTAGCTACAATATTTCTACCCTCTTTGGAAGTATAGGTTCTTAGGTTGTAATAACGAATAAAGCCCTCTTTATGAGCAATAACCTGACGCTCTTCACGAGTGCTTGATGCTGTACCCCCAACGTGAAATGTTCTTAGTGTCAACTGTGTACCCGGCTCACCAATGGATTGCGCAGCAATAACACCTACTGCTTCACCACGACGTACCAGTTGCCCATTACCAAGATTCAAACCATAACAAAGTGCACAAACCCCGTTCTCACTTTTACATGTAGTTGGTGTTCGAATGTGTGCCGATTTAATACCTGCTTCAACAATTGTTTGTGCTTTAATCTCATCAATGAGTGTTCCTTCAGGGAAAAGAATCTCATTGGTAATCGGATCAATAGCATCTTCTGCAAGTACACGCCCAAGCAGACGATCTTCAAGCGGTTCAATCATTTCATTACCAACAGAAATATCAGTAATTTCAATCCCTTCATGCGTACCACAATCATGTTCTACAATTTTAACGTTTTGCGCAACATCCACAAGTTTACGTGTCAGATAACCGGCATTCGCTGTTTTAAGCGCAGTATCGGCGAGACCTTTACGTGCACCGTGGGTAGAGATAAAGTACTCAAGTACATTTAATCCCTCTTTGAAGTTTGAAATAATCGGTGTTTCAATAATAGAGCCATCAGGCTTAGCCATCAATCCCCGCATACCTGCAAGCTGGCGAATCTGCGCAGCAGAACCCCGTGCTCCAGAATCGGCCATCATATAAATAGAGTTAAAGCCATCTTTGTCGCTTTGTACCAGCTCCATCATTTGCGATGCTACCGTATTGTTGGTATCAGTCCAGACGTCGACAATCTTGTTATAACGTTCTTGCTCTGTCAGTAAACCTGCTTCATACTGTTTTTGAATCTCACGCACTTTATTTTTTGATTCTACAATCAATTTTGTTTTCGATTCAGGAATAATAATATCGGCAACCGATATTGAAACGCCCGATTCGGTCGCATATTTAAATCCAAGGTCTTTAAGACTATCAAGAAATGATGCAGTCACTTCAATGCCGCCGTATTTATTGACATAATCAACCAATGCGGAGATCGCTTTTTTCTTCATGATCTGATTCCACAAATTAACCGGAACAAAATCAGGCAAAATCGCTTTTAAAATAAGACGACCTGCAGTAGTTTGAATCAGCCGACCATCTACTCGAGTACGAATTTTGGCATGCAAATCAAGCGCTTTGTGCTCTAGTGCAATAATAACCTCTTCAACAGTGGCAAATAGTTTATTGGCCCCTTTAACACCGTTTTTCTCTAAAGAGAGATAATAGGTTCCCAAAACCATATCCTGAGATGGTGTTGCAATCGCTTTACCTGATGCTGGCAACAAAATGTTCATAGAAGAAAGCATCAAAATTTTCGCTTCTGCAATCGCCTGAGAACCTAATGGTATGTGAACTGCCATCTGGTCACCGTCAAAGTCCGCATTAAATGCAGCACAAACAAGCGGATGCAGTTGAATGGCCTTACCATCAATTAATCGTGGATGAAACGCCTGAATCGAAAGCTTATGTAGTGTTGGTGCACGGTTAAGCAAAATTGGATATCCGTCAACAATTTCAGCCAAACACTCCCATACTTCATTCGTTTTTTCTTCGATCATTTTCTTAGCGGCTTTAACCGTAGTTGCATAACCCTTGTCTTCAAGTTTTGCAATCAAATGTGGTTTAAAAAGCTCTAATGCCATTTTTTTAGGTAGGCCACACTGATCCATGCGAAGATCCGGACCAACAACAATAACGGAACGGCCAGAGAAGTCAACACGTTTACCCAAAAGGTTTTGACGAAAACGGCCTTGTTTCCCTTTGATAATTTCAGAAAGCGATTTAAGCGGACGCTTATTAGCTCCCTTAACCGCATTAGCACGTCGACCATTATCAAAAAGCGCATCAACCGATTCTTGAAGCATACGTTTTTCATTACGAACAATAATTTCTGGAGCTTCAAGCTCAATCAAGCGTTTAAGGCGCTGATTACGATTGATAACACGACGATACAAATCATTAACATCAGAAACAGCAAATTTTCCGCCATCAAGACTAACAAGTGGGCGCAATTCAGGAGGTAAAACAGGCAAAGCCGTTAACATCATCCAGCCTGGATTGTTACCTGAATTTAAAAAAGATTCAATCACTTTCAAACGTTTAATGATCGTTTTGCGTTTTGCTTCAGAATTTGTATTTTCAATCTCTTCTTTAAGCTGACTAAAGAGATCAACCAGGTCCAATTCTTCAAGCAGTTCTTTAACAACCTGCCCGCCCATTTCGGCTTTAAAACCACTTTCGGAATACCGTTGCATCAATGTACGATATTGCTCTTCATTTAGTACATCATATTTAAGTACCGGAGTAGTTTGCTCACCATCATAATAAGCTTCGCCACCATACTTAACAATATAAGCTTCATAGTAAAGTACACGCTCAAGGTCTTTCATTTTAACGCCAAGTAGTGTACCAATACGACTTGGAAGCGAGCTAACATACCAAATATGTGCCACTGGTGTTACTAAATCAATGTGTCCCATACGAACACGGCGTACTTTAGTAGAAGTGACTTCAACACCACATTTCTCACACACTACGCCTTTATAACGCATTTTTTTGTATTTACCGCACAGACATTCATAATCACGTACAGGACCAAAAATTTTGGCACAAAAAAGACCATCACGCTCTGGTTTTAGTGTACGATAATTAATAGTTTCAGGCTTTTTAACTTCGCCATGGCTCCACGAGAGAATTTTCTCCGGACTCGCCAAGCGAAATTGTAGCTGCTTAATATCTGTTGGGCGGTTCTCTTCCGTTACTGCAATAGGGACCAGTTTACTCATCGTCTTCCACCTCGTCAAAAATTTCTATGTCAAGAGCCAAAGATTGTAGCTCTTTTGTTAATACAAATAGTGTTTCAGGGATACCAGATGGCGGAACGCTTTCGCCTTTGGTGATCGCTTTATAAGCACGAACACGTCCATCAACATCATCCGATTTAATCGTTAGCATCTCTTTTAAAACAGCAGAAGCACCATACGCTTCGAGTGCCCAAACTTCCATTTCACCAAAACGCTGACCTCCAAAGAGTGCTTTACCGCCAACCGGTTGCTGCGTAACAAGTGAGTATGGCCCAGTAGAACGTGCATGCACTTTTTCATCAACCAAGTGATGCAGTTTGAGAATGTACATGTAACCCACATTAACGCGTTCTTTGATCTGTTCACCGGTTTTTCCATTGAAAAGCACGGTTTTTCCATCATTATCAAGTTTGGCCAATTCAAACAGTTTTTCAAACTCTACCGGATTAACCCCTTCAAAAATCGGTGTTGCAAATTTGACCCCTTTAGACCAATCACGTGCAAATCCAAGCAGCATGTCATTGTCCATATCGCTTACCACTCTTGCAGCATCCATCAATCCCGCAACACCGGCAATAGCAATCATTTTCTGGCGCAATTGATTCACAAAATCTTCTTGTTTTTCTTCAAAAATAGCCTGGATTTGACGTCCAAGTTCAGCACCGGCCATCCCTAAGTGCATTTCAAGAATCTGACCGATATTCATACGTGAAGGAACCCCAAGCGGATTCAAACAGATATCCACAGGGCGACCATCTGAAAGATAAGGCATATCGACTTCAGGAACAATGGTAGAAACAATACCTTTATTACCGTGACGTCCAGCCATTTTGTCACCTACGCGCAATTTGCGCTTGGTAGCAATATAAATTTTGACATATTTCACCACGCCATTTGGCAAGATGTCATCTTTTTCCAAAATAGAAAGCTTCTCTTCGTGCTCATCACGGAAAAGTTTTTTCTGCTTTTGAAAATGGTTTTTGGTTTTGTTGTATTGATCCTGAACATCGTCACTAAACGCTTTGACAATATTATTCATGGCAAAACGGTTAACTTCAGCCAAATCCTCAGCCTTGATAAAATCACCGGCCTTATATTCATTACCATTAGCGGTAACATCAGACTGCAATGGTGCTTTGGTAAGGAGCGAGCTAATGCGCATCATCTCCTCTTTATCAATCATCAACAAGCGATCATAGTGCTCACGTTCCAACTCATCACGTTCAGCTTTTTCAATCTCAAGCGCGCGAGGATCTTTGTCGTAGCCTTTTTTGGTAAAGACTTTAATATCAACAACAACACCTTCCATGCTTGGTGGACAATAGAGCGATTTATTAACAACATGACCCGCTTTTTCGCCAAAAATTGCACGGAGCAGTCGCTCTTCAGGCGTTGGTTTCACTTCACCTTTAGGTGATACTTTACCTACCAAAATCATTCCGCCGGTAACGTAGGTACCGATTTTAATAATACCACTCTCATCCAGATGCGTTAATTCGTCGTCACGAACGTTAGGAATATCTCGAGTAATCTCTTCAACACCATGCTTTAGCTCGCGCGCCTCAGCTTCTTTTTCATAAATATGCACTGACGTATAGGCATCTTCGCGGATCATACGCTCAGACATGACAATCGCATCCTCGAAGTTGTACCCGTGCCACGGCATAAACGCAACCATTGCATTGATACCAAGTGCCAATTCACCTTGATCCATATTTGGACCATCAGCGATTATTTGTCCTTTTTGAACCTTTTGACCTGCTTTAACAACTGGTTTTTGCGTAAATGTCGTATTTTGATTGGTTCGAAGGTTCTTTTGTAGCGGATAGTAATCAATGAACGTTCCGCTTTCATCTTCACCCATAATATAGATGTGTTTTGCATCAACTTTTTCAATAATACCGGCGCGTTGTGCTTTAACACACTCCCATGAGTCCCGTGCTACGTATTTTTCAACACCCGTACCAACCATAGGAGCCTGAGCACGCAATAATGGTACTGCTTGACGTTGCATGTTTGAACCCATCAAGGCACGGTTAGCATCATCATGTTCCAAAAATGGAATGAGTGATGCCGCAACACCAACAACCATATGCGAACTCAAATCCATGTAATCGCATTCCATTGGATTGCCAAGATAGATTTCACCGTCACGACGAATTTCAATCAAATCTTCGACAAATTTACCTTTGTCATCAATTGAGTTTGATGCAGCAGCAATAACTTTGCCCTCTTCTTGCGTTGCCGTAAGATAGATAACATTTTCACTGCCAAGTTGCACGATACCATCTTTGACAATATTGTATGGTGCTTCAATAAAGCCGTGTTCGTTAACTTTTGAATAGGTGGCCAAAGTATTGATTAGACCAATATTCTGACCCTCTGGTGTCTCAATTGGACAGATACGACCATAATGAGTTGGGTGAACGTCACGCACTTCAAAACCAGCACGTTCTTTTACCAGACCCCCTTCACCAAGTGCAGAAAGACGGCGTTTGTGTGTAATCTCTGAAAGCGGATTGGTCTGATCCATAAACTGAGAAAGCTGTCCACCTGAAAAAAACTCCATAATTGTTGATGTAATCATTTTAGAGTTAATCAAATCATGTGGCATCAATTCAGTCATTGGACCGCTCATGGTAGAGAGCTTGTCTTTGATTGCTTTTTGCATTTTAACCAAACCATTATGTAGCTCATTGCCAAGCAATTCACCAATAGAACGGATACGGCGGTTACCCAAATGGTCACGATCATCAATATGGCCTTGCCCATTTTTGACCTTAATGACATATTTAACCGTATTAATAATATCTTCGTTAGTTAATACCGTAACATACTCTGGCACATTTAGACTCAGCTTATGATTCATTTTCATACGGCCAACACGCGTTAAATCATAACGCTCTGGATCAAAGAAAAGCTGATTAACAAAAGCTTTTGCTGCCTCTTTTGTTACCGGTTCACCAGGACGCATCACTTTATAAATACGAATGGCTGCTAAATCATTTTCATCTTCAATATCTTCAGTCTGACGTAGCAATTTCAATGAATCAGCATCCGCCAAAAACGCATTGATGATTGAGCTGTCATGACCTTCGGCAAGGTCATTGGCAATAACAAACGACGTGATGCCCGCTTCAGCCATTTTTTTGAGTTTCACCTCATCAAGAGGTGTCATTGTATCAAAGAGCACCTCACCCGTTTCAGGGTCAATCAATGGCTCAGCAAGATAACGTTCAGTCAAAATTTCGATAGGGTACTGAATTTTAGTATGGCCATCATCAATAAATTTTTGCGCTTTTTTTGGAGTTAAACGCTTACCAGCCTTCATCAGTTCTGTTTCACCATCAGCAGAGATCAGATTGTACTCCAAACGACCACTGAAATTTTCAGCTTTGAAATCCATCAAAAAGTTATTTTTATCAATAGTAATCGTTTGTAATGGGTAAAACATTTTTAATATATCACGCTTAGAATATCCGAGTGCTCGGAACATAATCGTTACAGGCACCTTACGACGTTTGTTAATACGCATATACAAAATATCTTTAGGGTCATACTCAAAATAGAGCCAAGAGCCGCGATCTGGAATAATCTGTCCAGTAAAAATCAATTTACTACCTGCCGTATTGGACTCTTCTTCTTTGAAGATAACACCAGGGGATCGGTGAAGCTGATTCACAACAACGCGCTCGACACCATTAATGATAAAAGAAGTTCTTTCTGTCATCAGTGGGATATCACGGACAAAGATAGGCTGTTCTTTAATATCCTTAACACCCAGCTTCTCTTTAGTGTTTTCATCGCGGTCCCAAAGAACCAGACGTGTTTTCATACGAAGTGAAATTGAATACGTCAATCCACGCTCCATACATTCACGTACTGTATATTTTGGTTTAACTGTTTCAGAACCTAAATATTCAAGAGTGAGTCGATTTTGAGAGTCATGAATCGGAAAAACTGAATCAAACACGCGTTCAACACCACTTGGTGAACGGTCATCTGCATCAAGCATCAAAAATGAGTCATAAGAGCTTTGTTGCAACTGAAGCAAATTGGGAACTTCAATTTGTTGAGGAGTTTTTGCGAAGTCTACGCGTAAACGGTTTCCCGAATAAAGAGAGTTTAACATAGGCTACCTTGATAAGTAAAAAAATGTAATGATGATCCTATCATAAGCGATAGAATGGACAGTAATCCAGGCGTCCCTGAACAGATCCACAGGTAATAAATGTTAGTGGGCTTAACCGCCAAAGGCCCATATACAAAGCGACCTAATCACTTCATATATGGGCCATATAGCGTCATCGTATCGGAGCTAATGCCCGATATGATGTCAGCAAAGCAAACCTTATTTAAGTTCGACTTTTGCACCCGCTTCTTCAAGCTCTTTTTTCGCAGCTTCAGCGTCATCTTTAGAGATACCTTCTTTAATTGTAGAAGGAGTACCTTCAACGGCTTCTTTTGCTTCTTTAAGACCAAGACCTGTAAGAGCACGAACCGCTTTAATAACGTTAATTTTTTTCTCACCTGCATCGATAAGAACAACATCGAATTCAGTTTTTTCTTCAGCAGCAGCACCTGCATCAGCACTAGCAACACCTGCTACCGCAACCGGTTGTGCAGATACACCAAATTTTTCTTCAAACTCTTTTACAAGCTCAGAAAGTTCAAGAACAGAAAGGTTAGAGATAAACTCTAGAACATCTTCTTTAGTTACAGCCATGTTTTTCTCCTGTATTTTTTCAAATTTTTATACGCTTTAAGCGCAGTTAATTAAGAAGCTTGTGCTTCGTTTTTTTCTTTAAGTGCATTAAGGCCAATTGTAAAGTTGCGAATTGGACCCATCCAAACAGATGCAAGCATACCAAGAAGTTCTTCACGTCCTGGAAGTTTCGCAAATGCTTGAACTTTAGCAGCATCAGCCGCTTCACCGTCAATATATGCATTTCGAATTTCAAATTTATCGTTTGTTTTTGCAAAGTCGGCAACTACTTTAGAAGCAGCAATTGCATCTTCGCCCCAAACAAAAATATTGGTATCAACAATCTCAACGCCACTCATACCGGCATTGTTCAAAGCAATCGTAGCAAGTGTATTTTTAACAACTTGAACATTAACTTCTTTTGCACGTGCTGCAATACGAAGTTGTTCAAGTTGACTAACACTCAAACCACGATAATCACACATAACTACTGCATTAGCACTCTTAAATGTGTCGCTCAGACGATCAATGATCTCTGCTTTTTGTGATTTTGTCATTATTACTCCTTTCTAGACATCACTACTTAAGCGGGGCGGGAATATTGAAAGGTCCGTTTAAGGATAGCTCCCCCAGCTGTCTTCAGCCCATAAAATTAAGATTTTACGAATAAAATCTTCACGCAAATATCCAAAGATAGCTGCATGAAAACTTTACATGTAAGCATTAGAGTTTTTGCAAGGACTCTATTTAAACGCACTTTGAGCAAAGCCCAAAGTGCTACGCTAGCCGCTGTGGCACTAAAGCTTGCCCCTTTGGGGCAGATGACTTCTTGCAAAACTCTATTAATTGAGCAAAGCCTAAAGCTCTACGCGCTTGCCTCTTTGAGGCAGATGACTTCTTGCAGTTTTACAAGAAGTCTATTTAATATCCATCAATTCAACGGTATCAAATTTAATTGCTGGACTCATCGTAAGTGATAGTGCAGCATTTTTAATATAACGCCCTTTAGCAGCAGCAGGTTTTTGTCTGTTGATAGCAGCGATAAAAGCTTGGATGTTAGCTTCAATTTTACTTGGCTCAAAGCTTACTTTACCGATACCGGCATGAATATTGCCTTTTTTATCAACACGAAATGCAACTTGACCGCCTTTAACATTCTTAACAGCCGTTGCAACATCTGGTGTTACAGTACCTGTTTTAGGGTTTGGCATCATACCTTTTGGCCCAAGAATACGGCCAATTTTTCCAACAAGACCCATACAATCAGGTGCTGCAACAACGACATCAAAGTTGATATTACCTGCTTGAATCTGTTCAACAAGATCATCAGTACCAACAATGTCAGCACCTGCAGCTTTAGCCTCATCAGCTTTAGTACCTTTTGCGAATACCGCAACACGGACAACTTTACCTGTTCCGTGCGGAAGCACAACGGCACCGCGTACCATCTGATCAGCGTGACGCGGGTCAACATTTAGATTCATTGCAATTTCAACAGTTTCGTCAAACTTTGCAGATTTAAGCTCCTGTATGAAAGCGGCTGCTTCCGCTACAGTATAGCTTTTAGTGTTATCAATTTTTTCACTAAGTTGTGCATAGCGTTTACTTGCCATGGTTGAGTTCTCCTATGATTTTCTCTGCCGCATCATTTTTGAGATCTTTGCGGTCGAAGATCTATAGAGCTTGATAAATCTTTAGTCTACGACGTCAATGCCCATAGAACGTGCTGATCCAGCAATTGTATTAGCTGCCATCTCTTCACTGTCTGTATTTAAGTCGACAATTTTCATTTTTACCACTTCCATAAGTTGTGCTTTAGTGATTTTGCCTACTTTATTTTTCAACGGATTATCAGAGCCTTTTTTAAGACCTGCTGCTTTCATAAGCAGTGCCGATGCCGGTGGCTGCTTTGTGATAAATGTAAAACTTTTATCTGAATAAACGGTGATAACTACTGGGAGTTTAAAACCAGCCTTATCTTTTGTTTTCTCATTAAAAGCTTTACAAAATTCCATGATGTTAACACCACGCTGACCAAGTGCTGGACCAACTGGAGGTGCAGGGTTTGCTGCTCCGGCTTGAATCTGCAACTTAATATAGCCTGCTACTTTCTTTGCCATTTGTGCTTCCTTTCTTGAATTAAACTTTCACGCTTTCCATTACAGTGGATCGTGTTGATAGGGGCAATGTGCCACTATAGTCTGCCCCACTTGGGGCAGGCACCTAGATGATTTTTTCAACCTGTGTATATGAAATGTCCACAGGAGTTGAACGTCCAAAAATCGATACATTAAGTTTAAGTGTGCCGTGTTCTAGGTCATACTCATCCACTGTGCCTGTAAAGTTGGCGAACGGACCATCTATAATACGTACCATTTCACCATTGTCAAAATAGACTTTGGGTTTAGGTGCGGCGCGATTTTCAACGCGATCAAGAATGGTGTTAATATCGCTATCACTAAGCGGTGTTGGATGGTTCGCTTCGCCAACAAAACCTGAAACTTTCGGAATTGACTGAATCATATGCTGTAAATTGGTATCAAGATCAATCTTAATAAAAACATACCCCGAATAAAGGGACCGTTCAGAGATCTTTTTTTTACCCTCTTTCACTTCTATAACGTCTTCAGTAGGAACAATAACTTCTTCTATTTTATCCTGAAGCTTATTCTCTTCAATCAAATTTAAAATTGTTTCTTTTACTTTACGTTCACTGCCATAAGTTTGGATCGAGTACCATTGATGTGCCATACGCTCTCCTTAACCTAAAATAGCTGATAATGATGACGACATAATTAAATCAACCAGCGCCAAAAAGAGTGAAATAAATGTCACAACAACAAAAACAGCAATAAAAGCCTGGCGCACCTGTGGCTTTGTTGGAAAAATAACTTTTGAAAGTTCAAGCTTTGAATTTCTAAAGTGTGCTGAAAAACTGTCTTTCATTTTCCTCTCCCTTATGATTGATTCCCTTATAATTAACGCTTTGCAAGCATCACTTATAAAACAATAGTAACTGTGGCAGGCGAAGAGGGACTCGAACCCCCAGCCATCGGATTTGGAATCCGGCGCTCTACCATTGGAGCTATTCGCCTATATAGTAAGAGATGGCTCTAAGATTAGAGTTTCATCTCTTTATGCATTGTATGCTCACGGCACCATTTGCAGTATTTGCGCACTGAAAATTTTTCAGTATGCGTCTTTTTGTTTTTTGAAGTGTGATAGTTACGACGAGTACACTTTTCACAGCCCAAGTGAATATTTTCACGCATATTTTTTCCTATTTAGACTGCGTATCGGAAAATCCGATTACGCAATAATTTTAGATACAACACCGGCGCCAACAGTACGTCCACCTTCGCGGATTGCGAAACGAGTACCTTCTTCCATAGCGATCGGGTTGATAAGCTCAGCGTTAATTTTAACGTTGTCACCTGGCATAACCATTTCTGTACCTTCTTGAAGCGTGATTGCTCCAGTTACGTCAGTTGTACGAACATAAAACTGCGGGCGGTACCCATTAAAGAATGGAGTATGGCGGCCACCTTCTTCTTTAGAAAGGATATATACTTCAGCTTCAAAAGTAGTATGAGGAGTGATTGATTTTGGTTTACAAAGAACTTGACCGCGCTCAACATCATCTTTACCAATACCACGAAGTAAGATACCGCAGTTATCGCCTGCTTCACCTTGCTCCATCTCTTTACGGAACATCTCAACACCTGTTACAGTAGTTGTTTGAGTATCTTTGATACCAACGATTTCAATCGTTTCGCCAACTTTAATTGTACCACGCTCAATACGACCAGTAACAACCGTACCACGACCAGAGATTGAGAATACGTCTTCAACTGGCATTAGGAAATCTTTATCCGTTTCACGAGTTGGTTCAGGAATATACGCATCTACTTCAGCCATCAATTTTTGAATTTTAGCTGACCATTCGCCTAGAGTTCCGGTTTTTGCTTCTTCAAGTGCTTTAAGAGCTGAACCAGCAACGATTGGAGTATCATCACCTGGGAATTCGTATTGATCAAGTAGTTCACGAATTTCCATCTCTACAAGTTCAAGAAGTTCTTCATCATCAACCATATCTTCTTTGTTCATAAAAACAACAATATAAGGAACACCTACTTGTTTAGAAAGAAGAATATGCTCACGTGTTTGCGGCATTGGGCCATCCGCTGCAGAAACAACCAAGATTGCGCCGTCCATTTGAGCCGCACCAGTAATCATGTTCTTAACATAATCCGCGTGACCTGGACAGTCAACGTGTGCATAGTGACGTGCATCTGTTTCGTACTCGACATGTGAAGTCGCAATGGTAATACCACGCTCGCGTTCTTCTGGAGCGTTATCGATTTGATCATAATCCATCAACGCTGCACCGTTAGTTACTGCAAGTACTGCTGTAATTGCTGCTGTTAAAGTCGTTTTACCGTGGTCAACGTGACCGATAGTACCAATGTTAACGTGCGGTTTATTACGCTCAAACTTTTCTTTTGCCATTGTGTCCTCCGACAGTATTTTGGGTTTTGAAATGGAATTATACCAGAAAATAGTTCAAAAATAGCTTTATAAGGTCCCCAATATTGTAACAAAACAATAACTGGAGCTCACGACGGGATTTGAACCCGTGACCTCTTCCTTACCAAGGAAGTGCTCTACCCCTGAGCCACGTAAGCATAAACCAAGACATTACTTTATGAACATTTTATAGGAAGCTTAAAAACTATTTTGGTAGTAGTTGAAGTAGTAATATATAATTGTATTGTACTTCAGCTCCCAGACAAATGGAGCGGGAAACGAGACTCGAACTCGCGACCCTCAGCTTGGAAGGCTGACGCTCTAGCCAACTGAGCTATTCCCGCATCATTTTAAGTGGTGGTGAGAGGAGGATTCGAACCTCCGAAGGTAAAAACCAGCAGATTTACAGTCTGCCCTCGTTGGCCACTTGAGTATCTCACCACGGCCATGTTATTTCTGGTCTAACACTGTTTCTAATAATGATTGTTCAATTAGCGTGGTGCCGCAACGAGGATTCGAACCCCGGGCCTGCTGATTACAAATCAGCTGCTCTAGCCAGCTGAGCTATTGCGGCGTCTACGAAATTGAGCCAGAATTATAGACATTTTTATTTGCAATGTCAAGTAAAACGGGCATAAATTTAGGCTTTTTTGTTTTTTCATTTTAAAAGCGCTAAAATCCGCTTATGCTTACAATACTTTTTTCACCTTCTGAGGGTAAACACCCTGGCGGTAATGATGCTCTGTCTCATTTATTATTTGGTTTGCAAAAACGCCAACTTATTTTTGAATCTTATAACGATATTGTGCTTAACAGCGATTTTGGTTGCATGGAAAAGATGTTTGGCATCAAAAACCATAGTCTATTTGAGCGCTATCGCAATGATCTGATGACATCACCTACATGTAAAGCATTTGAGCGTTATGACGGTGTTGCCTACGATTACCTTGATTATGCATCACTAAGTAAAAGTGCTCAATCGTTTTTGGATACGCACTGCGTTATCTTTTCTAATCTTTATGGTCCAATTCTCGGTGGTGATTTGATTGCTGATTATAAAGTGAAACAAGGAGAATCTATTGGAGAGATCGCTCCTGATGCTTTTTATGCGAAACATTTTAAAAGTGATCTGGATGCTTACTTCAAAGATAAAGAGCTGCTGGATCTGCGCGCTGGCTATTATGACAAGTTTTATAAACCTAAACAACCTTACACAACACTCAAATTTATTAAAGGCGGTAAGGTGGTTAGCCACTGGGCCAAAGCGTACCGTGGCATTGTACTGCGCGAAATTGCCAAAGCGGGCATCGATTCACTTGAGCATTTAATGCAACTGGAGATCGAAACCTTACATGTAAAAGAGATTAAAGAACTCACCTATAAACGCGAAATCATTTTTGACATCATTTCTTAAGGAACTATCTATGCCTACACTCGAATCCATTACAACTGCTTTACAAGAGCACCCTGCACTTATGCTCTATTTTAGTGCCCCTACATGTAATGTTTGCCATGCGCTTAAGCCCAAACTTATTGATGCTATCAACAGTCACTTTAAAGATTTTGAAATCCTTTCGGTCGATGTCTCGCAAGAAGCGGAAATTGCAGCACACTTTAATGTGTTTGCCATTCCTACGGTTTTAATATTTTTAGAAGGACAGGAGTTTTTACGCAAAAGCCGCCATATGAGTATTGATGAAGTCATTAGCCAAATCAAACGTCCCTATGAGATCATGATGTCATAAATGACATCCGATCACACTATTGCTCATTTTATTCACACTTTTATCTTTTAAACTTCACAGTGTAAATAGAAATATGGTGCTTATTTCAAGAACCCAAGCTCGAGTGGATCTTTGATATAAAAGCCTATTACTCGGATGTACCTTCGGTGCATTCCGATACTATTTCGCCTCTTTCACTTCGTTTGCTATCTCTATCTTTTCGAACCGATACAATCCATAACCAATTAATCAAATAATAAAATAAAAGTGCCGAAATCACCGAATAGAATAAAGCTCCCGTATAAAGCGGTACAAAAATGTTGTCGAGATTATCACTAAACCATGTCATACTTAACTCAACATTGCCAATGCCCTTGCGCATCAGCAGTGCATTTCCCGTAATATACTCTATATAGTAGATAAAAGGCATCGTAAAGGGATTGGTAATCCAGACAATGGCCATACCTATGAGTGCATTAAAGCGAAAGAATGGCAAAAAAGCCAATACTGCAACCATTTGAAACGGCATCGGGATAAAAGCAATAAAAAAACCTACCAGCATCGCCCGTGATACCATTTTACGATTAACAGCCATGAACTCCGTAGAGATATTATACTTTTTGATATATTCGTCAAATTTACTGCTTCGACTGCTTTTTTTAAAAACCTTGCGTATCATCTTTTTCTCTGGCACATGTAATGGGCGAAATTATAGCGTAGCCACATAAAATCTATTGTGGCTTATATGTAATCAGACTGAAATCTAAGATCGCTCATAGTAGGTACAAACAAATGAAACAGATAACCAAAGTCATCTTTCATAAAACCTTGCAATGAGGCTAGCTCTTGTCGTTGAATTCTGATTTATTAAAAATGTGTTAAGATGAACATAACTGCTGCATAAGGTTCATTTCATGCATCTTGAAAAGATTTCATCGCTCTTTGTCGCTATTGCTTTTTTAGCCATTGGATACGGGATGATTCTGACATTTGTTGGTGTTTATTTAAAAGAGATGGAAATAAGCAATACACTCATCGGTATTATCAATGCTTCATTTTTCCTAGGAGCAGTCCTATCATCTATATTCAGCCAGAAAATCATTTCCACAGTTGGACATATCCGAAGCTTTGCTGCATTTGCTTCTATTATGGTGGTGACTTTTTTGATCCATTCACTCTATTTCAACGAAATGCTGTGGATGATTCTTAGATTGATCTCCGGCTTTTCCTATTATGCACTGCTTATTGTGATAGAGAGCTGGCTAAATGAAAAAAGTTCGGAAGACGAACGGGGTAAAATTCTGGCTGTTTACACTATTGTTTTTTATCTTGCCACTGCAATCGGCCAGTTATTTTTAAACATTGATGAGCACTTCAGACAATTCATATTTGCAATCGGATCGGTACTGGTGCTTTTTTCTGTCGTTGTTGTCTCATTGACAAAAATAAAAGAGCCTGTGCTCAGACCCTTTGAAAAATACAGTTTTCCAAAAATATTTTCAGTCGTACCGCTTGCCACGGTTTCGAGTTTTATTAGTGGTTTTTTTGTCGGCGGTTTCTTTACTATGGTCCCTGTTTTCATACTGATGGAAAATGGCTCCATTGAACTGGTCTCGAAATTCATGCTGATTGCACTGTTAGGAGGACTGCTTTCACAATGGCCCATCGGTATTCTCTCTGATCGACTCGGAAGAAGAAAGATGATCTCGATAATCTCGTTTGCTACAGCAGTCACATCGCTACTGTTTATTGTTTTATCAAGCATCGATTCAATAATACTAATACTGGCATTTCTTCTAGGTTTAAGCATCTTTTCCATTTATCCACTGGCAGTAGCACGAGCCAATGATGTTGTCAATGAAAACAGAGATATTGTCGAGATCAGTAGAGCACTGCTTTTTACCTATGGTCTTGGTTCGTTTATCGCTCCGATTATCATTGGTATCGGCTTGACATACATTTCAAATTTTCTTTTTGCCGTCTTTGCCGTTCTTGGAGTGGTACTAGGCGTCTATGCCCTTACCAGAGAGAAAGTGCCAGATGAAGATATGAGCAAATTCGTGAATATTCCACTTGCATCTGGAGCCAAATTGCCTGAGCTCGATCAACGCTAGGAAAAAGTCTAGAGGGCTTTTGCATAATAATTGACGACTTGAGAATGGGCGTTACAAAAAAACATTGTTGCATTTAAAGGTTGAATAAGGGAAGTGATTGATTGATGAGATTTTCTATATGGTGCGCCCAGAGCGATTCGAACGCCCGACCGCTGGTACCGCAAACCAGTGCTCTATCCAGCTGAGCTATGAGCGCACACCATCTCGTTAAAGAGGCTGAAATTATACAATTTTAAACTTATGAAATTATAAAATTAGAAGCTACTATTTCAACTGATTAATTTTTAATACAAATTCAACTTCGGGCTTAGAAAGACGCAACTCTTTGGTAATGGTTTCAATATCTACGCCCTTTTTAAATAAGGATATAATGCGCTCATCATCCATGCCGTTAACAGAAGCCGGAAGCGACAAGACCCTAAAATTCTCTTCGACATGCATAATCCGCTTACGTAGCTCTTCTTTTTGTTCTCTAAGCTCTGCTTCAAGTTCGTGAATACGCGTCTTTAGGGGTTTAGTATGCTCGCTGATACCAACTTCGAGTTCATAGCGTAAATCAGCCTCATTCATGCAATCTTTCTCATGCGATTCCATAGTGCGAAGCCCCTCATGCATTCGCTGCTCCAGTTTAAAAAGCTGATGGTTTAATGTCTCAACGGCAGAAGCAATGGCATGCATTTGGCGATTTTGTTGCGAATCGCGGCTAAAGATATAATAAACCAGCAACAGTACCATCATACCAACACCAATAATCAAATACTCCTGAAGGCTCATGACTCACCCCGCATCTCACGAATCATTACCCGCTCTCTTGCAGTAAGATACGCATTCCACTCTTTCTCGTCACGCTCATGCATTTTAGTAATTTTGGCGAGATTCACCTCGATAGCATCAAAAAAGATCCCCACATCATGTTTGGGATGAATAGGCATTTCAATGCGCCCATAGTAGTGTTTTCCTACCTCGAGCAAGCCCTCTTTTAAGGCAAAATGGCCAAATCCGATACTCTCAATCATCGCATGATAACGCAATCGTAAACGACTGGGCGTCTCATTTTTGATTAATCGTTCAATCCCATCTATTTTGCGATGCAGCTCTACCATCAGTTGTAACATCACCGGGTCGCTTTCACCGGTTTCACCTCGAGCCTTAGCCAATTTTAGCCACTGTCCGATGGGATCATCGTCTGCTTCACTCAACTGATGATATTCACGCTCGTACGCCTCTTTGTCTGCATCAATAGCCTCAAAGACAACATCAATAGGTGCTGGTATCAGACGAACGCTCATGACAGGCTCCTATCAAAAATGATCAGTATCAAAAAAACAATCCCCAGATAGCCGTTTATAGTAAAGAAGGCACGATCAATTTTGCTGAAATCACGACGTACAATTTTGTGTTCATACCACAACATACCCGCAGCAAATCCGACCGCCAGCCATCCGGTTGCACCAAGTGCCGCATCCCACGCAAAAAAGATCCAAAACAGCACCGCAATAGCATGAAAAAGTGCTGCCATAAACAAAGTGGCTTCTGTTCCGTATCGTGAAGGAATCGAAAATAGCCCCTGCTCTTGATCAAAATCAATATCTTGAAGGGAATAGAGTAGATCAAAGCCCGCTACCCAAAACATTACGCCAACAGCAAGCAGTACTGCCCACATCGGTATTGAAGCTTGCACGGCTACCACGCCTGCTATTGGAGCCAGTCCCAACGATATCCCCAGTACCAGATGCGCCATCTCGCTAAAACGTTTAAAATAGGAATAACTCGCTAAAACGGCAAGTATGGGAAAGCTAAGCCAAAAGGCAAGCGTATTGACAAACCACGCTACGATAATAAAGCCCGCAGCATTGGCAAGTGTGAATGCCAACACTGACTCTGAAGATAAGCGTCCGTCCACATTAGGGCGGGATTGCGTTCGTGGATTTTGAGCATCAATATCCCGATCAGCATAGCGATTAAGCCCCATAGCAAAATTGCGTGCGCTAACAGCTGCCAAAACCCCAAGCAACAAAAGTTGCCATCCAAACCATCCATTGGCCGAAACAATCATGGCAATAAAAATAAAAGGTAATGAAAAAATAGAGTGTTGGAACATTACCAGTTCATTAAAATCACGAAGCTTGGAAACAAAGGGATTCACGGCGTACCTTTGGGGTGTAATGGTGCTATTTTATCGAAATTATCAAAGATTTTCATTGCACTATAGTGCATCTCATACTGCGGATCGGCAAAAAAATCCAGAAGTTTTGCTTGCATGACGGAATTATCAAAAGTATTGATGTGACCTGCTCCATTAACCAACCAAAACTCTTTGGGCCTTGAGGCTGCATCAAAAAGCTGCCATGAGTGATTGGGCGAAATCATGCTATCTTTGGTTCCGGCTACAAAAAGCAAAGGTACTTCAAGTTTATTGACCTTATCAATGGGGTTGTAATCACCATCAAGCACTACATAAGCAGCCCATGAAAAAAGCCATGTAAATACATTATGTCGCAGCACTTCGGCACCAATTTGTTGTAAATCACTGTAGGTACTGTCAATCACAACTGCTTTAATCTTTACATGTAAGGGTTGCATCTGTGCAAGTGCATTAATCAGTAAGGCACCACCAAGTGACTGACCCACAAGATAGATAGGTGCTTGAAAGTGTGTCGTGGCATAATCTATCACCTGTTTGGTATCTTCAATACTGCCTTTAAGATCCACACTACCTGTTGATTGCCCATAACCTCGATAATCAAAAATAAAAAGCTCATAGTTATGTTCTAAAAGCCACACCCACCCCAAGATATGTGCCGAAAGATTTTGTGCATTGCCGTGCACAATAAGTACCACTCCTTTTGAGGGTCCATGCGGCTTTACATGTAAGGTATGAATACGTACACCATCACGAGATTGCAACATCTGTTCATGTTGTTCAAAACTAACGATATTGCTATAACGTTTGGAGTCAGGATGAAAGATCAGCGACGTACAGCCACTTAACATCATTGACAAAAAAATAATTACCATCATTCGCATGGTGCTATTGTAGTATAATCACGCTATGAAACCAATCGCCATCGTTGGGCCAACCGCTTCAGGAAAAAGTGACGCAGCTCTTGAAATTGCCACGAAAATTAATGCTAACATTCTCTCTATTGATTCTTTGAGCATCTACAAAGAGATTGATATTGCTTCGGCAAAGCCTTCACTGCAAGAGCGCCACCGTATTCCTCATTTTGGTATTGATGTACTTGCTCCCAATGAACATTTTAATGTTTCAACATTTATCAAGCTTTATCAAGAGGCCAAAGCCCTCTCGCAAGAGCAAAACAAAGCGCTTGTGATTGTAGGCGGTACCAGTTTTTATCTTAAAGCGCTCATGACGGGCTTATCCGAAATTCCCGAGATATCAGACGCAACACACGAAAAAGCCAAACAGATACTTGGTGATCTTACTATCGCCTATGCTTTGTTAAAAGAAGCCGATCCCGAATATATGGCGCGAATTGAGCCCCAAGATCGTTACCGAATTGAAAAGATGCTGCATCTGTACATGCAAACCGGCCAGACTCCAAGCCAATGGTTTGCAGCACATCCCCCACAACCCCTCATTAAAGAGTTGGCACTTTATAATATTGACATCGACCGTGACATCCTGCGCCAGCGCATTGCATTACGCACCCAAAAGATGCTTGATATGGGGCTAATAGATGAAGTGGCATCCCTGGAGTTTCGTTATGGACGCACACCCAATAGCATGAAAGCTATTGGCATTGTTGAAGTATTGGAATATCTGGATGGGCACCTCTCTTATGAGGCGATGCGAGAAGCCATCATAACGCATACCGCGCAACTCGCCAAGCGACAGCATACTTTTAATACCAATCAGTTTGATTCTATCTTACATGTAAGCGTGAACACACTCTTACAAGAAGTGTTCACGCCGTTTTAACGCAACAGTGCTTTAGCATCGGCTGCCAATTTTCCCCATGAGGAGTTAGCATCGGCAGAGATACTCTCCTCATACGCTCTCTTGCCAAGCGCTTGCTTACCCAATTTTTGATAGAGCATTCCCAAAAGATATTTTTGCCGTGCACGCTGCGCGGCTTTTAAACTACGTGCATCAAGAGTTTTAATCACCTCCGAAGCCTCTGAGAATTTATTATTATCCATGAGTGCCTGAGCCAGCGTGAACTCAATATAAGGAGTCTGCGTAAAACTTTGCGCCCGCTTTTGAAGCTGCATGACCTTTTTAGCAAATCTCTCTATCATCACATTATCATGTAAATCTTTGGCCACTGTAACCATCTGCGTGTAACGTTCGATATCATCATAATTTAATCCAAAGACTGCTTCTATCGTTGTGATTGCATCCAGCATCGTTTCTTTTTCGCCTAAGCGCTGCGCAGCATCAAACAAAATGCGATATGTTGGTCCGTTTTGTTTTGGAATATCCCGCAATGCTATCAACTCTTTAGTCGCATCAATAACCGCCGTATAGTTACCCAGGGCAAAATCAATCTGAATATATCGTTCAAGCCACGCAACACGTTCATCATAATTTTTAGAGCCCAAATGCTCTTGAGCAATCGTTTTTGCTGTGTCATAACTTCCTGCGGCAACAAAACATTCAAACAGTTGGGCATCCCATTGATGGGAGAGATTACTATCATAGGATCGAGACAACTCCACAACCTTGGCACACGCTTTCGTTTGCAATGCTTCTTCAATGGCATGCTTTGCGGCAGTTGCTAGTATGTTATCAATATCAGTATAAAGCGTTGGATCAAGAGATTCAAGCTGGGCTTTCATATCCAAAACCTTTTGGTACGCTCCAATTTCATTTAGTAATTTTGCTTTTTCATAAATAGCACGCTGCGCAATGGAATCGCCCGCATACGTACTCATCAATTCATCAAAACGCTGCAAACGTTCACTGGCATTATCATCATTCACATCAAAAAATAGCGCATCTTTTTGCTTCTGTATTTCTTCAATATACGTGCCGAACTTATACTTTTCAATATAGATGTTAAACGCTTGAAGTGCGGCTTCTTTATCGGATGTTTCTGCCAGCCACATTCCCTGATCTCGTAAGAGTTGCTCATAAGTATCGTCGGTACGCTCCATTGTTTTTAACAAAGCTCCGGCAATATCGGCTGCTGTTTTAAACTGCATACGTGATGCAAAATCCAAAGCCATATCACGTGATTTTTCATAATGATTGCCAAAATATTCACTATAGCCTTGCAAAATTTTATTCACATAATCTATGGAAGCTTTTATGTTTCCCTGCTCCATTGAGAGTGTCGCAAGCCTAAAAGCAGCGTGAGCGGCAGTATCTCGATCTCGTGAAAGGTGGAGTGCCCGTTCATAATACTCCATCGCCTTAGTGGTGCTTCCTGAAGCTTCAAGCTGTTGTGCTTTATAGATATAGCCCAAATGGGTAAACGGGCTATCAGGATGCTCGCTAAATAAACGATCAAAAAAATAATCGGCATCGCTAAAGAGTGCAATTTTGGCATAAGCATTAGCAATATCTGCCAGTACCTCGGCAATATTAACATCAGACGAATACTCCCGAATAAACTGTTTGGCTTCAGAGATTAGAGCTTCAGGATCCTCTTTTTCATGATAGCAACGGATTTTATAAAGTATTAATTCACTTCGAAAAATCGTATCGGGATAGGTAGCTAGCAGTTCATTGATGGAAGCAAGAGCCTCTTCGTAGCGTTTTTGCTCAAAATATTTTTTAATGACTAAATACTCGGAGACATCCTTAATCCGTGTCATTTTAATAGGATTACCCTGCATGTCTAGCCCCCCTATAAAGGGGTGCAGTGTTACATCATGTTGTATTGGAAAATTAATACTTTTATCACCATATACATCATCTTTTATAAACGGTATTGTTTCATCATACCCTATCACCACCCAATGTGACGCATAATCATCTTTGGCACTAAAAGTCTCTTTATCATTCAGGAGATTAAAAAATTGCGGATATAAAAGAATCTTTTTTTTAGGGGTAATGCTAATAAAAAACATGGTGGCGTTTTGCCTGGAATCAATTGTAAAAAAATCATTCTCGATCTCTTTAATAGGTTGAATCGGGCGTTTATCAAAAGCGCATGTGATGGATGTGACTTCATCCAAATCATTACGTTTTTCCTGACATAAAAAACGAGAATCGCTGCGAAGATGTAAGAGAGAAAAGGGATGATGTGCCTCTTTGCCACTTTGCACGCTCAATTCTAAAGCCTGCAAAGATAACGTAGCAAGAAGGAGCAACACTAACAACTGCAATGTCACTCCTTATAATGTAAGATTAATAGCCGCTATTATATACCATAGAGGAAATGAATTCCATTAATGGGTTAAGCATCATCACGCTAAAAATAGTTACAAATGCAGCAAAACCAATAATTGTTTTTAGCGAAAGCGATGCATTCATCATATAAAAATGTTTTGACGCCGAAGGATTTTTCATAAACATAAAGATAATGAGTTTCAGATAATAATACCCGGCAATGGCTGAGTTCAGTGCCATAATTATCGCCAATACAGTGTATCCACTGCTAACTGCAGCGCCAATCATGTAAAGTTTACCCCAAAACAGACCAAATGGAGGAATTCCGGCAAGTGAAAGCATAAAAAGCCCCATCATTGCTGCTGCCATAGGCATGGTATGGACAAGCCCTGAAAATTTCTCATAGGGATGATCTGAGCTTTGTCCTGGAAGTAATGTTTTTTGTCGATTCACCCACAACATGGCAAACGCACCAAGATTGGTAAACACAAAAAGGCTCCAGTAGATAAAAAGTGCCGAATTGGCTTGTGTGCTACCAATTAAAATAGCGCTCATTACAAAACCGGCATGGGCAATCGAACTATACGCCAACATACGTTTGACATCACTCTGCACCAAAGCCCAGATATTTGCAGCAGTCATTGTAATAACAACACCAATATAAAGTACTGTTTCCAGCCAAACAACACCGCTTTGTACTAAAAATTCAAACAGACGCATCGCAACAACAAACGAAGCTATTTTAGGAACAATAGACATGTATCCGGCTAATGCAGCACTTGAACCTTCATAAATATCTGGTGTCCAGGTATGAAACGGTACCAATGAGAGTTTAAAGCCAAATGAAGCCAACATAAATACAATGCCTACTAATATAAAACCTATATTATTGTAATTATCTGCTGCTAAAACTGACGCAATTTGATTGATTTCAACTGAGCCCGTAAGTGCATAAAATACCATGGCACCAAAAGCATAAAGTCCTGCTGCCAATGCACCCATAGTAAAATATTTTACTGCCGCTTCAAAAGATTTAGAACGATTATGCATGGCGATTAAAGTATAAAGTGCCAGTGATGCCGTTTCCAATCCAACAAATACCAAAATCAGATTATCGGTAGCTACCATAAACTGGAACCCTGCAATCATAAACAAAAAGAGTGCAAAAAATTCAGGATATGAAAACTCATGAAAACGTTTTGACGTTAGTGCTAGAGGAATAAAAAGCATTGAAGTGACTACAATGATTAACTGCGACACAATCGCTAAACCATCTATGAGCATCACATCAAAGAATCCCATGATGGTGCCGTTTGTGTTTAACGAATCTATAAAACCTACAATCGAGCCAAGATCCAAGAGCAAAAAGAGCAGGGAAACCATGACATACAGTGACTTATGCAATCCCCCTTTGACCAAATCCATAACTAAAATTGTCAATGCACCGCCTATCACAGCAAGCATTGGTGCCAGCGTTGATAGATTCAATGAATCAATAGAAATATTGATAGCTAACATTAGTGTGCCTCCTCGACTGCTGCGGTATCTTCCATAGGATTGGGTATACGTGCCTTAGCCTCATCTGTTATTGCTTTTTCATGCATCAGCGTGACAATAGATTCTACGCTGTTGTTAATAGGTTCAAGCACGGGTTTAGGATAAACTCCCAGCCAAATAGCAATGATTACCAAGGGTATCAAGGCAACTAATTCGCGTTTATTAACATCAGGCAAGTTTTTGTTTTCTTCTTTGGTTACCGTGCCAAAAAAAGCTTTTTTAAATGCCGAGAGCATATAAATAGCGCCTACAATAATGGCCGTTCCTGCAAGCAATGTTAATATGTGCGACTGTTTATAAAATCCCAAAAGACTTAAAAATTCACCTACGAAGTTAATGGTTAGCGGCAGCCCGACTGATGCCATCATTATAATCCCAAAGATAGTAGCATAGTGTGGCATCACCGAGGCCAAACCTCCAAACTCACTCATCAGCTTAGTATGGCGGCGATCATAGATAACCCCAACAAGCAAGAAGAGGGCACCCGAGACAACCCCATGAGCAATCATCAAAAAGACTGACCCGCTAATACCCTCAACGTTAAGAGCAAACGTTCCTAGAATAATAACCCCCATGTGTGAGACCGAACTGTATGCCACCACCTGTTTGATATCTTCTTGAGCATACGCCACCATAGCCGTGTAAATAATCATGATGATCGAGATAACTGCAATAGGCACCATAAAGAATACCGAAGCATCCGGAAACATCGGAAGTGAAAAACGTACGAAAGCATACGTTCCCATTTTTAGCAAAATAGCCGCCAGAATGACCGAACCGATGGTTGGTGCTTGCCCGTGCGCATAAGGCAACCATGTATGAAACGGAAACATCGGAACTTTAATAGCAAACCCAAAAAAGAAGGCTATAAAGAGCCACATCTGCATATTTTCAGGCAAGACCAGGCGATACCATTCCAATATTGAGAAACTCCATGCACCTGTTGCCTGATAATAGTAATAAGCCATAAAAAGCATCCCCACAAGCATCACTAATGAGCCCGTAAAGGTATAAAGGAAAAACTTGATTGATGCATAAATGCGCAGTGGACCACCCCATGCACCGATAATATAAAGCATCGGTACCAAAGAGAGCTCCCAAAAGACATAAAAGACAATCGCATCAAGTGCTGAGAAAACGCCCACCATGGTCATTTCAAGAAATAGCAACGTAATGATTAAATCTTTTTCACGATGTGTAGGACTAAGCGATGCAATACCAATCATCGTAAAGAATGTTGCAAGAATAATGATAAAAATCGAAATTCCATCAACTCCCAAAAGATAATTGATACCAAAAGCCGGAACCAAAGGCAACGATTCCATAAACTGCATGCCTACGATAGAAGTATCATACGAATACCACATAAACAAGGAGAGTATAAATTCAACGATTGCAACCGTAACACCATACATGCGAATGCTGTTTTTATCAACGACAAAACCAAGCATTGCCGCTAGTGCGGGAAAAAATATCAATATTGACAAAAGGTTATCTAACATATATGCGCTCCTTAACCTGCTACCGTGGCGTAGCCAATTGTGTAGGCTACTGCCAAAATCAGCAGCATGACTGTACCAACAACCATCCAGCGGAGCATGGTTGAGAGGTTACCGTTTTGAATCGTATGGGTCTGTTCACCTGTTTTATAAAAGAGCATCGCAATCGCATCAACAGTGGCATCCACTACTTTAAGATCCAGATGTTTCCATGCCGCACTTGAAAGTTCGCGATACGGTTTACTAATATACTCTTCATAAAAATAGGGAATATAGTATTGATTGAAAAGCACTTTGTAGCAAAAACGCTCTTCAAATGCTTTATCAATTTTTGCGTTTTGATATTTTCTATAGGCATACGCGATAGAAATACCTACTAAAATTTGTGTACCAAAAACCATAGTCCAAAAGACCACAGGAGAATGCACATGATACTCTGCCACAGGGATAACATGCTCAGCAGCTTCGAGCATCGCGACATAGGAACCTTTAAAGACAAAGCCTGCAATCACAGCAAGAATTGCTAAAGGACTCATAGCAATAAGCATATACGTATATGCTTCATGCGGATGAGAGCCATACTCTTTATAACGTTCTTCCCCATGAAAGATCAGTGCGACCAGACGGAAGGAATAAAATGCCGTGAGCATTGCCGTGAGTAACAAGACGGTGTAAAGAACATAATGGTGCTCAACAAATGCCACTTCCAAAATCAAGTCTTTTGAAAAGAACCCAGCCAGTGGCCAGATACCTGCAAGTGCCACTGAAGCCAGTGTCATCATAATCCAGGTCCATTTCATTACTTTTTTCAGACCTCCCATTTTAAAGGGATCCAGTTCATCACTCATCGCATGCATAACATTACCTGCGCCTAAGAAGAGCAGCGCTTTAAAAAAGGCGTGTGCCATAAGATGAAAGAGTGCTACCCAATACGCGCCCAAACCTGCCGCTACAAACATATATCCCAGCTGTGAAAGCGTTGAGTAGGCAATGATACGTTTCATATCACGATTCACGAGTGCCATAGAAGCGGCAAACATTGCTACAAAAGCACCAAGGCTAGCAATAAAATAACCAACTTCAGGAATGGTGTCATACAGTGGATTGGCACGAACAACCAGATAAACCCCTGCCGTAACCATGGTTGCCGCGTGAATGAGTGCTGAAACCGGAGTAGGACCCTCCATGGCATCGGCCAACCACGTATGTAGTGGAAACTGTGCTGATTTACCCATAGCTCCTATGAAAAGGAAAATTCCAATCGTCATAAGTGTTGTATGATCCAGTGCCGGAGCTGCTTCGAAAAATGTGGCATATTGTAAAGAACCAACATTCCAATAGATCAAGAAGATACCTACCAACATACCAAGGTCAGCAATACGATTCATAATAAAAGCTTCGTTGGCTGCCCATGATGCACTCTCTTTGTGGTACCAAAAACCAATCAGAGCCCATGAACACAAACCAACCCCTTCCCATCCAATGAAAAGACCAGCAAAGTTATCGCTCATAACCAAGACCATCATTGAAAATACAAAGGCCGATAACCATGCAAAAAAGCGGTTAAAACTTTTATCGTGATCCATGTATCCAATAGAATAGACGTGCACCACAGTTGATACCACCGTAACAACCATCATCATCGTCACCGATACCTGATCCACCAAGAATCCAAACGGTATATGCAAATTACCCGCCGCTATCCATGTCATCATCTCTACATGTACGGCTTCATTAGTGCTAAGAATATGCACCAGCAGAATTGTTGAGCTTACCAATGAGGTAAAGAGTAAAAGCGATGTAATTATCCCCGTGAAGAGTGTTTTACGCTGGGCACCAAAAAGCGAGGCAATCAATGAACCCGTAAGTGGTGAAAAAAGTGCTAAATATAGATACAGTTCCATCCGCTTATCCTTTCATCGATGTCATTGTAGTGAGGTCGATACCGCCACTTCGTTTAAACCAAACAATCAAAAGACCCAGACCGACTGCAACTTCGGAAGCCGCAATAGCAATGACAAAAAATGCAAACATTTGTCCCGTAAGATCACCATAGAAACGCGAAATCGCCGCAAATCCAATGTTAACGGCATTGAGCAAGATCTCGGTAGAAAAAAAGAGCATCAATAGATTGGTTCGTCGCATCACCCCAACCAGTCCAATGGCAAAAAGCACTGTTGAGAGTATGATGTAGTGTGATAGTGTAATTTCCATTATAACACCGCCTTTTCTTGAGATTCTTTTGCAAGTTCGATCTCCTCTTCTTCCATAAGGGTCAAAGAGCGATCCATTTTCTTACCTGCCAATACAATACCGGCAATCATGGCCACAAGTAACATCACCGCAGCCACTTCAAAAGGCACGAGATATTTAGTAAAAAGTACCATACCGACCGATTGTGTATTACCAACCTGCTCATCAATCGGATAGAGTGCCGTAATATTTTCTGATGCAATCGGAGAAACAAAGATCACCACCACTAGCAGTGCTACCATGCCTGAGAGCAAAAAAACAAGCTGGGGTGATGTGTTGTGTTCGCTAACATGACGTGTCGTATCAAAGAACATCATTCCAAATGCATACAAGGCCATGACAGCACCTGTATAAACCACAATCTGTACGGCACCAAGGAAATCAGCACCCAACAAAAAATAAAAAGCAGAAATAAATATCATTCCTGCAGCCAGCGCTGTAAGGGCATACAACGCCTGCTTTGTAAATACGGTGATGCTAAACATGACCACTGTCAAAAAAGCAAAGAGATAAAACGCTATCGCTTCAAACATAACCTCTCCTTAATACGCAAGCGGCGTGATTTTCACGCGCTCGTCTTCATGTGGTGTTACAGCTCCAAAGCCTTCAAACTCTTTTTGTTTGCCCGAAATTGCCATATCAATCGGCGTTTTCATGTCGTTGTAATCAATATAATGCGCACGTTGCAACGATGCATTTTCATAACGCGGTCCATGTACGATGGCAAGTTCTGGACACACTTCGGCACAATAACCGCAAAAGATACAACGCCCAAGATTGATGGTGTAATCTGTTACTAATTTACGGCTATTCTCATCCAGTTTGGTCTCCATACGGATACAGTTGGAGATACAGATCTTCTCACACAACCCGCATCCAATACAACGCTCAGTGCCTGATTCAAATAAGCGCTGCATCTCATGTACTGCACGATAGCGTGGACCAATAGGTAGCTTCTCTTTTGGATATTGGACGGTATGGATATCGAATTTCACCATTTCTCGAAATACAACCCATAATCCTACAAAAAGTTCCCCGCGAAGCGAACGTCTAAACGCACGCTTGAATTTATCCCATGGTGTTACAGGATAATCAGCAATATCTATATTAAAGTAGTGCTGTTTTACATCTCTGTCTTGAAATTGTTCTAAACTCATCATTACCCCTTAAAACATCATAACAATGCCGGTAATGACGACATTGATTACTGCAATTGGCATTAACACTTTCCAGCAGAGCCACATCAACTGATCCGGTCTTACATCCGGCCACGCTGCGCGTGTCCAAAGAAAGAAAAAGAAGATGAATGAGACTTTAAGCAACAATCCCAATGCCCCCATAAACGAACCATCGCCATAACCTCCTAAAAAGATGATAGAAATGACAAATGAGATGAAAAACATATTGGCATATTCACCAATGAAAAAGAGTCCCCAACGCATCCCTGAATACTCAGTACCAAAACCATCTATAATTTCATGATCATTAGCTACCAAGTGAAACGGTGTACGACCTGTTTCAGCAAATCCAGCAATCACAAACAAAATAAACGCTACAGGCTGTGACCAGACCATCCAACTTCCAAACCCAGCAGATTGATACGTATTAAAATCAATCAATGAGAGTGAACCCACCATCATAAGTGGTGCGAGCAGAGACAAGCCTGTGATGACCTCATAGGAGATAAATACGGCAGCAGCACGTGCAGTAGAGATCAGCGACCATTTGTTTGCTGATGCCAAACCACCTAAAAGCGGACCATAAAGTCCCGCACCCATGACACCTAGAATATACAATATCCCAATATTCACATCTGCCACAATAGGATGAACCACATACCCAAAAAGCTCAAAAGGAGGCAAGAATGGAATGGCGGCGGCTGCCATAAAAGCTGTAGCCGCAGTAATCACCGGCGCAATTTTAAAAATGGGGGCTACTACATTTTGGGGAACAATATCCTCTTTTGTAAAGAGTTTAATACCGTCCGCAGCAATCTGCAACAATCCATAAGGCCCAACATGCATTGGCCCAAGACGACGCTGCATAAATGCCAGTACTTTACGCTCAAAATACGTACCAAATCCGGCCAAAGCAGAAAAGACCAGAAGGATGACAACGATTTTTACAATCGTCTCAATAAGAAAAGCTATATCCATCTATCACACCTTTGCAATTGAAGCAGACTCAAAACGGTAACCGTCAAAGAGTGCCTCAGAGTTGAGATTGAGATCGAATGTAGGCAGATACGCAATCTCACCCTCGATCTTGTTATCAAAAATAACCACTGTTGTCACTTCACCTTTCGTTGTTTTTACCCGTACCTGTGCGCCGCTTTCAAGAGCGTGCTTCTCTAAAAAGTGTTGTGAGGCATAAAGAACACCTTCAGATTTCAACTGATGCGCTGCGTTGGTAAAAGGTGAAAACTGTAATACAGGATTGGCCAAATAGAGCAGATCACCCTCTAGCGTGCTTTTGCCAAGTGGTGCCACGCTATCATCACCAGAGGCCTTACATGTAACGTTATCAAGCAGATATCCACGTACCTCTTCACCACTATTGGTGTAATGATTCGGAAGATCATCAAACGCCACTGCTTTGTATCCAGGTATGCGGCCAAGCGCTTGGGTGTACGCTACGGTCAAGTCAGCCTGTAAGCCCAGTGCATTTGCAATATCATTAAGCACATACCCCTTATACGCAACTGCCGCATTGGTAGGGCTTACCCGTTTATTAATGCTTGTCAGCGTCCCTTCTTGTTGATTGAGTGCGGGCATATCCAGATCGCCATTGCCCAAAGCTGAAAGCATAAAGTCACCTTTGGTGTTATAGCCAATACTGTAGCTGCCCGCCGTAGCATCGAGATCACAGATCAGGCTAACCCCAAGCGAATTGGAGAGTGAAGGAATCATCACCAGTTCAAATGGAGTATGTTTTTCAACCAAAGCACACAAGCGTGCAAGATTGGCTGCATTAGGATGTGTATAGAGATCCGGTCCAACCATCAGTGAGAACTTCTCTTTTTTTGCCAAGAATTTTTCAAGTGATTCGCTAAAGTTCTCTGGTGCACCAAGGATTTCAAGCAGTTGATTCACATCGCTCTCAACCTCTTTACTCACCTTTTTAGGCACCATTTTTTTCTTCTCTTCTTCAACCTCTTCCTCTTCGCCCGTTTCTTCATTAACTTTAGTGACCATCACTTTTTCAATCACTTCTTCTTTAATGGTCTCTTCAACGGTTATGGTTGTTGTTGAATGGAATGTGGCAAGATAATCACTCAACGCTTTGCCCATACTCTCACGATCACCAAAGAGATCCAGCATCAAGTAGAGTGCCGCTTCTTCTTGCAATGGTGCGTGGTTGATGCACATGATGTTCTTACCAAGACCCTCTATCACGGGATCTTTAATAGGGTGAAAATAGAGCCCTGCCCCTTTATTCATTGTCATCGCATTGTTCATCGCAAAACGGGCATTTGGATTGTCAGTTTTAAGTGCTGCTCCAATAGAAACCACAAAATCAGAAGCGTGCACGGTTTTAAGATCACTTCCATAAAGCTGCTGACCACTGATTTGCGCATACGCATCCAAAAAGCTACGCAGTGCTTTGGCCTCGTTATTAATTAACTTGTAGCCATTTTTTTCTTTGAGTTGTTGCAGAATATACGCTTCTTCATTCGTAATGGTAGACGTAAAACTAATGGTATCTGCTTTTTTGAAGGCGTCAATGGCGCGCATAAAAGCGCTCTCGTCTTTACTGACATTTCTGTTTTCAAAATCAAACCCATAACGTCCCGCTCCGCATAGCGATACATAATTCCATTCATTTCTAACGCGGTAAATTTTGGCATCGGAATTAGCAATATCAGTATGTTTCACATCATAACTCAACTGACATCCAGCACTACAATGCGCGCACGTTGCGGGAATAGATTGAAGCTCCCAAGCATTTGAGCTGTATTGAAAATCACTGCTAACTAATGCTCCTACAGGACACACGGATGTACACTCTCCACAGTTTGTACAATCAAGCATATCACTCCCATCACTTGGCCCAATCAGTGATTTGTTAAGCTTGTTCCACATTGCATACGCATCTTTTGGCATGCTCTCTTTATATTCGGCATCCAAAGCATCTCCACCGCGTGGCACGGTTTTGATAGCGGCATCGCCAATCATATCTTTACAAACGGTAGTACATCGTTCACACACAATACACAGTGCCGGATCATAATGAATCAGTCCCCAGTTTTGTACCGGTTTATGGGTATCTTTAATGGCGTAATGTTGTGAATCTACACCCATTTCAAGCGTATAGTTTTGCAATTCACATTCACCTGATTGATCACACACACCACACTCAAGCGGATGATTAACATCATACACTTCCATAATAGAGCGACGCTCTTCCAAAATATTTTCCGTTGTTGTTACAATGTTCATACCGTCTTTGGCTTTTGCATTACAGGCATACACCTGTTTACCATCAGCTTCTACCAAACAAATACGACACGCCAAAGTTGGGCTGCAACGTGTCAGATAACAAATAGCAGGAATAAAGATGCCATTGGCACGTGCTGCATTGAGAATAAATTCTCCTTCACGTGTTTGGATCTCACGCCCATCTATGGTTATGTTAATTTGGTTTTCCATTTAGAGCCTCTCTAATTTAACTTGCTGATACCGATAAAGTGCGAGACGCTCTACCGAATCAAAATTGGGATTAAAGGCAACGGTGCCTTTTAACTTACTACTGACCTGAAATTTACGTGTCATTCGTTTACCGCCAATTTCAAAAGCCACCTTGTCGCCGCCTTTAATTTTGGCAGCATTTGCAAACTGCTGTGATCCTATCAGTACCGCTTTATCAATAATCTGATGTGCTTTATTTGTAAACGGATTGAATTGTGAAATCGAATTGCAGCTGTACACAACGCTACCATTGAACTCACAAATATCACTGATCGGCTCAGGTTTTTGCGTTGTTCGTACTTTATGTGGTGTCAGATTGTATCCACGAACCTGAACGCCATCGTTATGGTAGTAGTTTGACAAATCATCAAAATGGATTGCTTTATACCCTTTGCTTGCGGGCAGCTTACATGTAAAGTCAATGACATGCTCACAAGTAACACCCAATACTCTTGCAATATCACTAAGTTCATACCCATGATACGGCAACCCGGCATTAAGCGGCACTACTTGTTTGTCAATAGACGTAAATGTGCCCTCTTGCTGATTTAATGAAGGCATATCCAAATCACCCTCACCCAAAGCAGAAAGCTTACATGTACCTTCAGCATTGTAACCGACTACAGGGGCTTGCATATCATCATCAAGATCACAGATCAAGCTCACACCAAGCGTGTTTGTATCACTAGGTACAATCATCACATCAAAGTTGCTGTACTTTTCAAGCAGCCCCGCCATTTTAGCAATATTTGCCGCCTGCGGATGCTGATACACATCGGCGCCAAGCACTAATACTGGCGCTTTTTTACGCATCATATATTTTGAAAGCAGTGCGATCTCTTCTTCGCCTACACTGCTTTCGCCACAAATATATCCAAGATCAATCTCATCAAAAAAGTCGGCAAATTTCTCTTTGGCTTCATCACTTCCAAAAGTTTCGCACAAAAGTGCCATCAGCCCCTCTTCTGCCCCTACTTCATGTTTGACATACTGCGTTACGATATTACGGATTGAGTCATCCTCCACCGGATGTATCGCCGCAACATACGCTTTGTTGTTATTAACGGCTTTAGCCAGTGCAAAACGAATCATCGGATTATCACTTGAAATCGCACACCCAAGCGTAATGGCATAATCACTTTGTGCAATCCGATCAAGTGTTGCACTATAAAGCGTTTGACCGCTCACTTTTGAATAGTGCGACATAAACTCTTGATACGCTTTTGCTTCTGGATTAATCAGCTTGTAGCCGTGCCGCTCTTTAAGCTGCTGGAGTACATACGCCTCTTCATTGGTAATCATAGAGGTAAAACGGATGCTTTTAGCTTCACGAAACGCTTTAAGCACTTTTGAAAAAGCCACTTCATCTTTACATGTAACACAATTTTCATAATCGTATCCAAAGCGTCCCGCCCCACAAAGCGAATCATGATCGGCCTCATTGCTAACACGATAAATTTTTTGCTGCTCGCGTGAAGCATCTATTCCAATATGTTTGACTTCATAATTTAAAGCACAAACGCTACTACAGTGTGCACACGCCGATGGAATTTTACGAAGCTCCCATGCATTTGCAGTATATTGAAAATCCGTACTGGCCATAGCCCCTACCGGACACACCGAAATACACTCACCACACTGAATGCATCGTGAATAGTGGTTATCAATCTCACTCTTATACCCGCCGGGTTTAATATAAAGGGCTTCAGATCCTACAACTTGATTACACACGGCAGTACATTTTTCACACATAATGCACAAATAAGGATCGTAACTCAATACGCCCCATTTCTTATTTTTACGTTTTTGATCTTTAATGGCAAAGGTTTGCTCGGCTACCTTAAATTCCAGCGTTTTATTTTGAAGATCACATTCGCCGCTTTTGTCACACACGCCACACTCAAGCGGATGATTGACGTTATAGAGCTTCATGATGTTTTGACGCTCTTGAAACAGTGCTTGGGTATCCGTTCGGATCACTGCACCCTCAGTGGGAGGTGTGTTACAGCTGAGAATAAAACCACTAACCCCTTCCACTTCCACAACACACATACGACATGATGCATTAGGCGTTGTCTTGGCAAGATAGCACATTGTAGGAATATAGATACCTTCGCGACGTGCCGCTTGCAGGATCGATTCTCCTTTTTGCGCAGTGATGGATCGGCCATCGATCGTAAAATTAATACTCATCCAATCCTCCTTAATGCGCTACCATGGCGATGTAATAACAGCGCATACAGCGCTCTGCTTCTGAAATAGCCTGCTCTTGTGTAAAACCGAAATTGACCTCTTTATTGTTGTCTCTTCGTTGCACGACACTTAGCACCTCACTTCGCTGTCGCGGTACTCCTGGCATCCAGCCCGTTACTTTTTCATTTTTATCATACACGCGCATCTTTCTGAGGTGATCTTCCATAATCTCATTGTCACTTAGTGTAATTGTTCCACTTTGAACATAGCGTGCCATAACAGATGCGGCGCGTTTGGCCTGACCCACAGCATTAACAATGGTCATAGGGCCATATTCACAGTCACCCGATGCAAAAACGCCTTGACGTGATGTCATATAATCTTTGCCGTTTGTTTTAAGCGTACCCCATGAGGTCATTTCCAGTTCCCACTCTTTGGGTAGAAATTTCAAATCGGCACTTTGCGATACGGCAGGAATCAGATAATCACACTCCATCTCAAACGATGCCCCTTCAATTTTGACAAGCTGTGGTCTACCACCATCAGGATCAGGCACCAGTTCAAACTTATCAACAACTAATTTTTTGAGCACATCATTTTCATCAATCATCTCACTCACTGCCGAGTGAAAAATAAACTCCACACCCTCTTCCACTGCTTCGTGATACTCTTCATACGTCGTATTGCGAATAATAGTTTTTTCATCACGACGATAAAGCATCACCACACGCTTAGCCCCAGCACGGATGGAACAGCGCACCACATCCATCGATGTAAAACCGCCTCCGACACAAACAACCGTTTTACCGGTCAAATCTACATAGTCACAATCAATGCTATACTCTTTTTTCTGATCTTCTGTCAGCGTAATACCAAATTTTTCATATAAGTTGACACGATCAAGAAAATCGATTGCACCCCAATATCCAGTAATTTCTGGACGTTCATTGTCACAATAAACCTTTTTAGAAATACGCGTTCCTGAAGCAATCATAATGGCATCATAATCTTTTTCAAACTGATGCATCATATCTACATCAACGGGGGTGTTGGTATGAAATGTCACCCCTGCAAGGGAGCCTACTGCTTCAATATCTTTTTGATACTTTGCCCAAGGCATACGGTATTCAGGTACGCCCACCGTAACTTCACCACCTAAAACCGGAAGGGCTTCATACACATCACTAGCAACGCCTTCAAGTGCCAGATAATATGCTGTTGTCAATCCGGCAGGACCGGCACCTATCACTGCCACTTTTTTGCCATTAAGGGGTTGGGGCTTAGCGGGATGAAAAAATCCAAATCCATGATCGCTCTCATAATCTGCGCCCAAACGCTTAAGCTCCATGATTGAAATCGGTTCATCCAGATTACTGCGACGGCATTCATCTTCACACGGATGTGGACAAACCCGTCCACACGTATGTGCCAATGGCATCGTCTGACGCGTTGCCATAAGCGAATTATCAAATTTCAAATCCCGAACACCTTCAATGTAGGCGGGAATATCCACATGTGCCGGACAGGCATCGGTGCATGGTGCCGTTATTTTCGCAATATAGCTCACTTCTTTATCATAATGTTTTGAAGGCTTTTGCGCATCAATACAAGCCACAAACTCTGCCTCAAAATGCGTCATTAGATCCAGTAATGGCGTGGGTACCGTTTTACCAATCTCGCATTTAGACGTTGCTTGCATGGTTTTAGAGACCTCTTTAAGATGCTCCATATCAGCATGGCTTCCTTCACCCCGTGCAATCTTGTCAAGAAGATCATACAAAATACGTCCGCCCCATCGTCCCGGTGCACAACGTCCACATGCTTCTGAATAGACTTGATACTGCGCGGCATATTCGCTGGCCAAACGTACCACATCAACATCTGCATCAAACAGCGCAACACCATCCCAGCCAATAAACGCTTTGGAATTAATATGTTCGTTATATTGTAATGGTAGGTTATACGCTGATTCTTCCCATGAATCGGATGCTTTATTGCGATTATCAATCGTTTCACCCCGCCATGTAGAAAAATAGACTTTACTCACAATGCACCCTTATTTTTTGACAACAATCGTCCAGTCCGCTTCATTGAATTTCAATGAATTTACCAAAGTGAATCCGTTCTCTTTCATCTGATCTGCTGATCGCTGAATACCAGAAAAATCACCAATTTCAAACAAAAAGATGATCACTTCACCCTCTTGCGCTTCGTTTTGCATAATTTCCATCATACGGCCGTCAAAATCGGCATGCAGATGGCGCAGGTCATAACGTCTCATACTCTCCCCTATCCTAACGATCTACTTCGCCAAATACAATATTGGTAGTACCAATAATGGAAACGACGTCCGGAATATAATGGCCTGGAAGCATATCTGTTAAAATCCCGGTGTGCCAAAATGATGGTGCCCGCAATTTCAAACGATAAGGGTATGGCCCGCCTTGCGAATTAATAAAAAATCCCAATTCACCTTTAGGCGATTCGGTCGCTACATAAACTTCACCAACTGGCGGTCGCATACCCTGTGTTACCAATACAAAATGCTGCATCAATGAGTAATTTTGCGTCATGATGTCAAGTTTTGGGGCTGAAATATACTGTGGCGCATGAGCCATCAGTTCGGTTTGGTTGTTGCGCACACTCTCTTGATACATCTCAATACACTGATACAAGATTTTAGCACTCTCACGCATTTCAGCCATATACAGCTTGTACCGTGCGAAGTTGTCACCTTTGTCCGAAACCGGAACATTAAACTCTACTTCATCATAAAGCTCATACGGCTCTTCTTTTCGAATATCCCACGCTACACCTGAAGCACGCAACATTGGACCGCTACAGCCCCATGAAAGAGCCATATCCGTAGAGATAACTCCAACATTCTCCATACGCATAAGCCAAATACGGTTGGTATCAAGCAGATCCTCATAATCTTTCATATTCTGAGGAAGTTTGTCCAAAAACACTTTCAGATCAGGAATAAAATTATCCGGAATATCCAGTGGCACACCACCAATGCGAATTGCCGCATGTGTCAAACGCGCACCGCAGTAATCTTCGATAATGTCCATAAGGTACTCACGCTCTCTAAACGCATAAAGAAAAACGGTCATTGCACCAATATCAAGTGCTGTTGTTGCCAACCAAAAAAGATGCGACATTAAGCGATTAATCTCAAGCAGCAGCATACGGATCACTTTGGCACGACGCGGTACTTCAACGCCAATCAGTTTCTCAACTGCCAGTGCGAACCCGTAGTTATTTGAACTTGAAGCAATATAATCCATACGATCCGTTGTTGGCATGAACTCATTGTAGATCATGTTCTCTGCCATTTTTTCCATACCGCGGTGCAAATACCCGATATCAGGATGCGCTTTTACAATTTGCTCTTGTTGCAGATGAAGCATAAGGCGTAACTGACCGTGAGCAGAAGGGTGCTGCGGACCAAAGTTGAGCACCAGTTCATTGTCGTCGCGTTCAAACGTAATGTTCTCAAAAAAGGGACGTAATCTATTGGTTTGTTGCATGCGTCCTCCTATCTTTTTCTATCAGAAATAATTGTAGATTTGTTTTCATCAAATCCCTCAATAAGGAATATGCCGCCATCTTCTTGATATGCCAAAGGCGTTGCCTCACCCTCAGGATCAAATACCGCACCCTTAGGCACTTCATGGCCCAAACGGGCAAAGCGTTCCGTATCATAACGATCCACACGCGCCGCATCACGAATTTCCGGCCCAATAACATCACGTGCTTCTTTGCCAAAAATTTTATCCACTTCGTACCACGCCGCAAACTCATCGCCGTGCAGAGGGTAGCTTTTACGCAACGGATGGCCTTGCCAGTCATCTGGCATCAAAATACGTTTCATAAAAGGATGGTTATTGATTTTTAGCCCCAGCATATCATAAGCTTCACGTTCGCTCCAGTCAGCTGAACGCCACAGTTTTTCAACTGAATTAATCGCCTGATCCTCTTTGACAAAACATTTTACACGCATCCGTTTACGTTTTCCCATGGCAAGTAATTGATAAAAAACTTCAAGTTCGCCACGCTCAGCAATCCAATCAATAGCACTCATCTCCGAAAGCTGCGTATAGCCGCAATCATCTCGCAACAGTTGCAATACACCAACATTATCTTCGGGTTTTATATACACCACCATCTGATCTGCCTGAATATAAGTCTCAAGCACCTCAAAGTGTTCACGGATTACTTCAAGATCCCCAAGGAACACTTCGTCATCCTCTGCAGAGAATTTAGGCAGCTGCGGTGCCACCCAGTAGCGATCGGTATAGTAAGACTTTTTTTGTACGTCGTCTTTAGGTTTGTAGCTTCTCATTACATCAACCTTTTAGGTTTTTGAGCTTTAATAGCTTTTTCAGAACGGATCTTTTTCTGTAGTAGCATCACAGCATATTGAAGGGTTTCGGGGCGTGGAGCACACCCAGGAAGATACAAGTCAACAGGGATAACACGATCAACCCCTTGCACGGTTGCATACGTGTTAAACATCCCCCCCGTATTAGCACATGAACCCATAGAGATCACCCATTTAGGTTCTGTCATTTGATCATACAAGCGACGGATAAACTCAGCATGTTTTTTTGTGAGCGTACCCGCAACAATCATAATATCAGACTGACGCGGTGATGCACGAAAAATCGTACCAAAACGGTCAAAGTCATAACGCGATGCGCCCGATGCCATCATCTCAATACCGCAACACGCTAAACCATAAGTAAGTGCCCAAAGCGAGTTTGAACGCCCCCAATTGACAAGCTTGTCAATTGATGTAAGGGCTACGGGAAGGCCTCCGTCTTTGAGGTAATTTACTTGATGCTGTGCCATTCAAGTGCTCCTTTTTTCCATGCATAAACAAAACCTATTGCCAACAGTAAGATGAACATCAACATCTCTACAAACCCAAACCATCCTAATGCCTTGAAATCAATTGCCCACGGAAACATAAAAATAATTTCAACATCAAAGAGCAAAAAAAGTAATGCAAAAAGATAGAACTGCGGAGAGATTCTATTAGGCTGTTTCGTGACTTCAGGTCCACATTCATAAACCGTAAGTTTCAGCTTTTCTGTATCTTTGGCAGCCATAGCACGACTAGCTAAACGTGCAATTACCGTAGTGGCATAAAATGCCCCAAACGTGAGTACAAATAGAACAAAAACCCCGAAGTAGGGATTTGCGACGTTCATATGTTCCATACTATCACCCTTACGTAGTGTTGTTGCGTTTTCCACAGTGCTTTAGCCCTGTTTGCAGACGCCTCGTTTTTTATCCAAAAACAGTCCATGAACTATATCAAAAAGAGTATTAAATGAAGAAAGAATAATAAAATATTATCTACATCGCTGTAACATTAAGTAGCAGGTATGAAAGCAATGAGAGTAAATTATGAGTATATTAGTAACATGCTGCCTTACTTGCGTTTTACTTTATTAATACTGGGCAACATTACTTTGACAAAAATCCCATAAGTTTTTCAGAGTCAAAACTCCCCTGTTTTTCGCGCTCAATCTCTTCGATAAAGTCATGCATTTCAAAAATTGGCTCTTCTCGTACCGCGACTTTATATGCCGTATTTTTTACAATAATGTTTATTTGACCACCCGTAAGCTTATATTCACTAAGTTCATCCACATCAAACTCCGCTTCATAATCCGCATTTTCGGGCAACATAAACTGCCACAATTTCTTGCGCTGCGCTTTTGTGGGACTTTTAAACTCAATTTTGTAATTAAAACGACGGGAAAAAGCCGTATCAATATTTTCAAGCAGATTGGTCGTAGCGATCAATACCCCCTGAAACTTTTCAATCTGCTCCAAAAAGATATTTTGCATCTGATTGTGCATCTGATCAGCACTGGTTCCCATACCACTTGAACGCGATCCCAAAAATTGGTCAGCTTCATCTAAAAACAAAATTGGCTCGGTTTTGGTTTTATCGGTCAATTCCTTATAAGTATCAAATATTTTTCGAACATTCTTTTCACTCTCACCAACATACATAGAAAGAATTTTCGAACAATCAAAACTCAGCACTTGCCGGCGTAGCGATTTGGCTAATGAATAGGCAGTAAGCGTTTTTCCGGTTCCCGGAGGGCCATAAAAAATAATACGAGCATCAAGCCCCCGTCGTTTATCTTTAATACCCCACTCAATCAGACGGTTTACCACCTCTTTATCAAGCTGTCGCATCAAGTTTTCTAATGTTTCACGTGTTTTTGGATTCAACACAACATCGTCAATGGATGTCATCGGTTCAATAAGTTCAAAAATATCCTGTTCTTTAATCAGCATATTCAGTTTAAGGCGCTGCGCTTTTTTCTTTTTTTGCGGATGCATAATCTTTTGCAGCCACTCATCTGTAATATAAAATGCACGTGAAATGCCGCCAAAAGGATTGAGCATCTCCTCATAATCAATAATCTCTTCGCTAATCAGGCGGGAGCCATCTTCAAGAAGAGAGCGGTTTTTTATACGTTCATATTCATCAAAACTAATCAAATCAATAAGCGCATTCATTTCACGCAAATTGCCTTCGGCTGCAGAATACTCTTCTTTTAGCAAGGCCAAAAAAATCACCTGTTCATGATCGCTTAGCTTTTTTTGTTTAAAAAAACGATCAATAACCACCTCTTCTTCCGTCTGCTCAATCCGTTCAAAAATACGTGCTTCAAGCAACGTAAGTTTTTTCATAATACGATCAATTCCCAAAGAGTGTTCATGCACATTTTGACGAATTGCACTCATTTTCTGATACAGTTCAATCCGAAAAAATTGATCTTGTAAATACTCAAGCTGATCTGCATAGGGCTTAATCTCAGGCAACACCATCTCAAGGGTTCCCTCTTCAAGCAATTTAAGAAATGATGATGTTAATGCAATAGCACTGTTTAATAATTCAAGCAGTGTAATTTCACTAAGTTTAGGCGGTGTAAATGCATGCTGAGTGATCCAACCCATCTCAAGTAACACTTTAACCGTTTTAAGATGATTGACATAAACATAATTTTCAGTACCATAAATATCTTGTAGCAAATCCACAACAACAATATCATCTTGTCCCATAATATATTTTTGTGCCAGTCGCTGTAATAAGATTGCTTCATCTTTACTGCATTTAAGATGCGGATAAATTTCACTCTCTTCAACATTATTTTTTTCTATAAAATCTATAAGTTGTTTCACATTTCACCTTGCAAATACTGCTCTTTAAGTACCCGTTTAAGAATTTTTCCTGTTGCATTTTTTGGCAGTTCATCAACAATATGCACCGTTTTAGGCAATTTAAAATTAGCCAAACGCATTTTTAAGGCACTGCGGATTGTTGCTGCTGAAGTGTCCATATGCTCAAAACCATCTTGAATCTCAACATACGCTGCTGGCACCTCACCACTATGGGGGGTCTTTAATCCCTATCACGGCAGCCGCTTTAATGTACTCGAGTTTCATAAGTTCTTCTTCAATTTGACGCGGATAAATATTGATTCCCTTGGAAATGATAATATCTTTCATCCGATCCACAATATAGATATAATCATCTTCATCCATTTTACCAAGATCTCCGGTACGCAACCATCCATTAGTGATGGTACTTTCGGTCGCTTCGGGATTACCAAGATATCCTTGCATGACACAATCACCTTTAATGATGATTTCGCCAACTTGTCCACGAGGAACCTCTATCATCTCATCATCTACAATTTTGATTTCATACCCGGGAAGTGCCACTCCGACCGAAAGTACTTTTTGCCGATGCATTGGATTAATACAGACCGCCGGCGAACATTCGCTAAGACCATATCCCTCCAGCATCTTTGCACGATTAAAAATGTTATTAAATGCATTAAGCGTACTTTCACTAAGCGCAGATGCACCGGAGATAAACGCCCTGACACTATTAAACCAAAGAAAATACCAAGGTAATTTTGCACGAATTAGTGCATTATATACATCAGGAACTCCTAGAAAAATTGTAACGCGCTTGAGTAAGGTCTGCTTTAATATATTGCTAAAAGGCAGAATCGAGCGCATTATCACAAGAGAAGATTTAGCGTAAAAGGGCAACATTACCATGATAGAAAACGTAAATGCGTGTGACATTGGCAAATAGACGATAAAACGGTCTTTTGGTGTAATGGAAAAGAGGATCATCGCTGCAGCATGGTTGGAAAAAATGTTGCGATAACTAATCATCGCCCCTTTGGGATGGCCTGTCGTTCCTGATGTATAAAAAATAACTGCCAGATCATCAAGCTTTCGTGGAACAATTTTTTCCTCTTGATGCGGGCGAATCGTAATTACTTCATCAAAAAGCACATGGTGTTGATCTATTATGGGAGCTTCATCAATCCATACGGTTCGCTGTACTGATGTTTTTTCATGCAGTGCAACCATCTCTTTGGCAATCTTGATTGATGTAATCAAGATTTTGGCTTCACAATCATTTAAAACATACACATACTCGTTCTCTTTGAGCAGTGCATTAATCGGTACGACTACTGCACCGATTTTGCTAGCAGCAAAAACTGAGATAATAAACTCTTCACAATTGGGTGTCACAATAGCTACCCGATCCTCTACATGTACACCGGAAATCTCTAAAAAACGGGCAAATGCATCCACTTTTCTTTGAAACTGTGCATGGGTTACTTTCTTATCGTCAATAAAAAGTACCGGATTATTGGGCAGTGCTTTGGTATTGGCTACAAGTATTTCATAAAAATTGTTAAAAGGATAATTTAGTGTCATCAGAATGTATACCCGGCTCCCAAGGTAACCAAATACGCACGTCCATCACTAAATTCGCCATCAATGCCAACATCGTTTTCATTGATCTTGCGACTTGTCTTAATATCCAGCAATGCTGCAAAACCTACATTCCAATGAGCATCAACATCATAACGCCCGCCAAGCGATACAAGCCATGCATCAGAATCAGGCAGCTCAAAATTGATATGCTCTTTCGGCACAGGTGTTTCATCATAAGCAATCCCCGCCATAGCCGTCCACGCATCATACGTTTGTGTCACACCTAAACGATACGTATTGGTATCGTTCCATTTTTTCGTAATTGGATCATCAAAATTTGATGCTAGTGCTCCCAATGAAGCAACATAATTGAAATCAAGCTCTTTATAAGCCGACCAAAAAACACGCTCATAAACGATCTCTACGGTCGTGCCGTTTTCATAATGATAGGCTCCAGCCAACGCCAGTGTTGCTGGTAAAGGGATACTCACCTCCGCATCATCATCATACACTTTAGTGCCACTGTAATCGGCATTATCAGGAAAATAGAGTTTGGCGCTTCCCACTTCACTCAAATCAATATTGGAACGATACGTTGCGGCAAGACTGTAGCGGCTTGTCGGACGATAACTTAGTGCCAGATTATAGCCATAATCAATCGAATCGCCCTCTAGATCCCGCGATGCAGTTGACTGACTTTTAACGACGCCACTGCTATGAAGCAAACGCAATCCTCCGCCAATGGCCACTTGCTCACTCAGTTTATAGGCAATAGTAGGATTGAGCTCTATTACCTGAAGTGTAAACTCTTTGGCATACGAACGCGCAGGCTGATCATCCCAGCGTTTAGACAATCCTCCAGGAACCACAACACTAAATCCCAAACTCACACCATCTAGCTTGGGTGCAACATAATGCAATGCAGGAACCAAAAATGCTTCAGTCTCAGAGCTTCCAGACATCCCAGTATTGCCAACCTGCCCATCAAATTTTATGGGAGTCAACCCAATATAGGTTGTATCCAACTCTAGTGTATGCTCATCGCTAAATGCCATATTAGCCGGGTTAAAATACGAGGCATCGGCTCCATGTGCGTTGGCAACATAAGCAGCAGAAAGCGCAATCGAGTTTATTGAGTTCTCAGGGATTTTATATCCGCCGGCAAAAAGTGTTACTGACGCCGCCAGAGATACTAACACCAATTTTTTCATTATTTCATCTCCTGTAGTGAATAAAGCAACCGTATCTCTTGATCCCATATGCTTTCATCAATCGTTTCTAGAATCAAAGGGATATCATCCATACGTTCATCATTCATAATAAACTTAAATGCGTCCAAACCGATTTTTCCTTTGCCGATAGACTCATGACGGTCAACATGAGAACCTAAATCAGGTTTGGAATCATTAAGGTGCATTCCCTTTAAATATTTAAACCCAACTATATTAGCAAATTGTGCCATAGAGATATCATAAGCTTCGCGTGTTCGAATATCATACCCTGCCGTAAACATATGACACGTATCAATACAAACCCCTACACGTCCTTTGTCTTCGATGCGATCAATAATGTGTGCAAGGTGCTCAAATTTCCAGCCCAAATTGCTCCCTTGACCGGCGGTATTTTCCAAAACCAAAGTGACACCTTTAGTAACATCAAGCGCCCGATTCATATTTTCAGCTATAAAATTTAAACACGTTTCTTCAGATATCTGTTTCAAATGCGAACCTGGATGAAAATTAAGCCGATCCAATCCTAACTGTTCACAACGTTGCACCTCATCAATAAAAGCATCCAAGGATTTTTGACGTTTTTCAATTTCAGGATGTCCCAAATTGATTAGATATGAATCATGTGCTAACACGTGCTTGGGTAAAATAGCGCTTGCATCAAGCGCTTGTTTAAACGCATCTATTGTTGTATGCTCAAGCAGTTTTGCATTCCATTGGCGTTGATTTTTAGTGAACAGTGCAAACGCTTTGGCTCCAATTTTTTGCGCATTTACAATCGCATTGAAGACTCCACCTGATGCAGATGTATGGGCACCAACAAATTTTGCCATCTCACTAATCTCCTGATAATATCTATAACTGCTGTAACACACCACACTTTGATAAACGTGTATAAGGTCAGACTATTTAAAATTTGAAGTCACCCCAACAATTTTTGTAGTTAAAAAATATGTTCTAATTATACTTATCGTCGCTTAGGAATGCTACAAAGCTGCTATAATCATTTTTTTAAACTTAAATTTATGATCTATTGTGATATTATTAGCTACACATCTTAGAGGAGTTATTTTATGAAACTGTTGATTTTATTTATTGCCCTGATCACATCGCTAGCCGCAGCGATCAATCTTAATACCGCAACGAAAGAAGAGTTGGTCTCTGTTCCCGGAATTGGCGAAAAAAAGGCACAGGCAATTTTAGAATACCGTAAAGAGCATGGCCCTTTTAAAAGTGTAGATGAGCTTGTATCAATTAAGGGATTTGGTGAAAAAAGTGTTGCCAAACTTAAATCTGAATTGAGTACCAAATAATTCAGGCGCTCTCTCAACGCCTGACCACTCATGCGTTACCATCTCTTAACAACATTCTTAATATAATTACTACATTCAATTAATAAAGGGAGATGTCCACGAAGTGAAAGGTATTATTTTAGCCGGTGGTAGCGGTACGCGCTTGTATCCTATAACTCGTGGTATGTCCAAACAGCTTCTTCCCATTTATGACAAACCGATGATCTATTATCCACTTTCTGTTTTAATGTTGGCAGGGATTCGGGATGTTCTTATTATCACTACGGCAGAAGATCAATCGAACTTCATTAATTTGCTAGGAGATGGTTTAGATCTGGGAATGCGTTTTGAGTATATTACTCAGCCCTCTCCCGATGGATTGGCACAAGCCTTTATTTTAGGCGAATCATTTATAGGCAACGATTCGGTCTGTTTGATTCTTGGCGATAATGTTTTTTACGGTCAAGGGTTTACGCCCATGCTTCAATCTGCCGCTGCATTAAAAGAAGGGGCCGTTATATTTGGCTATCAAGTTAAAGACCCCGAACGTTTTGGTGTCATCGAATTTGATGAAGAGCAAAATGTGATCAGTATCGAAGAGAAACCTCAACATCCAAAATCCAATTTTGCCGCTACGGGACTCTATTTTTATGACAACAGCGTTATTGAAATTGCTAAAAATGTTACACCCTCTTCGCGCGGAGAACTTGAAATTACTTCCGTCAATCAAGAGTACCTGAAACGAAAAAATCTCAAAGTAAAACTGCTCAGACGCGGTTTTGCATGGCTGGACACCGGAACGCACGACAGCCTTATTGATGCGGGACAGTTTGTACAAACGATTGAACACCGTCAGGGCTATAAAATCGCCTGCCTTGAAGAGATCGCCTATAACAACGGCTGGATTTCATCTGAAAAAGTACTTGAAATTGCCAAGCCCCTTGCAAAAAACAGCTACGGACACTATCTATTTAATCTTATAAAGGACCCTCATGGCACCCACTGAACCACAAACGCTTCTACTAACGGGATGCGCCGGTTTTATCGGCAGCAACTTTCTTCCTTATTTTTTGGAAAAGTATCCAGAATACACACTGATTAACATTGACCTGCTTACGTATGCAGGCAATCTTGATAATCTTGAAGAGGTCAAAAAACATCCCCGTTATCACTTTGTCAAAGGAGATATTAATAATCGAGAGCTGCTTGAACATCTTTTTACAAAATATGATATCAAAGGCGTTATTCATTTTGCAGCCGAAAGCCATGTAGACAACTCCATTAATAATCCTGGAGTTTTTATTCAAACCAACGTCAATGGTACGTTTAACTTGCTCGATGTCGCTTATAAGCACTGGATGGAATTTCCTTTTATATGTAAACCGAGCTATGAAGATTGCCGTTTTCATCACATTAGCACCGATGAAGTGTACGGTTCACTTGGAGAGAGCGGACTTTTTAGCGAAGAGAGCCCTTATGCGCCAAACTCTCCTTATGCCGCATCTAAAGCCTCTAGCGACATGATTGTACGTAGTTACAGAGAAACGTATGGTCTCAATACAGTCATTACAAACTGCTCAAACAATTATGGCCCAAAACAGCATGATGAAAAGTTGATTCCTACCATCATTCGCAGTGCTCTTAATGGCAGAAAAATTCCTATTTACGGTGATGGTAAAAATGTCCGCGACTGGCTTTATGTGCTGGATCATTGTAAAGGAATTGACCTGGTATTTCACGAAGGTTTGGCCGGTGAAACCTATAATATCGGTGGACATAATGAATACAATAACAACACCATCGCAAACAAGATATGCGACATTTTAGATATTATCCAACCCAAAGACAGTGGTAATTACAGAGATCAGATTACCTATATCAAAGATCGGGCGGGACATGATCGCCGCTATGCCATCGATTCTACCAAAATCGAAACAAAACTGGGATGGGCTGCTGAAGAGAGTTTTGAAAGTGGCATTGTCAAAACCATCCGCTGGTATGTCGCTCGCTACACTTAAAAAGAAAGATAAACAAAAAAACATATAGTTACTACTTATTTTTTTGTTTACTTTAACCTAATTAATATCTTTAAATACGCTTCACTATCAATTAATACATAAGATGCATTAATAAACTCGTATTATACGAATGCGTAGCATTTGCTACCATACATCAGAGAGTTTGAGACAGGTAAACATATCGGTTTGATCACCGAAGCGGTAGTTTTCTTAAAGTGAAATCGGCTAGCTTGAGGGTCAGTCAGATAGTTGCAC
>JBNKJB010000034.1:0-64191 GCA_050290965.1 Sulfurimonadaceae bacterium
GGTGACACCGTTGGCATAGTCCGGCGTATTCACACGGCCTATAATCACAGGAGCGCTAGGATTGCTGATATCGATAATCGCTAAACCAGAAGAGCCATCTGACACATACGCGATGGTGCCATCACTTGAGAGGGTGACATCGGTGGCATAGTCCGGCGTATTCACACTACCGATAATCACAGGAACACTAGGATTGCTGATATCGATAATCTGTAAAGCACAAGAAAAGCCATCTGCCACATACGCGATGCTGCCATCACTTGAGAGGGTGACACCCTTGGCATAGCCCAGCGTATCCACACTACCGATAATCACAGGAGCGCTAGGATTGCTGACATTGATAATCTGTACACCAGAATAGCCATCTGCCACATACGCGATGCTGCCATCACTTGAGAGGGTGACACCGTTGGCATAGTCCGGCGTATTCACACGGCCTATAATCACAGGAGCGCTAGGATTGCTGATATCGATAATCTGTAAACGACTATACATCGGCGCCGCATATGTCACATACGCCAGCGTGCCGTCGCTTGAGAGGGTGATACCTGTGACAGAGTTCGGCGTATCCACACTGCTAATAATTGCTGAAATCGTAATGTTAACATTTCCAGTATGCATGCCATAACCATTGGTAGCACTGACGCTTAGATGGTACTCTGGTGTGACAAAGTGATGCAACATTTTACCGGGAGCCACATAAATACGCCCGCTGGTATCAATCGTAAAATCCTCGGCACCCTCTCCTGTTAGTGTAATATCACTAATAGTTGTATTGTTATCGATTTGCCCAACCAATGTGCCTTCACTGCTCATACTATTGATGGTTGTATTAAAATCTTTAAATTCAGGAATACTATGAATTTTGATGGTGACCTTGCTTTCTCTACTGCCAACACTATTAGTAGCAATTGCTTTAAGGTTATAACTATTACGGCTATTTTCATCAAGCATCTGTGCCAATCTAATGGTGCCATTAATATCAATACTAAAATCTTCAGCCCCTTCGCCGCTTAGTTCGAGTGTGCTAATGCTTTTGACATACACAAAATCCACCGTTCCTATTACATCACCTACACTACTATTAAGTTCTACACCCATTGTGACGTCTCTCAATATAGGTGCTTTATCAGGCAGAACAATAGTGCTGACATCGATAATTTGTAAACCAAAATAGTCATTCAGCACATACGCGAGAGTGCCATCGCTTGAGAGGGTGACATCGGTGGTATAGCCCGGCGTATTCACACTGTCGATAATCACAGGAGCAGCAGGATCGCTCACATCGATAATCTGTAAACCAGAAAAGGAATCCACCACATACGCGATGGTGCCATCGCTTGAAAGGGTGCCACCCCTGGGATTGGTGGTAAACATCCACCCACTACCAAGATACACAGGAGATGCCAGATTGCTAATATCGATAATCTGTAAACCTGCAGCAGAGTAATCCTCCATCATATACGCTATATACGCCAGTGTGCCATCGCTTGAGAGGGTGATACCGTAGGCATAGGCATAGGCATAGCCGGGCGTATCCAAATCCTCACTACCGATAATCACAGGAGATGTCGGATTGCTCACATCGATAATCTGTAACTCTAAAGAGCTCTTGTACACATACACATACGCCAATGCGCCATCGCTTGAGAGGGTGACACCCTGGACCCAGCCCCACGTATTCACACTGCCGATAATCACAGGAGATTCCGAATTGCTAACATCGATAATCTGTAAACCAGACTCGTCATCCGCCACATACGCGATGGTGCCATCGTTGGAGAGAGTGACGCTTTTGGCATCGCCCCACGTATTCACACTGCCGATAATCACAGGAGATGCCGGATTGCTAATATCGATAATCTGTAAGCCAGACTCGTCATCCGCCACATACGCGATGGTGCCATCGTTGGAGAGAGTGACGCTTTTGGCATCGCCCGGCGTATTCACACTACCAATAATACGAGCTCCCTCAGAAGAAGCCGCACTGCTACTCTGCCCAACCGAAGAGGCTGAAGATGATACAGATGAAGAAGAGCTTGTCGGGGTTGATAAAACTGACGAAGACGAGCCTGTCGGAGTATTGGTTAGTTTATCTATAAAGCCATAAAGTGAGCTCAGCATCTTTTGGGCAACTGCTTTTGCATTTGCTTCTGAGATCCCTTTAGCCATAAGTTGTTCGGTAAGTTTTTGGCTGTAGCTTTGGGCTTGTTGCATTAGCTCTTGGGGTGAGGTTGTATTCCAGAGGCTATTAAAGAGTTGCAATGCTTGTGCACGATCAGGCGTATCAAACTGTATGGCGTTAAAGGCACTATCAAGTAAGTTCATAGCTTCAAGCAGTTTACTCTCATCAAATGCACAATCGGTTTGAAAGTTAAGCATACGATCCATCACTTGCTTCAAAAGCGTTTGTGCATCTTCTGGGGTTTGAGCTTGGGTTGTAATAAGTTGGGCTAGATTGGCACCTTTAAGGCTAACTTCGGTAGCAATACAGCCATAATCTTGATAGGTTTCTAATACCCAGCGCTCTACATCATCGCGGATCCCGTTGTTATTGCTATCGATTCCTTCTAGGGTTGCTGTGTTTAGGATGCTATCGGGAATAGGAGGCAAGATATGGCCATTAATCTCTTTAAGCAGTGCAATCACAATAGGTTTGGAGAGCATCTCTTGATACGAAGCTTGTATGATTAAAACACCCTCTTGAAGTCCTTGAAGCTCTCCTGCTGCAAGGGCCATTTGTGTACTGTTAGATACCAGCCATGATGCATCATCGGTAACGTTGAGTGTGCTACCATCATTTAAGGTCGCAATCACTTCAACTGCGGTGATATCACCTTCTAGCAGTTGGGTTGTATCAACATTAAGGGTCAGATTTGTGATCCCACTGCCACTTGCTATCGCATCGGTATCATACGAGAGGTGTAGTCGTGTGGTGCCATCGTTATTAAGGGCTTCTTTGGTAATGGTAATAAAGACACTTGAAGTAAAAACGCCTTGGTTGTTTGCTTTAATTTCAAAGCGGTTTTTAGCATCTTGCAGTGGCAGTACCAGGGTTGCCGCACCGCTATCATCAGCAAGGGCTGTTTTAGCATCTCCGACATACACAGCAGCATTAGGCAGTGTGCGTACTTTCACACTGGCTTCATCGCCGCTAACGCTTTGGGGATATGTTTCAATTAGCGGTGCTTCAAGCACTCTGCTTGGGCTTGATGCAGCCTTCTGGCTACTAGAGTCCATACAGCCTGTAAAGAGTACCAATACTGCATATAATAACAGTGACATTATTCGCTTCATAGTCATTCCTAGTAATAGAATTTTTATTATCATACAAGCTATTTTCTTGTTTAATCTTTATTTAACAAAATATGTTTATTACAAATACAAAACGGTGTTATTTTGAAACAGTTTTATTTGTTTTTAAACAAATGTTAATGAGGATTTGGAGGGTTGGCATCGTGTGTGAAGCGGATCTGTTGCAATAACAGTTCCGACGTCACCTATCTGTTTTTAATTTCGTAATCGTTGTGATTGTAGTTGTGATTGGCGTTTTCCATGCTTTTTTCAATGGTTTTAGTACGGCGTTCACGGTAGGCTTTCATCTCTTTTAACACATTGGCCGCTTCATCAGCGCTCAGCGTATGGCGTGCGCGCCCTGCTTGTGTGTTGACGACCAACTGCTTAAGATTTTTTTGATTGCCCACACCATAGCAATCTGCGGGTTCAATTTTTTCAATCTCATTGTATTCCACCGATACAAATCCACTATCGCCCTCGCAGCTTGTGGTTTCGATCATAATTTTATATTCACCATCAGCATACAAACCTGCACACAGTGACAGTGCCAATAAAAATTTCAACATCTCACACTCCCTTATAAGGTATTAGACTTCTTGCAAAACTGCCTTAAAAAATTCCCGAAATGGACTTGCCCAAAGCTTGTTGCAGTACCGGTTGTGCCTCTTCAAACTCCAGATTGACTTTATTTGCGGTACTAACAATACGGGTACGATACGATTTCCAGTTTACCTTTGCACCGCTGGTGCTTTGACTCACATTAGTAGAGCTTCCCTGTGCTAGATGCGCATTTGAAGTCTGAGTCACCACTTCGCCCTCAAGCGGACGTTCGCGAATTTGCAAATCGGTCACCATAACAAAAACCACGTCATCAACCAGCGCGTCACCAACAAATCCTGCCGTGGCACCAACTGCCGCACCAATTAATCCGCCCTGTCCGTAACCGCCACCTGTAGCCCCAGAAATGGCCGCACCTGTCAATGCCCCTCCGGCACCGCCTTCAAATGCGGCATCCATATAGCCATCAACATCACGGAGATCTGATTTACCTACTTTTAACACATTGGCCTGAAGCATATAGTTTGCCTCTTTAGGGTTGTTGGTAATGCGATATCCCCGACTCTCAACCGCTTTAACAACCTGATCACGGACATCAATATCTTTATCCGAAGTGTTTCGAATATCAAGATAGACGATTCTGCGCTCTGGTTCAGAGGGTTCAAGAAAAATGGTTTCTGACATTTTAGTTTGCACATCAAGGTTACGTTTTTTAATAGCCGTATGCATCGCACCGCATCCGCTTAGACCTATACTTACACTTAGAACCGTTCCTGCTAATAGAACTTTTGCAATACTTTTAGAGCTGAGCATCAATGATTCATCCTTATTTGAATTTGTTATAGATAATGCTATATTAATGAAAAACGACTTAAATGTTTAACTATTTTTTTCGAGTTTTCATTATTAGCCTATTTTGTTACATTTTAGGGCTTTATTTATGAAAGCGCTACGATGTTAAGCATCAAATTTCGCTAAAATTGCAAAAACATTAAAAAGACTCTTTACTATGACTTTTACGCTTGATGCTACCAGTGGCAATGCCCGCGCCGCAACCATACAAACCGCACATTCAACTATTCAAACACCCGTTTTTATGCCTGTGGGCACTGTAGGATCGGTCAAAGCGCTGGATATGTCTGATATGATCGACGTGCTTGATACCAAGATTATCTTAGCCAATACCTACCATATGTATCTGCGCCCAGGATCCAAAACTGTTGATGCCATGGGTAAATTGCACGGATTTACCACGTATGATCGCAGTTTTTTGACAGATAGCGGCGGGTTTCAGGCCTTTAGCCTGAGCGATATTTCCAAACCTACCGAAGATGGCATAGAGTTTCGCAGTCATATTGATGGTTCCAAACACTTTTTTACCCCGGAAAAAGTTATTGATATTCAGCTTGATCTAGGAAGCGATATTATGATGATTTTAGATGATTTGGTTGCCCTGCCTGCCACACAAGAGCGCATTGCCACCTCTATTGCGCGCACCACAGCATGGGCGGCACGCTCAAGCGACTATTTTCGTGCCAAACAGCGTGAAGGCGTCGGCGTTGATCAAAATATTTTTGCCATCATTCAAGGCGGCACAGACAAAGCATTTCGGACCCAAAGCGCTGCGGAACTTTGTGCCCTTGATTTTGACGGTTTTGCTATTGGCGGACTAAGTGTGGGTGAAGCCAATGAGGAGATGTATGAAACCGTAGCGCATACGGTGCCTTATATGCCACTTGACAAGCCGCGCTATCTTATGGGTGTAGGTACGCCTGAGGATCTCATTGAAAATATTGATCGCGGCATCGACATGTTTGATTGTGTCATGCCCACGCGCAACGCCCGCAACGGTACGCTCTTTACCTCATTTGGTAAACTCAACATCAAAGGTGCCGCATTTAAGCATGATAATGCCCCTATTGATCCCGAATGTGATTGCCTTACATGTAAGCGTTACAGTCGTGCTTATATGCATCATCTTTTTAGAGCCAAAGAGATTACCTATTTTCGTTTGGCATCCCTTCATAATCTGCACTATTACCTTAATCTTATGAAACAGGCACGCGAAGCGATTTTACAAGATCGTTACCGTGAATTCAAAAAGGAGTTTTATGCCAAACGTCAATCCAAATAAACTTGCATTAGGTGTTAATATTGATCATATTGCCGTACTGCGCGAAGCGCGCCGCATTAATGATCCCGATCCGCTCATGGCGCTGGAAATTTGTGCACAAAATGGTGCTGATCAGATTACCATTCACTTGCGCGAAGATCGCCGTCACATACAAGATGGTGATGTTCACAACATTATCCGTAGCTCCAGAGTGCCTGTTAATCTTGAGTGTGCCATTGATGAAAACATCATCAATATAGTATGCAAGCTGCGTCCGCATCGTGCCACACTGGTACCTGAAAAACGCGAAGAGGTCACCACAGAGGGAGGGCTTGATGTTATGGCTCAGGCTATGGCGCTTGATATCACTATTGCGCAACTCAAAAACTCGGATATTCCAGTGTCGCTTTTTATTGATCCTGACATTGCTATCATAGACAAAGCCAAATATCTGGGTGCAGATATGATTGAATTGCATACGGGGCGCTACGCTAATCTTTATGCCATGCTCTACTCTGCATTGCCCTACTCGCACCATAGCATCAAAGCGCTGGAGTTACCACGCCACACACTGGAAAAACTACTTAACAAAGAGCTTCAAACACTTCAAGAAGCTGCCAATCACGCCAAAAGTATTGGTCTTAAAGTGGCCGCAGGCCATGGGCTTAACTATCAAAACACGCCCGCTATTGCCGCGATTGCAACTATTGAAGAGCTTAATATTGGCCAAAGCATCATTGCCCGTTCTGTTTTTACAGGCTTAGCCGAAGCGGTTACAAGCATGAAAGCGCTCTGTGTCCGTTAAACCTTCTCTTGCCATTAGCATCGGCGATCTTAATGGGGTGGGCATCGAAATCGCGCTTAAAGAGCATCGGCTTATTTCGCAGTGGTGCCATCCTGTTTACTGCGTTGATGCCAGCATGGCACAACAAGCCGCACAACTCTTACATGTAAGCGTACCGGATGATTTTACAACCCTGGCTGTTGCGGAAGATTTTAAAATTACCGCAGGAAGTGTTGATGTACGCAGTGGACGCTACAGCTTTGATGCTTTTATGAAAGCCATTGCGCTGTGTGAAAGTACTCAATGTGATGGCGTCGTTACCCTGCCCATCCACAAAGAAGCGTGGGCTAAAGCGGGGCTTGAGTATGTGGGGCATACCGACGTTTTACGCCGCCACTTTCAACGTGATGCCATCATGATGCTGGGATGCGATGCCATGTATGTAGCCCTCTTTACCGAACATATACCTCTGCATCAGGTTGCCTTACATGTAACCGCCGATGCGCTAACGCATTTTTTAATCAATCTTGACAACGCTTTACCCAAAGAGGAGACCATTGGCGTACTGGGGCTTAATCCCCATGCGGGAGACAATGGTGTCTTGGGCAATGAAGAGATTGTTATTAGTGAAGCGATTGATAAGGCCAATACTCATGCTAGAAACAAACGTTTTGTTGGGCCGCTGGTTCCCGATACCGCCTTTACACCGCATGCACGCTCACGCTTCAGATACTACGTTGCTTTGTATCATGATCAGGGACTCATCCCTTTAAAAGCACTCTATTTTGATGAGAGCATTAATATCTCGCTCAATCTTCCCATCATTAGAACATCGGTCGATCACGGTACGGCATTTGACATTGCCTATACCAACCGTGCCAATCCCCTAAGCTACCGCAATGCCATAAAAGCGGCTATCGCGTTTACTCGTTTAAAAGTGCATCAAGAAGCTTGAATATCTCTTCACTTCCCTCTTCCATCTCTTTAATGTGTTGAATGATTAATCCGCAATTATTACGTGAATCACCAAGCAGATCAAAGACATGATGTGTGGCATCATGCACCTTGCTATGCGGTTCGACAATTTTAGGATAACTGGGCAGATGTGAAAAACGTTCTTTGCCCTCGCCTGTTTCATACCATTTGCCAAGACGGCAGTTATGATGATCCACAAATGAAAATGCCGGCTCTTTTTTAAAGGCACTAAGATAGGTATTCACTTTCCATATAACATGATCAAGTTTAGCCAGAGTTACAAAAATGAAATCACGCATTGAAATAACTAAATTATTCATATCATTCGACTGTGATACGCTTGAATCAATATATCCTTGTAACACACTAACAAAACCTGTCATCTCACCAATATTGCTGCTCATACTATCAGATTTTTCAATCATATCATGGGTCTCTTGCTGAATCGATTTAATAACAATCGAAATTTCACCAATGGCTTTTTGAGTGCGATCAGCCAATTTGCGCACCTCATCGGCCACAACGGCAAAACCACGCCCGTGTTCTCCTGCTCTAGCAGCTTCAATGGCGGCATTGAGTGCGAGCAAGTTTGTCTGTTCGGCAATATCTTTAATGAGTGTAATAATATTGTTGATTTCATTCGCGCGTTCGGAAAGCGACGTGACGGATTCTATGGATGCCGAAGAAGATTGTTCAAGCGAATCCATGGCAGTTGAGATACTTTCAATCTCCTGATACGAGGAGCTTGATGTTTTGATGGCTGCCGTGATGCCTTCAACAATTCCTTTGGATCGATCGACTGCGGATACCAAATTATTCTGAATTGCCAAAAGCCCCTGACGTGTTTTTTCATTTTCATACAGTGCCAGGTGCACTTGCTTTGTTTCAAAGTCATCCACAACTTTTTCATTGGCCTTATTGGCTTGTGCCAACTGCTCTTCAAGTTCTTGATTTCGAATTTGAAGCTGAGCCACTTTTTGAACCAAGTCATGGTTCTCTTTTTTGAGTCGTTCACTCTCTTGATCTGAAAAAAATCCCATTGGTACCACCTTGTGCAGACATGGCATTATTCTATCAACTTAATTATTAAGAGTATCAAAAATGTATAAGAATTTATTTCTATAAGCATTTGATAAGCCCCCTCATCCTATAGTTTTCGGATGCAAAAAAAACAAAAACATACACTGCTTCCACTGCGCGAACTCTCACATCCTGATTTTATGTTGAATACACAGCGTGATATGTTTCGAAATGCTTTTTATCAGGTCTATAAAAACAGTGCCGTTGACATAGCATCACAAGAGCTTCAAACTCTTGAAGAAAGATTTTATGATGCTTGCTACATCGACCCGCAAGCACCCTTACGAAGCCTACTGAATCAGTTAAAGACGCTTTTAAAACCATCCGTTACGCTTGAAGTTTTTCTTTCCAACTATTTTTATATCATTCTCAACTATTACACAAAGTCACTTTATACGCATGATCTAGGCTGGAAGCGCATTAGCATGTTGGTACGAGCCATTGATGAATTGATTGATTGGAGTAAGAGCATTGGATCGTTAACGTCTGATAGCCAGTTACAGCCAGAAGCTGAAGAGCAAGCGCTTGTCATATTTGAAACCCTACGCCAAAAACGCGCTAAAGTCACACTACTTAATACCTATCACGGTGTTCCTATCCAGTATAAAGCTATTGTCATACACACTAACGAACAAGGGGTTTATCTTAAAGCGCACCCCTTGCAAGAAGCAGCAGCACGAAGTCAACAAAGCGTCTATGTCCTCTCTGAAGACATTTTTGCCAATGATCTACTCTCACGGGTTAAAGCAGTACGCTACAAAGGCAATGTACTTTTAGAACTCACCAAGCTCATTCCACTGCATGAGCGTCTTTATCCACGCCGAAGCATCCGGGTTCAACCTCAAAAGATGCTCCAGATCCACATCGAAGACAGTCATCTTCGCTATCGTGGCATGCTTTTTGATATTTCACTTGGTGGATTGGCGCTTACTGGGTCGCAAACTATCACTTTAGATAAACACACACCGGTTATTATCACATTGCCTGAAATTATGTTCTCAAAAAAACTTGAAATTCACGCTAATTTGGTGCACCGATCCCGTTTTCAAAACAATAGCAAATTGCATTTTAAATTACTTCCTACTCCAGCACAAGAAACCCTGCTTGGCAAATATATTGCTAAACGCGAGCAGGAGATTGTTCAGAGTTTAAGACAGTGGTATTAAGGCCCTTAAGAGAGCCTGTTTTTATAATCTTCATAGCCAAATTCATGGCTTACATGTAAGGTGCCATCTTTTTGCAAAATCGCCAATGACGGCAGCTTAATACCGTTAAAGGTTGTATTTTTCACAAAGGTGTAGTGAATCTGATCTTCAAAAATCACCACATCCCCAATTTGTAACGGTGCATCAAAACTGTAATCGCCCATAATATCACCCGCCAGACAAGTATTGCCTCCCAAACGATAAGTATAGGCTTTTTCACCCACCGCGCCTGCGCCACGCACTTCGGCGCGATAAGGCATTGCCAGAGTATCGGGCATATGCGCTTCGGCGGAGCTGTCAAGAATGGCAATCTTCATACCGTTATCAACAATATCAAGCACCCTTGTGGCCAAAAATCCTGTTTGCCATCCTACTGCTTCACCCGGTTCAAGATACACCGTTACGTTGTTATGACGTGCGCGAAATGATTTAATGACTTCAATCAAACGATCCACATCGTACCCTTTTTTGGTAATATGGTGTCCACCGCCAAAATTAATATATTTCATACTGTCAATATATGCACCAAATTTCTCTTCAAACGCTTCAAGCACACTCTCAAGTGCTGCCACATCCTGCTCACACAAAGCATGAAAATTAAGTCCATCCAGTAGCGGCACAATACGCTCGTCAAAATTATTTTTGGTAGTTCCCAAACGGCTATAAAGTGCACAAGGATTATAGAGATCAACAGGGGAAGAAGAGCATTCGGGATTGACACGCAGTGAGAGTGAGATATCAGGCTTAACACGTTTTACGTCATCATAGAAACGCTCCAACTGCGCAACAGAATTAAAAACAATATGATCTGAAATCATCGCAATGTTCTCGATCTCGTCTGCTTTAAATGCGGGAGAGTACGTATGCACTTCTTTGCCCATCATTTCATGTGCTAGCAATGCTTCATGCAAACCGCTTGCCGTAGCACCGTGCAAATAGCGCCCAACCAGATCAAAAGTGCTCCACATCGCAAAACCCTTAAGTGCCAAAATAATTTTGGCACCACTCTCACGCTGCACGTGATCCAGAATTTGAAGGTTGCGTTCCAGTAATGCTTCTTCACAAATATATACAGGAGTCTTAACATTTTCAAACGTCATAAAAACCTCAATATGCTTTAATAGGTGGCGTATTATAGTCTGTGTATGAAAACTTTACAACTCATACTATCAGGATTACTAATGGCAAGCAACATCAATGCGCATGAGCTTAAAGAACTAAAGCTCAAACCCCTCACTCCCGAAGAAGCCCATGTGATTTTGGAAAAAGGAACCGAATATCCTTTTAGTGGCAAATACGATAAATTTTATGAAAAAGGAACCTATACATGTAAGCAGTGCGGTACGCCGCTGTATCGATCGGATGATAAATTCAATTCGGGCTGCGGATGGCCCGCTTTTGATGACGAGATTGCCGGAGCAATCAAACGCATTCCTGACCGTGACGGCAGGCGTATTGAAATTGTATGTGCGCACTGTGGTGCCCATTTGGGACATGTATTTAAAGGAGAAGGGTTAACACCTAAAAATGTACGTCACTGCGTCAATTCGATCTCGATGGAGTTTGTACCTGAGAGCAAGGAGACAGAATGAAACACGCTGTTCTTATCCTAAGTTTTTTGTTGGCTTTAAATAGTGCCGCATCTGATCACAACTATAAAAAAGCTTACTTTGCGGGCGGCTGCTTTTGGGGTGTTGAATATTACCTGGAAAAAGAGCCTGGTGTTATTGAAGCAGTTTCGGGTTATATGGGCGGCCATACGAAAAATCCTACCTACAAAGAGGTGAGCTATACTAATACAGGGCATGTCGAAACGGTTGAGGTCACTTACGATTCCAGTAAGGTTGATTATGAAACCCTTGCACGGCTCTTTTTTGAGATTCACGACCCTACCCAGAAAAACGGTCAGGGGCCAGACATTGGTGCGCAGTATCATTCGATTATCTTTTATACGAATGAAGAAGAGAAAAAGATCCTTGAAAAACTTATTGCACTCTTGCGTGCCAAGGGGTTTGATGTGGCCACAAAACTCAAAGCGGCAACAGCGTTTTACAAAGCCGAAGACTACCATCAGGACTACTACATGCACAAAGGCAAGCAGCCCTACTGTCACGGCTATGTCAAGCGTTTTTAGCTCTACATGTAAGGGGGTTATTCGATATTGGTAAAAACCTGTTGCACGTCATCGTCTTCTTCAAGCTTGTCAATCAGTTTTTCAACCTCTTGCATCTGCTCTTCACTTAACTCTACTGTCGTATTGGGAATACGCTGTAGATTGGCTTTTTTAACTTCGATTCCTAGCTCTTCAAAACCTTTAGAGAGTGAACCAAACTCGGTATATTCGCCATACGCATATACCGTGCCCTCATTCTCTTCAATACTTTCAAGTCCAAAATCAATCAAAGAGAGCTCAATCTCTTCAAGATTCATTTCGTCGGTTTTTTCAAACTCAAACACCGCTTTGCGCGTGAACATAAATTCCAAAGAGCCATTTTTAAGCAATTCACCACCGCTTTTACTAAAGTAGCTACGTACATTGGCAACGGTGCGTGTTCCATTATCGGTAGCCGCTTCTACAAAAATCAAAACGCCATGCGGGCCTTTACCTTCGTAATTGAGTTCGGCAATGTCAGCTGCATCTTTACCGCTAGCGCGTTTGATGGCTGCTTCAATATTATCTTTAGGCATATTTTGCGCTTTGGCCATCATAATAGCTAAACGCAGTTTGGGGTTCATATCGGGATCACCACCCCCCTCTTTTGCAGCCATAGTGATCACTTTTGCCAGCTTGGGGAATACGCGAGACATATTTCCCCAGCGTTTTTCTTTTGCCGCGCGGCGGTACTCAAACGCTCTTCCCATCGGTTGATATCCTTACATATTTTTTGGAATTATAACTAAAAAGGGCACCTCTAAAGATCAATTGACGCGTTATACTGTTTTAAAAGCTTTTCAATCAGATGGATCTCTTTGATATGCAGTTGATGTTCCGCTTCCATTAAATGCGTCATGTGTGCTACTTCTGTTACCGAGATGCCAAAAGGATCTTTTTTAACCACTTTAATCTCACCGTTTAAGACCGATACTTTGTCTAAATTTTTGCGGCTATGTGCCATAAAATAGGTTAGTAAGAGTTCACCGGTATGCTCTTTTTCAATCGAAACAATGACTTGATCGCTAATGGGAGCATTAAAATTTGGCAGCATTTTCACAAAGCCATCACGATCCATATAGCCAATATAAATTTTGGTAAACAGATCAACATAACGTGTCGCTGTTTTAGAAGCTAAAAAGCCCATATTTAGCAGATGTTTACCGCCTCGAAGTTTTCGAAATACCCATGCTAATGATCCGTAATAATTAAAACGGGCAATTTCCAGATTATCCGTATCGCCTAGTTTGGCATGTTGAGGCTGATCAAAGGGTTTGAGTTTACGTTTTTTTGGCTGGGTTAAATACTCAAAAACGTGTTTGGCAGAAAATGGGCGCGTATGCCACACCACACAATAATCGGGTAGGTGTTTTACCCCTGTCGCCCCTTCATTAAGGACAATAAGCGCTTTAATGTCATATTGGGGAAAAATGGTCTGAAGCAAGGCACGTTTTTTGCGCAATCTGCGTTTCAGATTTGTAACAGACTTTACCAGCGTCATTTCCACAAAATAAATTTCACTCTTGGTTACGATCATGCCATCAAACTCGCCAATCTCTTTGGAACGGTTACGATAGACTATCTGCCCTTTGGCATTTACCGACAAAGTATTTTGCTCAGCTTTTGAGCCTTTTTTATGGGGACCTTTAAGAATAAACGTCTCAATATTGTCATTGGTTATGACATAACGCAAAAGCTTTTCATAGACGAAGTTTTCAAATACTTCTCCCTCGAACGAGCGGTAAGAGCTTAAAAAATGGGGGTCATCTTCAGCAAGGCCCTGTTTTTTCAAAGCAAGTAGATGTTTAATATTGTATTTATAATAAAAAAGGTTATCTCCGATGTCGCTATCATCTAGCTTTCGGATCGATTCACTGATCTTGAGTATGGTCCGGCCTTCAAAGTACAGATACCGTTTTGAATGATTCAAAACATGCCGGTTAATAGAAACTGGCATACTGAGTGTAGCGGATATAAGATAAAGTTTGGGTTATATCACTTCGGTACGCTTTTGTATCCATGTAAAAACATCGTTACTGTTCATAGGGCGTGCCAGTAAAAACCCCTGCATACTGTCACACCCATTTTTAAGTAAATAATGGCGTTGTTCATCCGTTTCAACCCCTTCTGCAATAACTTTAAGTCCTAAACTTTTTGACATACTGATGATGGCATCAGCAATGGCGCAAGCATCTTGTTCATGTGGCAGATCCAAAACAAAACTACGGTCAATTTTAAGGGTATCAACGGGTAGACGTCTGAGGTAGCTTAGTGATGAATATCCCGTACCAAAATCATCAATGCTAATAGTAACACCGATACGTTTGATCTCTTCAATAATACGAATCCAGCGTTCAGGATCTTTCATCACCATCGATTCGGTCACTTCGATTTCAATCATTGAAGCATCAACACCATGATGCGACATCTTCTGTTTTAGCACATCGGCAAACTCGGAGTGTTCAAGCTGAACTCCCGATACATTAATAGCCACACGTCCTTTAAAGAGCCCGTGATTGTGCCAGACGGCAATATCGCTACAGGCACGCTCTAAAACAAATTCGCCAATAGGCACAATCATTTTTGTCTCTTCGGCAATGGGAATAAAACGATCCGGCGTCACCATTCCAAATGAAGGATGCTTCCAGCGTAAGAGTGCCTCAAAGCCAATGATACAATCATTTTTCAGTGCTTGTTGAGGCTGATAATATAACTCGAATTCACCGTTACTGACTGCATTTTTAAGTGCACTTTCAAACACAACACGCTCAAACGAATTGGCCGTCATTTTGTCATTATAGAACTTAAAAATATTTTTCCCGTCATTTTTGGCATCATACATGGCCGCATCCGCATTTTTAATCAAAATTTCTGCGCTCATACCATCATCGGGAGCAATACTGATTCCGATACTTGAAGTAATCCAAAACTCCTGATGCCCTATCATAAAGGCTACATTAAAACTCTGCACAATCTTTTGAGCCATTGTTGCGATAAGCGCCGTATTGGTGATATTGCTCATAACAATCACAAACTCATCGCCGCCAATGCGTGCGAGGGTATCATCTTCGCTTAGCAGTCTGCTGAGTCGTTTTGAAGCCTCTACCAATACCTGATCTCCCATCGTATGTCCATAGACTTCATTAATATGCTTGAAATTATCCAGATCAATAAAAAGTACTGCCGTCATACTTTTATACCGATGCCCCGCACTTAACGTATGTTCAAGACGCGCTTTAAGTAACACACGATTAGGCAGTTCGGTGAGATGGTCATGATAAAAAAGAAAGTCGACTTTCTCTTCATTAGCCTTAAGATCAGAAATATCTGAAAAAATAGCAATATAGTTTTCATTTTCGTCCTGATCGCTTCCCATTCGGGTAATATTGAGCCATTGCGGATAGATTTCACCATTTTTACGACGATTCCAAATTTCACCCAACCATGATCCATTTTTGGTAATGCTCTGCCACATGTTTTCATAAAAGACTTTATCATGACGTCCCGATTTTAGCAGGGATGATTTTTTTCCAATCGTTTCACTTCGACTGTAACTTGTTATGGTTTCAAAAGCACGGTTGATATCAATAATAATACCTTGGGCATCCGTTATCATAACCCCTTCATTGGTATTTTCAAATATAGCCGTTGATTGGCGTAATCGCTTCTGAGCCAATGCCACCAAACGCTCTTGCTCAAACGTAAAAAGGGAAAAAGCAATATCATCGCCTACTTCTTGAATAATCTGTTGCTCTTCTTTGTCGTTTACAACCATGCGCGAAACAACTAAGCACAAATGCCCGTAATGACGATTTTCATACATTAGTGGCACCGTTATGGCCACATCATCTATGCCGGAGTATCCTACAAAGCACCCACATGTGTGTGATGGGTTTTCAAAAATGTTCAAACCCTCTTGTGTGCTATTACAGCATGCAGGCAAATTACCCGAAGCAAGTTCTTTTTTAACCCGTTGCACTGCTTCATCATCAAATCCAGAACTAAAGAGTTGCTGTTTCGATCCTGCCTGATAGACAATCCATGCCCCCTGAAAAGATGGAACCGTAATAATTTGATCGCATATTTTTTGCAACAATGTGCCAACACGGTCTTCTTTGATAATAAGCTGGTTAATCTTTCGAATCGCTATCAACAATGCATTGGTGTGGCGCAAACGTGATTCAAGCTGTTTTTGACTGGAGATATCACGTGCAATAAACATATAGCCTTCAAAATAGCCTTTGTGATTAAAAATAGGAGAGAGCGAGGTGTGAAAATAGCAGCCTGTTTCTGATTTTTCATTTAATCGGATGATCTTGTAACAAGGCGCTCCATTAAAAACGGTTTGAAGATTTTTAACATCTTTTATTACATCAAACAGCGGATTTGAAAGTGATGCCATGATGGTACCATGCTCTAAGATATCAATGGTGCACTCATGAGCCATTTTTTGATTGACAAAAGTCACAACACCGTCTGCATTGGTAGCAAATACGAGCGTATGGGGAAGTGATTCCATTGCATTTTGATAGAGCATTTTTTCCTCTATCGCTTGGTTGGCTTTTTCAATATTTTCGCGTTGAAGTTCAATGATTTCTTTTAGCAAATTAACGTAATGGTTGGGCACGTTTTTCATTAGATCATGACGCGTTACAATACCACTGAGATTTCCATTATCATCAACAACAACCACATGACGTATATGTTTTTGTGTCATCGTAGTTCGTGCCACCATTACGGAATCACTTTTTTTAATAGTAATGACAGGCGTGCTCATAAACGATGCAATACTTTGTTGCAGTACCTCTGAGCCAAGTTGAATGATCTTTAAAGCATCACGCTCGCTTATCATACCTATGGGTTTATTCTCATGCGCCACCACGAGATTGCTAATGCGATATTGACGCATACGGCTTAAAACAGATTCCACACTATCGGTATTATGGCACGTTATGACATTAAAGGTCATAATGTTTGCCACGTCCTTAACGGCAATAAGTTCTTCAATATTCAAGTGATCAAGAAAATCACTTTCGCTAATGATACCTACCACTTTAGCCTTTGCATTGATGACAGCCAAATGGCGAATGTTCCCTTCTACCATTTTAAGATAGGCTTCTCGATAATCGGTATTGTGATCAATAGAGATAACCGGTGTACTCATCAGTGTTTGAGCCTGGCGTGTCATACCAAGATCGGGTTGAAGTGCCGCAGTAACAATATCGCGTTCGGTAATAATACCTATAGGCCTTGCATTTTCTGTAATGACAATAGAACTGATACGGTGATGCTGCATCATTGATACAATCTGATCAAGAGGCGTCTCTTTAGAGGCTGTAACAACATCGGCACACATCAATTGCGAAGTTAATATAATTTGTGGCATCTTTTGTTTCGTATGTGTTTATTTGTCTTTTATGAAATTAAACAATAGTTTATTATTGTTATCGTTAAAATAAAATAAAGCTACGTGTCACATCTTAAGAAGGAATGAAAGATATAGCGATTATTTTGATTAAATTTCTTGCAAAACTGCAAGAATCTGCCTCGAAGAGACAAGCTTTAGTGCCACAGCGGCCAGCGTAGGACTTTGGGCTTTGCTCAAAGTGCGTTTAAATAAACAACTCTATTTTGAAGAAGCTTGAGCATCAGGATTGCTATAACGAAAATCACGTTTGGTTACTTTTTTCTTTTTTGCACCGCTTTTGCTTGTCCGATTACCAAAGGCACCTTTGGTGCGCTTTTTGGAGAGTTCCTCTTTGTACTGAGTATCCATTTTTACATGTACGATTTCACGTTCAAATTCTGGTAATACCCTTCGTTCAATCTTGCGTTTTAAGAGCTGCTCGATGCTTTTAAACATAGCATCTTCATCAACACTTAAAAGCGAAATAGCCGTACCGCTACGACCCGCACGCCCTGTTCGACCGATTCGGTGAATATAATCCTCTTTAGACTGCGGCATGTCATAATTGATAACACACGAAAGTTCTGCAATATCAAGCCCTCTGGCAGCAATATCGGTTGCTACCAAGACTTTGATCTTTCCTTCTTTAAACTGCTCCAGTGCTTTGTAACGCGCTCCATGTTTTTTCTCGCCGTGAATTACTGCATTTTTAAGGCCGGAACGTGCAAGCTCTGTTGCAATCATGTCGGCATCGGCACGGGTAGAGGTAAATACCAGCGTAGATTCATCATTGCGACTGCCTATAATATAAGGCAGCATCTGAATTTTTTTCTCACGATCAGTAAGATATGTAAACTGTGTAATAGTGTCGCCACTTTCAGAGGGTTTATCAACATCAAGACGCAGTGGGTTGTTTAATATCTTCTCGGCATAATGTTTGACTTTGCCACTATGCGTGGCTGAAAAAAGCAGTGTTTGTGCCTGTGCGGGAATGGTTTCATGAATAAATTCAAGCTCACTTAAAAAGCCCATGTCCAGCATGGTATCTGCTTCATCAAGCACCATATGTTCAACACGGCTTAGCACCAGAGCTTTGAGTTTGAGCAAATCATTTAAACGTCCCGGTGTTGCTATCAAAATCTCAACGCCCTCTCGTAAGACTTCAATCTGCGGATTAATATTCACTCCACCATGTACCATCAATGAAGAGAGATTCAAATGTTTACCGTAGGTAAGCACGCTAGCATGAATTTGTCGTGCCAATTCACGTGTAGGCACCAGCACCAATAGCTTTACATGTAAGAAGGCATTACTGTTTGTGCTTTTGCGCTGCAATATCTGAAACAGCGGCAATAAAAAAGCAGCACTTTTACCCGAACCGGTTTTGGCTGTTACAAAAGCGTCACGTCCTTTTAAAATAGTAGGAATCACTTGTTGTTGAACGGGTGTAGGCTGGGTATAACCCACATCAGAGAGTGCATCAAGAATCGGCTTGGATAATCCCATAGTGTGAAAACTCAATTGCCGCTCCTGTAATGTAATGTACGTATTATACATAAGGGCACCTCTAATACCAGACAGATTTTTGCAGTTTTACAAGAAGTCTATCATTAGGTTCTTGCAGAACTCATTTTGAACGTAAAACGAGCAAAGCCCGTTTTACTACGCTAAGGCCGCTGTGGCCGCTAAAGCTTGTCTCTTGCGAGACAGATGACTTCTTGCAGTTTTGCAAGAAGTCTATTTAAAAAATATGCTACAATTTCTAAAAAAATATAGGTATGATTAAAATGTTAAAATTAATTTTTAGTGTTATCTTATTACTTCTATTACAGGGGTGCGGAACTAATGATACCCCGACCAATGGAACTGGTCTTGGTGGAAGCATTGCTGTTAATCCAGACGACTGTGTTCAAGGCATTGGATGCCAAATATCCACCATGGGAAATGACTCTGATGACGAGCTTCTTCGATCGCTTCACAATCAAACAAAGCTTTTCTTTGGCATTGATACCCAATTTGGTTTTTATCTTGAAGAGGATGACCCCAATGCTTTTGCCAACATGGACACTATGTCCATTTTTTTTGGAAGAAAGCTCTTTATGGCAATGAAAAGTAATGATCCAACGCATTATCGTACGCTTATCTCAGGAATTATTGCTCATGAGTATGGGCATATTATGCAATACAATATTGACGTAGATATTACGGGACTGGCACCAACACGCCAGCAGGTGCAATTTGGATCGACCATTTTATTATCTGAACTTGAAGCCGATGCATTTAGTGGCTTCTGTATGTATTTTCAGCTACGTGACGAATCACAAGTTGTTGCTTACTTTAACCTGCTGCAAAGCATTGGTGATACGGAATATACCAGTGTAGATCACCACGGTACTCCAGACGAGCGTATGGCTGCAGCAGCTGTTGGCATCCTTACTATGGAGAAACTCATCAATGAAAATCTGCTGGATCAGGTTGACTGGAGTCTGCTACGCCGCTCATTTGTGTATGATATCAAAACCTTAGTAGTGAAAACCGACGAGACTATCGTTAACGATACTCGCTCTCTTTCTTTAAGCAATTTAACGCCCAAAGAGCGTGAACAGGTTCGTGCCATAGCGCGGGGCGAAATCACGCTTGACGCGTTAAAGCTCTCACACTCAGAACACTAGATTATTGCCTCTTGTTCTGGCGCTTATGTTTGGTGTTGCCTAGCATATCTTGCTCAAGAGAGGTAACGTAAGCTTTGAGATAATGCGGAACTTTACGTCCCTTTACTTTTAACAGATCTGCAATCATGGCCAAGGCAACGCTTTTCTCTTCATACTGCTTAGCGTGTACAAGGTATTGAAACAGCATTTCGGCTAATCGATCAAGCGAAATTTTCCATGTTGAATCACTCTGTTCATAAAGCCAGCGTGAGAGTGCGCGAAATGCTTCAAATACACTTTCCTCACCCCACAGCAGCGACAGCGTTGTTTTAAAATTGCCGCTATTATAAAACAGATCCCAAAAACGGGCAAAACGTTTCATCTCTTGCATCGTAGCAAAATCAATACAATCATTTTGCAGCAGATCATACGGTGGAGTATCGGCATAAATCATGCCATACTTATGATCGTGTCGGCTGAGCGTAGTGCCGGAGAGTTTTTTTAAAATGCCCACCTGAATTTCGCTGCCACTCAGGGCACACAATGCATCCAGATTACGCCCAAATCCCTCAATACTTTCACCCGGCAATCCAATAATAAGATCAAGATGCAGATGTGCTGATGTTTCATGCTCTAAAAAAGTGATGTTTTCTTTAATTTTTTCTACATGTAAAGGACGCTCAATATGCGCAGCCACATCGCCATCAAGCGTTTGAATCCCAACTTCTAACTGCAATGAGCCAGGAGGAAAAGCTTTGAGCTTTGCTTTTAGTGCTTGGGGGAAATGATCGGGGATCACCTCAAAATGGGCAAAATAAGGCGCTTCTTTAGAGAGAAAAAAGTCAAGCACTGCATTGGCAAAACGCATATTGATGTTAAAGGTGCGATCAATAAATTTAAAATCGCGCACGCCACGCTGCCACAACGTTTGGAGTGCTTGCAAAAATGCGTCCAGATCAAAATGGCGCACTTTTTTATCAATGGATGAGAGGCAAAACTCGCATAAAAAAGGACATCCCCGCGACGCTTCAACATAAATATGGCGGTTAGCCACATCATGATCGTTGTAATAGGCATAGGGAAACTGCACCTCTTTAAGATCAAGCAGCGTGGCACGAATAAAGCGCTCTTGCGGTTTTTTGCCCTCTAAAAGATCACGGCAAAGTTCATAAAAAACCTTTTCGCCCTCTCCACAGATGACATAATCCGCAGCATCAAAATTGCAGCGATGCGGCAGATGCGATGCTTCGGGGCCACCAATAACAATAATGGTTTGCGGCGCGATCTTTTTAATAAGCCGCATTAGCTGCGACACATCCGAAGCGTTCCAAATATAAACACCGATACCAATGATTTTAGGCTTACATGTAAGAATTTTTTCAACGATATTTTGGAGGTTTTCATTAATAACAAACTCCAAAATCTGGGCATGAGATTGCAGCTCATGTAAATTAGCATACAAACAGCGCAGTCCAATAGAGCTGTGTGAATAGCGGGCGTTTAGGGTTGTAAGAAGAATATCGTGCATCAGAATAAAGGATGCCAAAGCGGCATCCAGAAGAGATTATATGCTGGTGTTGGTTTCAGGAAGTTCTGCTGGAACGGCTGGAGTTTCTGCATCGGTATGATCGCTTTGATCGTGATCCACCGTCTCTTTAATGCGTTCCATTGCACTAGAAACCTGCGTTTGAAGTTCGTGTTTAAGTTTGCTAATTTGCTCATCATTTAGTGTCTCTTTCACGCTTTCAACAGCCTTAGCTACCTCTGTTCCAATAGCTGCTTTGGCTTCATCAACACGTTTGCTAATCACCGCTTTGGCGTGATCTTCAATGCTCCTATTAGCTTCGGCTTGGAGGGTTTGCATCTGGGTTTTAAGTTCATCCATTTCATCTTGCATTGTATCAAGAGCATCTTGAGCCTCGGTGGTTGCTTCAACATTCGCACCATATTCATACACCAACTCACCGCCATGTTTGCCTTGCACAAGCACTAAAGCCATAAAGATAACAATAGAGACAAAAAGCGCTATTTTGGTGCCTTTTTTCTGAATGCTCATGGCCAGCATTTTTACAATAAGCAGTATGGTTGAAAGATACACCAGATAAATTCCCAGTGTTTTATGCTCTTTTAACTCAAGTTGGCCTTGCTCAGAAAGTAATTCATACGCTTCTTTGCCATCTGCTGTACCAGTAACAAAAAGTCCCACGTACACCATGCCCATCAAAATGAATAACAAAAGCGAAGCCACACTGAGTGCGCGCCGTTTGTAATAGAGATTGAGCAGCTCAATGATTAAAATAACGACAGGCAGCACCACACCAAAATGGGCGGCTACGGGGTGTAGCAATGTCGGTATTTCAAAAGGAACTACTATTGGTAATGGAATTTCTGGTAATTGCATGGATGCCCTTTTAAAAAATGTAGGGGCAATTATAACAAAAAGTCATTATTTTATACCAAAAGTTTTATTTTAAAGTTCCATTAGTTTCCATGGTAAACCTTGCGTATTCATCGCTTCCATAAAAGGATCGGGATCAAACTGCTCCATATTCCACACACCATGACGATGCCATTTTTTCTCTACCATCAATTTGGCACCAATCACCGCTGGCACTCCCGTAGTGTAAGAGACCCCTTGAGATTTCACTTCAGCATAACACTGCTCATGATCACTAACTTGATAAATATAGATCTTTCGTTTTTTGCCCTCTTTGATTCCCTCGGCCACAATACCAATATTGGTTTTGCCTTTGGTGCGCGGGCCTAAACTTGCCGGATCAGGAAGCAAGGTTTTTAGAAATTCGATAGGAACAATTTTTTGTCCTTGATGCTCAACCGGTTCAATCCCTAACATGCCCACGTTTTCAAGACATCTCATGTGGGTAAGATAGCTTTCGCCAAACGTCATAAAAAAGCGAATGCGTTTGAGCCCTTTAATGTGCTTGACTAACGATTCCATCTCTTCATGATACAAAAGATAACTCTCTTTGACACCCACCTCGGGATACTCCCACGGCATATGAATCTCCATCGGCTCTGTTTCAATCCACGTGCCCTCTTCCCAATAACGCCCTTTGGCACTTACTTCACGCAAATTGATTTCAGGATTAAAATTGGTGGCAAACGGATAGCCGTGATCGCCAGCGTTACAATCAAGAATATCAATATTATGGATTTCATCAAAATAGTGTTTTTGGGCATACGCACAAAATACGTTGGTGGCACCCGGATCAAAGCCGCTGCCAAGAAGTGCCATTACACCGGCATTTTTAAACTTTTCATCACGTGCCCACTGCTCTTTGTATTCAAACTTGGCTTCATCGGGATGTTCGTAATTAGCGGTATCAAGATAATCAATTCCAGCCTCTACACATGCATCCATGAGGGTCAAATCCTGATACGGCAATGCCACATTAATTAAAATATCGGCCTCAACCTCTTTAATAAGCTGCACCACTTCGGCAACATTATCAGCATCTACTTTGGCAACAGCCAAAGCTCCCTGAGGCAATTCGCTTTGAATCTCTTCGCATTTAGATAGTGTGCGCGATGCCAACACCACCTTGCTGAAGGTCTCTTTATTTTGAACACATTTATGCGCCACAACACGCCCCACACCGCCGGCACCGATGATCAAGACCTTTGACATGCATTTCTCCATATTGGGATAAATTTTAAAAAGTGATTATATCGACTAAACCCGCAGGATGTGCTTTTTTATCAGAAAAATAGCTTACATGTAATCTTTGTAACCATATGATTTTTTAAGCATCATTGTTTCTTGGATGCAACCAGTGCATTAAAGTGTACAATTTCTTATAACTATTGATGAATGCGTTCGCATTTGAGACTTAAGTAGGCTTAGTTTTCCTTGCTCAAACATTCCCCTTTAGAAATACGTATAAAAGCTTACATGTAAGGGATATATATCATGAAACAAAATAACGAAAATAGTGCGCTATCTTTCCACTTGAAAACAAAACAAGAAAAAAAACGCTACGCCATTATTACAATGCTCATGAACCTGTATTTTCCTGGATGGGGATACCTTTATCTTGGTCTGTGGAAGCTGGCACTTGCCGTCCCTTTTACTATTTTTGCTATCTTTTTGGGAATAGGATGGAGCAGCATCGCTTTTATCCCCTTTATGGTGACTACTCTTTATGTTTTAGCGATTCTTGCATATTTCACCATGACACTGCACTCGTTTTGGATCAGCCGAAAACTCACTCCCTGCATACCAAACAAGAGCCAACGCTGGTACTATTATCTGCTTTATCCTTTTGTCTTTGTTGCAATCATATTTTTTATTCCGGTGTTTTCCGGATACCGATTTTTTTATCTGCCTGCTTCGTCTATGGCGACTACCCTGCTCAAAGGTGATTATATTGTAGTTGATACACGGGCTTATAGCAACCATCATCCCAAACGCGGTGATCTGGTTGTTTTTAAATATCCTAAAAACCCGCAGCTTTATTATGTAAAACGTTGTGTTGCAACAGCATCGGATAGAGTGTTTATCTTGGATAAAGTGTTGTATCTTCATCCCAACGAAAGTAACGAAACTATTCAAGCACACTACCCCAAAGAGCAGATCGTAGCTTTACAAGGAGAGCTTTGGGTTAAAAATCCTTATCAAAAAGAGAATCCTGGTATTCATTTTGATCCTGAAGTTATCAATGACGGACACTACCCGCCGCCTCTGTTTCACGTACCTCCGCTCACCGTAGCGCAAGATAGCTGCTTTATGATGGGTGACAACCGTGATCATTCCAATGACAGCCGCTTTTGGGGCATGGCTTCAAAAGAGTATTTTTCTGGAAAACCTAAAACCATTTATTTCAGTTTAGAAGAAGAACCGTTAGCAGTTCGTTGGGAGCGCATTGGACTATCTTTATAGCTATGAACGCTTACATGTAAAAGCTATCATTTTAATTTTAACGTTCTAAATTTTTGGCTAGAATCCAACAACTCTTTTACGCATGGTCATAATGGACAACTTCTTTCTCATTGCATTTACATTTACGCTAGGCTATGTTCTGCAAAAATTCAAAATTTTTTCAGACGATATGCCATTGACACTTAACAAATTTGTCATCAATGTTTCTCTACCTGCGCTTATACTTGTTGAAATTCCAAAGCTTACTTTTTCTACACAGATGTTCATTCCTCCATTCATCGCGTGGGTTGTGATGATCGCTTCGGCTCTGTTAGTGCTTCTTTTTTCAAGACTTATGAAATTTTCAAAAAAAATTGAAGGCGCATTGATGCTTGTGAGCGTTTTGACCAACAGCTCATTTGTTGGGATTCCTATGATTACGGCATATTTTGGTGCGGACGCTTTGGCGTACTTGATGATGTACGACCAGCTAGGAACCGCTATAGCACTGGGAACTTACGGCACTATTGTTGTCGCTTATTACACGCATAGCGGAGCAGTTGTGCCTCTTGAAATAGCCAAAAAAGTGTTTTTCTTTCCACCATTTATGGCGCTTGTCATAGCCTTTGCCTTTTTAGGAAAAGGCTACCCCGACATGCTCACACACACGCTAAATACTATTGCTTCAACGGTGATTCCTTTGGCGCTTGTAGCGGCGGGCTTGCAGCTTAAACTGTTTTTGCCCAAAGAGGAGTTAAAAGCCTTTATGGTCGCCATAGGCATTAAGCTTCTCTTTGCCCCTTTGGTTGCCATCGTGATATGTAGTATTTTTGGCTGGGACAATATGGCTTCGAAAGTCTCTATCATGGAGGCGGGAATGGCACCTATGATAACCGCTGGCGCCATCGCATCAATGGCTGGACTTGCGCCTAGACTTAGCGCTGCTATTGTTGGGTATGGGATTATTTTCTCATTTGGATCAAGTGCACTTTTGCACGCTTTGATCTAGCGAACTGCTTACATGTAAGGCTACTATACTTTAAGCGTTTCACAGTAAAATTGGTAAAAATATGTCATTTTGTGAAATTTTGAGTGGCAATTATTGATAACTTAAATAGAGAATGCAAGGAGTAACTGCTATGAAAGAACGCAATATTATTATTCGAGTGCTAGCTGCATTTGGATGGTTGATAGTAATCTATTTTTTAACAAACATTATTATTGGTGGGGTAGTTGGAGGCATAGCAGGTTCTAGTACTGAGACCTATGATGCTGGGTATATAGCAGGCCAAAATGCAAGCATTGAATTTTTTCAAAATTATGGTTTAATCATATTGCTTTGCCAAATAGCCTTATTTACATTTTTAGCCTATAGGGGTCTATTGCCTGGTACCACAAAATACAAAGATAGTCATTAATCTCGTAGTTAAAATGCACGCCTGTTAATTTTAACGTTACCACAGAAAGAATAGAACATGGATTTTCTTACATTTAAAGCATTTATTAGCACCGAGGTTTTAATAATATTTTATTACCTTGGAGCACTTATATTGCCTATTGGTTTGCGATTTTTACTTACATGGATTGTTAAAAAATATAAATTGTTAAGCACGACTCATGAAGACGAAAAAGAGTTATTATGGCAATCATTAAGCATAAAACAAAAAATAAAGTTACTTGCTTTTTACATTATTTCATTTCTCTTTTTAGAGCTGTTTTGGAGAATGCTGTTTGAATTTTTAATTGCTTACATGCAAATCCGCGATGCCTTATTACAGACTCCATTATGATTAAAGTATTGAAAATAACATTTTATTCAAGCATGGCTTTTGCTTTAGTATTTAGTTTGTTTTCACTTATCTTTTATTTTGGGAATTGGGATAGATTGCCATCTGTTAAACGTCCGCTTTGTTGGTCTTGTTTTAAAACAATTGCAACACTCTGCCCCGATTTTATATCTTTTCTTTGTTTAGCATCTGGCATAGAGAGTTCCTTGATTTTTCTAAAAATAGCTTTAGGGTTCATTGTATTTTAAAAAATTATAGCATAAGGGCAGCTCTAAAAACGAGAGAAAAGAGCAGCATAATTGTTATAATGACGCTATGAAATCCGCACAGCCTACCCGCGAAAAAATTCTTGATGCCGTCTATGAACTGGTCTATATTCATGGCTATAACGGAACAAGCATGTCAATGATATTAGAAGCGTGCGCTATTCCAAAAGGCTCACTTTATCACTTTTTTAAATCCAAAAAAGAGCTGGTTCTCTCTGTGCTTAAAGAGCGTATCTCTCCGCGAATGGATGAGTTTTATGAGCTAAAAGGCGGCAGTGGCGAGACAAATATTGATGCCGTTATTATCAACATTCTCAAACTAACCAAAAAAGAGCAAGCGATTCTTTATGGCTGCCCGCTTAATCGACTCAATCAGGAGATGTCGGCAGTAGATAAAGATTTTGAACGCGAAGTCATCATTATTTATGATCGCATCAAAAACAAAATCAAAGTCCTGCTTGATCGCTCCAAACTTCAAGAAGGAACTGATACCGACTCACTTGCCGATTATATTATTGAAAGTGTATGGGGTGCTCTCTCTTTGCCTCCCGAACAATCTTCAAAAGAGCGCTATTTACGTTCAGTCGGGCATCTAACAACCTATCTGAAATCGCTTAAATCTTAAAATAGACCGTTCAGTCTAGCTTAAGATAACTCTGGGTAACATAACACCGAATAGACCAATTGGTCTAAAAAAGGAGCAGCTATGTTTATTATTGACCCCATCAAAAAAGAGGATGCCACAGGCGATTTAAAAGCATTTTTAATTAAGCTAGAGCGTCATATGGGTTTTATTCCACCGCATTTTGAACTTTTTGCTACGATTGATCTAGAAGGGATCGTGGCATTTGCTCACGAGAATCTTTTCTTTTTAAATCATGCGCGTATTGATGCCAATCTTATGCCCTACTTGCGTCTTGAGATTGCACAGCGCGAATGCCGTAACTACTGCATTAACTTTAACACCGTAATGCTAGATCAACTAGGGCGCCCTCAATTAGATGCCAAGCAGATGTCTCTTAAAGCAGCTGTTTTAAAAGCCATTTATGAGAGTCAGGCCTTCAATGCAGACGATATCGCCTCACTTGAAGCACTGGGGTTTGAGCACAAAGATTTTTTTAGACTGCTTAATTACGCCACCGGTTTTATAGGCAAAAGCAAGATGATTGAGGCGTATCTAAAGTAGTAAAGGAAAGCTGATGTTATCCGCAATATTGCGCAACCTGTCGATGATGTAACCTCACCGCAAATCCAGTCATTCATTGATGATCTGCTCTTTACACGTAACCTCGTAATTTCTGGTGATGTGGTATCGCATGATCACCATTATTACCATGCCGATGTGCGCAATACCTAAAAGTTTTGGTTATGAGATGGATGAACGCTTACATGTAAAGGGTACACAATACGCTAATAAATCTCTTTTACCCATCCCACTTCACCACTCATTAAACGTACTTTTATGCCATGGGGGTAGTTGGGCGATTTGGTCAAAATATCTCGAACAATACCATCTGTCAAACGTCCGCCTTGAATTATGCAGCATCGAGCGAATACTCTCGAATATCTACTTGTACCCCACTGTTGATGATCTCTTGCGCTTTTTTTAAGAGCTCTCTTGTAATAACATCTTTAATGTAGCGTTCACCACAATTAGAGCAGATTTCTGCTGGAACATGTTTAAAAACAATCGTGGCACCATTTTTTTCCAATATTACGCTTGTAGTGCCTTCTACCGTATCACCATGTTTACAAATCATACATGTCACTGTTTTTCCTTGCGTTGTTGAAAGCCATCTTCCCATAAAGACGGATCGGGTTCGTACACTGTTATTACAATATACGCATTGTCACTTTTAGCATACACGACGTGTATCGGACGTTCATTAAGAACATAAAGACTAAGAAACGATGGATAAGGATTGTCATGAGGATAGGACTCAATAACTTTTCCCTTAGTAATACACACTTGCACCGTTTCCTCAGCAATATCTCTTTCAAACATCCGTTCAACAGCGTGAAGCCTATATACAAATTCCAAATCTACCCTTATCATTTGATAGAGGATTATAGCATACACTATAAACAGTATAAAAAAAATCACAAGGACAGCAAAGCAAATTGAATAGCACAGGCGATTTAAAAGCATTTTTAATCAAGCTAGAGCCTCGCATGGGTTTTATGAACTTTTTGCTACGATTGATCTAGAAGGGATCATGGCATTTTCACAAGAGAATCTTTTCTTTTTAAATCATGCACGTATTGATGCCAACCTTATGCCCTACTTGCGTCTTGAGATGGTATTGGCCGTTAACTTACAAACTCTATATTGACAATAAAAGTATCATTAAAGTATAATTTTTATATCTCATAAGGGGTTGCATGAAATTTGAATATGATGAAAATAAAAGCCAAATCAATAAAGAAAAACATGGTATTGATTTCGTAGATGCACAAAATCTATGGCGAGATGAAAATGCGCTTATTGTTCCTGCAAATATTGTAGATGAAGAGATAAGGTATGCTTTAATTTCAACATTCAAAAATAAATGCTATATCGCTATCTTTGTACCAAGAAATGATATGTACCGAATTATTAGTGTAAGAAGATGCAGAAAAAATGAGGAAAAAAATTATGAAAAAAACAACAGCCCAAGAGTTTGATAAAAAGTTTGATGATGGTGAAGATATTACTGAATATTTAGATTTCTCATCTGCAATAAGACTTAAAGATGTAAAGAAACTAAAAACGGAAACTAAAAAAGTTAATGTTGATTTTCCTGAATGGATCATAAACTCACTTGATGAAGAGGCAAAAAAAATTGGTGTCACAAGACAATCAATCATTAAAGTTTGGATTGCAGAACGATTGAAAGAAGAAACAAAAAACATACAACAAACAGGTTAATAAATCAAAGACAGCTCAAGGAAAAACGCATGTCCAACAACCTCCCCATAGCGCAACTTGGTGCCGATGTTATCCGCAATATTGCGCAACCTGTCGATGATGTAACCTCACCGCAAATCCAGTCATTCATTGACGATCTGCTCTTTACATGTAACACGGCTAGAGGCATGGGTATTGCCGCGCCACAGGTTTTTGTAGGTCAACGTATTTTTGTGATGTCATCCAAACCCAATGCACGCTATCCAAACGCACCAACAATGGAGCCGACACTCATCATTAACCCGCAAATCATTTCGCACAGTGAAACAATGCAAAAAGATTGGGGAGGGTGTCTGAGCCTACCGGGAATTCGGGCACTGGTGCCGCGTTATAGCGCGTTACATGTAAGCTATAGCACACGTGAAGGCAAAACAGTCACTACGCATTTTGAGGGCTTTTTGGCTCGTATTTTCCAGCATGAGTATGACCATCTTGAGGGCATTGTTTTTATTGATCGCATAGAATCCACCAAGGATGTTGTTATGGAGCAGGAGTATCAGCGAATTATTGCAACATCGTTAGCACGCAATGAGCAGCGCTAACGACATTCTTGTTATGCGATAACAATAGTTCTATGCTAGAATAAAACTATTTATAACTCAGGATACCAACCATCAAAACAACCGCACGTTTTTTATTGGCTCTTAGCCTTACATGTAACCTCATAATTGCTGGCGATGTGGTATCGCATGATCACGATTATTACCATGCCGATGTGCGCAATACCGAGCTGATTTTTACCGATACCAACCTCTCTTTTGTACGCAAAGCAGCACAAATCGAGACCCTGCTACAGCCGCTTTATGAGAAAAGTTTTGGTTATAAGATGGATGAGCGCTTACATGTAGGATTGATTTCGGATTACAATCAGATTGCCAACGGCTTTTCAAGCCAATACCCCAATAACCGTCAAATCAACTACATTGGCGGCGCTTTGATGGGTGATTATTTTTGTAGCACCTCTTGGCTGGCAACGCTGCTGCATCATGAAAGCGCGCACAACTACCAAATGAATGCCAAAGATAACTTTGTCTCATCATCGCTGCATGCCGTATTGCGTAATGGTGCATTTACAATTTTACCTTGGATCATCCTTCCCAACACGTTTGAAAGCTCTTTTATGGCCGAGGGAAACGCCGTATTAAACGAATCATGGCACGGTAATGGCGGTCGGCTTTACAGCGGATGGTTTAAAGCGGCTACGCTAATGCAGGCCAAGGCAGGTTATCTCACGCCAGAGCGTCTCTACAACGAAAATCTCTATTTTCTTTACAGCATGCATTACTACACACTGGGCGGATTTTATCACTACTATCTGGCTGAGCATTATGGCATTGAGGCGCTCAACCATTACTGGCAGGAGCATTCTAAATCGTGGTATTTGCCTTTTATGACTAACCAATCGCTCAAAAGTGCTACAGGTGTGGGATTTGATAGCAGCTTTAAATCATGGGCCAATGCCATGAAAGAGGAATCGGAGCTTTTGGTAGAGTCTCAGGGGGAAACTCTTGTTAACAGCCAGTTTTACAGTCCGCTCAACGCCGATGAAGAGCAGATCTATTTTATCATCAACGAAAGCGGCCGAGAGCGACCCGAGCTGATTGTTTACAATAAACAAACCGGTGCATTCACCCGCAATAGTGGTAGCTGGAAAGCGGGCAAAGTTATCCGTAGCGCCAATGCAACTTATGCCACACAAGCCAGCGGTATGGTAAGCCCATGGCGTATCTGGATTGGTCTGTATGATGAGAATGCGCTCTTAATTGACGGCAGCGCTTCTAAAGTGATTGAAGGCTATCTCAAAGATGCTCGTACCGTCTATTTTGATGTTCCCTCCTCTTACGATCAGAATCAACTCTATGTTGGCAACGAATATTACGCACAAGTGAATTCGTCGGTCTTCATTGATGAAAATGACAATCTTTACTATTTCAAACAAGGCGCAGGTAAAGAACGCACCCTTTATAAAAACAAAACGCCACTCATGCAGCTTCAGGGCCATTACAGTTATGTCAGTGGGGTTGATAGCAAGGGAAGCATCTATTTTATTGCCAACAGCGAACATGGATCAAGCCTCTATTGCTACGATAACGGCACGCTCACGCGCGCTAGCAGCGCCGATACCATTGTGGACGCACGTTTGATTGATGATACGCATGCGCTGGTGGTTTCTGTGGGCAGCGATGCGTATCATTATCAAAAAATTGCGCTTGAGCAGATAGATCAAAGCCCCTTTGAAGTGACACTCTTTTTTGAAAAGCTTCCTCTGTACCGCAAGGCTGACACCACCTTGCATCAAACTCATATTCCCGACATTAACGCATCGCACGCTTATTACTCTTTGTTGCAAATGGGTTATAGCGGTACGGCACTGGCACTAGGAAGCCGCTGGTTGCTAAACAGCACTTTTGCCGATCCTTTGGGGCAAAATGCTTTGTCAGTTTTTGCACTGCGCGATGAGGATCAATACGTACTTGCCGGAGCCACCTATACCAATACGCAATATTTTTTACACTATGACATCACCGCTTATGGCATTGCCGATCGTCCCGATGATCTTAATATCACAGACGATGATGATCGTAAATTTGGTGTAATGGCTCAAGCCAGCATTCCTTTTGTGCATTATGGCACTTACAAAGCAGCACTGCTTGGCAGCTATTATCAAGATTATCAAAGCGACACCCGCACCCCGATTTCGCTCTCACTCGCATTAAGCCGCAGCGAACAATACGGTGTGAGCATGTATCCCAACACGCACATTGCACTCACCCCCTATGGCAGTTACGATCGGGATAATTACGCCTATGGCGGCCATGCCAATACCATGCAGAATCTTTTTGGTGAGTTCTATCTTGGTTTGAATGCACAATACTCCCATAGCAGTGTAAGCAGCACGACAGCCCCCTATAATCATGGCATTAAAGTAAGTTCCGTTGCCGATATTGATCTGGATCCTAGCAGTATTACCCTACCTGCACTGCGCTATACACTTTATACCAAAGAGGCCTTTAAAGGCGGCGGCGATATACATAGTGTATTTAATGGCGGAATGTACTTTTTTAGTTTTCCGCTTTCATTACAGCGCGAAGCACTATTTGGCGGATATCACTATTATCATCTTAAAAGCATTGGGGCCAATGTCACGCAAAAGATTCATGAAGCCTACGCGGGAGTGCGGCTAGATACGGTGTTTTTGCATCTGTTTACGGTGCCGATTTCTCTAAAATATACCTATACTGATGATGGTATCAAAAAAGATCACTTCAAACTTGTTGATAAAGAGCGCTGGTTTTTCGAGATTAACGTGCCCTATTAAACCAGACCAAACCCCACTAAAAGCACGGCAATCCAGATGCATCCGGTAAAGAGCAGCGATAAAAACACCAAAGCAGCTCCTGCATCTTTGGCGCGTTTGGCCAGTTCGTGATGATCCAGTGTTACCAAATCCACCGCACGCTCAATGGCTGAATTGCCAAGTTCGGCCATAACCGGAATAAAAAGCGAAAGCGATAAAATCGCCGCATGATAAAACTCTAAAGGCAGCATCCACGCCGCAATGTTAGCCACCACAAAAAGCACAAGCTGCAGTTTAAACGAACTCTCGTGCCGCGTTACTTCGATGAGTCCCGCAATCGCGTACGATGCATTTTTAAAAAGGGTATATTTTGGCTTATTCAGTGCCATGAGACTCCTTGAGTTTCATAATTGCCGCTTTGACACTCTCGGCGCTACTTTCCATAGGCATCGGTGCGCCAAAACGAATACGCACAACCCGTCGCCACAAAGAGCGCTCAGGTACAAAACGCTTTTTAGCGCGCGAGAAAAGAGAACTACCATAAATGCCGTCAATTAAATAAGGCGTGATTGTACCATGATTGCCTTTGGCGATCAATTCAAAACCTTTATGAAACGTTCCTATCTTGCCATCATAACTGATGGTGCCTTCGGGATAAAAGCCCAACATTTCTCCATTAGCCAGCGCTTTTCGCGCCGTTTTAAAAGCATCTTTAAACGCACGCTCAGAAAGGGGAATGGCATGACCCAGTTTAAACAAAAAATGCATCCCTTTCCAGTAATAAATCGTGCGCTCCATCATATAGCGTACCCGCCGCTTTAACGGCAGTTGCACCAAGATCCAGTCAATCCAGCTAATATGATTGCCCAGCAAAAAGACGGCGCCCTCTTTGGGAACCAGTTCGGCCCCTTCAAAAACAATTTTATAACGCAGACTAAAAATCATCTGTATCAGCGCCCAAATAAACCAATCAAGATAACGGCGCAACAGATAGACGCTCATAAGCGCACCTAATAAAAACATCAGATAAAAAAGCGTCACCGTGTTCATGCCGTAATAAGAGAAAATGGTGATGACTCCTAGAGAAACAATCATAAAAACATTTTGTACCAGATTATTGGCAGCCAGTATTGTTCCCAAATGCACACGCGGTGCATAGTGCTGAATATAGGCATTAAGCGGCACAATAAAAAGCCCTGCAAAAAAGCCAAAAGCAATGAATTCCGCAGCAATAATGCCAAGCTTACATGTAAAGGGCAGTAAGAGCACCATAAGGCTCAAACCCGTAGCCCCCAAAGGAATCAATCCAAGATGAATGTAATAGTGTGAAATACGCGCAGCAACGATAGAGCCAGCAATGATGCCAAGCGCCGCTAAGGCCATTAATCCTTGTACCACAATGGCATTTTCAATGCCCAAATCACTTTTGGCATACGCCCCAAATGAAGCCAGTACCACCTGCGAGATTGACCAAAAAATTGAAAGTCCTATAATAGCCATAACAATGTCGCGTTTACGCAGCATCACTTTAAAATTTTTACGCAAATAGTAGCCGCTGCTATAGCGTTTAAGCGAAAAGCGTTTTTTCACCGCACCCTCTTGGCGATTGGGAAGACGTAAACTCAGCAAAAATTCAATAATCGAACCCATCACCAATAACCAGCCTAGCGGCGCGATCTGTTTGAGAATATCAGACTCATTTTCAAAACTTCCCAAGCGCCCTTCAAAAAGCACGGTATAGGTAATAATGCCGGCCAAAATAGCAATGGTTGTTGCCGATTGCACCGCTGCATTACCGGCGCTGATGCGCTCATCACCCACCAACTCTTTGATATAACCATATTTTGCCGGAGAGTAGATGGCGCTTTGCGCCCCCATAATAAAGGTCAAAACAAACGCCGCCCAAAACCAGCCCATGTAATAACACCATGTAATGAGTGCGGTAATCACCACGGCAAACAGTGCGCCATAGCGTAAAATAAGGTGTTTGGGATATTTATCGGCTAAAAAACCCGAAGGCGTAAAGAGCATTAAAAACGGTAGCAAAACCAATGCATTAACCATAGCAGTCAGCATCACCTGCATCTGATCGTCATACACCTTAAAAATAGTGTTTTGAATGATGATCTTATGCCCTAGATCGGTAAACGCATTTAAAAAAAGCGCGGCAATATAAGCCAATGTACCCGGCAATGCAAAAAGGTTTGCTTTCATGATGCCCTTTTTTATTGGCATCATATAAAAAATTGGCTTTATTCTAAGAAGAACTCTTATTGGTTTATTTGTCTTCTATACACCAATGTTCTATGCGCACTGTTTTTGACGCGATAAAGCGTAAAAAAAATCCCAAAACCTGAAACTCCGCACGATGTTTGTGGATATTGAATAGAAACCATAGCTTTTCCTTCATAATTATCAATTGATGTAATTTGTGGAAGCTCACCACACCCAGTACTATAACTGACAATTAAAACACTCTCTTTTTCAAAATCTATATTAAATGACTCCGAATCCTTACCATCAAAAGAAAGAAGCTCTTTAAAAACTTCGGGATCACGGATCACTTCTACATCCTTAGTTGGAAAGTTAGAACTTGAAAACTCTAATAATTTTTCAAATTCAAATGTATTGGGAGTAGCTTCAGTCTCATTCAAATCCAACGATTGCATTTGTAGTGTTGTGTAATTTGTTAAGGGAAATACAACAGACCTATTAGATGATGCCACTAAAATAGAGTTGTTGAGGCGAACCATCTTAACCCCATAATCACTGAAAAATCCCACAGAAATCTTCATACTTCCACCATTACCAAAAGATTGATCCAACGTCCCATCAGAAAAATAATGAACAAGTGTCATTCCAGTGTAAAAATCCAGATCTCCAAAGCCAACTACGTAGATGTCATCGTTATCGCCAACAAAAGCATCTACCCCATAATAAGCCTCAGCATTTATATTTATCGTGTTAAAGAGCACTCCATTGGGAGAAAATTTTAATAATGTTGGATGCCTGTCAACTGTACCTAAAAGAAAAATATTTTCATTTGAATCCATTAAAATTTTAGGCTTTACTAAAAATGGGATACTCGAATTTACATCTGCAAGAAGTAGACTTTTTCCATCATTGAAAGTGGGATCAGCACTACCATTTTCATCTATTCGTGATAACACTGTATAAAAAGACTCTTTTTGATCATCATATCCCTTTCCAACAAAGAGAATACGATTGCTATCATCTGTGATCAGATGCTCGATAGGTAAATAATTTTGTTTGAGATCAAACGAATTATCAATAGTCCCATCACTTAATAATCGCACTATTGATGTATAAGCAACAATGAGACGCCCTAATGAATCAATATGCAACAATACATTATCACCTACTACGTTTTTATGTAGCGTTATTTTTCCATTAATTCCAAAAGATGTATCAATACTATCATTAAGTATATACTTTGATACAAAAAAAGTGTCTACATCAATGGTTGTATTGTATTCTCCTAACGTCGAAATGATCAGTTCGTCATCACTAGAATGTACAGTATCAAAATAGAGGTGGCTTTCAGGTAAAGATATACTAGAAGACTGCTCAACAGAACCATTATAATCAAGTACGATCACACTCAATGAATGCTGCCTATAATCAAATGCCTCTAAAAGAATTTTTTCATCCATTTTTTTATAAATACTTATAATCCTTTGTCGAACTTCGCGCTCTTGTATTTTAATATTATGAACCGTTCCTCCATCAATATTTCTGAGTTGGGCAAGCTGTAAAGTTTCAATTGGAACCAATGCATACGACAGATTTGTATCAGAAGTATTCGAATCCTCCGTATTGATTTCTACTGTAGTATTTGAATCTTGCGAGTGATCTGAATTTTGACAAGAAGTCAATATAAAAATAACAAAGAGTCCCCATACTATTTTTTGAATCATGGTTGTCCTGCTCCATTTTTTTGTGTTTTAAGCGCTTCTCTTTGCATCTTCTTTTGTGCCTCTATCTGCATCAGTTTTTCATTGACTTTAATGCCCAATTCCCGTTCACGGGTACAGATGGCTTTATACTCATCATTATTCATGAAATCAACGTTAACATTATCATTACAGATTTTTTTCAAATATTTCATTTTAAGGGCCATGGCTTTTTCTTGTGCTTCTAATGCCAATTTGGTATGGTGCTGTATCTCTTTTATGATGGCTTTGGCTTTATGATAATACGCATCAGGAAGAACCACTTCTTTAACAAACTTGCCATTGAGCATCTCCATTGAAACAAGCTCACCGGACTTATACGAAATATACGAATAGCCATTTTTTTGACCGGTTTTCATATCGTACATGTAAAACTCATTGCTTCGTTCATCACATTCATCTTTGGAGTAATCAATAAAAGCATAGGCAAAATTCGGATACACTTTCCAGTATTCGCCAATATCATGAAACAGATACGTTCGTGAAAAGATAATGGGAACAATCGTACCAGTTGTACCCACTCCCGATTCCATATAAACTTCAAAATTTCCCTCTGCTTCGTCCACCCATGTTGTTGTTAAATAGCTGGCTTTATCGTTTTCATAAATACACTCGCCCTCATCGCTGCTGCCATTGAGCAGATCATTCAAAACACAATAATCTATTGCTCTGCCGTTTTCATACCATCCGATCTGCTCAATAATCCCATCATCGGGCGATTTTTCGATCTCCCGTCCCAGACCATAAGCAAACCCATTCTTGCAATCGCCATCCCAATAAAGCACATAATCAGGATGCATTGTTTTGTCATTCTCAGCATTGATACCAACATAAACCTTACACGCTTCACTTTTATTTTTGGGTTGTACCCATCGAACCGCTAGAAGAGAATCTTTATGCTGCTGTTTGGTTGCTTCATATTGGGCTAAATACGCTTTTTCGTACTTATCATCATTGATTGTCTCTGCAACATCACATGAGGGCTGTGTTTGAGCACACCCAAGCAACATCACCAAAAAAACCCCATAACCTACAAGATATCTAGCACGTAGCATCAACGTTCCTTACTATACATTTCAAATATTACCTACCATAAAGCTGCGTTACATGTAAGAGCTGATATTGCAGTTCCTGACTGAGCATATGGGCTTCATAGCGCCACTCCCAGTTACCCAATGGTGTACCGGGCGTATTCATACGCGCATCGCTGCCAAAACCAAAGAGATCTTGCAACGGAACAATCGCCACATCAGCAACCGATCCAAACACCGCGCGAATAAAGTCCCAATGTATGGAGTGTTCTTCGGCTTTAAGGTATTCAAAAGCATGCTGCTTGGCTTTATGGGTACTCTCCTGCCCATAGTACCATCCCACGATGGTATTGTTATCGTGTGTACCGGTGTAATAGATGCAGTTTTTAATAGCGTTGTGCGGCAAATAACCATTCTTGGCATCGCCTTCAAAAGCAAACTGCAAAATCTTCATACCCGGTAGATTAAATGCATCGCGCAGTGCTTCAACCTCGGGCGTAATCACGCCTAAATCTTCGGCAATAATAGGCAAGGCATCAAAACGTTTTTTAATAGCATCAAAAAGCGCTTTTCCCGGTGCAGGAATCCATGTGCCATTAATGGCAGTTTCTTCATGAGATGCAATCGACCAATACGCTTCAAACCCTCTAAAATGATCAATACGCACAAAATCATACAGCTTCAACGCACTATCAATGCGCTCTAGCCACCACGAAAATCCATCTTGATCCATTGCTTGCCAGTTAAAAAGCGGGTTGCCCCAGCGCTGTCCGGTAGCCGAAAAGTAATCCGGCGGCACCCCTGCCACATATGTTGGATGGCCCGTGGAGCTTAGCAAAAAAAGATTTTGGTTGCTCCACACATCAGCACTCTCAAGCGACACATAAATAGGAATATCCCCAATAATTTGCACCCCTCTATCATTTGCATATGCTTTAAGTGCCTTATACTGCGTAAAAAAAAGATACTGTACAAATTTTTCATAGCCAATAGCTTGGGCGAGACGCTTACGATACTCTTGAAGTGTTTGTACATGGCGTAAACGTACGCGTTCATCCCAATCCAACCATGATACGGCACCAAAATGCTCGCGCAGCGCCATAAAGAGCGCATAATCTTCCAACCAAAAGGCATTACTAAATTCAAACGCATCCCAATCGGGAATCTTTTTCGGATCAAAAGATTCAAACGCCTGCTTTAATAATGCTGTTTTATGCTCAATCACCTCATCATATTTCACGCGGTGAGGATCAAATGATTGGCTTACATGTAAGGCATCTTCATCGAGCAGTTTCATAGCCACTAACGCTTCAAGATCAATCAAAAGTGCATTGCCTGCAAACGCTGAAAAACATTGATAAGGTGAATTACCAAAACCCGTTGGTCCTAGCGGCAGAATTTGCCATAACTTTTGAGCTGAAGCCGCAAGAAAATCAATCCATGCTCTGGCTTCATCACCAAAGGTTCCAATGCCATATTTTCCCGGCAATGACGTAGGATGCAGTAAAATACCGCTTGAACGTTCAAAGATTTTCATAATACTTCACTTGCCAATATCGTACTCCAGCCTTCATATATAGCGTGCTCTTTTGTGGCTATTTGCAACAATTGCCTACACAACATACGCATATGCATTCTATCTACCGGGTCATAACATACCATTGCAATACCGTAAGCATACTCTTCTGACGCATTATGGGTGCGCTCTTTACATGTAAAGCCTTTGGCTTCAAGCACCTTAACAACACGCTCGCACTGCGCCTGGGTTTGCGCAAAAAAATAGTGTTCCACATCACGAGGTTGCAAAAGATCGTCGCCTTCAGCTTCAAGCGCACTGATGGTCTCTTCGGATTGTATGTCTAATTGCGTTTGGGTATTGGGATAGAGTGTCTGTAAATAACACTCCCAACTGGGGTCACGTCGTGCTCCGGTTTCATACATGTAAGCATACGGTTTTATCACAGATGCCACGCTGTTTTCAAACTGTTTGGCTTGTGTGGCATAACAATAAATTTCTAGCCATCCCTCTTGCACCCGATAACCCGCTATGATGATATCCCGTTTCTCAAGCGCCTCAAAAAGCGTATCCATTAACACGTTTAACGCATCTGCTTCACCCTCATTCCAAACACCCTCTGGTGTCGGATTTTTCAGTTTCAAAAAACTCCATAATAACCACGGATAAATGGGATCAGGAGCCTCATCAATTAATTCAGGATCAAACGCAACGTTCAATGCCAGAGCATCGTCGCTAATTGTTTTGTAATGATGCATCATTTCACATCGTGACATTGCTACTCCTATTATGTTAAAATGACAATATAACCAGTCACGGCTGACAATCCAATCAAGTTACTTTAAGTATTACTGCTTTTTGTTACAATACACTAAATAACCACAAAAGGATAAATTTTTGCATTCAAAGCTGCCGCATGAATGAGATGCTCATAGCATTTATTGGCATCTATATTGTTTTAGAACTTTTTGAAATACTTTGGCAGCGTGCCAACTCTATGTTGGGTATGCTTATCAAGATGCATCACTATTATAAAAAGCACGCCCTGCTCTTTTTTATGATGCATCCAACCTATGTATTTATGATTTATCTACTGCTGTGTTGTGGAGCATCGCTACCGTTGGTGGTTATGCTGCTTATCAAATCGGTTGATATTGTCACTAAAATCGTATTGATGCGCCAGCTCTTTGAAAAACATGAACTCTCAGACGACATCTCGGCCATGCTGCTTGCACCACTGCATCCACTGATGCCTTTTATCGGCCTTGCGGTCTATCCGCCATTTATATTTTTTGCATTTAATACCTAAGGATTATCCATGCGTTACATTTCCCTCTCTCTTGGCGTTGTTACAGCGCTTTTTGTTATCGGCTGCGGCAGTGGAGGAGGTGGCGTTAACGTTCAAACTCCTTCCGAAACCGCCTATGATGTCCGTGTCAGTGGCAGCTATATCGTTAATGCTACGGTGAAATCCGGAAACGATACCGCAGAAGAGATACCCTCAAATGGCAGTGGATGGTACCGTTTTTCACAACAGCCATCACAACCCTTTGTGGTCACTGGCGGAGTTAACGACATTGCCGCTGCTAACGGTAAGGCCGATGTGGGAGAGCCTTATGCGCCTGAGTTTAAAGCACCTTCGGGCTATCACAATATTACGCCTTTTACCACCTTGCTCATAGAGCTTGGCAGTACAGCGATGGCACAGCAGTTTCCCAATGCTTATGCCTACCAAAACGATTTTGATTTTGATGCAGTCAAAGCTTCAACAAGCAATCTCAACATTGCCAAAGAGACGGCCAAAGCAGCATTGATGCTCTCCTCTCCCAATGAAGTTGCCAATGCCGTGAATCTGCGCATTATTAACGGTAATGTGGTATCTAGCAGTGATAACACATGGAAATTTATTATTTCACTTCGTGTTTACGGTAGTCTCATTTGCGGCGGCAGTTTGATTGCACCGCAGTGGGTTTTAACGGCATCACATTGTGTGGTTGACTCCAACCCGAATTATCTTCCCAATAGCATCATGGCCAATAGCTACTCTCTCGATGTTGGAGGCGAAATTCATCAGATTGATCAACTCATTCCCCACCCTTTTTATAATGACGCTACCGTCAATAACGATATCGCCTTAGTGCATCTTAAAACCCCCGTCACCAGTGTTACTCCCATACCACTTTATCGCGGATCAATGCTTGCTACAGGAACCCTCACTCACGTCGCCGGATGGGGTGACACCGATGAAGATCAATATGCCAACAATTATCCCTCGAATCTCAACGAAGTTACTCTTCCTGTGATTGATTTTGATACATGTAATGCTTCATACGCCTACGGCTTAACCTCTAACATGTTTTGTGCCGGTTATATGGATGGCAGCAAAGACAGCTGCCAAGGTGATAGCGGCGGCCCTGCAATTACGCAAAACAATGGCCAAAATGAGCTTGCCGGAATTGTGAGTTTTGGCGGTTCGGAAGATCAGTGGTGTGGGGCTCCTGGATATCCGGGGGTTTATACTCGTGTTAATAACTATATTGACTGGATCGAAAGTTACACCACATCAAGCTTTTCTGTACAAAGCAGCTCATCAAGTGCTGTGAGTTCTACACAAAGCAGCATGGCTGCTGTTAGCTCATCAAGTTCCATAAGTTATGTACAAAGCAGTAGCGCTTCATATAGTTCTTTCAGCCCTGGACAAGGAAGCGGAGGGGGAGGCAATGTAATTCATACGCTTGAAAAAGCATTTGAAGCCATTGATGCAGCGACAACCCTTAATGCCATCAATCAGATTGTCATTGATTACATGGGATATTACAACGGTACCTATCAAGGCTGATCGTCGTTTTTATAGCTTTTTGCAAAACGGGCACGAGTGGAAAGCTCTTGCACCGTTTTAGAAATATCTTGATGCGCAATGTTGTAATGTTTGTGCAGGTTCTCTAGCGATTGCTCAATCTTTTCGGTGAGATTTGTACTTAGGGTTTCAATATGATCACGCATCTTTTCAAATTGAAATTCTTCAACGCTTTGCAGTGCATCTACCAGCATATCCAACCGTTCTTTAGCCTGAATATAATCGTGTTGAACGGCTTTAACACGATCAAGCATCTCAACAATCGGCTCTAACGTTGCTCCTGTTTTTTGCGAATCGTCATGCATCTGCTTAATATGTTTGCTTGAAAGCACCAATTCATTCATCAATACTTCTTCTTGTTTGCGAATATTTTCCATCAAGCTGTCACTTTCTGAAATGGAGGTTGAAAGGCTTTCACTTTGGGCTCGTAAAGAGATCATCTGCCGCTCAAAATCATGAACAACCTGCTGCATCAAATTATCGATTTTTAGCACAACAACTTTAAGTTTCTCATCTGAAATCAAAGGCTGCGGCGGTGCTTGCACTTTAATGTTGGCAAAAGCATTTTGTAACGCTTCATTCTCATCAAGCAGTACGTTGATTGCTTTTTTAAGATGATTGTAATGATCTTGTTCCGCAATGCGCAGCATGTCAATATGGCGATGAATAACAGCATCAATATCGGGAAGTTTTTCATCCGTAAAATTTTCAAACGACTTTAACACACTTTGTTGCTGCTCAAAAATCGTTTCAAACTTACTAAAAAAAGTGTGCTGATTCTCTTCAATATTTTTAAGCGATGTAAAATCAATATTAGAAAAACGATCAAGCGTCTGTTTAATCTCATGTTCCGTGCTACTTAAGGATTGCAGTCTCACGTCTGAGGCCTCAATATTTTTTTTGATGTGCTCCACTTCTGAAGCAAAACGTTCAAGCTCTTGAATCCGTCTTTGATTTTCATCACGTAGTACCGTTTGGTGCATTACATTCATAATAATAAAAAGCAATAACCCAAAAAAAAGCGGCAACAATGATTCACGAAACAACAGCGCCACGTCATTATGCTCTGGATGCAGTAACAAATGGCTCATCGCGCCAATCGTACCAATAGCCAATAATATAGGGGCATAATTGATTTTTCCAGGCTGTTTAAAAATAGCAATTTGGCGTAAAAATAGCAGTGTCATCATGGCAAACGTCATAATGAGATCAAAATCAAACATGCCACGGCTCCTTGTATCACTTGTGTTAGCGAATGGTTACTGTTATAATACGCAAATTTGATATCTTTTGAAAGGTTTTTTTATGGCAGAGAAATACGAAGTCTCAAAAAAAGAGTTTCTGGAGTTCCAGATCAACAAAAAAGAGCTGGATATAAGCAAAATAGACGCTCAGATTGAAAGTCTAAAACAAAAAAAAGCAGCAATGAAAGATGACATTGCTCAAATTAAAGCTGACAACCGCGATACATTTCCTGCACGTGGTCGCAAAAAAGCGGCTAAATAATCTCTAAAAGATCCAAAGGGTGATGACACACGTGATCGCCCTTGCCTTCACTTGAAAACCCCCATGTTGCAAAAACACTAGTGATTCCTGCATTCGCGGCAACGCCAATATCTTTAGTATTATCACCCACCATATAACCAAGATGCACTTTGGGATCAAAACCGTAATACTCAAAAATCCTGTGCAGCATTTGCGGATTGGGTTTGGGCACCGCTACCATATCCGCACCGACAATACAATCAAAATAAGCATCAATTCCTAAATGTGTCATCATCCGCTTTGCAAAAGGTGAAGGCGCATTGGTTGCCACGCTTAACGCAATTTTTCTCTCTTTTAAGGCTTCTAGTACACCTTTAATCCCCTCATAAAGACGTGGACTCTGGATGCACTGCTCATAATAATGGGTTTCAAAAAGCGCTTTGGCTGCATCTTCGTAATGTAGCGTATGATAAAAAAGATCGGCCAAATTACGCTCTTCACGGTTGATGGCCTCCACTACAAAAGAGCTTTGCAGCGGCGGCAATCCATAATGTTGCGCTCTCACATGATTGATTGATGCGGTAATATCATGCTGAGTATCAATCAGCGTTCCATCCATATCAAAAACAACGAGTGTCATAGCTTCATGTGCTTATAAAGTTCTTTAAGTGCCGAAACAAAATGGCCATCATCATTTAGACAGCGACTCACACGATACTGCTCAAACCCCATATTTTCGGCAATATCACGGTACTCCATATCAAGTTCATAATCGGTTTCGGAATTATCAATGCTAAAAGCAATCGGAAAAATCACAACATTACGGTTTTTAATCTGTTGAAGTTTTTGCTCAAGCGAAGGCTCCAGCCATTTAAGGGGTCCCACTTTAGACTGATAGGCCTGATGAATCGCATGAAAATGCATCCCCTCATCGTTCATCATCTGCTTTAAGATCGTTACATGTAAGCTGACATGACGTTCATACGGATCGCCTGCATCTACTATTTTTTGCGGCAACCCGTGTGCTGAAAAGATAAGATCAAAATCTTCATATTTAACCCCTTGCATTGCCTCTTTAATGCGTGCGATGACACTGCGATTGTAACTGGGCAGTTCAAAAAAGTGCTTGATTTCAACCGTAATAGCATTCAGGCCGCTTCCATGTAAGGCGCATTCAAAATCTTCGAGAGAAGACTTTGTGGTGGTGGTTGAGTAGTGCGGATAGAGTGGAATCAGGTAGATTTTTTCAATCTGGGCCGCTTTAAGACGTTGGCATACCTCGTCTGCAAAAGGCGGCGTATAACGCATGGCAAAATCAACCATCACACCATCAAGCTCACGTTCAAGCGCGGCAACCAGCTTTTGTGTGTGCCCTACCAGCGGTGATTTTCCCCCAAGTTTGGAATAAATTGCTTGAGAGGATTCCGTACGAAAAAAGGTTATCATCGTAGCAATAAAGCGACGTAACAGTGCGCTTTTTGTTGTAATAATATTAGGGTCATTAAACATATTGCTCAAAAAAACTTCAACCTCATTAAGGTTGTTGGGGCCTCCCATATTAAGCAACACTATGGCTTCTTTCACACATCACCTCGTTACATATCTACAGCGTGATTGTAGCGCGTTTTGGTATATCAACGCTGATATTGCCTAGGCCAATAAGCCTTTTTTTACCCACCGCTCATAAAAACGCGTGGGTTCAATCCGGGTATCTATCGGCTTACTAAAAAGCAAATACTCAGCCAAATTTTTAGCCAGCCATGGCCCCAGCACAAAACCGTATCCGCCCGTTCCATTAATCATGTAGGCATTTTTGAAATAGCACAAATCCTCACGCGCATAGGTGTGGCCCTTCATGCTCTCTGGTAATTTTTGCAGTGTTGTATCAGCATCCACAAGCGGCCCAATCATAGGCAGATAATCATTAGAGCCTGAGCGCAATCCCATGTAATCGTTCACAACCTCTACCCTGCCAAGATCAAGCGTAAAAGCAGCCTTTTCTAAGAGCTCTGCCCTGCCCGCATCAACATCATAAGGGATGTTGCTTTGTGGATGATAGTGCACGTTATGCGTAGCGCCAATGGCTGCTTTGCCGTGAGTGCTTTTTGAAATGGAAACCTGCTGATGGATATTAAGCGGTATCTCGGTTGAGGTGGCAATATCAATACGATGTCCCCACACGCCGCGAAGCTTTAAATAGGGCAAATGCAGCACGGGCGTATAGGCTCCTGTGGCAAAAATAACCTGCTTACATGTAAGGCCACCAAGATGCCAACGTTCGTTATTATACGAAGCCGTTTCAACAGACGCCACAGATAAAACAGCATCGGCGGCCAGTTGCGCACACATCTGCTGCGCATCCACCACAGCACTCTGCTCTAAATAAAGCGCTTCATACTCCCTGCAATGCAGTTGTAAACGCTGCCATAGTGCTTCATCGGGTTCGCTTACATGTAGGGGAGTATGAGCTTTAAAATAGGCCACTTTAATGTTTTCATCATAATGTTTGGCAAGGTGCAGCAAGGGAGCGTTGGTAATAGCCTGAGGAAAATGTTCATTATAAAATGCAAGTGAAAATTCAAACGCAGCGTCGCTAATCTCTTTTAGCGGCCCGCTTTTGGTAATTTTGGGTGCAATAAACGCTCCCGCGGCACCGCTGCCTCCTGCCGCAATTCCCGTGGCATCAACAAGCGCAACAGATGCTCCTGATTGGGTTAGAAAATATGCAAGTGCGCATCCGTTGATGCCCGCACCTACAATGGCATAATCAAAATCAGACACTAATCTCTTTAATATCCGCTATCTCAAGCAGCGCTTTATATATACTGCCAACAAGCGATTTTCGGTTGGTACGGATCGCTTCATCTTCAGCATTCACCATCACGCCATCAAAAAAGGCATCCAGATGAGGCTTCAAGCCAAACAGCGCATCCAACTCTGCTTCATAAGATTCATATTTATTAGTATTAATGTTTTTAAAAGCCTCATAAAGTGCTTTTTCGGCGTCCTCTTCAAAAAGCTCTGGCTTTACATGTAAGGTTTGTGATACATCAAAATCTTTAGTAATGTTAGCCACCCGTTTAAAGGTTGAAAAGAGGCTTTCAAATCCTTCACTGCTTGCAATAGCATTGACTGCTGTGATCTTTTTATCAATCTCTAAAATCTCACGCTCACCCGAAGCAAGCACGGCGCTGATAATCGAAGGATTAACATCATAAAACTGATTAATCCGTTCTATAAAAAAGTGCTCCAGTTTTTCAAAATCAATAGTCTCATAGGCGCTACCAAGTTCACGTAATACTTCAACAATATCAAATTGCAACGCATACGCTTTGACAATACGAATCAAGCCGTTCACCGCACGTCGCAGCGCAAAAGGATCACGCGATCCTGTAGGAATCTGGTTTACGCTAAAAAGTCCCAGCAAGGTATCGAGCTTAATCGACATTGCTACCACCGCGCTCAAAAGCGTGCTTGGCAATGCGCTCTCCTCACCGCTTGGAAGATACTGCTCTTTTAGAGCCAGTGCCACGGCATCTGCTTCACCTAACTTGGTAGCGTAGTAATACCCCATAAGCCCCTGAAGCTCGGTAAATTCATACACCATTTCGCTCATCAAATCGGCTTTTGCTAGGGCAATGGCGCGCTCCAGGTGTACTTTGTTTGTTTCACCTATTTGTGTTTTGTAGCGCTCAAAAAGATTCATGGCAATGATCTGCTCACGCGCAATTTTATCTTCAAGCGTCCCCAATCCTTTCATAAAGACCACTTTTTCAAGTCCCTTGGTAGAAAGCCCGCGCTTGAGATCATTTTCCCAGAAAAAGAGCGCATCTGCCAAGCGTGGACGCAAGACCCGTTCATTGCCCTCGATTACTTTGGAAAAATCCTCCGTAAGTGCATTAGATACCACTACAAACTGATTAAGAAGCTTTCCGTTTTTAAACACCGGAAAATAGCGCTGATGCTCTTTCATTGAGGTAATGACAACCTCTGGCGGCAGTTGCAAAAAGGCATCATCAAAACTTCCCAAAAGCGCAGTAGGATGCTCGGTAATTGCGACCACTTCATCCAAAAGCGTTTCATCAATCTCGATATCAAAGCCCCCTTTTTTACTCAGCGCAGCAAAATCGTTAAGAATCTTCAATCGGCGATCATCAGGAAAAAGCGTTACTGCACTTGCTTTGAGTATTTCAAAATAACTTTGCGGCGTTGTGATGGGCAAGGCTTCCATGGTATGCATGCGGTGAGCGTAAGTGAGTGCTTGAGAGCGAACACCAAAGAGTGCTACATCAACCAAGCCCGTTCCCAACATCACATTAAGCCAGCGAATCGGGCGAATGAACGCTTCGCCAAGACTTCCCCATCGCATGCTTTTTCCAAATGAAAGTGACTCTAACCAACTTTTAATCATAGGCTCAAGCAGAACATTACTGGCTTCTCCTTTGATCTCTTTTTGGTAATACAATACCTCTTTGCCGCCCTTTTGCGCTCTGCCTAGTTCCTCAACCGATACGCCGCATTTGCGGCCAAAGCCCTCTGCTGCCGGTGTTGGTTTGCCATCTTTAAACGCCACATCCACAGGTGCGCCAAAGAACTCCTCGACACTATCATTTTGCATCGTAGGAAACTCCCGATGCCACAATACCAAACGGCGCGGCGTGTAATAAAATTCAAATTCGCACATAAGCGCATTGGCATTAAGCACATCGGCCCATTTGGTTTCGATATTTTGCAGTTCGTTCAAAAGTGGAACCGCCGGCAGTTCTTCGACGCCGATCTCGATCAAAAGCGGTTGCAACATGGTTATCATCTCATTATATTTTTTTGTGATTCTAGCGCTTTAGAGGTTAAAAATGGCTGTTTCTTAGGGGATTATTAAAGAGGATAATTTTTATCTTTTTTAGGTTTTTTTAAAAGCAGAAGTCGTTACAATGCCCCCATAACTCCATCTTAAAAAAGGAAATACCATGCCAAAAATCAACCGCTATGTTGACATTGACACTGTTGAACGTGAATCAAAAAAAGATTATATTGACCGCCACTCTCCATTTATTCACTGTGAGAGCCAGGCTAAAGCCGGAGAAACATTTCCCGTAACTGTTAAAATGGGTAATGAATATACGCACCCTGATGACTTTGATCATTTTATTGAAGGCATTCAGCTTTATAACGGTGAAACTTTGCTTGCCAAAGCAGAATTTGTAGCCGGTATGCTTGGCGGCCAAGGGGCAAAAGGTCATGCTACTGTAACATTTAACGTCGTTCCTTCAGGCAAAAAAATGACGTTTGTAGCGCAAAGCTACTGCACAAAACACGGTATCTGGGAATCAGATCCTGTAGAAGTTGCTGTAGAAGTTGCTGTAGCCGAATAACACCTGCTACTTTTTTAAAGGAGCCTTGCGCTCCCTCTTCATTCTTGCTTATTATTGATACTCTAGCTTGTTAAAACAATTACAATACAATTACAAGAAGGAGTTTTAATGTTTAAAAAAATCACATACTCGGCCATAAGTGCCTTACTGCTCTTACAATTTAGTGGTTGTGGAAGCAATAGCTCTTCTACCCAAGAAGTCACACCCAATGACACTGCTTCTGATGGAATTGGTAGTGTTAAAGTCATGCTCACTGACGATCCGGCGCTCTATGAGGCAGTTTATGTTACTGTTGATGAAGTTCGAGTACATATGCAAGGTGATTGTACTACTACAGATGCCAACCAAAGCAATGAATGCGAAGGCAATAATACTCAATGGTACACCATTGCATCGCCACATCAAACCATCAATCTACTATCGCTGCAAAACGGTGTCACTACCGAACTTGGAGAGGCTAATATTAGTGTTGGAACCTATACCCAACTGCGTTTAATTTTAGGTGATCAGGAAGATAATGGTACTAATATTCTTGGCACGTCTCACCCTTATGCCAATTATTTAATCTTGAGTGGTGATGATATTACTGAATTAAAAGTACCTAGCAACACCCTACACCAAAACTATGTGTTTGATGTCAATGAAACCGGTGTGTATGAAATGCTTATTGACTTTGATGCCAATCAATCCGTTCATCAAGCCGGTCAAAGCGGACAATGGATTCTCACTCCGGTATTAGGCGTTTCGGGACGACACCAAAATAGCGTTAGCAATCAGACACAATCATCGATATCATCCTCTGAAGCATCATCATCTGCTATGGTAGATGTCGCTGTGTCAAGCTCTTCTGAAGGTCTATCCTCTTCTGAAAGTTTATCCTCTTCTGAAGGTGTCTCATCAGAATCTTCCGAATCAGTATTGTAGATAAAACACTTCCCCTCTAGCGGGGGAAACCAACATAGAAATTTTAAATTTTTTCATCATCAATACTAAACTGCATCCGTACCGCGCGACTTGCCTCAAGCAGTGAATTGCTGGCAATATGAATACTACGATTGATGTGCAATAGTGACACGGCACTGTGTTCATTCATGCCTCCGATGCCAATAGAGAGTGTCGCCTCTTTAAGAATTTTCAAATTTTCATTAACCGCTTTTTCAAATTTACCCATGCATTTTTCCTGATCCCACTCCTCTTGCATGTAAGATACAAAAATACGCAGTGTATAGACAAGATTTTTTCGTATGGTGTCATAAAGTTCAATGATTTTACTGTGATCGCTTTGAGCAAAAGAGTCAATGTTTTTTTTGACATCTTTAAGTATTTTTGCCGCATAAACACTCTCACGCGTAGCAGCCAAGAGTGTTTCAAGACTACGACCTTGCTCTTCATCAAGATGCTGTTGTGTCAAGATAGCAACAAACTCAACAATTTCAAATTCAACCTCTTTCAAAACATCATACGAACGTTTGTAATCAAAATCAATAATCGTTTGATTTTCAAGAATAATCTGAGAAGGGTCAAGCTTTTTAATCAACAGATCACGAGGTTTGATATTGGCAACCAGCAGTGCATATTTAAGCGTTTTTACAAACAGATTGCTCACTTCATCCCGTAAGGCTACAAAAGCACTATCTGGAACTCGAGGGTCAACATTTTGCAAATAGCGTGTTGGCACCACAACTTTGGCTTTAAAGCGCTCTTGTAAAAACCGTGCCAACACTCCTGTAAAAGGAAGCAGCAAGATGACTCCAAGCAGATTGAAAATAGTATGAAATAGCGCCAAGGCCATCGTAGGATCACTTGCAAGTCCAAATGTTTCTAACAACAGATGCGCAAGCCACGGAATGAGCATAAAGGCAACGGCTGCCGTAATAACGTTAAACAAAAAATGTGCTGCGGCGGCACGCTTTTTATCGGGAATTCCGCCAATTGCGCCCAAAATGGCCGTAATGGTTGTACCAACATTGGTACCAACAACCATGGCTGCTGCCTGTTCAAACCCTAAAATATTGGAAAAAAGCGCGCTTAACACAATGGCCGTTGCCGCCGAGCTGGATTGAATGAGCGCCGTTAACACAAAACCAATAGCTACAAAAGCAATAAGCGGATACGAAGCAAACTGAGAGAGTTCAATATTCTGAGCTACCGACTCAATAGCATTTTTCATAATATCCAGCCCAAAAAAGAGCAATCCAAATCCAATAGAAACTTTAGCAACAGAGGTGAGTTTTTTAGATTCTGAAGAGAAGACCATCAACAACCCGCCCCCGCCAATCATTGGCAAAGCAAATGCTTCGATTTTGACCTTAAATCCCAGTGTAGCGACAATCCATGCCGTAGCAGTCGTACCGACATTTGATCCAAAAATCAAAGCAATACCGGACTCTAGTGAAATCAGCGATGCACTCACAAAAGAGAGCGTCATGAGCGTTACAACCGAGGAGCTTTGCAATAGTGCCGTAGCCCCTGCCCCTGTTAATAACGCCTTAAAGCTTGTAGAGGTGGAGTTTTTGATCCAGCTTTTAAACCGTATGCCTGCGGCTTCTTTGAGGGCATGCTCCATATAAAGCATCCCAAACAAAAACATTCCAAGCCCCGAAAGGGCCTCAATGATGGTGGATGTCATCACGACTCCTGCCCTTGATATTCAAGTTATTATATCATGAGAGTCATGCTTTTGAATCTGTTATAACCCTAACACAGTATAATATCGCCATATTTACATGTAAGGCTCTCTATGGAAAATCAAACGTTTGAATCCAGTATGATGGGAACTATTATCTTTTTAACGATTATCGCTCTCTTTGCTTTTATTCTGACCCGTCCTAAAAACGAGAAAAAGAAGTAAGCTACTTCTGTACATCTCTGCCAAGATGTTCTTGTACGGATGCAATTTTGCTTGTTAAACGATCTTTTTTGCCTTTTCGAATATCAAATTTTAATGACGAATACACCCGATCACAATCAAGCACTTCATACGCTTTTTCAATAATATCAAGTGCTTCACGCATAGTATCGGTTTCGATCACCGTACCCATAGGCGTTAACTGATACGCCACACCACTAAGATCGATCATATCAATAATACGGCTAACATAACGCGACACAGAAGCCCCATCACGACAATCATCGCTGGTAGGAAACATGGAAAATTCTAACAATACACTCATGGTAGTGTCTGCTCAAAGGTTACTTAAAAAAATAGCGTACACAGCATACATGACAATTATAATGGCAAAAAAGAAAATAATAACTCTTTTTTTCTCTTTGCTCAGCGGCTTTTTGTAATCGTCCATATCGTTCAAATTAGGTTCCATAGTTATACTCCTATGTAACATCATGACCAAAACTTTCTTGTTCTTGTCTGATGCGTACCACCATTAATGATGGTGGTGGTGATGTTCCTCATGGTGATGATGGCCTTCATTTTTGCTATGTTTATGGCCTTTTTCAACATAAGTCATCATATTTTCCGTGCTAACACGAATTAACTCTTCTGCTTGAAATGCTTCGAGTACGGATGTCAAAGTAATTCTACCTTCTCCTGCATAATAACACGCTATTTTTGCAGCAGAAAGTTGCATATAGGGATTGCCTCCCATATCCTGAAAAATGACATTTTCAATATTCATTGATGCAAATGATTCTACAACGTGTCTGCCATTTTGCACCTCATTGTGCCAAAATTGTATGTTGGCTTTTTCATCCACAATAGCAAACCATTTGGCTTTTCCAAAAAGTGGTGCTACTGCCGTGTCCATCTTGTTAGTTTTAACCGGAATGGCAATCATGATTGTACCTCCTTGTTTGCAAGTGCTTTGACCCAACCTTCCATGATGACGTTCATGGGTTGCATTGGTGCTTCAAGAAAACTGATAACATAATGATTGCCAAGATCTGCCACACCAATACTGCGTGGACGCACGGCAAGCATTTTAGGATCAGGCAATTTTTCACCAAAACAAAAAACAATGTTTTTAGCATCAATAATGTCAGGATTAATCACGCCACTCTCTAGCGAGCATGTGTGTTTGTAGTGATCGAATGTGTCAATAAATGTTGCAATAGGATGCTTATCAATGGCTGCTTTTAATACCTCAAGAATGGCATCAACGCTCTGATACGGTGTCTCTTTTTTGTCTATTTCAAGTACAAATACCGGGTATTTTTCTAAAATAGTCTCTTGTTTCATTGTATTCCTTTAGTTGAGTGTTGTTTTTTAAATCATGGATACGATGGAGTAATTTATCATATGTAAAATAAATTACCCTTTAAAGTAATATTATAATTATTATAAGTATATCCTAATTTTAGGCTCTATTTGTCATTTCAAGGGTTTCTAATGATGAAAAAAATATAATTTTACATATGAAAAAGGCACACTATGGGAAACAATCCAAAACGCAACATAACATTTCGACCTATCTATTTTGCATTTTCGCCTGCTGAGGGCAAAGCAACCTCCACATCAATATTGCATGAAGATGAGCTAGAAGCACTCTATCTTGCCGATTTTAAAGGCCTTTATCACGAAGCATGTGCCGAATCGCTAGGAGTTTCACGTCCTACTTTTGCCAAACTTCTTAAAAGTGGCCGCAAAAAAAATATTGAAATGCTTATGTTTGGCAAAACATTACAAATCGAGCATCGCCCTCACAACTTTGTTATGGCGTTTCCAACAAACGACCGAATCACACTTAGTGAACATTTTTTAATTGCTCGCTATTTTGCATTGGCAACCATATCCGAAACCTCCGTAGTATCGCTGCGTTTTATTAATAATCCCATCTATGAAGAACTTCATGTCAAAAATCAACCTATTATTGATGATGATTCGGCTAAAGGACTTGCCGCAGGGCATCTCATACCACCACTGCTTAAAGAGGCATCACTGCTTGTAGTACGCACTCTAGGTGATGGAATACGGCGCAATATTGAGGGCATTGGCATTGCCATCAGCCTCTCAGAAGCGTCCCATATTGACGATATCATCATGACATTGGAGTCGTGATGCTTACCCTTCATATTCCTTCTTACCCAACACTAAATATTACGGATCTTGTACTTGATTACAACGGCACACTGGCTTTTGAAGGCAACGTCAAGTCTGGTGTTTTTGAGCGTTTGGAGCGTCTTGCTTCTGCCCCTCTTCGTATTCATGTTATTACCGCCGATACCTATGGCTCCGTCCATGAACAGTGTAACAAACCTTATATAATCATCCATGTTATTGGCAAAGAAAAGCAAGATGAAGAAAAACGCCGTTATATTGAACATCTTGGTGCTCAAAACTGCATTGCCATCGGTAATGGACGCAACGATGCACTTATGCTGCAAAGTGCCGCTATTGGCATGGCATTACTGCAAGAAGAAGGGTTGAGTTTTGAAGCACTGCGTCATAGCAATACTCTTTTTAAAAACATTAATGATGCACTCGATGCGCTGTTGCATCCCTCAAGGCTCATTGCCACATTACGCAATTAACAATAATGGACTTAATGATTCTTTAAGAACCTTAAACCATACAGATCACGACAATACTAGCCTCGTAGCTAGTATCGCAACTCTTGCCTTAATTAGCGTTTTCTGCTCCAATTGTCATATCGGAAAGGTCATTATAAAATGCTAACATCCAGACTAAAGCACCATTCCAATTAATGGTTATCTCATTAGTTGACCATGCGCCAATCTTATCAATATGGCAAGTTTGTGGTGCATTCTTGCAATCTGAAAGAGCAGCACTTGATACCTCATCTTCAAGATTAGGATTGGGTCCGCCAACCATGGCACCTGGAGGTGCCCATGGATAGTTACTATTTAATGATCCAGCCCAAAAACGGTGGTGTGGTTGTTTTACTGTATGTTCGCCATAACCAGTAATATAGGACATTGATAGCGCATTGTGTCCAAAAAAGTAATCAAGGCCCTTACCAAATGCCAGAGCATATTTTGCATCGCCTGTATAGTCATAAGCAGAACCGATCAAAATAAGTCTGTTGGCTGCTCCATTGTTAGATCCCCAGTAATAACTGTCACTCTCAAGTGGCACCAAATATCCTTGAGTATTTAGAGTAGTAACCACTCCATTTGCCAGAGAAACAATGGTATTACGGGCTTGCGTTTGTAGTGCAGCGGTATGTGAAGCAGGTACTGTTGCTAGCGAGAGTATTCCAGCCATTTTAGTTTGTTGCCAATTCCAATCACTACTAGAAGCATCTGTGTTGATATGTTCTACGTAAGTATGTTCTCCAGTGGTGATAAACAACTCTGAAGCGGCCCAAATGAACTCATCACTAACATTAGAATCTCCGTAACCACCGCCACCGTTGTCATAAGCGCCATCATAAATAGTATCAGGATGGGCTTGTGCAGCATTCCATGCACGTTGGGCGGCCAGAAGGCAACGCTTAGAAAAATCCTCATCAATATCAGCCCAAATACGTGCTGCTTGCGCTGCAACGGCAGCAAGATTTAGTGTAGCAGCAGTTGAAGGCGGAACAAGGTAACGAATTTTGGGATCTTCATGCGGTGCCATCGGCAAACCTGTCCATTCCTCATCATGCATTTTATGATGTACCATACCAGCAAGTGTTTCTTTCTCAGGTACTTGCATGGACAGTAGGAACTCCAGTTCCCAACGGGCTTCATCAAGAATATCAGAAACACCATTACCACTTTCGGGAATATTAAGCATGTTATCACCTAGAGCGTTACTATTGCCGCCAAGATGCACAGCACGTTCATAAGCATTTAACAATTTCCAAACTGAAATACCACCATTGACTACATATTTTCCGTGATCACCAGCATCGTACCATCCCTTAGTGACATCAAGGGCATAATCACAGGTATTACTCCAGCATGCAACTTCATAATCACCTTTATTTGAGCCCATATTAAGATGTCCAGCAGGGCGTGCCCAGATGCTATTGGCAGCATAACTGCCATGTCCACCACCGGTAAAGTCGGTCTCAATCGCAATACCGCTGCGGTTATGGTAAAAATAGCGCAGTGCATCATATAAGGGAGCCGAGAACGTTGTCTTCGTAATCATAAACGGATAACTAACGTCATTTCCTACATGTAAGGTATACCCTTCACCCTCGGTGTTAACATTAGAAAAGTCGATCATATGCACATACTCGCCCGATGCTGCATCTTGTCCATGTGGAGTTGTAACACCTGAGTGTATCAGCGTTGTACCGCGATAAAGCTTCCATGGTAATCCCGATGTATCACTATTGGCATAAGTGGCAACTTTGGGACCACCTGGAAGATAACCACGTTGATTTACACGAGGATTACCTGTACTTATGATGTCAAAATTTGCAGCAGAACTAGAGCTAGCACTAGAGGCATTGGAACTGACACTTGAAGCGATATCAGAGCTTACAGCAAAACTAGAACTAGCATTGGAGCTGACGCTTGAAGCAGCATTAGAACTGACACTTGAAGCGATATCAGAGCTTACAGCAAAACTAGAACTAGCATTGGAACTGACGCTTGAAGCACCCCTAAAACTGACTTTTGTGTCTCCACATCCACTATATGTTAAACCAATAAGTAACGTTGAAGTAGCAAGCAGTATATCTTTTGTATTCATTAAGATTCCTCTGATATATAAAATAAATCAACTAATATATTTGTAAAAAACAAAAAAAGATCATATTATATTAATTATTAAAGATTCTATAAATCTACGTTTTCCAGATCAACAGAAACATAGTGTCGTTTTTCCTCACTGCATACTTTTTAAACACTGCCTTACATGTAAAAAGCATCTAGAGGTTGTAATCTTTTAACTTATAAGCTTGGGTACAATGCGACATAACATTCGACCCTACAACGAGGCACCATCATGAGTACAAAAGACAATCTGTGCGATATCATTATTTTTGGAGGCCACGGCGATCTGGCCTTTCGCAAACTGATGCCGGCACTTTATCATCTGTATAATGATCATTTTCTACACGCCCAAAGCCGCATTATCACTGTTGCTCGCACGCCCATGAACGAAGCGCAGCATTATGAACTTGTCAAAACAAAACTTCAGGAATTTTTTATCATTGATACGTTTGATGAAGAGAAATTTGAAAATCTCAAAACGCAGCTCTATATTGTTGCTGTTGATTTTAATGATGCTTCCAGTTATCAAAATCTTCAAAATCTGCTGAATGAATATCCTGAGCGCGAACGTGTTAATTACCTCTCAACGGCTCCTGATTTTTTTGGAACAATCTGCAAAACCCTTAGCCAATACCATCTGATTACGCCGCAAAGCCGTGTAGTGCTTGAAAAGCCGATAGGTCGCGATTTGGAATCTTCACGCGCTATTAATGTGGAGGTGCTTAAATATTTTGAAGAGCGCCAGATTTATCGTATTGACCACTATCTGGGTAAAGATACCGTACAAAACATTATGGCACTGCGTTTTTCCAACCGCTTTTTTATGCCGTTGTGGGATGCTAACAATATTGACCATGTTGAGATAACCGTCTCTGAAAGCGTTGGTGTTGAAGGGCGCTGGGGTTATTACGACCAATACGGTGCCATGCGCGATATGATTCAAAATCATTTGATGCAGTTGTTATGTCTGGTGGCTATGGAGCCGCCCTGCTCGCTTGATGCGGATAGCGTACGTGATGAAAAGGTAAAAGTGCTGCGATCACTACGCCCAATGACTCCTTTGGATATTGAGCAAAAAACCGTACGGGCCCAATATGCCAAAGGCTCTATCAACGGTGAGAGCGTACCGGGTTATCGTGAGGGCGAAGGGATGGAGCACAGCAACACCGAAACCTTTGCCGCAATGCGTGTCGATATTGACAACTGGCGCTGGAACGGCGTGCCGTTTTATCTGCGTAGCGGCAAACGGCTTCGCGGACGCAACTCTGAAATTGTGATTCAGTTTAAATCTATTCCCTACTCGATCTTTGCCAACAAAGGACGCTGCATTTCGCAAAACAAATTGGTGATCTCTTTGCAGCCCAAAGAGAGTATTAAACTGCAGCTCATGAATAAAATTCCAGGCCTTTCAGAGCAGATGCATCTTCAAAAAGTGGATCTCGAACTTAATGCGCCACTTGATGAACCCCGCAAACCAGAAGCATACGAACGGCTGCTGCTGGATGTCATTCGCTCCAATCCCACCCTTTTTATGCGGCTAGATGAAGTGGAAGCCGCATGGAAATGGGCTGATATTATTCTTGAAGGGTGGGCTGAGAATATGGTGCCAATGAAGAGTTATGCCGCCGGAACCGATGGCCCAACAGCAGCCATAGAGCTTGTAGCACGCGATGCAAGGACCTGGCATGAAGAGTGATCGCGTTTGTCTGCATACGTTTGAAACACCTGTGCTCTTAGTTGATGCGCTTGCCGAAGCCATCGCAGACAATCTGGCTGATGCCATCACCAACAAAGGTTCTGCCACCTTAATGGTTTCAGGCGGTTCAACACCCAAAGCACTTTTTGAAGCACTCAGCCACATTGACTTGGGGTGGAAACAAGTAACGGTTGGATTGGTAGATGAACGCTGGGTTGATGGCACGCACCATGATAGTAATGCCAAACTCGTTCGAGAATACCTCCTGCAACATTGCGCCAAAAAAGCCACGTTTATAGAGATGTATATTCCCAATCTCTCGGCGCATGAAGCAGAAAAGAGATGCCATAACACCCTAGAAGCTTATGCCCCTTTTGATGTGATTATATTGGGCATGGGAGGCGACGCGCATACAGCATCGCTTTTTCCCAATAACCCGCGCCTTGACGAGGCGTATAAAACCGTGCGCCACTGCATTGCCATCACACCCCAAAATGCGCCACATGAACGTATGAGCCTGAGTCTTTATGCGCTCTTACATGTAAAGCATCTCTATTTGCATTTTGAAGGCAGCGCGAAAAAAGCAGTGTTTGATCAGGCCATGCAAAAAAATGATCCTATCAATATGCCCATCAGTGCCGTATTGCATAACAATAAAAAAGATGTAGAGGTCTATTATGCATAAGAGCGTTTACGAGGTCACACAGCGTATTATAGAACGCTCGCAAGTAAGCCGAAGTATCTATTTGTCTCGTATTGACGAGGCTAAAAATGCCTTGCAAGGATGCAAACGTTTAAGCTGCTCTAATATGGCGCACGCCATGGCACCGCTTACACACGATGACAAAGCACGCCTTAATGATGCCAACACACCCAACATTGCTATTGTTAGCGCCTATAACGACATGCTCTCGGCACACGAACCTTACAAACAGTATCCGCCGCTACTCAAACGTGCCTTTGCTCATTTGGGCGCTACAGCGCAGGTGGCAGGTGGCGTACCAGCCATGTGCGATGGGGTAACCCAATCTCAACCGGGCATGGAACTTAGCCTCTTTAGCCGCGATAATATCGCCATGGGCACTGCCATTGCACTCTCACACAACGTGTATGATGGTGCGCTCTATCTGGGTGTGTGCGACAAAATTGTTCCCGGACTGCTTATTGGAGCACTGAGTTTTGGGCATTTACCGGGTATTTTTGTACCGGCTGGGCCCATGCCCTCAGGCATTTCCAATGCCAAAAAAGCAAAAATTCGCCAAGAGTTTGCACAAGGCAAAGTAAGCGAAAACAGCCTGCTAGAAGCCGAGATTGCTTCGTATCACAGCAGCGGTACCTGCACCTTTTACGGTACGGCCAACTCCAACCAGATGCTGCTTGAAATGATGGGATTACAACTGCCCAATAGCTCTTTTGTTAATACCAACACCCCTTTACGTGACGCACTAACACAACACGCGGCTAAAACCTTGATGCAAATGACACGCCAAAGCGGAACCTTTACATGTATTGCCGACATTATTGATGAACGCAGTTTTGTCAATGCCATCATAGGGCTTATGGCAACCGGAGGATCAAGTAACCATACCATTCACCTCATTGCCATGGCACGCGCAGCGGGCATTGTACTGAATTGGGATGATTTTGATGCCCTATCCAAAGTCACGCCGCTGTTGTGTCGTATGTATCCCAACGGTGAAGCCGACGTGAACCACTTTCGTGAAGCGGGCGGCATGAGCGTGGTGATAGCACAACTTAGCGATGCCGGATTGATTCATAGTGATGTCAACACCGTTGTGGGCAAGGGACTTGAGCGTTTTATCTTCCAACCCCGCTATGAAAATCAAACCCTCTTTTTTGATGCCGGAGCACGTGAATCACTTGATAATGCCGTGATTGCATCCCACGCTACGCCGTTTCAGCATGAAGGCGGATTAAAGCTCTTACAAAGCACTCTGGGACGCAGTGTTATTAAAACATCGGCACTTCATCATGAGCACCTTTGCATTGAAGCACCGGCGATGGTATTTGAATCTCAAGAAGCGCTGCAAAGGGCCTTTCAACACAATGAACTGGAAAAAGATTTTATTGCCATCGTGCGCTATCAAGGTCCAAAAGCCAACGGTATGCCCGAACTGCATGGTTTAATGCCGCCGCTAGGTGCCTTGCAAGATCGAGGCTTTAAGGTGGCCATTATTACTGATGGCCGGATGTCGGGAGCATCGGGGAAAATTCCTAGTGCCATTCATCTCTCACCCGAAGCGCTTGAAAATCCGCTGCTTGCACGCTTGCAAAATGGCGATATGCTGCGCTTTGATGTGGAACATGGCATCATAACCTTGCTTGAAGATGAAGCAGATGTTATGGCACGCACCCCTGCGCCACCGCAACTAAACACCCATCACTACGGTTTTGGCCGCGAACTTTTTAGTGCCGTTCGCCAAAGTGTGGGCAGCGCCGAAGAGGGTGCTAGCATATTTGATCTAAGTGGAAAGGAGCGCGCATGAAACGTGCTAGTGATATTTTAAAACTCTCTCCCGTTGTTCCGGTTATTGCTTTGGAACATGCCGACGATGCCCTGAGCTTGGCTGAAGCTTTGCTTGAGGGTGGTATTACTATTATGGAGATCACCTTACGCACCAAAGCCGCTTTTAGAGCCATGGAAACCATTGCCAAAGAGATGCCAGACATGCATGTGGGTGCGGGAACAGTCATCAATTGTGAAGATTTTGAACGCGCTGTTGATTATGGTGCGCAGTTTGTTTTTTCACCCGGAATCAGTCTGGATATTATTCAAAGCTCTGAGAGCTTAAAGGTTCCACTCATTCCCGGAGTTGCTACGGCATCTGAGGTGATGTTGGCACTTAATAGCGGTATTGATGCATGCAAACTTTTTCCTGCTACAAGCATCGGCGGCATTGATCTGCTCAAAAGTTTTGCCGGACCCTTTAGCAGTATGCTCTTTTGTCCTACCGGCGGCATTACATTAGACAATATGAATGATTTTCTAGCACTCCCCAACGTGGCATGTGTGGGCGGTAGCTGGCTGGTACCAAAAGGTGCCCTAAAGAGTGACACACTGCACAAAATCACCGCGTACAGTGCCGAAGCGATGTCTCGCGCACAGCGCTAGCTAGGCATTAATTCTAACGATGTCACCTTTGATGTTGTTAAACAAAATTGAGGGATGTTCCATACGAAACTGATAATAAAAAGTGTGTTTTGGAAGATTGCGCAATATGGAAGTATTGTAATAATTCACATTGGAGCAACGCCCTACATAGAGATATTTAAAAAGCAGTTTAATGTGCTGATCTTCAAAAATGGGGTGTGGCTGCGTTAGAAATGTTAAACCAAACTTTTTAAGATTGAGCAGCGAAAACGTATAGAGTAAAAAATCGTCAAATTTGGTATAAAACCCGTTAAGCTGCGCAATTTCGTGAAAAAAGTAGTAGTAGTTCTCTAGCAATGCCTCTTTTTGCAACATGCAGGAAAGCTTACTCTTTTCATGGCGCGATTTACCAAAGTAATCGGGATTAACCGCAACATAAAGATGCTTTCGTTCGGCAATTGCCGCATCAATTTTTGCATCAAACGCATCGCTTTCATCAAAACGCATATAGTTAAAACTATCGCTTTCGCGGTAATGCGATTCAATCTCATCAATATTTGGATTGGAAAAATCAAGATAGAGTGTAGGAACATCATTGCTGATGACATAGTTACGGATTTTACTGGCAAGGTGCGTTTTGCCCGAACCTTCTTCGCCTAAAATCAGCGTATTGTTGTTGAGCACCGATTCGCTCAGGGTAAGATTGGCAATACTGCTTTGGTAGGTGCCGATAATACTTTCCATAGTTATATCCTCAAGGGGTAAGTTGTTTAACGATAACATCCAATCTGCATGAGTGCCTGCAAATCAATATCGTCCTGATCATAATCTTTGATCGTGCCTCCGGGAAGATGGGCAATGGGAATCACATCCCAATCAAGCTCATAATGTGACGTAACCCGCATATGTTCAAGCGCTCGGCGTTGTGCATCAGGGCTAAGATACTCAAACATAATACAGCAATCAGAAAGGTCACGGCCCATTTCAGAAAAAAGCATGTTGTGATTGTAGTTTGCACTTGCTTAGAAACGACCTAAAAGCGTGTTAGCCTTTGGTAATTATGCTTTATTGCGTTGCAGTTTTATACACCACGGGTGTGCCGTGATCAAGATTGATACCCATTTGCTCTCAAAAGTTTTGTTGCCTTGGATACCTATCTTCTATGAGTGCTATTTTTTTCATTTTATCTCAGTAAGTTATTTAGATTTTGTTTTTTAAGGGTTCTGTATATATCAAAGTCACTATCAATGCTTATGATATTATTTATCTTCTCTTTGTTTGCGATATACATAAGAGTTGCATCGGCGAGATCCATAGGGACATCGCTATATTTTTCTATCATTATTCTAATATCACATAACTCTTCTTGAGTTATTTCAAAGAGACTTAACCCTCCAAGTTCGCACCATTTTAAAAAGTCAATCTGTACCTGTAAGTTAAAATCAAGCATATGTGAAACTTCAGTTACTACTGACCAAGAAGTGACTAACTCACCTTTAAAAGCTTTCATAAATTCTAAAACTCTCAGATGATATTTATCACTCCTGTCAAAAAGAGCTATAAGTGGGCCACTGTCAATGAGAGTTTTTTGCATTAATCTTATCTTTTAGTTTTTGTTTGTAAGTGCTAGATAGATTTTCTTCTCCACTAGCATGTTTACCAAAAAGCTCACTTCCTAGTTCATAAGGGCTTTTTTCTTGTTGTTGCTTTTTTATCATATCGAAGTAGTAAAGCAACGCTTCTTTTACTATCTGGCTTTTTGGTAAATGCTTTTCTTCTGACAAGAAATTAAGTTGATTTTCTAGCCCATTGTCTAAGCGAACAGTCAACATGAAAGCTCCTTTATCTGATTTGTAATACAAATTGTATCACACTATTTATAAAACCTCAAAATATGAGTAAATCCTCTAGGAGTGATCACGTCTACTACTACTCATTTTGAACTTGTTCTCTATTTCCAGAACATAAAATTTCATATAATTGATCTGTCAACCCTCTATAGTACAAAGAAATCAAGCATTTCTTAGCATCTGATGCTGATGCCACCATTGTAGCTCTTTTTCGATTGGCGATTTGTAGTTATTGTACGAATGCAATCTGGTTCGATTGTAAAAATTGAT
>JBNKJB010000035.1:0-94361 GCA_050290965.1 Sulfurimonadaceae bacterium
GCGCATTCGCTTTACAAAAATAATGAAAAATATGATGCCCGAAAGTATCAAATGGCCACAGGAGTTTAAAATCTAAAATAAAGGAAATTATGCAAGAAAACTTTAAATAATTTATGGAGTTTTAAGGTGGCGACTGACCCTCAATGTTTTGACCCTCAATGTTTTGACCCTCAATGTCTCAATGTTGACCCTCAATGTCAGCTTATCGTTTGAACGCTCTCGCTATTTGTTATGATACCCCAAAGCTCTTTTTGGATGGATAGGGTAATGATACGAGGCTGCTTTTATTGAATAAATCTTCTTCAGGCGTAAAAGTAGCCTGTCCCTAATGCATAAGTTAAACAAGCAAGATAAAAATTGAGATTTTTGTGGCCAGGAGAAGATTCCTAGCTTTGTGCCACAAAGAAGAGGTTATGTCCCAAGGAATAAGGTAAAAATAGAACCAGACGATCAAATATATAAATATCTATTTATATATTATAATTATATAATTTTATTAATATATAATTAAGAAAAGTATAAGTTGCTTCTTACTATCATGCTCTTATCAATATTAGAAAACATGAAAGGATATTGATATGTTCAGAGCTAAAACTAGTCCAAAATATGGCAAGAAAGCATTTGATAGCTTCAACACGAAATTTTCTATTTTTTGTTTTTATAAAGCTTTTAAAGGAAATGTCAGTGAATATATTTTGCAGACCGATATGGAGACAATTGTCGAAGAATTCCAAACATTTGATCTCACTAACAATCTAGACATTGTTCAAATTTATGCTACCGAATATTATCAACAAGCTGACGATTACCTTTTAGATTATCATGGAACAAAAAAGACTATTCACCAAGTGCTGAACAATTTGAAAATCCCTGGATTTAAAGACTATTATCTAGATACGAGCCTGAAGGGTGCATCGGCAGATACGATCGTTAAAGACAAAGCCGGTCAACAATATGTTCAAAAATATGTTGACTTGCGTAATGCTTATGTAAACGAGTTTGTTGAAATAATTTTTTCAGGAGATGAGTTCGAAAAAATGCTTGAAAATAGGCAATGCAGTTATTGTGGTATCTCCCTCGATCAAATCTATTTGCTTGGTCAAAATGGAATGCTGCATAATAAACGCAGCGAGACAAGGGGATATACACTGGAAATTGATAGAAAGCATCCGAACTTGGAATATTCAACTGAGAATTGTTGTATGTCGTGCTACTGGTGCAATAATGCCAAAACTGATGAATTTTTCCCACATGAGTTTAAGGATATTGCAAAAGGCATCAATGCCGTTTGGAATACACGTTTGAAAACTATCCAACCAGGTGAAACCGTGATTTTCCCTGAAGCATCCAGTGTATGGGAAGCGTTGAACTAACTATTTATTTCGACACTAAATAGGCACCCAGATCATAAACAATAATTGAATAGAAATAGGTCTATCTGAACCAACAAGGAGCAGACAATGGCGCATCGAACCGTTTATTTTTCAAGTCTTTTACCGGAACATTAAGATAATGGGGACAGGCTGCTTTTGGAAAAATGGGGACAGGCAGAAAAAAATGTTACATATGACTACAAGGAGCCACCATTTCAGCCCTTCCAAATTATGAAAACCCTGCATTACATGTAACGCCAAAAAATAGTTGTGGACTCCGTCGGCGGTCGTTCCGACAACGCCTTTCACAGAAACATTTTTGCAAGCAAAAAGCGGTACCCTTGTTTTGGTTCCGAGATGTCAGACGCAAAGCAATTTGCGTTTGCCTGACGCCTCTCACATCTTTTATTTATAAATTTCTATATATTCTTTTGGTACTTTTGAGGTGATTTCACCATCAGGCATTTGAAAGTAAGCAATACCATTGCGACGGTAAACATTGGGTACACCGTTAGCGAGGCTTTTCTCTTGAGCCTCTTTTATGGCTTTTTTCCCAATTTTTAAGATCATGTCACGGAATTTATAATTTTCGATTGTTTTCATTGCAATCCTTTCACAAAAGTATCGTAATACGGCTCATGTAAGATTGTGAGTTCACCGTCAGCGAAGTTAGCAACCTCCTCAAACTCATCGTCCGCATTAAAAAAAAGAAACCACCGATCTGCCATCTCTTTGTATTGACCAAAAAATAGCTTTTTACTTCGGTAGTATCGGCGGATAATATCCTCTTTTGGAATATCATGTCCGCCATTACAAACGCGATTTTTTACCCGTGCAATATTATCAATAACATCTTCGAGGTAAAGATAAAAGATATCAATCAAATAACCATTATCTTTAGCTTTTTGAATAAGTTTTATCAAGTATTTACCGCTCATAGTGCTTTCAATAATCAAATCTTTTTTTTGATTTAAAAGTACTTCAATACGATGAAGAAAAATTCTTCCGGCATTAAATTTTTCATGTTCCATTGCTTCGGAGTTGAGTTCTCTGGCAATTTCATCTGCATTGATAAATTCCAAATTGATAAACTTCGCATAAGAAAGTGCAAAAGTTGTTTTACCGCTACCGTTGGCACCGGCAATGATTGTCAATCTCATAGCACGCTCCTTGTGAATGTATAGTATTTTATCTAAAATGCTATTTGGGCACAAACGCCTACGGCGAGCCAGATGGACATATCACCACCTACAACACCACCACTCTCCGAAAAAAATAGGGGTAAAAATAGGGGTACGGTATCAAATGTCAAATGCTTACATGTAAGGAATTATATAAGCTATATCTATGTCACTATTGTCTGTATAACTATTTGTAGCAAAATCTCCAAACAATCCAATCGCTTCAATAATGATAACGGCATGAAATAACACTCACGTGGGAATCTGTCACGGCATAAACAAGACGGTTGGTGTCATCAATCCGTCTGGAGTAGAAACCAGAGAGATTCTCTTTGAGTGCTTCGGGTTTTCCTATGCCATCAAACGGGTCACGCAGTGTCACTTCAATCAGTTTATTGATACGTTTGAGCGTTTTTCGGTCCTGAATTTGCCAGTACAGGTAATTTTCCCATGCTGCTTCGCTCCATGACAATTGACGCTTAGGCATCAATAAGATCTTTTGTGAGCGTTTTCCCTTCATGATATTGAGCAATAGATTCAGCTAAATGCGCAGCGTTTGCAGGTGATTTAAGCAAATGAACGGTTTCCATTAAACCGTTGAAATAGTCCATTGACATAATAACGGCATCTTCCGAATCCCTTCTGGTAACAACAGTATAGTCAGCATCTTTGACGACATTGTCGAGTACCGTTTTTAAGTGGTTGCGAACTTCGCTGTAACTCATGATTGTCATACCAATCCTTTGTACAAGTATTTGGACAAGTATAACATTTTTTTGTAAAATTTTCACGTACTCAGTTTTACACCCGAGTGAGTGAATCTCCACTTTTTTAAAAAAACACTTACATGTAACCCAAACAGATAAAAGTTGACGCCGCTACGGCAACCTTATTCAAAGCCACAGGGATTTTTGAGAGAGGTTCCAGTAAAATAGCGCAATTTTATGCCAAAGTAGGATCATGCCAAAATATTTACTGCTTATTATGCTCTTAGTGACGCTTAATGCCATTGCCGCAACAGTGGATGCCGTTGCCATTTTGGTCAAAGACGACCCGATTACGCTTTATGACATTGATCAAGAGGTCGCACACAGCAATATAAGCCGCCAAGAAGCCATTGATGCACTGATTCGCAAAACATTGGAAGCACAGGAAGTTGCAGAGCGCCGGCTTAGTGTTGAACCCAGTGAGGTTTTTAAAGATATCAAAAACATGGCACAGCAAAACGGCATGAGCACCTCGCAGCTTTATGATGCCATGCTGCGCATCCGTGGACTTGACGAAAGTGCGTTTAAAGCGAAAATTAAAGAGAAACTACTTAATAAAAAGCTCTATGATGCCATTGCATTTTCAAAAATAGATCGTCCCAGTGATGCAGATGTTGAAGAGTATTATCGTCTGCATATCAACGAGTTTAATTTTGCTGAAACGTTTTCGGTACTTATATACAGTGCCGCCTCACAAGAACAACTCCAAGAAAAAATTGCTAATCCTATGCTCTACAGTCCAGAAATCCATAGTGAATCGGCAACACTCGAATATGCCAAGCTCAATCCGCAACTTGCCCAGCTGCTCTCGCAAACAGACGTGAATCATTTTACCCCTATCATTCCCGCACAAAACAATCAGTTCATGACGTTTTTTGTTCAGGAAAAATCGGGCCAAACCACTGTGGAGCTTGATACGGTACGCAATCAGGTAGAAGGTGCTATTATGAATGAGCGCCGTATTAGCGTATTAAACGACTATTTTGCAAGACTGCGTATGAATGCAGACATTAAAGTTTTACGCAAGAAATAGACGGCTAAGTTTTTCAGCCGTTATTGTTGTAGCGTTCTAGATACTTTGTATCAAAGTTATTCGAAATAAAATCGGGGTTTTGCATCATCTTTTTATGAAAGGCAATCGTTGTTTTAATGCCGCAGATCTCAAATTCACTGAGTGCCCGATACATACGTCTTATGGCATCGTCGCGATCGTTACCATAAACAATCAACTTACCGATCATAGAATCATATGTTGGAGGCACAATATAATTGGCATGGGCATGGGTATCTAAACGTACCCTGCGCCCCCCTGGTGCCACCCAAGTGGTGATTTTACCAGGACAAGGCAGAAATTTCACGGGATCTTCGGCCGTAATACGGCACTCTATAGCGTGTCCCTTAAGCTCAATACTCTCTTGTGGCGGTAGCGTCTCGCCCTCGGCCACACGGATCATAAGCTCAATCAGATCCAAACCGCTTACCTCTTCGGAGACGGTGTGTTCCACCTGAAGGCGCGTGTTCATTTCCATAAAATAAAAATCAAGATTCGCATCAAGCAGGTATTCAAACGTACCTGCCCCTTCATACTTAATGTACTTGGCTGCGCGTACGGCAGAATCCAGTAGCTTTTGGCGTACTTCCGGTGTTAATATAACAGCCGGAGACTCTTCAATCAATTTTTGATGGCGGCGCTGCATGGAACAGTCACGTTCTCCTATATGAATGACATTACCATGGGCATCGGCCATAATCTGCACTTCGATATGACGCGGATTTTTGATAAATTTTTCCATATAGATGGTGCCATCTCCAAATGCTGTAATCGCTTCGGATTCAGCCGCCAAAAAAGCATTTTCAAGATAACTTTCATCTTCAACCACACGCATTCCGCGCCCGCCACCGCCAGCAGCGGCTTTAAGAATAATTGGATATCCAACCTCTTTAGCGCGTGCCGCCGCATCTTTGATATTTTGAATGGCACCTTCAGAACCCGGAACAACAGGAACGTTGGCAGCAACCATTACTTCTTTGGCTTTGGATTTGTCTGACATCATCACCATCACTTCAGGTGTAGGCCCAATAAATTTAAGCCCATGATGTGTGCATATCTCGACAAAATGCTGATTTTCACTTAAAAAGCCGTATCCCGGAAAAATGGCATCACAGCCACTAATTTCAGCTGCGGCAATGATAGAAGGGATATTTAGATAACTCTCTGAGCTTGGTGCCCGTCCAATACAGATAGCAGCATCTGCAAATTTTAAATAAGATGCTTCTTTATCCGCTGTTGAATAAATGGCTACGGCCTCTTTGCCCATCTCTTTGATGGTTCGGATGGCACGCAAAGCGATCTCACCGCGATTGGCAACCAAAATACGTTTAATTTCTGCCATAATTAAAGTTTCTCAACCGCAAAAAGTGGCATATCAAACTCTACAGCTTGACCGTCTTTGACCAAAACATCAACAATTTTACAATCAAACTCCGCTTCGAGTTCATTCATAATTTTCATGGCCTCAAGAATCGCAAGCACTTGGCCCTTTTTAACAGTATCGCCTGCTTTAACAAAGCTTGGAGAATCTGGAGACGGCGATGCATAAAAAATACCGACCATAGGTGAGCCAATAACATCCCCGCTTATTGCCGGTGCGGTATTTACTACGGGTGCTGATGCCGTATTGGCAACCTGTATCGGCGCAGCAACCGGAGCTGCTGCCATAACAGGCGCCGTCGCTTTTTCAAATTCTATAGAAAAATCATCTTTTTTTATTTTCAGTGCCGAAAGTCCGCTCTCATCGAACTCACGGATAAGGGCTTTTATTTGCTTCATATCCATAGTAATAACTCCTAAAAATCAGCTCAATTTTGATGTGATATAATACCACGACTTTATTTAAACAAGGCTCTTAATGGGACTCAAAGCAGATAGCTGGATACGGACACAAGCGCTTGAAAATGGTATGATCGCACCTTTTTGTGAAGATCAGGTAGGCAAAGGTGTTGTCAGTTACGGTTTAAGCTCTTATGGCTACGATATTCGCGTGAGTGATGAGTTTAAAATTTTTACCAACCTCAATTCCACGGTTGTTGATCCCAAACACTTTGATGATGCCAATGTGGTAGATTTTACGGGAGATGTTTGTATTGTACCCCCCAATTCCTTTGCATTGGCACGTACCATTGAGTATTTTAAAATCCCGCGTGATGTCTTGGCGATTTGTCTGGGTAAATCCACATATGCCCGTTGTGGCATTATTGTAAATGTTACTCCGTTTGAGCCTGAATTTGAAGGCCACATCACTATAGAAATTTCAAACACCACACCGCTTCCGGCAAAGATTTATGCCAACGAAGGAATTGCCCAGGTACTCTTTTTACAAGGCGATGAAGTGTGTGAAACCAGTTATAAAGACAAAAGCGGCAAATATCACGGGCAAAGAGGCATCACCCTACCGCGTATTTTAAAATAAGTAAGCCCAAAAAAGAGCAAGCTTTAGTGCCATAGCGGCCAGCGTAGTGCTTTGGGCTTTGCTCAAAGTGCGTTTAAATTAAATAGACATCAATAAAAGAATTTAAAGCTATCAAGTGTTACGATTGATGTTTCCAACTACTAAAGGAGCATCATGTTAAATGAATACCGTGACATCATCACTCATATGGAAAACAACAATGCGGCCAATGCCCACTTTTTGAAAATCTTTGAGCGTCATAATGAACTTGACACCCAGATTTCTCAAGCCGAAGACGGTAAATTACTTTTGAGCGATATTGAAATCGAAAAACTCAAAAAAGAGAAACTCCGTTTTAAAGACGAAGCCTTTGGCGTCATTATGGCTTACAAAAAAGAGCAAGGGCTTTAAACAATTTACAACTTTATACACTTTTTAAGGTGTTGAGGTAGCGTTCTTTCATTTTTTTGCTTCTGCCTATGTTATTGCGATTATACGTAGCTATATCGCAATTGCAGGAAAAATTTGCTAAGATGTAGAAATTTTTCATGGCAGGGGGAATGGTTTAATGTCACTACAGAGCAAACTAGCACTTTTTGGAGCCGAGCTTCTCAAACATCCTTCAATCGAAGATGGTATTCCACTCATTTCAGCATATGCCAAAGAGGTAACCGAGGCAGAACGCTGCTCTATTTATATTTATAACCGGAAAGTTAAAATCCTTTGGACAACCCTTGCCGATGGCATTGAAAAAATTATGCTTAATGACGATCAGGGTATTGCCGGTCAAACCGTACGCGAAGCGAAACCGGTTATTGAAAACAATCCTTATGACAATCCCAACTTTAATCCCAAAGTAGACCAACGCAGCGGTTTTGTTACCGAAAACATTGCTTGTATTCCAATTTTTGATTCATCCCGAACGGTTATTGGTGTGTTACAGCTGCTAAACAAACCTAATGGTTTTAGCGATGAAGATACCCGCTTTATGGTCTTTTTTGCCCACTACATCAGCGGCTATATTGAGCTGTCTACTTTTTTTGAAGATGAAACGAAATTCTTGCTTAAAAGTGGCAAAAAATGAATCGTTCCGATTTTGAGGCTATTGCCACTTTTGGTAAAAAGCTCTCTTATCTTGAGCATATTGAAGATGCACTGGTTGCTATTGCCAACAAAGCCAAAGAGCTCTTAAAAGCTGAACGCTGTTCTATTTTTCTGGTTGATTCTGAAGCCAATATTTTATGGACGCGTCTTAGTAACGGTATTGGACGCATCGCTATCGGACTGGATTCGGGCATCGCGGGGCTTACCTATCAAAGTGCCGAAGCGCAAATTATTAATGATCCTTACAACCATCCCCATTTTCTTCCTGCAATTGATGAAAAGAGCGGCTATAAGACCCATAATTTGATTGCGGTACCCATTTTTGGATCGGAACAGAAAGTGATTGGTGTCATACAGCTGCTTAATAAGTGTGACACCCCAGAGGGCTTTAACGTCGAAGACAAACACCTGCTTACGTTTTTAAGCAATTATGTCAGTGGTACCTTGGAGCTGGCATTAAAACTTCATAAGGATTAAAGTAGCTCTTTATCAATCCAGTGTGAAAGCACATAAAGTCCCCATACATGCTGCTTGAATCGTCCTTTTGAGGCTCTATTAATATATTCTTGAAGCACCTCATCTTTAAAAAGCCCTGTTTTCGTGTTTACATGTAAGATGCTCTCTATACGCCCCGAGGCAATCAGCCACTCCATATAAGGGTTAGAAAACCCCTTCTTTTTACGCGACAGTATTGATGGGTCCAGATAGGATGCACCTATCTTTTTAAGCAGCGATTTACTGATGCCATCACGATAACGCAACGCCGGATCGGCACCAAAAAGTGTTTCAACCAAGCGATGATCCAAAAACGGGGTGCGCGACTCGATAGAGTGCGCCATAGAAACGCGGTCGAGCTTGGTTAAGAAATGCTCGGCTACAAAAAGCTGCAGGTCAATATAGCTGTACCAAAGAGCAGGATCGCTATGTCCGCTTGCTTCAAAACGTCTGCGATACGGCGCTAAAAAACGCAAACCGTCGTTATCTTTGACATTACGGCGAAGAAGCATGTTTTTTTGCAGATCGGTAAACTTCTCACCTGAGGTGCGAAACAGCAAGGTATCATCAAAGATCCGCTTATACCACTCCCATTCCCGGTTCATCGAAAAATGGGAGTGAAAATATTTTTTGAGCCAGTTTTTGTGCGTAAGCGCGGCTGCTTTTTCGATATCGAGATATTCAAAATATTGCCGATATCCTAAAAATATCTCATCGCTTCCTTCGCCGCTAAGCACCACCTTATACCCCTCTTTGGCAATCGCTTCAAAGAGCAGATACAAAGGAATTGCTGCGGGATCATTCAGTGGTTCATCAAGCGTATCAAATACCCGATCTGTTGCATCAATAAAATCATCTTGCGACATTACTACTTCGCGGTTATCTACCCCTATAAGCGCAGCACTTTGCGCAGCATTGGCACGTTCATCGTAATTTGCAAACCCCTTATATCCTAACGTAAAGGTTTGCAAATTGACGCCTTGTGCTTTAGCAACTGCCGCGATCATGGCGCTATCAATACCACCTGAGAGCAGCGAAGCCATAGGGACATCCGCTTGCAATCGCAGTTCAAGTGCCTCATGCAGTTGCAGCTCAAGGCGTTTTAGCAATGCACCCTCATCACCATATGATGCCGATGGGGTTTCAAGCAGATCATAATAGCGTTTACATGTAAGCGTGTTTTTGTGAAACAGCAGATGGCATCCCGATTCAAGTTTGAAAATACCTTCATAAAACGTGTGCGGTGGCGTGGGAGCTAAAAGACCCAAATACGACATGAGGGCATCATCATTCAGACGTACCTGTTTTAAAAAAGGCTTTAACGCTTTGATCTCCGAAGCAAAAATAAAACGTTTGGCATCATGCAGATAAAAGAGCGGCTTTTTGCCAAAACGATCGCGAAACAGATGCAGTATGCCATGATCGTAAACGGCAATCACAAACATGCCGACAAGATGCTTTATAAAATCAACGCCCCAATGCAGGTATGCTGCCAAAAGCACTTCGGCCTCGCTTTGGCAATCATGCCGATCATTAAGCAGGGCGCGCAAAGCTTTGAAATTGTAGATTTCACCATTAAAACTTACCATCACCCCATTGTGTTGCACGGGCTGATGCGTGTGAGGCTGTGTCTCCATGATACGTAAGCGCTGATGCGCAAAAAAAAGGTTTTCGTCTTCGATAATACCGCAATAATCAGGACCGCGATGCACCAACGTGCCAAGAGCACGCCGCGCCGCTAAGGGGTCATACTCACCCAAAATTCCAAAGACGGCGCACATTATTTGTATAATCCTACGCTCATATCACGCGGCAGATACCCTGTGACAATCTTACATGTAACGCTCTCTTCTTTGGCAATAGCACGTATCTCATGCGGTTCATAATAGTTATATACCAGCGATTCGTCTTTGCCTTTTAAAATATTAAACACAAATCCTTTGTGAGCATGCTGCAGCGCCCGCTTGATAAAAAGCTGTGTTTCAAAACGACTAAAGGTGTTCATTGATCCGCTACATAGATAATAATCTGCTTCTGGCAACGCATCTTCAAGCATATTAAGATGCAGTATCTTACAACCGCTACGCACTCGCGCTTCGCTTACCATCGCCTCCATGAGATCAAATCCTACGTAATCTTTGGGCTTGGGTGTCATATAGGTGTATAAATCCGCAAAACCACACCCAGCATCTGCAAGCGACACACACTCTATGGGTTCTCGTATAAGCTTGAGCAGTTCTTTAAAACGTACCTGCTGGTTTGCGCTGCTGTTCCAGTGTACGCCTTGCGGTGTTAGGCCATGTTTTTGAAGTGATGCGTTGTAAAAAACGCTATTATCAACACGCGGCATCAGCAGGAGTCTTCCCTATTTTTAAAAGCTTGTTTTTCATGCCGTATTGTAATCACTTTGACTTGACCGTTTGCTTTTATTGGAGTATGATTCAATCATTGAATGAATAAAAGGCTTCACGAACAATATGGCTAATACTGATCCTTTCGATCTCTTACATGTAATGCAAAACGTTGAAAAACATGCTTCACAAAAAAGCCTGGCCGAAGAGGTCGGCTATAGTGTGGGAAAAGTCAATTACATTCTTAAAGCACTTATGGATAAAGGGTTTTTGAAAATTGACAACTTCATTAAGTCTGATAACAAAAAGGGCTACCGCTATCTGTTAACCCCCGAAGGATTGCGCGAAAAAATCTCCTTAACCGAAGCCTATATTGAAATTAAAAAAAATGAATATGTTGCCTTGCAAAAAAGCCTGCAAGACGATAAAAGAAAGATAGAACATGACTCAAAATTATAAAATTGCGATTATTGGGCTAGGCTATGTAGGGTTACCGCTTGCACATGCGTTTGCTGAGAAATATAATGTCGTTGGTTTTGATATTAACACATCTCGTATTGATGAATTACTACAAGGATATGATCGTACCCTTGAGTTGAGTTCCAAACAGCTTCAAGAAGTGACACAAACCCTTTCATTTACGTCAAATATTGAGATAATTCGCGACTGCACGATTTTTATAGTTACCGTTCCTACTCCTATCGATAAAAATAACCGTCCTGATCTTACGCCCTTGATTAAATCATCTCAAATGATTGGAAATATCTTAAAAAAAGATGATATTGTTATTTACGAATCCACCGTGTATCCCGGAGTTACCGAAGAGGTATGCGTACCCGAACTTGAAAAAACAAGTGGCCTGCAATTTAATAAAGATTTCTTTTGCGGGTATTCTCCCGAACGCATTAATCCTGGGGACAAAGAACATACCGTCAAAAAAATCATGAAAGTCACTTCGGGATCTACGCCTGAAGTTGCGGACAGAGTCGATACGCTTTATCGTTCGGTTATTACCGCAGGCACCTTTAAAGCGTCATCCATTAAAGTGGCTGAAGGTTCTAAAGTCATTGAAAATACTCAACGCGATGTGAATATTGCTCTGATAAACGAGCTGGCACTAATTTTTGACGCTATGGGAATTGATACCAACGAAGTGATTGATGCTGCGGCAACCAAATGGAATTTTATTAACCTCAAACCGGGGCTTGTTGGAGGACATTGTATTGGTGTTGATCCTTATTATTTGACCTTCAAAGCAGAGGAATTAGGGTATAAACCTAATTTAATTTTAGGGGCACGACAAATCAACAACGGTATGGGCAAATTTATTGCCGAACAAACCATTAAAGCCATGATTAAAAACGACAAACGTGTCAAAAATGCCAATATCTTAATCTTGGGTGTTACCTTCAAAGAGGACTGTCCTGATATGCGCAATACCAAAGTCGTTGATATTATCGAAGAGCTAAAAAGCTATGAATGCCATGTAGATGTGTATGATCCCTGGGTTGACCCTGAGGAGGAAAAACAGAGTTATAAACATGGCATCATTCCTAACCCGTTTGAAGCCAACAAACGTTATGATGCCATAGTTGTCGCGGTAGCACATCAACAGTTCAAAATGCTTGAGCGAATAGCCTATGATCGACTCTGCAATGATATACCAGTCATTATTGATGTTAAAGGTATTATCTCTAATCCGACATGGAGACTTTGATGAACAACTTTGCCCTCATCGGCGCCGCCGGATACATTGCACCACGTCACATGAAAGCTATTAAAGAGACCGGAAACACTTTGGTTGCCGCGCTTGATCCGTATGATGGCATTGGCATTATGGATAGCCATTTTCCAGAGGCTCATTTTTTTACCGAGTTTGAACGTTTTGACCGTTTTGTAGACAAATGGCGGCGTGATACCGGCAATAAAATTGATTATGTCAGCATCTGCTCTCCCAACTACCTGCACGATAGCCACATGCGTTTTGCCCTTAAAAGCGGTGCCCATGCCATTTGCGAAAAACCTCTGGTACTTAATCCACACAATTTAGACCAACTGGCGATTATTGAAGCGGAAACCGGCAAGCGCGTTTATACAATCTTGCAACTGCGTTTGCACGAATCTATTATTGCTCTTAAGAAAAAAATTGCTGCGGAGTTGGCTGAAAATCCCAATAAAGTTTACGATATCGACCTCACCTACCTCACCAGCCGGGGACGCTGGTATTTTATTAGCTGGAAAGGCGACGAAGCCAAAAGCGGCGGTATTGCCAGCAACATCGGCGTGCATTTTTTTGATATGCTGAGCTGGATCTTTGGACCCATTGAAGAAAATGTCGTACATGTAAAACAAGCCGATACCAATGCCGGATATATGAAACTTAAAAATGCCCGGGTACGCTGGTTTTTATCGGTCAATTACGATTACATCCCCACAGAGGTTAAAGCCACCGGCAAGCGTACCTACCGCAGCATTACGGTGGATGGAAACGAATTTGAATTTAGCGAAGGCTTTACCGACTTGCACACCACCAGCTATAACGATATTTTAGAAGGTGGCGGGTTTGGACTTGATGATGCGCGCAACTCCATTAACATTGTCTCTCAGATTCGAAAACTAAACGCTATTGGCTTAAACGGCGAATACCATCCGTTTTGCAAAAAAGTACTTTCATGAAGCACTTTGATGTCTGGAATCATCAAAAAAAAGAGATTGATGCCAAAGAACACCTTACGGGCATTAAAGAGCGTGATGTTGTTTTTATTCATATGGGACAAAACATCGGCTTTGAACAAAACGGAAAAGGCGAAGCCTTTTTACGCCCCGTTATTGTATTGCATGTTTTTAACCGAGGCCTTTTTTTTGGAGTACCTTTAACATCAAAAAGCAAAACAGGCGATTTTTTTGAAACTGTGCACTATATGAAAAATGGTGCCACTATTGAAAATACTGCCATTTTGATACAAGCAAAGTCATACTCGGCAAAACGGGTAAAATATAAAACAGGATATCTTCCAAAAGAGAGTTTTGAAAGTTTAAAAGAGAAAGTCACTAACAGATTAACCCTCTCAAACAAGAGGGAGCCCCTGGAGGGAATCAATGCTTAAAGTATACACCGATACGGACAACAAGTCAAATTTTTGGCAATACCATTACAGCGCTATTATCGACAATGATGTCACCATTGGCGCAGAAACCAAAATATGGCATTTTAGTCATATTCTCTCACACTCCATTATTGGAGCGCGCTGCTCGTTTGGTCAAAACTGTGTGGTAGGGCCGAAAGTGCATATTGGCAATGGCGTTAAAGTGCAAAACAACGTGAGCATCTACGAAGGGGTAGAGATTGAAGATGACGTTTTTTTGGGACCAAGCATGGTCTTTACCAACGTTATCAATCCCCGTGCCTTTATTGTCCGCCGCGAAGAATTCAAAAAAACGCTGCTCAAACGCGGATGCAGCATTGGGGCTAATGCCACGATTGTCTGCGGCATCACCATTGGCGAGTATGCCATGATTGGCAGTGGTGCGGTGGTCAACCGAGATGTCAAACCCTACGCGCTTATGGTTGGTGTTCCTGCACGACAAATTGGCTGGGTAAGCCGCGCCGGAAACACACTGGAGCTTGAAAACAACAAGGCTACATGTAAAGAAGACGGCAGTACCTACACCCTGATAAACGATCAACTGGTGCGCAACTCATGATGATTGATTTTGCTAATTTACACCTGCAACACGTACGTTATAAGGATGAGATCGAAACTGCCGTGCAAGAGGTGATGCACGCTTGCAACTTCATTATGGGTGAACCCGTTTATGCATTAGAACACGAACTCGAAACGTTCACCCAAGCCGCGCATGCTATTACATGTAGTTCCGGTACTGATGCTCTGCAACTGGCACTTATGGCTATTAATATTCAACCCGGCGATGAAGTCATCACCACACCCTTTACCTTTATTGCCACGGCCGAGATGATTGCACATTTGGGAGCCATTCCGGTTTTTGTTGATATTGATGCACAAACTTACAACATCGATGCTTCCAAAATTGAAGCGGCTATCACACCAAAAACCAAAGCGATCGTTCCCGTAAGCCTTTATGGACAACCTTGCGATATGGATGCCATTGAGAGCATTGCTAAGCACCATAACCTGCATGTCATTATTGACGGAGCGCAAAGTTTCGGCAGCACCTATAAAGGTAAAAGCGACAGTGCCCTTGGAACGATATCGTGTACCAGTTTTTTCCCCGCCAAGCCGTTGGGCTGCTATGGAGACGGCGGTGCGCTCTTTACATGTAATGATGATTTGGCAGAGAAAATACGCTCCTTGCGCGTTCATGGACAAAGCAAACGCTATCACCATCGCTATATTGGTATTGGCGGCAGAATGGATACCATCCAAGCCGCCGTTTTGCGTGTTAAACTCAAATATTACCCCCAAGACCTTGCCCTGCGCCAAAGTGTTGCTGCCAAATACAGTGCTGCGCTTGCAAGTAAAGATATCATACTCCCAATGGTTAAAAGTGACCGTACCAGCGCCTGGGCACAATACTCCATTCGTGTCCAAAACCGCGACGCGCTGCAGGCCAAGCTTAAAGAGCATGGCATTCCCACAGCCGTGCACTACCCGATGCCGCTGCATCTGCAAGAGTGTTTTACTTATTTGGGGTATCAAAAAGGCGCATTTACCCTAAGCGAACAAGTGGCTCAAGAGATTATGAGTATTCCCATGAATCCCTATCTCACTGATGAAGAAATCCATTATATTGCGGAGCAGTTGTAAATGAAAATTTTAACCATTCTTGGTGCACGTCCGCAATTTATCAAAGCCGGAAGTGTGAGCCGTGAATTTGCCAAACACGCTGAAATTGATGAGATCATCGTCCACACCGGTCAGCACTATGACGCCAATATGAGCGATATCTTTTTTGAGCAGATGCACATTCCCAAACCAAACTATCATCTTGGGATTGGCGGGAAAACTCACGGCGCTATGACCGGACAGATGATGGAAAAGATCGAAGAGGTGGCGCTTCATGAAAAACCTGATTGGGTTTTGGTCTATGGCGATACCAACTCCACACTTGCTGGAGCGCTGGTTGCTGCTAAGTTACATGTAAAGCTCGCCCATGTGGAAGCGGGACTGCGCAGTTTTAACATGAACATGCCCGAAGAGATTAACCGCATTCTTACCGATCGTGTGAGCACCCTGCTCTTTTGTCCTACCGATACGGCCATGAGAAATCTTAAAAATGAAGGGTTTGATAACTTTACATGTAAGATCATCAAAAGCGGTGACGTCATGCTTGATGGAGCGCTTTATTACCGCCAATTTGCCCAAAAACCCGCCTTACATGTAGAGCGTGATTTTATCCTCTGCACCATCCACCGCGCCGAAAATACCGATGACAAAGAGCGCCTTGAGCCTATTGTCGCCGCACTCAACGAAATTGCTACGCAACACGCCATCGTGCTGCCGCTACACCCGCGAACCCAAAAACTGCTAGCTCAGTTTGAATTGAATCTCTCTGAGCGTATTACACTGATGGAACCGGTGGGGTATCTGGAGATGGTCTGGCTGATTGATCACTGCTCTTTGGTTATGAGCGACAGCGGCGGATTGCAAAAAGAGGCCTACTTTTTCAACAAACCCTGCATCACCTTGCGTGATGAGACAGAGTGGGTGGAGCTGGTAGAAGCCGGGGCCAATGTGCTCTGCGGCGCCGACACCAAAAAGATCATCCACGCTGCGTCGCATCCTCCATTGCTACCGCCAAACGCCGCTGCACTCTATGGAAATGGGGATGCAAGCCGGGTAATTGCTGAGGCTTTGCTGGGATGAGGGCTCCCTATATTAACGAGTTGATGCTGATGCCCATGAGAACCATACAAAGATGGCTCAGACAGCTTAAAGATGAAGGCAAAATAGAGTATAGAGGCAGCCCGAAAACTCGAGGGTATTTTGTTTTATAAGCCAAATTTTATTCTCATAAAAAGGAATCTGTAACGATGCACAATATCCTTAATTTAATTGGGAGGGACCGATATCTTTTTACCGAAGATATCGTGAGTCACAATGACCAACTGACACATAAAGTTGGTCATTCTTCTTTTTTAGTCATCGGCGGAGCCGGCTCTATTGGCCAAGCCGTTACCAAAGAGATTTTTAAACGCAAACCAAAAAAGTTACATGTAATTGATATTTCTGAAAATAACATGGTAGAGTTGGTACGGGATATTCGTAGTTCTTTGGGATATATTGATGGTAATTTTGCCACGTTTGCTCTGGATATCGGGTCTAAAGAGTACGATGCCTTTATCAAATCAGACGGTCAATACGACTATGTGCTCAATCTCTCCGCACTCAAGCATGTGCGCAGCGAAAAAGACCCGTTTACGCTTATGCGTATGATTGAGACCAATATTTTTAACACAGACAAAACCCTTAGGCAATCCATAGAGAACGGGACAAAAAAATACTTTTGTGTTTCCACTGACAAGGCAGCCAATCCTGTTAATATGATGGGGGCAAGCAAGCGTATTATGGAGATGTTTGCCATGCGACAATCAAAACAAATAGATCTCTCTATGGCACGCTTTGCCAATGTTGCTTTTAGCGATGGCTCATTGTTGCACGGATTCAACCAAAGACTCGAAAAAAATCAGCCCATCGTCGCACCAAATGATATCAAGCGCTATTTCGTTACACCGCAAGAATCAGGTGAACTCTGCTTGATGTCTTGCATCTTTGGAGAAAACCGCGATATCTTTTTTCCCAAGCTCAGCGAACAGTTGCATCTGATTACCTTTGCCGATATTGCCGTAAAATACCTCAAGCAAAAAGGGTTTGAGCCCTATCTGTGTGACACTGAAGAGGAGGCCCGTATGCTTGCCAATACGCTTCCTTCCAAGGGTCGGTGGCCCTGCTTCTTTACCGCCAGCGACACTACGGGCGAAAAAGATTTTGAAGAGTTCTTCACCAATGCGGAAACACTCGATATGGATCGCTTTGAAAATATAGGCATCATTAAAAACGAAGCTATCTATGATGAAACAAAGCTCAACCATTTTGAAACAACCATCAAAGCCTATCTGGAACATATGCAGTGGCGCAAAGAAGATATCGTTGCCGAGTTTTTCAAACTCATCCCAAATTTTGACCACAAAGAGACGGGCAAATACCTCGATGCAAAGATGTAGTATGCAACAAATCGTTAATTTTATCAGAGAACTTTACGACACTTCGGAGTTTATCACCTTGCATGAGCCTCGATTTACAGGCAATGAAAAAAAGTATCTGCTTGATTGCATCGACTCTACTTTTGTCTCAAGTGTGGGAAAGTATGTTGATCGTTTTGAAAAAGAGTTTGCCGCATATGTGGGCAGTGCCTATGCTGTTGCCACAGTCAACGGCACTGCAGCTTTACATGTAGCCTTGCTCTTAGCCGATGTGCAACAAGGCGATGAAGTCATCACCCAGCCGCTAACGTTTATTGCTACATGTAACGCTATTAGCTATTGCGGGGCACAGCCCATTTTTGTAGACGTCGACGTAGATACCATGGGCCTCAGCCCGCTTGCACTTGAACAGTTTTTACAAGAGTATTGCACGCAAAGTCATGGCAGATGCATCAACACAAGCACCGGAAAAACCATCAAGGCATGCGTCCCTATGCACACCTTTGGCCACCCCTGCCGAATCGAACAGATTAAAGAGATCTGTGATAAATGGCACATTACACTAGTAGAAGATGCTGCAGAATCACTAGGCAGCTCCTACAAAAAACGCCATAGCGGTACCTTTGGAACACTTGGTACTTTTAGCTTTAACGGCAACAAAATCATCACTTCAGGCGGCGGCGGTGTGATCGTAACCGACAATGAAACCTTGGCCAAAAGAGCCAAGCATCTCACCACAACCGCAAAGATTCCCCATCCCTATGAATATGTGCACGACACCATCGGGTACAACTACCGCATGCCCAATCTCAATGCCGCACTGCTGTGCGCACAACTTGAACAGCTTGAGCACTTTTTACATAACAAACGCACTATCGCACAAGAGTATGAAACTTTTTTTGCTACATGTAACGATATTGCTTTTATTAAAGAGCCCGAAGATGCCACATCAAACTATTGGCTACAAGCACTGCTTTGTACCAATAAAGCTCAAAGAGACGCACTGCTACAATACACTAATGCCCAAGGTGTCATGACCCGACCGATTTGGAAGCTTATGAATGAGCTAGAGATGTTCAAAGCGTGCCAAACTACAAAACTCAAAAATGCCAAGTACCTTGAAGAGCGGATTGTCAACATCCCCAGCAGTGTGAGGCTATAATGCAAAGAATAGTGCTTATCGGCGGTGGCGGTCACTGTAAAAGCGTCATTGATGTCATAGAACAACAAAATAGGTTCGAGATCATAGGTATAGTCGACACCAAAGAAAAGATCGGTCAAGAGCTCTTAGGCTATAAAATCATTGGATGTGATGATGACCTAAGCGCTATCGTTCAAACCTGCAACAATGCCTGTATTGCCATAGGACATATCAAAACCAATGCGTTAAGGGTAAAACTTTTTACCAAAGCAAAAGAAATAGGGTTTAACCTGCCTCTTATTATCTCGCCGCTTGCTTATGTGTCCAAACACTCTTTTGTGGGTGAAGGCACCGTTGTCATGCATCATGCACTCATCAACGCCCATGCAAAAATAGGGCAAAACTGTATTATCAACACAAAAGCACTTATTGAACACGACGCTAACATCGAAGATCACTGTCACATTAGCACTGGTGCGATTATTAACGGTGGCACCCATGTAAAACCGCATACTTTTTATGGAAGCAACGCTACATGTAAAGAGTACTCCATCCAAGAAGGCTTTATTAAAGCGGGGAGTGTGCTCAAATGAAGCGCGTCTTTATCATTGCAGAAGCGGGCGTCAATCACAACGGAAGCTTGGAAATTGCTAAAAAGCTTATTGATGTTGCCAGTGAAGCAGGCGCTGATGCCGTCAAATTTCAGACCTTTAAGGCCGAAAAGCTGGTAAGCAAACAGGCACAAAAAGCTGCATATCAAAAAGAAACTACCGATCAAAGCGAATCGCAATTTGATATGATCAAAAAGCTAGAACTGGATTTAAAAACCCACGAAGCGTTAATGGCTTATTGTAAAACCAAAAATATTATGTTTCTATCCACTCCATTTGACCACGACAGCATAGAACTCCTCAACAAGCTAGGAGTTGAAATATTTAAAATACCAAGTGGCGAAATTACCAATCTTCCTTATTTAAAACATATAGGTACTCTCAATAAAAAAATAATTTTATCCACAGGTATGGCAGATATTGGAGAAATAGAAGATGCTTTGGATGTTTTAATATCCTCTGGAACAAAAAAAGAAAATATTACCGTTTTACATGCAAATACCATGTATCCAACTCCAATGGAAGACGTCAATTTAAAGGCGATGGTTACTATTGGAAAAACATTTGATGTAGCATTTGGATACAGTGACCATACTTTAGGAATAGAAGTAGATATAGCAGCAGTTGCAATGGGTGCCTGTTGTGTAGAAAAACATTTTACCCTTGATAAAACCATGGAAGGGCCAGATCACAAGGCAAGTTTAGAACCAGATGAACTCAAAGCAATGGTAAAGGCTATAAGAAATATAGAATTAGCTCTTGGAAGCAGTGTGAAAAAAACATCAAAGAGTGAAATACCAAATATGAATGTGGCGAGGAAAAGTATCGTTGCAAAAACTGATATAAAAAAAGGTGAAATTTTAGATGAAAGTAATCTGACTATCAAAAGGCCAGGCAATGGAATAAGCCCAATGCGATGGAATGAAATAGTTGGAACAATTGCAATTAAAAACTATAAAGAGGATGAATTAATCTAATGAAAATTTGTGTAGTGACAGGTACAAGGGCTGAGTATGGATTACTTTATTGGCTAATGAAAGAGATTGAAGCCGATGAGAACCTTGAGCTTCAACTTATTGTCACAGGTATGCATTTAAGCCCCGAATTTGGATTAACTTACAAAGAGATAGAAAAAGATTTTAGAATAGACAAAAAAATAGAGATGCTTTTGTCCTCCGATACATCTATTGGTATCTCAAAATCTATGGGGTTGGCTCAAATATCTTTTGCTGAAAGTTATGAAGAGTTGAAGCCTGATATTTTAGTAGTCCTTGGTGATAGGTATGAAATATTTTCGTGCGTTAGTGCTGCTATGATAGCTAGAATTCCTATAGCACATCTGCATGGTGGTGAAACAACCGAGGGTGCCTTTGATGAATCAATTCGCCATAGCATAAGTAAAATGAGCCATCTTCATTTTACAGCCACAGAAGAATATAAAAATAGAGTGATTCAACTAGGCGAACATCCATCAAGAGTTTTTAATGTAGGTGGAATGGGAATAGAAAACATCAAGAGATTAAAACTTTTAAGCAAAAATGCATTTGAGAAATCTATTGATTTTAAATTAAACAAAAAAAACATATTAGTAACTTTTCATCCTGTAACACTAGAAAATTCTACCGCAAAAGAGCAATTTCAAGAATTGCTTGATGTCATAGATGCATTAGAAGATACAAATATTATCTTTACAAAAGCAAACAGCGATACCGATGGAAGAGTGATAAATCAAATGCTTGATGAATATGTAACACACAATTCTCATAAATCTATAGGATTTACTTCTTTAGGACAGTTAAGATATCTCAGTGCTTTGCAGTTTGTAGATGCTGTGGTGGGAAATAGCTCAAGTGGACTTTTAGAAGCCCCAAGTTTTAAAATAGGCACGATCAATATTGGTGATAGACAAAAAGGGCGCATAAAGGCTCGTAGCGTCATTGATTGCAATCCTAATAGGCAGAGTATTAAGAATGCTTTTATAACTCTTTATTCATCTGAATTTCAAACAAATTTAGAAAATGTTGAAAATCCTTATGGTCATGGAAATGCTAGCCAGAAGATTGTTCAAGCAATTAAAAAAATAAACCTGAAAAATTGTCTAAAAAAAACATTTTACGACTTAATATCTTTGGAGAAAATATGCGAACAAGAATAATAGTTAAACTTGATGTTAAACCACCTTATGTAGTTAAACCAGTACATTTTGAAGGCCTGAGAAAGATGGGCTTGCCTGTTGATTTAGCAAAAAAATATTATGCACAAGGTGCTGATGAAGTAATGTATATAGATATAGTAGCTTCACTTTATCAAAGAGAGATTTTATTTGATGAGATTGAAAAAACTGCAAATGAATTGTTTATTCCATTTGGTGTTGGAGGCGGAGTTAAGACGATAGAAGATTTCTCAAAACTTTTTCATAGCGGAGCCGACAAAGTAGCGATTAATACTTATGCTGTACAAAAAAATCCTGAAATCATAAATGAAGCTGCACAAATTTTTGGAAATCAAGCAGTTGTTGTAAATATAGAAGCTAAAAAGTGGGATACCTGGTATGAATGCTACACAGATTGTGGAAGAATTCAATCAAATAAAGATGTTATAGAATGGGCAAAAGAAGTAGAACTTAGAGGTGCTGGTGAGATATTTTTACAGTGCGTCGATACCGATGGAAGACAAAGAGGATTTGACAAAGAACTTGCAAAACAAATGGTAGAAAGTGTCAATATCCCTGTAGTAGTTGCAAGTGGCGCTGGAACATTAGAAGATATAAAAGAACTTATAGAGTATGCTCAACCCAGCGGTGTGGCAATATCAAGCTTATTGCATTATGACAAATACACAATAAAAGAGATAAAAGAGTATCTAAGAAGCAATGGAATCGAGGTATCAAAATGAGCACAATAATAGGACTGATTAATTACGGAATAGCAGGAAATATTCATAGTATAAAAAAAGCGATTGAAAAAGCTGGTGGTAGCGTCAAAATTATTAACAATAAAGATGCGCTTGATAGTGTAGAGAAAATTGTAATACCTGGTGTTGGAAGTTTTAAAGATGCTATGGCTGAACTTGAAAAAGATGAACTTTTAGCGCCTTTAAAAAAAGCAATCCAAACCAAACCGACACTTGGGATTTGCCTTGGTATGCAAATACTTTCAACTTTAGGGTTTGAATATGGTAAAACACAAGGTTTGGATGCTATAAAAGCAGAAGTCAAACCAATGTTAGTTGATGCAAAAGTTCCTCATATGGGATTTAATACCATTGATGTTATAAAATCTAACGATTTGTTATTTGGTTTGGAAGATGCAGAATTTTATTTTATGCATTCATATGAAGTTGTCAATTATACGAATATCACGTCATTAACAGAGTATTCTGGTCATAAATTTGTTTCTTCAATTCAACACGGCAATGTTTATGGCGTACAGTTTCATCCAGAAAAAAGCCGTGATGCCGGTATTAAACTATTTCAAAATTTTATAGCACTTTAGGAGACATATCATGAGCGAACAATACGGGAAATATGGCCTGCCTTTAGACGTCAAATTTTGTAAAAAATGCACTATGAACAACCAAAGGCCATCCTCTACGGTTGAGTTTAAACAAAAAGAAGGTGAGAAGAAACGTACGTTATCATTTGATGATGATGGCATCTGCGAAGCTTGTAAATATGCAGAGAAAAAGAAATCCATTAATTGGGAAGAACGACACTTACAACTTGAAGGGTTGTGTAATAAATTTAGACGCAATGATGGAAGATATGACGTTGTAGTTCCTGGAAGTGGAGGAAAAGATAGTGTTCAAGCTGCCCATATCTTAAAATACAAATACAATATGAACCCTATTTTAATAACATGGCCACCTGCCCTTTATACCGATATTGGAAGAAGAAATTTTGATTCATGGCTCAATGCGGGGTTTGCCAACTATACCTATAATCAAAATAAAAAGCTTCACAAATTTTTGACTCGAAGCGCTTTTTTGAACCTTGGACATCCTTTTCAGCCATTTATTTTGGGACAAAAGAATTTGGCTCCAAGACTCTCTGTCTTGCTCAATATTCCTCTTGTCATATTTGGAGAAAATGAGGCCGAATATGGTAATGCCATTGAAGACAATGAAAAACCAACACGTGATCCAAAATACTATAGTGCAGAACTGAGTATAAAAGATTTAGTCCTTGGTGGAGTTCCTGCAATAGAGCTTATTGATGCGCATGGCTTTAAACTATCTGACTTGGAAGCTTATTTTCCCGTCAATCCTTATGAAATCCAGCAAACTGGAACAGAAGTACACTATTTAGGCTATTATGTAAAATGGCATCCTCAAGAAACGTATTACTATTCAGTACAAAACAGTGATTTTATGCCAAATGATCATCGAACCGAAGGAAGCTTTAGTAAATACAGCTCTTTGGATGATAAAATAGATTGGCTACACTACCATACAACAACCATTAAATTTGGCATTGGAAGAGCAACATACGATTCTGCACAAGAGATTAGAAATGGCGATATTACACGAGATGAAGGCATCGCTTTAATTAAACGCTTTGACGGGGAGTTCCCCGAACAGTATATTAAAGATTGCTGTGATTATATGGATATATCTTTACAAGAGTACCATGATGCTATAGAAAAATTCAGAAGTCCACATTTATGGGAAAGGAACTTTGGTAAATGGGAGCTAAAACACCCCATTTGGAAAGAAAATAAATCATGAAAAATATTGATGATATCATTGTAAAAGAATCTTCTTCAATCTTGGAAGTGCTTCAGATCATTGACAAAAGCTCAAAACAATTGGCTTTAGTAGTCGATGATTATCAAAAGCTATTGGGAACTATTAGCGATGGAGATATTAGAAGAGCTTTACTCAAAAATATATCCTTGCAAGAATCTGTAAAAGATATCTACTTTAAATCACCTACGGTAGCATCAGTCAACGATTCAAAAGAGACAATCATCAATATTTGTAGGACAAAAAAAATTCATCAAATCCCAATAGTTGACAATTATGGCAATCTGATAGGTTTAGAAATTTTGGATGAATTGATCTCAAAAGATCAAAAACCGAATAAAGTCATTCTTATGGTTGGAGGTCTTGGAACACGCCTAAGACCTCTTACTGAAAACACACCCAAGCCTATGCTGAAAGTTGGGAATAAGCCTATTTTGCAAACTATTGTAGAAAAATTTTCTGAGCACGGATACACCGATATTATTATGTGTGTGAACTATAAATCACACATCATTCAAGACTATTTTGGTGATGGAAGCGCATTTGGAGTGAACATTGAGTATGTCATAGAAGAACAAAGGATGGGAACAGCAGGAGCCTTAAGCTTACTTAAAAACAAACCACACGAACCATTTTTTGTCATGAATGGAGATCTACTTACTAATATAAATTTTGAGCACCTTCACGAATACCACAAATCCAACAACGCTATTGGAACGATGTGTGTCAGAGAATATGACTTTCAAGTCCCTTATGGTGTTGTCAATATTGAAAATAGCAAGATACTCTCAATTACAGAAAAACCTATTCACAAATTCTTTGTTAGTGCCGGTATCTATATGCTCTCACCAGAGGTATTAGAATACATCCCGCCATCATATTTTGATATGCCAACACTTTTTGAACAATTGATTGCCAAAGACAAAGATATTGTTTCTTTTCCTATTCGAGAATATTGGCTAGATATTGGGCGTATGGAAGAGTATGAGAGAGCCAACAGCGAATATAACGAGGTTTTTTAGTTTGCATAATAATAAAACATTTTTAGCAATTATTCCGGCTCGTGGAGGAAGTAAACGACTTCCTAAAAAAAACATACTTGACTTGGCTGGAAAACCACTCATTGCCTGGAGCATCGAAGCAGGTTTACAAAGTAAATATCTTGATAAAGTCATCGTAACCAGTGACGCCTTAGAGATTCTGGATATTGCAAAAAAAATTGGTGCAGAAACAATACTAAGACCTGCACATTTGGCACGTGACACGTCAACCACGTTTGATGTCATTGAGCATCTTCTTAAAAATGTCACTACCTTTGATTATGTCGTACTGCTTCAGCCAACCAGTCCACTAAGGAGTTCGCATCACATAGATGAGGCCATTGCACTTTTAGATAGCAAAAAAGCTGATGCGATCATAAGCGTTTGCGCAATGGATCATAGCCCCCTTTGGAGCAATACCTTGCCAGATGATGGAGACATGCAACATTTTATTAAAGACGACATCCAGAACAAAAGAAGTCAAGATCTTGATCAATACTATAGAATTAATGGCGCTATTTATATTGCTGAAACTAAAAAACTATTAGAAGAAAAAAGCTTTTTTCTAAAAAATAATATATATGCATATAAAATGGATCAAATGCATTCTATTGATATCGATGAAAAAATAGATTTTGATTTAGCAAAATTATATTTAGGAGATTCTAATGGGGGCTAAAGAAACCATTGCCAATTTTATAGGTTACGGAAATGCTTTGAAAATAAACTATTTTTTTCAAAATCCAAAACCCAAAGAAATTATTATTGACATTTGTGCATCATGCAATGCAGCATGCCCTTTTTGCCCCAGACTTTATATGCCTCAGGAACGTTCAAAAGGCTATATGGAACTTGAACTTTTTAAATATATATTAACAGAAGCAAAAAAAGCACAAATAAAAAATATACGCTTATACTCTACTGCTGAACCGACACTACACCCACATTTTGATGAAATCATTACGCTTTTAAAAAAGGATGGGTTTCGTGTATCGGTATCTACCAATGCTTCAAAAATTAATCAGCATCTTGATGCATTAATGCAAGTTGATGTTTTACAGTTTTCTATAGAGGGATGGGACAAGGAGAGTTATGAAAAGTATCGCTTCCCTTTGAAGTTTGACACAGTATATGAAAATATAAAACTTTTTTATGAAGAGCGAAAAAACTATACCAAATTTCCAAAAATATCTTCTAACCTTCTTTTAACAAAAGAAACAAAGCTCAATCAATACGTAGAGCTTTGGAGTGATTTTTTGGATGAAATTAATGTGCATTTTATGTTAGATGCAACCATTTATGAAAACGATCGGTTTGTTTCCAGAAAAAATCCTAAACTTCAAGCAGAGTATTATCTTTTTGAAAAAAAACAAAAAAACTTTTTTTGTTCTTACCCATTTAATATATTAACCATTGCATTTGATGGAAAAATTGCTTTATGCTGTAATGATTTTTCAGCTTCCATGAAAATTGGAAACATTCGCGATGGCATCCAATCGGTATTTGATTCAAAAGTTCTCAATCAAGTTCGCAATGAATTTTATCAACAAGATTTAAAAACATGCCAAGAATGCTCTTTTTTTTCCAAACCTCGTCAACAAGATATTGAACAGATCAAAACTGATATATCAAAGTTGGATAAAAGATTCCAAAATAAATTACATACCAGCTTTTAATATGAAAACAATGTTAATCCTGGCAGATTCCTTATGTTTAGTACGCCCAGAAGATCATATTTTAGAAACTGATTTGTATCCATATAAAATTCAATCCGCATTACCGCAGCAACTTTATGTCATATCCAAAGCAAAAAAAAACAATACTTCTGCCATAGAAAATGCAGATGAAGCTTACATATATCACCAAAAAGCTACCAATTGCCACTACGCAGTTATAGCTTTGGGAATTGTTGACTGTTCGCCAAGACTTTTTTCAAAAACTACAAAAAAAATTCTAGCGTGTATGTCAGAAATACCTTTTATCAAAAAAGTGGCTCATGGATATATTAAATTCAAATCTCGTTATCGGTATCAACTGACAAAACAAAATCCTTTAACAGAAGTTTCTAAAATAGACTACGAAAATAATATAAAATCAATTATCAAAAAATTAAAACTGCACAATCCGATTGAACATATTTTTTTAATTAATATTGCATATCCAGGTAAATATCTTATTGAACGATCTTATGGAATTGAAAAAAATATTATGGATTACAATAATGTATTGATAAATATTGCTAAAGAAGAAAATATTTCTATAGTTAATGTTTATGATTTTACTCATAAAAACCCTAAATATATACTTGATGATGGCCATCATATTAGTAGCGAAGTTCATGATTTTATTGCTGAAAAAATTACGTCTTTTTTTAAACATAAAGAGCAAACATGATTAAGAAAATCATGATATATGCTTCAGGAGAAATTTTAGTAAAAGGACTTTCATTTTTAGCATTACCTTTATATTCACATCTTATTTCACCTAATGAATATGGCACCTTAGGTTTTCTTCGTTCGCTTGTATCATTTTTACCTTTTATATTAACATTTTACTATTTGTACGCCTATGTAAGACTATCAGTTGAAATTGAAGAAAAAGTACTTATAAGTACTTATTTTTTTTTAGGAATATATTTAAATATTTTTTACTTTTCAATTTCTTTACTATTGTATGTACTTTTTATTGAAAACTACAATATTGATTTTAAATATTTTGTTTTGTCTATATTTTCTTCTTCAGCCATCTATCTATTTCAAATAATGCAAATGTATTATAGGAGTAAGGGGTATGCAAAAAAATATATTAAAGTTTCAACTTTATATGCTATTACTGGATTGGGATTTAATTTTTTGTTTTTGACACTATTTAAAGACAATGTTCTAGCCATGTTACTTTCAAGTAGCATAATTACGTTAATTGCGTCTATATTTGCATATACAATTATGCGCGATAAGATTCATTGGAAACTTTTTGACTCTAATATTGTAAAACAGATTTTAAAATACTCTATTCCTTTAGTACCAGGTGCAATATCACTTTTGATGTTTTCAAATTCTGACAAAATTATTTTGATAAATTTTATATCAAAAGATACGCTTGGGATTTATACCTTTGCTTTTAGTATTGGTCTGGCCATGTCATATATTGGTAATGCTTTTTTTATGAGTTATCAGCCTATTTTTTACCAAAAAATATCTGACAATCTTCACATTGAAATAAAATTGGCATTTTGGAAAAATATCTTAATGCTTTTTACTGCTCTAATGGCAACATATTTTGTTATATACATTGTTTATCATATTTCAAATACACAATACAAGCTAGGATCTTCTATTGCATATATAATAGCAAGTGCTTATTGTTTTATGGTTTTTGCTCAAATAATGGAACTGCATTTAACATATCTTAAAAAAACTTCTTTAGTCTCTTTTATTTATGGGGCTGGAAGCATTTTAACTATTATAGGATTGTATATCTTTATTCCAATATTTGGAATGAATGGCGCCGCTTTTTCTTTATTCATCAGTTCTTTTTTTATATCAATTTTAATGTACCTATATGCACAAAAAAATCTTTATATTTCATATAATAAATTTATACTAATAATCTTTTATTTTGCTGTATTTGCACTAACATGGTCAATTTTATGATGCAAAACAATAAAATAGTAAAAAGATTTAATCAATTTCAATCTTTTTTATCATCATTAGATGAAGAAGATAGAAAATGTCTTATTTCATTAAAAATGATGTATTCAGTTCATTTATCATCATACACAAAAAAAAGAAAAGAAATTGTATTGTTACTTTCACTTTTCCGTATGTTTATTAAACTTATTTCTATTCCATTCTTAAAGTTTACTCTTTTAATTTATGGAAACAAATCATTCTGTGCCATATTAAAACATACTTCAATAGAAGAATATATTTCAAAAACAAATAATATATCATTGTGTGAAATTAAAAAAAGAACTTGCATTAATAAAAAAACATTTATTATATATAAAAATTTTGCTTTATGTTTTCACAAATTGTTAAAATCAGACTTATCCAAAATAGACATATTGATTTTAGCTCATCGACTCATTGACTACATAAGTGTATATAGCACATTAGAAATAAAAAAGACTAACACAATTTTTATTGAAAATGATCGTTCGCCTATTAATTTAGCACTTATAAACCGATGTAAAGAGACAAATATTCAAACTGTAAAGTATGATAATTGGCTTATAGATCCAATCAATCATAACGATGTTTATTGTGAGTATTATTACTATCCTAGTATTTATCATAAGCAGATTATTCAGAAATTAAACACCAATCATGATCTTAAATACTTAGAAGGTGGTTTTATGTATTGGGATAAAATAGCAACTTACTCTCTTAAAAAATTAGACAATATTATCAGTATTGTTTATTTTACTCAATTTGGCATTGCGTTGGATGAACACGCTAGATACATAAAAGATATTAGTGAGATTATGTCAACTTTAGGTTTACCTTTTCAGCTAAAAATAAAAGTTCATCCAAAAGAAAATCAAGAATTATACAAAAAGCACTTCATCAATCACGCAATTGTAGAAGAATACATTAATCTTTATGAACTGATTGCTAGCTCAAATTTTTGTTTTTCAATATTTTCTACCGTTTCATTAGAAGCTAAACATTTAATTCAAAATTCATATTTTATTAACTACAATTACAGCTCATTTAATCTACTTGACTATAATGCACTCAAACTTGATTTGATAAAAAATAAAGAAATGCTATTTGATGTTTTGACACATAAATATACACCAATTTCACAAGAATTATTTATCAAACAAAATAATTTAATGTATCCACAAAGTACAAAAAAAATAATTGAGAATTTTTGCCATGAATGAATCTGATTTAAAAAGATCATATTATCAATATTTGTACCATATTAAAAATGGTCATTTGAATTTAAATATATTTCAAAAACTATCTCTTTCTTTTATTTTTTTTCTCATTATGGTCTTATCGTTTGTTTGTTCATTTTTTTGTTCTTTTGATTTCAAGAAAAATAAAAACTATTATGTCATTGATCACTCTGATATTGACCCGCACAAGAGTATAAAAAAAGAGTTATGTAAAGAAAACTTTATTAAGCCAATAAAAATTTCAAATATATATTTTCCAATTTTACCTATTTTTTTTTATAAAGAAATTTTTGAAAATTTAAAGTTTTATATTAAAGTTTTACCATTTCTTGGTGCTATCAGCATTAAAATATCAAAATATTATTTTTTGTACCATAAACACAATATTAAAGTATTAATCGTTTTTCAAGAGTACTCTTTTTACATGAGTTATTTAACATATATTTTGGAAAATAGTGGTGCTCAACTTTTTAATATGATGCATGGTATTCCCGGTAAAGAAGCTTCTTTCTTCAGATTTAGTAAATGTTTTGTTTGGGGTAACTATTACAAAAAGTTCTATCTTTCAAATCATGCTGATGAAAAACAATTTGTTATAGCGGGTAGCATTTATCACAAATATTTGTTTTCTCGTATAAACTCTACTATACCTAATGATTATGATGTAGTATACTTTATGCAAGGTGCTGATGCCGTGAGAAGTGATGAGCTCAACGATGTGCTTGCAACATTGAATGCTCTTTCTAAAAAATATAAAGTTGCAATTAAACAACACCCAATGTATAAAATCAACATAAATACTCATTTGGAAGTCATTGAAACTTCTAATATCATAGATATAATTAACAAAACAAAAGTAATTGTCAGTCATTTTTCTACAGCACTTTTAGATTCTAAAATTATGGGGAAAATATCCATTTCTTATTCAAAAAAGGACAGATCCCACATGACAAGTTTCTTAACTACAGATGAAATTATTAATTCTAAGGAGTCATTATTTTCTTTTTTATCTATTACTCTAGATAGAAATATTTTACCCTCTTCTATTGATCCAAATATAGTTGACTTAAATTTAGATACTTTACAAATTATAAAAAAGGAACTACATAATTATGACTTTACTTTATAATGGATCATTTTGAATATCTGCATCTTCAACCACCACGCCCTCACCCCCGATATGGGCGGCGGCACGCGCCACTACGATTTTGCCAAAGCGCTAATACGTCGAGGGCATCACGTTACGATTGTAGCGTCAAGCTTTCACTATGCAACCTTTAAAGAGATGAAAACATACGGCAATAGCCCCTATCTGCATGAAACGCTTGATGGGGTTGATTTCATCTGGATTCGTACACGTCCCTACCGTGGCAATGGGGTTGGCCGGGTACTTAATCAGCTCGATTACATGCGTAAAGCCTTACATGTAACGCCAAAAAATACTCCTGACATTATCATCGGATCCAGTGTGCATCTGTTAGCCGTATTTGCATCCTGGCGCGTTGCCCGTCGGCTGAATGTTCCTTTTGTCATGGAAATACGCGATATTTGGCCGCAAACACTTATTGATATCGGCATGTCAAAGTGGCATCCTTATATTATGCTCTTGTCATATCTGGAAAAATTTTTGTATCAAAAAGCCAAAAAAATTATCTCCCTACTCCCTTATGCTTATGAGCATTTGCATAAATTTGGCATTAAAGACGATCGTATTTTATGGCTTCCTAATGGTGTATCTTTAGAGCGCAGCATCTCAATAACTCCGCGTCAATTTATTCCGCAAGAGCATACTCACATTCTCTATGCCGGCGCTATTGGCGTAGCAAACGATATTGATATCCTCATTCAATCAGCCAAAGCACTCCAAAATCATCAAGAGATTCATTTTCATATTATTGGTGCCGGATCGGAAAAAACACGCTTGCAAAAAATAGCGCCACATAACGTAACGTTTTACGATCCCATGCCAAAAGAGAATGCTATCGCTGCCATGAAAGGAGCAGACCTACTTTTTTTTCCTCTTGCAGACTCTCCTGTTTTTAAATTTGGTATCAGCTCTAATAAACTTTTTGATTACCTCTCTTCAAAAAAGCCCATTATCTTTGCCAGCAATGCAAAAAATAATCCGGTAAAAGATTCCGGTAGCGGGGTAAGTATCCCGGCTCACAATGCCGATGCCATCACCAAAGCCATTTTAGAGCTGCATAATATGGATCTTAACATCAAAAAAGAGATGGGAAACAAGGGCTTTGCCTATATACAAACGCATCATAACATTGAAAATCTTGCAAAAAAACTGGAGCAAGAATTAATCTCGCTTCTGTATAATAAACAATAATTTTACATTAAGGTATACCCCGAATGCAACTGTTTGATCACATTGAAGACGAATCCTACTTCGACAGCTTAAAATACACTGCTATTTTTATATTTTTTGCCTATGCATTCAGCTTTTTAATCAGAATGATCTGGGTGTATCAATTTAAAGATGTTTCTTCGTTTTACTGGAATGACGAATTGATGATCAATACCAATGACGGTTACTACTTTGCTTCGGCAGTACAATATCTTTTATATGGCATGCATGAGCACAATCCTCAAATTCAAATAGCTTTAGACTCCTACCCCGGTGTTATCTATACGACTGCTTTTTTTGCAAAAATCCTGCCTGTCTCACTTGAAACGGTCTTACTATATATGCCCGCATTTATTTCAAGTTTAGTTGTTATTCCTATCATTCTTATTAGCCGCCTTTTTAACATGCAGTTTTTTGGTTTTTTGTCCGCCTTGATTGGTTCTATTGCCTGGAGTTATTACAACCGAACGATGACGGGCTATTTTGACTCAGATATGTTTTCAGTACTTATGCAAATGTTTGTTTTATATGCTTTTATCTCTCTTTTAGTACTACACAAGCGCTCAAATATTTTTTTTGCATTTATCATTATTAGCATTTATCCGCTTTTTTACCCGCAAGGGCTCTCACTGATTTATGCGATGTATTTTATTTACATCATTTATGCCCTTATTGCATTTCGAGATGATTCTTTGACGTTTGCGAGTATTGCCACTATTGCCATAGCACTTTTACCTACACCTTTTATAATAAAACTAGCTATCTTTGCAGTGCTTTCTTTAGCATACCTATCCAAGAAAATTGAACAAAAATACTGGACATACATTGCACTCATTGCATTTGGCTTTTTTATTTTTTATGCCGGTGTATTTTCACTAATTATTGCCAAGATCACTGGTTATCTTGATCGCTCGACAGAAGAGAGTGGTTTACACTTTTTTCAAGTCATTCAAACCGTTAGAGAAGCCGGGCAAATCTCTTTTGAGACTATGGCTAATCGCATGAGTGGCTCGATTGTTGGCGTATTAGCTGCACTGATTGGTTATGTAGTTTTAGTCATCAAACATCGCCAGTTTCTTATTGCACTGCCACTTATCGCTATTGGTGTTTTCTCATTATGGGGTGGCTTGCGTTTTACAGTTTATGCTGTTGGTATTGCAGCAATGAGTAGCGTTTTTCTTTTTTATGTACTGACTCAATTTATTGTCTTTAACAAAACACGTTATGCTGTTATTGTTGCATTAACGGCGGCACTTCTCTATCCCAATATCACCCATATTATCGGTTACCAAGTACCTACTGTTTTCACAAAAGATGAAGTCAAAATTCTTGATGATCTTAAACAAGTTGGTTCAGATAAAGATTACGTTATTGCTTGGTGGGACTATGGCTATCCACTTTGGTTCTACACCAATAAAAATACACTAATTGATGGAGGAAAACACCATCATGACAACTATATTGTCTCACGCATTCTCTCCACATCTTCACAGCTTGAAGCCGCACAATTAGGCCGTCTTGCTGTTGAAACCTATGTCTCATCTGATTATAAAACAGTTGCCGACACCTTGTTTAAAAACAATCTGCCAGATCAACTGAATGTTGATTCGTTCATTCAGAATTTAGGACAAAACAAGATTGATTTACCCCAAAAAAGTGCAGAAGTATTCATTTATCTTCCCTATCGTATGATGAGTATTTTTCCAACAGTCAATGTTTTTAGCAATCTTGATTTAAACAGTGGAAATGCAAAGCAACAACCATTTTTTTATGCTACCCAAAACTTTAAAGATCAAGGGAGTACGCTATTTTTAGGCAATGGTATCGCCCTAGATAAAAGCCGTGGTATCATAAAAGTAGGCAATCAAGAGGTACCACTGCAAAGTTTTATAACTGTCAAATACGACAACAGCGGCAAGGTGGTTACCAACTCTCAAATGATTTCAATGAATGGAAATCTATCTCTTGTCTATATGGCATCATATAACCAGTTTTTACTTTTAGACGCACATTACCTAAACGCTCTTTACATTCAGATGTTTGTGTTTGAAAATTATGACAAAGCGCTCTTTGAACCCGTCATATTATCACCGCATGCAAAGGTATATAAACTCAAAATATGAATTTATATCGGCAGCTTTTTAAACCTATTGGCGATAGATTATTGGCGCTACTGCTCTTATTATTATTTGCACCTTTTTTGTTACTTTGTACTTTAGCCATTAAAGTAGCAATGGGAACACCCATTTTTTTCACCCAAAAACGCCCCGGTCGTTGCGGCAGTATTTTTACGATCTATAAATTTCGCACCATGACCAATGACACCGATGCCGCAGGCAATCTGCTTCCCGATGCACAGCGATTAAAAGGTGTTGGCAAACTCGTACGCTCACTTAGCCTTGATGAACTGCCGCAACTTTTTAACGTCTTAAAAGGCGATATGAGCTTTATCGGCCCCCGCCCGCTTTTGGTAGAGTACCTACCGCTTTACAATGATAAACAAAAAAAACGCCATAATGTCAAACCCGGCATTACCGGCTGGGCACAGGTGAACGGGCGTAATGCCATAAGTTGGCAAGAAAAGTTTGATCTGGACGTCTGGTATGTTGAGAACCTCTCATTTTGGCTGGATCTTAAAATTATGCTGCTAACCTTTTATAAGGTATTTAAACGTGAGGGTGTTTCGGCGCAAGATCACATTACGATGGAAAAATTTAATGGAAACAACTAACACCATTGCCATATACGGGCAAAGTGGCCACGGTAAAGTGGTTGCCGATATTGCGCTTGAGTGCGGTTTTACAACGGTTTTATGGATTGATGACGATCCACAAAAAGAGCAAGCACTCAGCTATGACACGTTTAAAAAGCTTTATCCCCTTATACCCGTGGCTCTTGGAATTGGCGACAACTTCCTACGCCAAAAAATTTTTGACAAAATCACTTATGACAATCTATCAACTCCCCCATTAATTCACCCCTCGGCCATCGTTTCCAAAAGCGCTACCGTAGATGCAGGCAGTGTTGTGATGCCTCTGGTGGTTATTAATGCGAACACCCATATTGCCAAAGGCGTTATTATCAACTCCGGTGCCATTATAGAGCATGATTGTCATCTTGGCAATTTTGTACATGTAAGCCCCGGCAGCGCCCTTGCAGGTGGTGTGAACGTTGGAGCACTCACGCATATTGGTATTGGAAGCAGCATTATTCAAAACATTACGATCGGATCGCAATCCATTATAGCTGCAGGTAGCAGCGTTGTTAGCAACGTGGCTTCTAATGTTATGGTGGCGGGTGTACCGGCAACTCACAAAAAGGAGCTTCATGGCTGATCGTCTTTTTCTCTCGCCTCCGCACATGTCTGGAAAAGAGCAGGAGTATATTGCCCAGGCGTTTAAAAGCAACTATATTGCACCACTTGGCCCCTTTGTAGATCAGTTTGAACGGAGTGTTTGCGAATACACCAAAGCACCTTATGCATTAGCCACCATCAACGCCACCGCGGCCATTCATTTAGCCTTGCGCGTCCTTGATATTGGCAAAGAAGATATTGTTCTGGCTTCAAGCTTTACCTTTATCGGCTCTATTGCACCCATACTCTATCAAAATGCTACGCCTTTTTTTATTGATTCGGATGCAAAAAGCTGGAATCTTGATCCTGTGCTTTTAGAAGAGGCCATAGCCAAAGCGCCCAAAAAACCTAAAGCCTTGATTCTCACGCATCTTTACGGTCAATGTGCGGATATTGAGGCAATTATTCTTACATGTAAGCGCCACGGTATCTATGTTATTGAAGATGCCGCAGAGAGTCTGGGTGCCACTTTTAAAGACAAGCAGAGCGGCACCTTTGGCGATATGGGCATCTACTCTTTTAACGGCAACAAAATCCTCTCCACATCAGGCGGTGGTATGTTGGTGAGTTCCAATAAAGCATGGATTGATCGCGCCCGTTTTTTATCCACACAGGCTAAAGAGCCGTATTTGCATTACGAACATGAAACGTTTGGATACAACTACCGCATGAGCAACGTCTTGGCGGCCATTGGCGTGGCGCAGATGGAAGTGCTGGATGAACGTATGGCACAGTGCCGAAGTATTTTTAATTGGTATTGCGAAACGCTTGACGCAATTGACGAAATTACTTTTATGCCCGAACTGCCACAAACAAAGGGAAATCGCTGGCTCACAACGCTTACTTTTGAACATACCGACCCCTTACATGTCATCAAAGCGCTAGAGAAAGAAAATATCGAATCGCGCCCATTATGGAAACCCATGCACCTCCAACCGCTCTTTAAAGATGCTTTACATGTAAGCAACGGTGTCAGTGAAACGCTTTTTCAAAGCGGCCTTTGCCTGCCTAGCGGTACACAAATGACACGTGATGATGTTGATCGTGTCTGCCACATTATCAAGACGGTACTTTTATGACCCAACACCTCATGCGTCCTACTGCATTTAAACGCATCGCATTTTTTATTTTAACCGATGCCGCAGCAACCATGGCAACACTATATTGGGCCTATTTACTGCGTTTTAATTTTGTCGTTCCCGATAACTTTCTCACGCCATTTTGGCATATTTATATTACGATTGCTCTGCTCAAAGTGTTTGCCATCACACAATTTAATGGCTACTCTTTCGTATGGCGTTTTTTTGGCATTTTTGAAGCCAAAAAACTGGTGCTTGCCCATTTTGTTGCCTATGGTTCTTTTTTTGGTATTTTTTTACTGTTTGAATCTTTTTTTTCACCTTTTCCGCGAAGCATCATCCTTATTGATATGTCGCTCTCGTTATTGCTCTTAGGGGCACTACGCATCTCCAAACGCATTATGATTGAACAGGCCAATACCAGCTACGCTCCCGCGCTTATTCTTGGCATGAACTCTAAAAGCGCCAATATTATTAAAAGCGCCATGAACAACGAAATTCCCTACTACCCCGTGGCCATCGTGCTGCTGCCGCATGAAGATCAAGCAATGCGCAACCGCTACATGCACAATATCAAAGTATATAGCTATGATGAACTGGAACATCTTGTTATCACCCATGCCATCAAAGCCGCCATTATTACGGCGCAACTGCCTCAAAACGAACTGCAAACGCTCTATGAAACCCTAACGCAGCTCAATATCCTAGAGATAAAAAATGTCAAACTTTTAGGAGACCGCCACGAACGGCTTGAAGACCTCTCCATCGAAGACCTTTTAGCGCGCCATCCCAAAGACCTTGACTCTAGTGCTATTGGTGCTTTTATTAAAAACAAAACCATTCTTATTACCGGTGCCGGTGGTAGTATCGGCAGTGAAATCGCCAAACAATGCCATCGTTTTGGAGCCAAAAAACTGATTTTACTAGATCACAGTGAATTTAACCTCTATTCGATTGGCGAGGCCTTAGATGATGCCGTATTAACACTGCAAAGCGTTATTGATGTAGAGGCACTTCATCATCTTTTTACAACGTATCCTATTGAAATTGTTATTCACGCCGCTGCGTACAAACATGTACCGATTTGCGAAGCCAACATCAGTGCCGCTCTTATCAATAACATTCAAGGCACCAAAAATATTATTGATACGGCCATTGCCCATAAGGTTTCAAAAGTTGTTATCATCTCGACCGACAAAGCCGTCCGCCCCACCAATGTTATGGGGGCCACCAAACGCATTGGTGAACTTTATGCTCAAAACGTTGATGCCCAGGCAACTGAAATTGTATCGGTGCGTTTTGGTAATGTGCTTGGCAGCTCAGGCAGCGTCATCCCCAAATTTAAAAGCCAGATTGAAAACGGCGGCCCTGTTACGGTAACCCATCCTGATATGACACGCTACTTTATGCTCATCCCCGAAGCGTGCCAATTGGTGCTGCAAGCCGCCGCCATTGCCAAAGGAGGTGAGCTTTTTATCTTAGATATGGGCAAACCCGTTCAAATCATTGATCTGGCCAAACAGATGATTCGATTATATGGCAAAGAGGATGATATTGACATTGTTTTTAGTGGATTACGTCCGGGAGAGAAGCTCTATGAAGAGCTGCTTATTGATGAAAACGAAAAGAAAACACAGTACGAATCCATTTTTATAGCCAAACAGACACCCTATCCCATTGCACAGCTCCAACAAGAGATAGCGCTATTGCTTACATGTAATGATCCGCTTGCCCAACTTAAGGCGATTGTACCCGAGTTTGAACACCGCCCCTAAAAGAGCTTTTGAAAATCAAGCACAAAACGGCACTCTAAAAGCTCAAACGTAAAAGAGGTTTGCACCACTTCTGCCTCAAGTAGATACCGTTTCTCATGCAGTTTGTAAATTTCACTCACTTTAGTATCAGGGCTGACAATAACATAATAAAGCACCCCAGCAGCCTCGTAAAGCTTAAATTTAGTGCTTCGGTCTTTGTGAGATGTAGCAGGCGACAAAATTTCAAAAACCACCGATGGGGTACTTAAAAGCTTGGTTGTACCGCGCATATCACCACAAATAACCATATTATCCGGCTGCACCACCGTATCATTACTGATTTGCCAATCTACCGGTAACTGCGCACGACACGTGTCACATGCCTTAAGTGCATTATAAAGTTCTCCGGCAATGCTTTGTGAAATACTCTGATGCTCAATACTCGGAGCCGGAGCCATCGCATAAGCAATACCCGAAATCAGTTCCCATTTGCCTTCCCACTGAACATAATCGTCATAAGTGTAATGCGGCAGGTCTTGTAATGCCAATGTCATTATCCTCTCCTATGCCTTATTATAACTCGGTTTTAAGTACCGCTCCATTAGATGCATTAGAAACCAATAAGCTATAGCGTTTAAGCCATTTAGAGCTTACAGAATTTTTATGTGGTGTCCATGCCGCGCGACGTTTTTCTAAAGTAGCATCATCCACGTTAAGCTGCAACAGATGCGCATCCACATCTATCTCAATCTCATCGCCATCTTCAATCAATGCAATCACACCACCCTCGGCCGCTTCGGGGCTAACATGCCCAATTGAAGCGCCACGGGTGGCCCCACTAAAACGTCCATCCGTAATGAGCGCCACGCTCTCGCCCAATCCCATCCCCATAATAAGTGACGTAGGCGAGAGCATCTCCTGCATTCCCGGCCCGCCTTTAGGCCCTTCATAGCGAATAACAACTACATCACCCGCTTTTACTTTATGACTGACAATACCCGCAATAGCCTCTTGCTGCGAGTTAAAACAGATGGCATGGCCTTTAAATTGGCGCATTCCTGCGGCAATGCCCGCCGTTTTCACCACCGCGCCCTCTTGAGCCAGATTACCAAACAAAATTGACAATCCGCCAACAGGAGAATACGCATTTTCATTGGTATGAATTACCGTGGTATCTTTAATATCTGCATCCGCGATGCGCTCACCAATACTCTCACCTGTTACGGTCAATGCGTCCGTGTGCAACAAACCGCCACGGCGACTAACCTCTTTCATAACGGCATTAACGCCACCAGCGCGGTTAATGTCTTCCATATGTACGGTTGAGAGTGAGGGCGAAATTTTGGCAATATGGGCTACCTTATCGGCAATGGTATTAATATTGGCAATATCAAACGGCACTTCGGCTTCTCTAGCTATGGCTAGCATATGCAGTACCGTATTACTAGAGCCTCCCATCGCCATATCCACCACAAAAGCGTTATGGATTGCTTTTTCATTAAGAATATTACGAAAATTCCATTTTGAATCTTCGGCTTTGGCCATTTCTACAATGCGTTTGGCTGCCGTTTTAACCATTTCAATCCGCTCAGGTGTCATGGCAAGAACGGTACCGTTGCCTGGCAGTGCAACCCCCATAGCTTCACATAGCGTGTTCATGGAGTTGGCCGTAAACATACCCGAACATGACCCCCCTGATGGACACGCTTCGCACTCGATCTCATAAAGCTCTTCATCGCTCATTTTGCCATCGGCATGTTTGCCTACTGCTTCAAATGCGCTGGCTAGGTCAATCGGTGTGCCATCATGCTTGTGCCCCGCTGCCATAGGACCGCCGGATACAAAAATAGTGGGGACATTCACGCGCAGCGCACCCATGAGCATTCCTGGAACAATCTTGTCACAATTGGGAATACAGATCATGGCATCAAGTTTGTGCGCATTCATCACCGTTTCAATCGAATCGGCAATAAGTTCACGGCTAGGAAGGCTATAAAGCATGCCATCATGCCCCATAGCAATACCGTCATCTACGCCAATGGTGTTAAATTCAAACGGCACGCCTCCCGCTTCGCGGATAGCCTCTTTGACAATGCGCCCATACTCCTGAAGAAAAAAGTGCCCCGGGATAATATCAATATGCGAATTGGCCACACCAATAAACGGTTTATCAAAATCTTCATCTTTTAAGCCTGTTGCTCGTAGTAGAGAGCGGTGTGGCGTTTTATCAAATCCCCGTTTAACCGTATCACTTCGCATTATCTATCCTTTATTCAAATCTTTTTAAAATTATAACGGGTTTTTTAAAAAAGCCCTTTACATGTAAAAAGATATTTGCTATACTTTCGGCCCAACAACAGATGATTGTTGCAAATGCGGGAATAGCTCAGTGGTAGAGCACAACCTTGCCAAGGTTGGGGTCGCGAGTTCGAACCTCGTTTCCCGCTCCATTTTATACCTCAGATGACATTTCGATGAAATATCATCTGAGGTATTTTGCTTTAGGCCCGGATGGCGAAATCGGTAGACGCAAGGGACTTAAAATCCCTCGGTGGCAACACTGTGCCGGTTCAAGTCCGGCTCCGGGCACCACCGATTTCGGTAGCCTTTTTTTAGGCGCATAAATACTTCAACATTGGACAGATGGCAGAGCTGGTTGAATGCACCGGTCTTGAAAACCGGCGAGGGTCATACCTCCCAGGGTTCGAATCCCTGTCTGTCCGCCACTTCAAAAACAATCGGTCCCATCGCCAAGTTGGTAAGGCACGTGATTGCAAATCACCCACCCCCAGTTCGAGTCTGGGTGGGACCTCCACTTTTCACCCTATTTGCGGAAGCGTTGTGCTTGTCTCGCCATCATTATCAGGGTCAGGCAATACACCACCACCTCCAGTTGTTTCCCCACTATTATTAGGATCAGGCAGCGTTGAGCCACTTGAATTAACACTACCTTCAGCATCTGGATCAGGTAAAGTATTTTGAGAGGCGCTTGAAGTAGCTTCACTTGTTGAGGATGTAACGCTTGATGGTGAGAGCGAACTGTTTGTTGAGATTGCCGAACTACTGCTGGCACTACTTAACAAAGCAAGAATATCATCGCTGATATTTAACTGTGTCACTAGACTTATATTATTGTTGCTGTTTGCTTCGCCAAGGGCAGTATCAAACGTTTCTTGCGCATAAAGATTGAGTAGTTTTGCCGTGTTTGCAATGTCGGTGCTATTACGCATTTCTGATTCAACCGTTTCAAGTATTAGTGCCAGTTTTTCAGCACTTTTTGAAACAACATTCGCATTTTCAGAAGGAGTCTCTACGCCCATGGCTTCAATGGTGGCCTCAATAGCGCTTTGGCTAAATATTAGAGTGTTTTGAGCTATTTGTTGCGCTAGATGCGCTGCTATAAGACGCGAAAGTGTGTGGAAATCTGAATCGGGAGCATAAGTATAAAGCAGTGATGCAAGCGAATGCATGTATATCTGCAAACGTAACTGCACACTCAATACAGCTGTGCCCTCAGCGCTTAAAACGTTTTGAGCCTCAAACGGATCAAACGCTTTGATGTTGAGTGCCTGTGAAATCCCAAAAAAGCTATTGAGCAGCACTTGGCTATTGGGTGATGTGCTATTTTTCTCCATAAAATAGAGTATCGTTGTCAACGAGGTAATCACACTGCTCTCTTTGGGCGCAAAATAGACAAGTCTAAAATCTTTTTGCGTAGCCGTATCTACACCGCCATATGCAAGCAATGAAGCATTGAGGAGATCTGAGCTAATGGTGTACGCCCCAAGCATATCTGTCGTAGTCTCAGGTTCGTTGTCATCACAATAGCCGTTGTCATTGTAATCCAAACACACCGTAGCTTCGCGTATATAGCCATCTATCAACGTACCTGTCAATGCGTTAGTGCTTACACTACTTTCTGATACGCCAGAATCAGATGAGCCACCACCTCCACCGCATCCTGAATATATTAGCATCGATGTTGCCACAGCTAAAATTAGTACATTTTTATTCATTGTAATCTCCTTATGAGAGATTGTAATTTAAAAAGAGGGAATCTGCAAGTAAAAAGGAAAAATTACTAAAGGGATAAGAGCGCCATGCGCTCTTACTATTACTGTACTGGAGGAATTTGACCTAAAATAGTATCAAATTGTGTTTTAGCAATAGTTGCTAGATCTGCATACGTTGTAGCCGCATCAATAGCAGCTTCTACTTCTGCACTTAATGCAGGAAGTGATGGAGCAGCCGAACTAGTACTAGATGATGATTCACCTGCACTAGATGCATCACTAGAAGATGATCCATCACTGCTTACACTGCTAGAAGATTCTGAAGTGTTTGAATCTGAAGAACTAGTAGATGATAGGCTGCTAGATGATGTACTTGTTGCTGTTGAAGTGGTACTCCCTGCAGCACAATCTGGATTGTTTGGATCAGGGATTAATTCATTACATTCACGAAGTACTGGTGCTGTTGCGGCAGCTTGCTCCGCCATAGCCAATGCAATAGCCGCTTTTAGTGTTTCTTTTGCAATAGCAATATCAGCTTTACCTGCTGCAACAACATCAAAATCAAATGAGCCTGAGTTGTGTGCATAAGCTGTTGGGTAATTATTAGCAAGATCTGCATTGCTCATACCTAACACCACAAGTGACGTAAATGGATTAACATTGGCATATCCCGCTGGTGCAGCAAGTCCTGGTGCACGTGAATCTCCAGAACTTACGTTGCCATCTTCATCCAGATCGTTAATACCGTCTGCTACCGTGATTGTGCCACTTACTACTGTACTAAACTCATACACACCATTTCCGGTTTGTGTAGCGCTTACACCATTTGCTGATACCTCAGCATCAAGAACATAGGCATCCGAAACACGAACGGTGCTCATCTGCGCAGCGGCTGAAGAGCTATTGCCTGAAGCAACACTAGAAGAGCTGCTGCTAGGTACTGGATCATCTGATGATGTGCCACCGCCACCACACCCTGTAGTGATTGTAAGAGTCCCAAGCAGCAATGCCGCTGCTAATACGCTTGTATTTTTAATATTCATTCCGTTCCTTTGTTAGCTTAATTTGGCCATACGAATGTATTTTATCGCAGGAAGTAATAATTAATGTTTAATGAGAGAAAAAAAAGAGAGAAAAAGAGAAAAAAGTGCCCCCGCCACAAAGGCAGAGACAAAGAAACTAGTTATTTAGCACCAATTTCAGTAATAAGATCATAATCATCACTATAGCGAGTAACAGCACGGTCAGCACCTGTTACACCAAACTCTGTACCTGTTGCAGTTTTACCTGAAACATAAGATGGGTAGCTAATGTTAGTAATGTTGGTACCATCAATAGTAATACCAGTCATAACCATAGGAATGTATGGCATATTGGCAACTGTAACTGAAGCGTTACGATCCATAATTCCTTGGAATTGGAACGTAATATAACCATCAGCAAATGCAGTAATGTCTTGAGCACTTGTTGCGCCGTCAACTTTGTTTGAGTTCAAACCAATGAGACATACTTCGTTCATACATGGCTCAATCGCTTTTGGTTTTTCACCTGGGATTGTACCTGAAGTACCTGTATCTGCTGGTGCTGCAGCTGTATACTCAAAGTGGTCATGTGCAGATGCTGTTACAGTTGCATAACGACGAACAACATCATCTACACCTGTAGTTGCAGAAGAGTTAACTGTTTTACGTGCTGTCACATAAAAGAGGTTACCACCAGCAGAGTTAATTGCGTGTGATGTAGCAAGAGCAACTGGTGCCGCTTGATAATAGTTGTTAAACATTTCAGCAGAGTATTTTTTTGTTGCAAAGTTAGCAACCAAAGTCGTTTCAGACATTGTACCATTAGTGTTATCAGATGCTGGCATACGGCCATCTTCTGCATAGTGAGCAACATAGGTTGCTTGTTTTGCAATCTCATCCTCGATATCTTCAATCATTTGAAGACCTGCAGGGAAGTTCAAGAAGTTAGTATCTTTACCGCGTTGAAGTGCTGGCAACCATGCATCATCAGTTACAGCTACAGCGCTTGACTCATTGTTTTCAAGTGCAACAGCAGTATATGCCATAGAAAGTTGACCGTTAGCATTGTTACCGATGATAGCTGCTTTACCAACCAAACCACCAGTTGCTTCGTTCCAACCATTGTTTGTCATAGCAATAGCAGTGTTACGAACAAGATCGTCACCAGTTGCTACCGCGCTACCAAGACCTACTGCAGCAGCAATAAATTTATCATGGTCAACACCCGCTTTTGAGAGGTCCACGGTTTTGTTGCCATCAGCTGCAGTATGAGTATAAACAACATCAGTATCATTACTTTCAATCAAACCATAAACTTCAATATAACCGTAAGTATTGTTTTGACCAATTGATTCAGGAGCAGTATACTCGTCAATCAAAGTAACTTTAACACCTTTACCGTCTGCAGTTGCAGTAACACGACTGTTAGCAGCAATTTCAGAAGCAAGCGTTAAATCAAGAGAATCATCAGTTGTAGTAAGAACAACTTTACCGTTTTCTTGTGTAATCGTTGCATCAAATACGTCTGTAGGAGAAAGATAGATCAAAAAGTCAAGTTTCTCTGCAGATTGTTTACCTTCACGAAGTACCACTTTAGCTACTACTGAACGGTCAGTATTAGTGTTAATAACACGGAAGTTTGTTTTCCAGTTTTGATTTTCTAGTGCGAAATATACTGGGAATTTAAGGTTGTTACCGCGAGAATCCGCTTGAACCGTTACGGTTGCCATTACGCTGGTAGCCAGTGTAGCGGCAGCTACTGTAGATAGAACTACTTTTTTAAAGCTCATAAAAGCTCCTTACATGTAAGTTTTTAGTTTCATGGAGGAAAAGCCACAATTGCTCGAGCACAGCTTTTGCAATCCAATCACGCGATATTATAACAAACTTTTGTGGGAAAAACAAGCATTAATTAATTTGCGGCAAGATGGATGTCTGCATATTATGCTCCCATATACCATTTACGTTATACCAGCGATCATTAAATTTATACGATGTTTCTTTATAGCTAAACTGCGCACGAACATCAATAATATCTTTACTCTTTTCGTTTAAGCCTAAAAGCGTAATCGTATAATTCTCTCTATTGGCAGCATTAAACTTATCATACCAAGCTTGATTGTGAAGATAGCGTTTATATGTTAATTCAATCGGGTATGATTGATTAAAATCTTTAGCTGAAAAATGTTCCCAATACGTTTTGAATCGTTCAACCAATGCCTTTTGGTCCTCATTTTTAACCTGAAACTCTTTGGCAACGCTGACATGTTCATATTTTTTTTCACAACCTGTCATAAATATTAAAAAAGATAGAAGAATCAATTTTTTCATTATGGTTTCTCTACATATTTTTTAATCAAGTTCTCACGTGCTTTTACAAAAGACTCTTTTAAGATATCCTCTTTTACCTGTGCTTTAACACTTTCATAGGTTTTTGCTTCACTCTCATGCTCTTCATGAATCACAAATACCGTATATTGATTAAGCATTTGAGGCGGTAAAGCAGCAGGTACCATATGGTTTTTAACCGCACGATAAATTGTAAAATAGGTTTCACTTACCGGTATTTTATTGTAGGCTGTTACATGGTACTTCTGTGCTTTAATATATGCAGCAGAATTATTAATATCTGCATTCAGCGCTTCATACGCTTTGTTAGCATCTTCATACGAATTAAAAGTCAATTCGTCAAAAGTAACCATTTTACCCGTTTCGTAGCGTTTTTGATTATCCAAATAGTAGGAATATAAAATATTTTCAAGTGGCAGTTCTGTTTTTAGCTGCATCTCTTTTATCATATCATCAGCCATCATCTGCTCTATTTTATGCTGGATCGTTTTACTATACTTATACGAAAGTGGTTTATGCTCCTGCATATAAGCTTTTACGAGTGCCCGGTTTTCAGTAATGTGATTTTTGATTTTCACCGGATCCACTGTTTGATTGTATTCATTGTAAATATCAACCACCATCGTAACTTCTTTTTCAGTGGCCGTAATATTTTGCTCGGGAGTAAGCGATATTTCAACTGCGTACATTGATGCCACCAGGCCAATTAGTATTAATAAAGTTTTCATGCAAAGCATCCTTTTGATGATGTGTAGATTAGAAAGTGAGGAATTTTATAGAATGAAGGTAAATAAAAAGGCAGAGCCAAAGAAGGCATAGGCCTTCTTTGAATGGGGGTTAGTTTACTTCAGGAAGAAAACCACCGCCAGTAGATGATGTTGCCGCAGTGCTAGAAACCGCTGCTGCAGACGAACTACCTGGTGTTCCTGGTCCAGGAAGGAAACCACCATCAGATGATGTAGAAGCCGTTGTAGATGCTGCAGCAAAATGCGCACGGAATGCCGCATTGATTTCATCCATGCTAGTCATAGCGTTAATAGCATCAATCGTAGTTTGACTTACGTATTTAAAGCTATCGCCTGGCTCAGGAAGAAAACCAGTATCAGCCTCAGATGATACTGAACTTGTTGCCGCAGTTGAGCTTGAAGTAGCAGTCACGTCACCTGGCTCAGGAAGAAAATCACGTGTAGCTGCTGCGTTTGTTGGCGTATTTGCTTGAACCGTCAATGCTGCAATCAAGACTTCTTTTGCCAGATCAAGCGTTGTATTCGCTACAACGTCAAAATCATATCCTGCATCAATAGCTGCTGCAGTTGGGAACGTTGTTGCCATATTTTTCATACCCATAACACTTAGGGTTGTAAATGGGTTAACGTTTTCGGAACCAGAAGCTGCTTGCATTTTAACTGCTACAACGTCATAGTCGCTATTGTTGCCATCTGAAGAGTCAACGATGCCATTACCATTAAGGTCATTAACACCATCAGCTACCGTAATAGCACCAGTAAGTACCTCGGCAGACTCATAAGTACCTGCTGCTGCAGCAATCAATGCCGTGCCACCAACTTTTACTGTTGCATTAATAATATAAGCATCTGATACTACCACTGATGTCATTGTCGCTACAGAGCTTGAAGTACCTGCACTACTGTTGTTCTCTGAACTTGAAGATCCTGCAGAACTTGTAGTACCTGTTGAGCTTGAAGTGCCCACACTTGATGAGCTACTAACTACGGGTTTTGAAGAAGAAGAAGAACTTCCACACCCTGTGAATGCCATAGAAGCCGCAAGAATTGAAGCCGCCACTACACTTAGAACTTGTTTGTTTGCCATAAAGATTCCTCTTGATAAAGAAGTTTATAGCTGATTGGCCAATCAACTAGGCCATAATAATATCTTAAATCTGCTTTGTTTCTCTTAAATAAAAATAAATCGTCACAGTCTGTCCATTTCAAAAATGATCGGTGTCAGTAACTGCTGTGAGGCCACAAACAGTAATATACTTCCTTGAGATGCCGTGGTATTAGTATCTGCAAGAGATGCTGTGGCATTACTATCGGCAGGCGGTTGCTTGGTTGTTTGTGCGCTGGCGTTTTGTGTTGCCACGCTAAAATCGCTCACATTCTCAAGCAATATATCACTTTTTATACGAAAACGATCTTCATAAGGGACCGGAAGCGTTATCTTTTTTGGTGATTCCAGACGCACCAAAACTTGCCCCTCTTTTTTAACATAATAAAGCACGTACACATAGGGCATCTCATAATAGGAGTTTGCACCCGAGAGCTGCACGACATCATAGCGTTTGTTTTCGGTTTCTATCACCTCAATGGTGTCGGCAACAAAAAAATCTTTGTACATCATCTGCATGAGCTTGCTGCGATTTTCATCAACAGCATCATGATCTCTAAGTTTAACATTGGAAAAACGCAGCGATGTCACCGCTTCGGATAGAAAGAGCGTGATCATCACAATCAGCACAACAGAAACCATCATCTCCATCAAGGTAAAACCGCGATGCATCAGATAGCCCTTAGTTGATAGATAAAGCCTTTATTCTCACTATCTTTGACATAAATACCTACAATCTCAAATTGAATCATTGGAGCTTCTTCGGGCATGGCATCACTTAGCGTATCATTCATGCGATTACTTATATTTTGCTCCAAGTTGCTTTGCATCGTGCCGTCTTCACCAAGGGTGATGGTTTCAACAATAGATTCGTTATAGGTGTATTTAATGGCTTTAAGTTGTTTAATAAACTCATCATTTCGAATCGTGTAGTTATCACGCAACAGATCATACAACTCTTTTTCGGTGTGATTGTATTTAATATCGCCGTGTGCTCCAAAAATTGATAATCGTTCGGACATGGTGGCATTATGTTGCAAACGAGAAAAGAGCATCATAATATTGTCACTGGATTTCATAACCGTTAAGCCCACAACCGATGCGATGGCTACGGCAATCAAAATTTCAATCAGCGTGAAAGCGTTGCGCATCAGGTATCTTTGACCCCGACACGAATAATCTCGTGCATGGACGTTGTCCCCTCAAGCAAGAGTTTTTTAAGTTGATCCGATAGAGTATGCATTCCTTGCGCTATCGCTTCATTACGAATAACGTGATCGCTCACCCGCTCTTTTAGCATACTGCGGAAATTGTCATTAAGGACAAAAAATTCGCCTATAGCCTGACGGCCGATGTAGCCTGTATAATTGCATTTGGAACAGCCGCATGACTTATAAATTTTTGCATTTTCAGGAAGATCAAACTCTTTTGCAAACTCTTCGGCTAAAAAATCTTCTTCTTTACAATCGGCGCAAAGTTTACGCACCAAACGTTGTGCCAATACCCCAAGCAGCGAACTGCCAATAAGAAACTGTTCAATTCCCATATCAATCAAACGGGTAATAGAAGCCGTGGCGTTGTTGGTATGCAAGGTTGAAAATACCAAGTGCCCCGTAAGCGCTGCCTGAATGGCAATTTCAGCCGTTTCTTTGTCACGGATTTCACCTATCATGACCACATCAGGGTCTTGACGTAAAATCGAACGCAATCCCGAAGCAAAGGTGAGTCCCGCTTTAGCATTCACCTGAATCTGGCTGATATTATCGGCTTTGTATTCCACCGGATCTTCTACGGTAATAACGTTGATGTCCGGTTTGGCCACTTGCTGTAAAAACGCATGAAGCGTGGTTGATTTACCGCTTCCGGTTGGTCCGGTTACCAAAATAATCCCATGGGAATGTTTCAACAAAGCATCCAGCTGTGTACTCAGTTGTTGATCAAATCCCAAATCTTCCATATGCGGGATATCTTCAGATTGCATCAACATCCGCATTACAACACGTTCGCCATAATACGTAGGTAGTATTGAAACCCGAACGTCTAATGATTTACCTGCAATTTTAACCTGAGTACGGCCATCTTGCGGAATCCGTTTTTCAGAAATATCCAGATTTGAGATGACTTTAATACGACTTACCACTAACGACGCAATCCGGTTATCTAAATCGGCGTTTTTTATAAGTGCGCCATCAATACGAAAGCGTACTTCACTCTTTTTCTCATGCACTTCAATATGAATATCTGATGCGCGGCGTTTGATTGCCTGATAAAAAAGTGCATTAACAAATTTAATAACCGGAGCGGACTCTTCGCTAGTGAGCAGGTCAGACGAGTTACGTAAAAATTCTGAAAGCGAAAGATCCTCTTCTTCAATCTCGCCTTGACCTTGATCAAGGGTGCCGAGTTCATTATCGGTGCGAATTTCCAAAAATTTGTTGTAAAGCCTGTCAAAAGAGTCATCATCGGCCATCATAATAGGATGGCTAAAATTTTGCTTGGCCAAATAATCAAATGCAGGTGCCAGATGACGCTGTGAAAGGATTACATGTAATACGCCCTCAACTTCGGCAAACAGTACACTGTTTCTAACCGCAATATTAACATCAATCGTTTCAGGTTGAAATGGCTGCAGATCGACGTTTTCAATTAATGGAAGATTCAGCATTTAACGCCCTGTTGATGGAGCTATAATATCTAATGCTTTTGGCTTAGAAGAAGCTTCTTGCGCCTTATCTGCTTCTTTTTGCGTTTGGTCAACTTCTTCTTTTACTTCAAGTGCTTTAAGATGTTCATCAAGTTTATGGCCTATCATCAGCTCATATCTTTTTTGCACTTCGTCAAGATCACTCATCAATTTGCGTACACGCGGCAAGTCTTCATTATTACGTACAATAAAAGGCGTTAGGATAATGACCAGATTAATCTCCTCATCTCCCGTGGTGGTACTTCCAAAAAGTGCTCCAAGATAAGGAATCTCGCGCAACAATGGAATCCCGCTGTTGCTCTCGCGTTCTTTGTTTGAAATGAGCCCCCCAATAATCACACTTTCGCCATTTTGAACAATGGCGGTTGTGGTCACTTCGCGTTTTGAAGTATTAACATATCCTACGGCTGAACCGGGTAAAACATCTTCAAGTTTGGTGTTGGCTATTAGGGTCACTTTATTTCCCGAAGAGAGACGCGGTTTAATTTTGAGTGTTAAACCAATATCTTCGCGTGATACGGTATTTCTGGCAAGATCCGTACTTTGATTGCCCTGCACCGTAGAGGTTACAATAGACTGGGTTTGTCCTACATAAATAGTTGATTCTTGGTTATTAACACAAAGCAGTGTCGGCTCAGAAAGTGAATGCGCCGCACCATGGCCCGCTAGAAAATCAATGGTTGCCCCAAACAAAACACCTTCTGAAAATTTGGCACTTGTGTCAAGATTGAGTCCCGAGGGCAGAAGCATCGAAGAGCCGCCCAAATTGGTAGCAAAACTAAAAAGTCCCGAACTTGTGAGTGCGCCGCCATCAAGCCCGTACTGTGCCCCGATCTGAGCACTTTTAGTGTTACTGATCTCAATAATACGCGCCTTAACAAACACCTGGGGTTTCTCAACATCAAGTATTTTTATCATTCCTTTAATATCTTCAATATCGGCCTCACTCGCTGAAACCACGATGGCATTAAGCTCTTCATAGACTGAAACCATAGGCTTGTCAGTCTCTTTCGTATATTTTTTCTTATCCAAAATAGTCTGTAACGAGGTGACAACATTTTTGGCCTCGGAGTTTTCAAGCGGTAAAATGGTTAAACGCTGATCGGCACTGGTATCTTTAGCGTCCAGACGTGTTACCATAGGGCGAAGTTTTGCAATATTTTCTTTTGATGCCAAAATAATAATGGCATTGCTGGCATCATCGCTCAGAATTTCAACCTTATTGCTTTCAACTTTTTGGTTAATGAGCGTCTGTCCAATTTTTAAGAGCTGCGCTGAAATTCGGCTGGCTTTTGCATTTTTTAATGTTACAAATTCCACTTCCATTGCAATCTGACTCTGTTTCTCGATTTTGCTAGTGACTTTGCGAATGACTTTAATGTTATCAGGATAATCACTGACAATCATTGTGTTGGTCTCTTTCATTGTCAACAGTTTTCCCCCTTCAGAGAGGAACTGACGTACTTTGGCTGCTAGAATATCAACGTTTTCATTTTCCACCTGAATAAATTCAGTCTTCATCAGATTTTTTTCGTCACTATCGATTGGCAAGTTGCTTTTTACTGCAGTATTAGCGCGTTCAACAGTATAAAAACTGCCGCTTTGTACAATAGTAAACCCTTTTTTCTCCAAAACAGAAAGCAAAATATTCATCAACTCGTCCTTATAAATAGGCGTGCTGGAAATAAAATTGATGGTACCGGGAATCGGTTGTGACATTAGAATATTCTTATTAACCGCTTTGCCAACCATTTTGACAAAATCATCAATTTTGATATTTTGCAAATTCAAGTTGACCTGCTCGCGTTCTGCGGCCATAGAGGGTTGCATTATTGAGCCCATCGCAACAATGACGACGACAAGTGTCATGATTTTAAAAAATTTCATATTCAAGTTCCTTTGTTTCATTCCCGCGCTTAAGCGTGATTTTAATGCTGTCGAGTTTATCAATATTGTTATAAAGCTTAAAGACCTGGCTGATGGACTTGAGCTCCTTGTTATTTACAGCCGTAATGATGTCTCCCTCTTTCAATCCAATCTTGCTAAAAATGCTATTTTTTTTGATCGTTCTAACTTTAAAGCCTTCAAGACGTTTATCTTTAACGACTTCATCAATTTTGATGTTGTCCCAAATTTTTTTATAATTTTGCGTAAAATATTTAATCTCGTTACGTTTGACAAAAACGGCTTTATCCGATATTTGCACACTTTCAGCCTTGGTAATCGCTTGGGGCGCTTGGGCGTCTTCTTTAAAACGTAACTCATAATTTTTGCCACTTTTACTCATAATGGCATAATCCGGATTGACCTGCGTTAGTTTGTATCCGCGAAATACTTCGTTTAAGACAATGATGACAGCATCTTGACCTTCTTTAACCATAATAAAGGGCGTGGCTGCGGATGCATACAAACCCTGAAGTTCAATGTTATCTAAGCGATAGGTTGGTGCCTCTTGCGTAAAAGCCTTTTGTGGAGTCTGCATATGCATAGCGCTTTGAACTTTAAACTTTTCATACATGGCATTCTCATTAGAAAGCGTACTCTCTTTGCCTGTAATCGGCAGAAAAAAAGCCAAGAGCACATTTAAGCCTTTTGCCAACACAATAATGATGGCAACCATCATCAATCTTTTAAGAAGCGATTCGTCAATATTGAGTTTCAAAACGATACCCCTCCTCGGTTTTTTTAAAGCGGTTCAACCAAAACGGATTAAGCTTTGTTAGCATCTGAGATGGCTCCAATAATAAAACAAGATGCTGCTCAAGAAGATCAACCCCGCCTTGAAGCGTTCCAAAATCACCCTCTGCTTCTATGCTTACATGTAAGGGATTAAAAATGTTTTGCGTTAGCGCTAGCTTTTCAATACTCCCTGATGCCACCTGATTCATAGCATCGCTAATATGTACTCCCTGAGCTTCAAGACGATTATAGAGCAGCCATGTGTCAATTTCGGCGTTATCAATATCGGCTACATGTAGATCGCCAAAATAGAGTTTGCCCTCGGCAATATGAAGACTAAAGCCGCTATCGTCAAGCCGTTCATTTGAAATAATGATTTTTTGCGTTGACAGATAGTTTTCAAGTTCAAAATAGAGGTTATAGCGTGGCAAAAAATAGATGAATGCCACGATTCCAACAAACAGATATAGCAAAATATTTTTTATTTTTTTCAAAGCTGGCACTCCAACGTCAGGCTTATATTATTATCACCTGTACGTACCAACTCCAGTGACTCAAGATTGATGGTTTCATTAAGTACATCGTTGACAAACTTTTCTACTTGAGATCCTGCAAGCATTGGCATGTCAAGTCGATAGATGCCTTTCTCTTTTTTAACCTTGATATCGTCCCCTTTTGCAGTAATACGTTTTGTTATACGTTCAAGTTTTTGTAAATCTTTTGCATCATCTTTCCAGCGTGATTTTAAAGCACCAATGTATTCGCCTTCTTGACGCATCAAAGAAATTTCATGCAACAATTCCTGCTCTTGTTCACGCTTTTGGGATGTCATCCATGCCATTATAACGGCGAAAAAAACGAAAAACAGCAATATGTAAAGCGGATTAATTTTGTTCATATCGCACCCCTACATAAAAGGTATTGTCAACGACTTTGGGATTGAGTATTTTAAAATCACTCTCAAGCATTTTTTTAATCCCTTCTGCATCTTCGGCTTTTTCAATATGATATTCTAGGGTAGCTTGTCCTTTTTTCAACATGACTTTTTGCAAAAAGCTAGTCCCTTGAGGTAACGAGAGCAACTTTTTAAAGGTATGTCGAAATGCCATCTGGCGTGCTTCATTAGCCTCTAAAGAACGTTTTAAACCCTTAAGCTCAAATGATGTCTCAGGAAGATTAAATTGTTCAATCACGGCAAATTTTTTTAGCTGCAATGCTTTGACATGCTGATTTAGGCGAATATAATCAATAAAAAAGATTAAAACAAATATCAAAGAGACTATAGTAAGACGTTGAATTGTTTTGTCATTTAAAAGTGTATTTTGATGCAGATTTATCCCAATTTTATGTTTGGAAAACGCATGGCTGTCAAAATAATCCTGCGCATTCATCCATGTATTGGCGTACTGCTTGGGCAACATACTAATGACGCCTTCATTATCTACCAAAACATGTTCAGAATCAATCAATAGCGGTGATTGTATACCCGCACACTCCGATTGGGCAAAATAGACTTCTGAAATCTGATTAGGACGTAAACCCGAAGCCGCAATCTGCTCTGCAATTTCAACGCTGTCATATGCAAAAACCCAAAAAATATCATCATTTTTGATGACATGATAATCATACTCACCCAAAGCTATGGCACCATCAAACAATGAGGCCGCCATCTTTTTAGCCTGATGAATGCTTTTTACCGGCAATCGTTCTGCTTTAACCCAGTAATAATGAGGGCTTAGCACCAATGTGATATTATCCAAAGTAGTGCTACATGTTGCGTTTGGAGTTAAAACACAAACGTTTCGCTTCTTAGATTTTTGTTGAATCAAACTCAATACTACTCACTTCTTTTGTTTTAAAATTATACAAGAATGTAATGCCGATATGCTTATCCCCGTCTACCAATGCCAACATGCCCCTAACAAGGGGGGCATAGACATCAATGTTCAGCTCTTTAAAGCGCTCTGTCATCTCGCTATCTAGCGCAAAGGCCTCAAGCGACTCATATGTATCAGTTTTTTGTGTTGTAAATTCCAAAATCTGCATCTCATCAAACTCAGGATTCACCGCCATCAAAGATTCGGGCGTGATATAATTAACATCAACCATATCCCCATCAAATACAAACAGCTTTTTCCATGTAATATTATCAACCTGCGTATCTTTTGTTTGCAGTTTATATACTTCGACTATCTGCAAAAGATGGTTGATATCATGAATTTTGCCTTCAACAAAGAAGGGATCGCTTAAAGCAATCTCAGAACCTGGCACGCGTTCTTCATGATCCGTATCTAAGGTATCCTCGATCAGCGCTGCGAGCAGAATTCTATCAGACACATCGTAAATGGCCAGTATACGATCCAAATACTCGGCATAAGCCGTTTGTGGCTCAACATTAGTCTTGTTAACGTCTTTAATCAGATGATTGATGTTGGGTGCCGTTGCAGCAGATTCAAATGTAGCTTCAAGCTTTAGTCCGGTTGCTTCACTTTGAAATGAGAGCGGCACCATTAAAAAAAGCTCAAGTGTAAACGGATCACTAACATCAGCACTATTACTTTTAAACAGTTCCATAAAATGATTAAACATTACATTTGACTGTACCAAAAGCTGCTTGTTGTGAATTCGTTTGTACGCGTGCTCTAAAATGGCACTCGACACAGCAATTAGTGCGGTTATGACACCCACAAGTGCTAAGGTGATTAGGAGCGCTATAGCGTTACGTTTCAAGGGTCCCTTTGCTATTTGTTTTGCTGCATTATACTTATGTACATCCAATATAAAGGAAACGGTTAATACCCATGAATAAAAATCTTCCCCTAATCGGCGGCGGCATTTTGGTTTTGGCTATCATTGGCTATCTGGCTATTTTTAACTCTGAACCCGACCGTAGCGATTTTGAAAAAATACCTGAATCTGAAAAAGCTTCTTTGCTTAAAGAGGATAGCAAAGCGGTAGCTATTGCTTATGAAAAAACGGCGGCATCGCCAAAGTCTAAAGCTATAGGAGCCACCATACCTGTAGCCCCTCAGACCAATTCATCCAAAATAGAAACCCAGGCAGGAAAGTACCGTATTAGTATTGTTGATACTACTAACAATACTTACACTCCTGGCGGCTATGTAAAAGTTTCAGGTACCATCGACAAAGAATCATTTACACTCCGTATTCCAAAAGGTATGATTGATAATTATCATGATGGTATTGAGTTACAGGTTTATAATGCATCTACCAAAACAACACAAAACGCCCCAGCATCATTTATTGCTTCAATGACATCAGATAGCGGTACGATGCAAGACTCGATTGATATCGATCCAGACGACATCTCTCATGTTAATCATGAACAAAAAAACAGTATACTTCCAATCCCATAACATCTAAACAGGAGCATCGATTTTTATTATGAAAAAAGCATTTTCACTTATGGAACTTATGATCGTCATCATTATTTTAGGACTTTTAGCGGCGCTGGTAATGCCTAATTTGATGGGTAAAGGCGAAGAAGCCAAACAAAAACTGGTATGTGTGCAGATGAAAAGTATTAAAAATGCCATTGATATGTTTAAGCTTGATAACGGTATTTACCCCGATCAGGAAAAAGGTCTTAGTGCTCTTGTAAGCAATCCTGATCCCGAACGTTTTCCCAACTATGCGCAAGGCGGTTATTTTGAAGACGCTCAAGAGCCTACGGATCCATGGAAAAATAAATATATTTACATGGTAACTGAAAACGGCATTGACCTTATCTCTCTTGGTGCCGACCGAAAAGAAGGCGGTTCTAACGAGAACAAAGATATCAGCTATGCCTCTTGCAAAAAGCAGTAAACACGCTTTTACCATTTTTGAGCTGCTGCTCGTTATTACGCTGATTTCAATTCTTTATGGTGTTTTTGTTCAAAAACTTAATCATACATTTCGTGGTGAACAAAACCAAGCCGTGACGCTTGATACTTTAAAAGAGGTGCTCACCAAGCTACCCAAGGAGAAATCGGCCGAACTCATCTGCAAGCAGCCTTGTGGAGAATGCACGTTTTATATTGATGGCGCTCCATCAGAAGAGCTTGAAGCGATAACACTGTTTAAAAGCGAAGCGCATCTTTATCGGCTTGATTCCTTTGGACAGCTGGTACAATACGAGCTGGCACCGATGCGTAACGATCATGGTACTTATGATGATCTCTGTTTTAAATACCGTGTTTTTGAAAACGGTGCATCGGATCATCTTGTGCTTGAAATTGATGATACATTTATGATTTACGAACCCTTAAAACAAACACCGATTCACTTGGCGACACTGGCTGAAGCCAATGAACATTATGCCAATGAAACGCTACTTCCAATGGAAAAAAGCGACTACAACTTTTAGGATGGCCATGCTTTATAAATATAAAGGTCTCGACCACAAAGGCGCGAGCGTCAAAGGTATCATTGAAGCTAACGATTTTGAAGATGCAAAAAGACGGTTGCGTGTCAAAAATATCTATTACACCAGTCTTAAAGAGAACAACCATCTCTTGCCAAATGCTGCGCTATTTAAAAGAAAGAAAACGCTCACCCATGGTGAACTCTCAAGCCTAAGCCGTGACCTTTCAATTTATCTTAAAGCCGGTATTTCCATTGCCAATGCACTTAAACTGGCACAAAACCAATATGGCGATCACAAAAATATGGTGGCTTTTGTGTCATCAATTTTGACATTTCTTGATGAGGGACAGAGTTTTTATCAGGCACTTGAAGCCCAAAATATTATTGCACTTCCGGTGTTTTATAAGCAATCTATCAAAGTTTCTGAAAATAGCGGTATTTTGCAAGAGGTTTTATTAGAGCTTTCCATTTTTATTAAAGAACAAGATCGTGTAGGCAAACAGATACGCGGTGCTTTTGCTTATCCAGGATTTATTATTTTTGTCTCCATCTTGATGGTATCATTTATGATTGTCGTTGTTGTTCCCAAAATTACTGGGATGTTTGAACAACTTCATCAAGAGCTTCCGCCAATTACCCAATTTGTTATTTCAGTTAGTGACTTTTTAGTGATGCACTGGATGGGTATTATTGCCATACTAATGCTTGGTATTATCAGCTTTTCATTGCTTATGCGTCTGAATCAGCGTTTTAAATATGTAGTAGATTTACTGGTACTAAAGATTCCTTTTTTTGGCAGCATTATTGAAACTTCAGAATTAGGGCGTTTTTCATATATCTCTTCAGTACTCATTCGTTCGGGTGTTCCTTTTGTTCAAACGGTCAATCTTTCGGCAAATATTTTAAAAAACAGTGTGATTCGCACCACATTTGCAAATGCGGCAGAGCGTGTTGTGGAGGGTTCAAAACTCTCCAATGCTCTTAATAAAAGCAGTTACGCGATTGACCGTGCATTTGTACAAGCCATTGCCTTAGGCGAAGAAACCAGCGAGGTTTCTTCGATTTTGCAAAATCTTTCTGATCTCTATTTTGAGAACAACAAAGACAAAATTTCGGTCTTTTTATCGTTGCTTGAGCCGATGCTGATGCTACTGGTTGGGGGAATTATCGGCTTTATCGTATCTGCAATGCTGTTACCGATTTTTTCTATGAATATACAGTAGTTGAGAACGTGCTTTGAGCTAAGCTCAAAGCCCTGCGCTGGCCGCTATGGCACTAAAGCTTGCTCCTTTGGAGCAGAAAAGAGAATGTCTGACATTACATTCTCATTGAGAACGTGCTTTGAGCTAAGCTCAAAGCCCTACGCTGGCCGCTATGGCACTAAAGCTTGCTCCTTTGGAGCAGAAATAAGAACATTTGTGTGAGATGTCATAATATGCTAGGATTCTGAATGAAAATTGCCAAATTTTACTTTCACTTTTACTCTATAACATGGATACTGCTTGTTATCCATACACTTTTTGTATTCTATTTTTATGAACCGAAACTCGCTTTTTCCTTAGAAAAAATCAACACGCTCGCTTTGGGTCTTTTTACGATTATCATGCAGGTGCAACTTGTTAAACTGCTCTCGTTTAGAAGCAGGCGCGCCTCTTTTGTCTTAACGCTCTTGCTGCTTATTGTGTATGCCATCTTATATACCTTTCATTACAACCAGCATGTGCCACTTGATTATGCACTGGTACATGAAAACTTTAGTCTGATTTTTTATAAAGAGAGTATTGCATCCATGCTTTCGATGCTCTCGATCTCTTACTTTTTTTATGCTATTGCCACCGTATATTTGGTCTATTTTTTAAATAAGCGTTTTGATCTCATTTCGCAACTTCCCGTTAAAGGCGAGATTCACGCCAGCACGTTTGTATTTGTTGTTCTCACCAATATTGCACTACTAACAATTCCCTCTTCCAATAGTAATAAAATTTTTGAATTTATCCAGAGTGTGCACTATTACTATGCTAACAAATCACATGATTCTCTGCTTGGAAGTAACAGCAGCAAGTACCCCTATATTCATACCAATACGCTCTCGGGTAAATTTGCAGACTATCATGACAAACCTAATGTGCTCCTCATTTTTATGGAGTCTTACAATGGTCTTTTTACCGACAAAGCTGCCGATAATGGAAAAATTGTCACACCCTTTTTTAATGAACTCAAAAACAAAGGGTATTTTCTAGAGCACTTTTATGGCCACTCCATACAAACGGCCAAAGGACAATTTGGCACACTATCGGGTGTTTATCCCAGTGTGTATTCCAAAGTATTTACTACTTACGGCAATCTCAATTTACATGGCTTACCTTCGGTTTTAAATGACTTTGGGTATGAGACGGTATTTACGAAAGCGTATCGATCTCTTGATTTTGATAACACCTATAATTACGCTAAAAAGTTAGGCTTTCAACATGTTGAGAGTATGGGCACGCCCAAACGTCTGAATAAAGATGACCAAGGAAAAATTTGGGGTTGGGGGCTGCAAGATGATCGATTTTACATGAAATTTTTTGATTATCTCGATTCGCTTCACGAACAAACTCCCGACAAGCCTTTTTTTGCCACGCTTACAACCGTATCGAATCATATGATGTTTGACAAAATTCCCTCAGATCAAAAATACCTTTACCCCGGATCGCACACTAACTATACCAACTTTATGAACTCGCTGCATCTTGCCGATCACTATCTGCAAACTTTTTTTGAGGAGTTGGAAAAACGCCATTATCTTGATAATACCATTGTCATTATTACAGGCGATCATAGCTGGCCTTCAGGCAATCATGGTTACTGGCACAATGAAACTTCGTATTACAACGAATTTTTTCAGATTCCCTTTTTGATTTTGTGGGACAAACACCTAGAACCTGGGCACAGTAACATCACCGCATCGCAAGTCGATATTGCTCCTACGATTTTAGACATGCTCAATATTGAAACCGAAACTCATTTTATCGGTAAATCAATCTTTACCCGCACGCAAGAAGAGCCGATACTTTTGGTGCAACCTTACAGTGGAACCTATATAGTGGCCCAATATAAAGGTGTCAAATATGTTAGACACCTACGCTCCAAAGAAGAGTTTTTATATGATCTTAATAGTGACCCTGATGAGAAAAACAATGTTCTTGGCAATCCCGATTATGCCCCACAGTTTGAAGCACTTCGCCAAGAGGCTCAAAAACTGCTTATAAATAACGAGCTGATTCAAACCAATCGTCTCTGGCCGCCTGATGAAAAAACACAGCAAAAACAAGCTGCCATGAAAAAAGTACGTCACAATTTTCTAATAGAGGTGTCACAACAGTATAAACCTGTACGTAACATTGACGCTCCTAAAATCTATGAAGCCCAAAAAGAACGTTTTTATATTGATACCATCGATTTTCTTCCAAAAAATCAGCTGACACACCGCAAACTTGGTACTCTTGGTTTTTTCAACGATTTCTTCACCACCACCACCGGAAATATGGAGGTTAAAATAGCAGGCGAGTATGATATTTTTGTGGCTTCCGATGATGGGTTTAGACTCTTTGTTGATGGGAATAGAGTTGCAGAGTTTCAAGAAGGGCGTGGCATGAATGCAGCTAAAAGCTACCGCATTCATTTAGATCAGGGAATACACACTTTTAAGCTTCTTCACTTTCAGGGTTTTGGTGGCGTAGGATTACAAATGAGCTATAAATTGGCTGATAAAAAGAACTACCGTATTTTTGGAAATGATAGCCGTTATATAACATTTCCACCCGATCTATAAAAACTTGGTTTTTAGAGGTGCCCTTATGTAATGGTGTTGGTTTTTGCTATCAAAAGAATTTTTACCAACCAAACAATCTGAACCAAGCTTGCCATGACTACTGCAATGTGTAACGACCTTTGCCATTTTTTTACATGTTCACTCAATGCATTTAATCCAAAAGCCGCCACGCTTCCCCACATCATTATTGTAGGAGAGTTATACCGAAAATCGGCATTGCAGGCTGAAGGATAATTCATCACGAAATTCATTATTAAAATTTGATTCACCGCAATCATAAAAGCAAACATCTTAACAATAAAAGGCATTGATTTAAAATAGTATATAAATGCTAAAAAACCTGTCACATAAATCATTGAAGTCGCATAAACCATCTTATTTATCATCAGGTTATCCATGACCCTTTTATAGTTGTACTCGCCTAAAAGCATTGTTGCATACTGCCATGTAAAATAGGACTGCTTGAGCGCTTCAAAAACCTTATCATAAACGTATGCCTGTCCTTCGGAAATGAGATCAATAATATGAAAACTAAAAAAATAAGATACATCGGCCCGTTTAATGGCCTGTCCCGAAAAGACCCCACTGTCTACAAAGAAAAACTCATGTGTCGAGGGGAGATAAACCCGCAAAAACGAGAGTCCTAAAAAAAATAAAATCACAACTGCGAATATCTTCATGTGCACCGTAATACGCTCTTTATCACTATTTTGCGACGAAAGAAAATATTTATATAACAAAATCCCAAACAAAAATATGGAAATCAATCCCGAAGAGACTTTGGTTAAAAAAACCAAGACAGCAAATAAAAGGGCAAGAAAGAAATGATAGCTCTTGTTGCTATACCAATACCTTACGCCATAATACATTGCTAAAACGGCTAAAAAATAGTTCAGCGGATCATTATTAATCTGTCCGGCTAAAAATACAAATGATGGTGTAAATGCCAAAAATGCCAAGGCCGTATTTATTGTAAAGGCCTTATCAGTCAGCTGCTTTAATGTTTGATACGCTATTAAGAGTACCGCTGACATGAAAAATGTAGAGAATCCGGCAATAGTCATTAAAATATTTTTCTCGCCCACCCCGGCAAAATTCAGAAGGGCAAACAGTTTGCCCATAATAAAATAATAAAGCGGCTGCTGCGGAAACTCCAGCGCCTTATCTGGAAGCGGAAGGCTCCAATGCTCGGCAAAATACTTAATAAACTCTATATGATAATACTGATCGTGCTGATAGGAACTGTGACCATAAACGACAATATAAAGTACTCTAAGAAGTATCCCAGTTACAATAATAACCATAGGCAAAGAGTTCAGGGGCATAGTGCTAAGTGTATGTGCTTTATTCCATAATGCTAGTGCTCTGTTTTTCAAGCCATTCACATAGCGATGGATGCAGTCTATCATTACAATCACAAAAGGCAGTACCAGTAAAAGAAAAAATATTAGGTAATCCACATAATATAAATGGACTCCTATTTTAAAAGTATAGGAGCCAGAATTATAGTTTTTTGTAAAAACCTTAACCACATTATTACCGCTTTGCAGTGGAAGATCAAAGTTGTATCCACGTTTATAATCTTTAAGTTTATCCTGTTTGTAACGCTTCTTAATACTATCTAGTGCAATGGGATCATCATTTACATGTACTGCCATAATCTCATCGTCAGCTGTCATATGTATGCGTTTGTTTTGAGCTATTCTTGAACTGATTACGTACTCAAAAATGAATGTTTCATTCGCTTTTTTACTATGTTTTTGAAAAGGTAAATTGATAGCTTCACGATTTCCATTTTCATACGTGACAGATATATCAGAGATGTTTGTTTTAAAAAGAGTGTAATATCCAAAGCCTACCAGCATAGCCAGTAGCATTAAGACTATTTTTTTATTCATAGTATTTTTCAACCAGATAAAGCGGACGTTGCTTGACTTCGTTATAGATACGTCCAATATATTCGCCTAATATCCCAATGCTTATCAGCTGCACACCGCCAAAAAACAAGATACTTACCATAATCGAAGGATACCCCGGAACATCCACGCCAAAAAGCAAGGTTTTACCTATAATCATAATGGCATACACAAAGGCAAATAGTGAGACCACCACCCCAAGATACATCGCCAGCTGCAAGGGTGCAATACTGAAACTGGTAATCCCCTCAATAGCAAAATTCCAAAGTTTCCAGTAATTAAATGATGTGGTTCCAGCGTTGCGTGGCTTGCGATGGTATGGCAAACTTATCTGTTTATAACCCACCCAGCTAAAAAGCCCCTTCATAAAGCGGTGTGTTTCACGCAGTTTTTTAAGCTCATCCAACACTTTGCGATCAATCAGACGGTAATCGCCGGTATCACGCGGAATTTGAATCTTGCTGATTTTTTCAATAACTCTATAAAACATCGAAGCGGTCATTTTTTTGACAAAACTCTCTCCATCGCGCTCAACACGTGTGGCATAAACCACATCATAACCCTCTTTCCAGAGTTTAACCATATCTGCAATCAGTTCGGGAGGATCTTGAAGATCGGTATCAATCGGTACTACCGCAGCGCCTTTGGCATAATCAAGCCCCGCCGTCAGAGCGATCTCTTTGCCAAAATTGCGCGACAGGTTCACCACTTTAAGGCGCTTGTCTTGCTCATGCAGGCTCAGAAGTTTTTCTAACGTATCGTCTTTACTGCCGTCATTAACACAAACAATTTCCCAATTTTCGCTAATCCCCTCAAGCACGTCGCGCACCGTTTCGTAAAAGAGCGCAATGTTGTCGCCTTCATTATAAGCGGGTGCTACCACCGAGATCATCTCCGTTATTCGTTGCATTGCATCTCCTTAATGATATACAAATAGTTTTCGTGCCGCATAATTCCATATAAAGGTTACCGCAATGGCCACGATTCTTGATAAATAGGGATCAATTTGCCAAATGTAAAAACTTAATAGCTTGACGATAGCAATATTAATTAAAAGACCAAAAACGGCAATTAGGCTTACCGCTACAAATTCATAATGATTTTTTTGCAGTTTGGTGCCTGATGTAAAAATATAGCGTCTGCCTGCATAGTAATTAAAGACCAAACCCGTTGAGTACCCAAAAATAATAGCCACGGCATAATCCATTCCCATAGCAAGAGACGCGGCAAACACCATATAATCAAGTGCTGTGGAAAACGCACCTAAAATAAAGAATTTACCAAATTCACCCATAATTTACAATATCGGCTTAAGCTGCCAAAAATCAAACCAGACACGCTCGTAAAACTCCATGGTTGTTAGCGGTTTGTAGTAGGTAAATGGTGCAAAAAAGTAATAGGTATAAACAATTTCTGCAACAAAAATTCCTATGGCGATAAAAAAGATTTTGTTCTCATTTGCAATCGCTTCTTTAAATTGATAATTGATGAGTAAAAAGAGAATAAACACTCCAAAAAAGAGTGCAATAAAGTAGTGATACAAATACATAACACGTTCAATATTGAACATGGTAAACATATAAGAAAAATACATAGCGCTAAAGACCATGATTAGATAAAAAAGGCGTTGATCCGTAACGACCATACCAAATAAAAAGCGTGAAATCACCATAGCAAAACCTGCAATCACAGCAGCAACTACGCTAAACCAAATCATAGGGTTGCTTTGAAGATACAAGTAGCTCACTTGGCCTTTGTCTTTAGCCCAGCGGTAGTTTATGGCTTTATTACCAAAGGGCCATGTCATAGCCAACGAGCCATTTTCCACATCTTTACAGGGGTTATAGCGTGGTACGCTTTTGCTGTAATCACGCATATAGTTAAAATTATCGGTGATCATCGTCAAATAGTTGGCAGGATTGGCCGTGCCATGTTGACGCATAATGGTTTTGTATTCCGCCGAGGCACGATAACTTTTGACTCCCAAATTATCAGCCAGTGCAAAATGCACGTAAAAAACAGTTGCCATTACCACTATAATCCCTGCGCTAACACTCAGTCCCTGCAATATAAAGTCTCTTACATGTAAGAGCCATGTCTGTGCCTTTGGCTTGTAAAAATACAAAAAAGGATAGAGCAAAATCAGGATTAATCCATTGAGTTTAACGGCTACTGCCAACCCAATCAAAATACCCAAGAGCAGATAATCACGGTGACGCCGTACCTCACGATCAAATAGTATGGCAAACCACAAGATGGCTGCAAAAATAAAAAACATCTGCGTCGATTCCAGCATGGCCGCACGGCTTTGCAAAATAAACGCATTGGCAAAGAGATACATCGAACTGAATAAAAACGAAAGCCATAAATGACGTGAAAAGCGGTATAGAATTAGAAAAAAGAGTGCCGAAGAGAAGGTTGCAAAAAGCACCGGAAAGAGTCGCACCCCTGCAAAAGAATACCCCTTAGGAAATGTTTTGATGTAATCCGTTTTTGAAAAATAATCCAGATCAAGCCCATCATTGGGATGTAAAATCACTTCGCCAAGCGCAATAAAAAGTTTACCAAGCGGCGGATGCGGTTCCATATACATGACGCCGTCAATATACTTTTGTGCCGAAGCCACATGGTAGTTTTCATCCCAAAATACGGCAGCCGGATTGTAATAATTTGCAAAATAGGTACTAAATGCAATAACCAAAACAGCAATCACATGTGTTAGCAAATCACGATACTTACTCCAGTATGCTCTCATTTGCTCACCTTTTCAAATGTGACGTTATTCGAATCATCACCGATAAGATGTTTTTTGGTTTCTTTGGCATATTGATACATCGCTTTTAAACCCATTGGGCCTCCACCTTGAAAATATGACAGTTCCAAACGGTGTGATCCTTTTGTAATAGGGCTACGACATGTTGTGCTAAGGAAGGCGCGATCTTTTGGAAACTCGCAAACCGTTTTGCCATCAATTTTAAGACGAAATCCATCATCAGAAGTAACAAAAAAGAGGTACTCACCCGCTTGTTCTACTTGCATTAGTGTCAGAGCATCCATAAAAAAATTGTTTTGAAAGCCCAACCTTCCAAGACTTTTATGCTCTAATTGCGAACCTTGCGCAAAGTCGATCGTATCCACTTCAATAGTGCTGGTTGTTCCCGGCACACGAGGTGTATCTAGTTGCGCAAGTGCGCCCTTTTGTTCTATGATGGTTACGGCAATCACGCCACTTCGGGGCAGATGCACGGTTTTAAAAAATATAAATGCGCCAATAAGCAGCACTATGTAAAGTAATCTATGTTCTTTTGACAACCAATTCACAATAACTCCAAAATTAAAATGCAAATTATAGTAGCATTCGTATTAAGAGATGCGAAATTAGATAGCATCTATTGCGTTACAATTACATTAGAGTTCTTGCAAAACTGCAAGAAGTTGTCTGCAGCTTTAGTGCCACAGCGCTTGAGCTTTGCTCAAAGTGCGTTTACAAAGAGATGAAGAGGAGGATTGATGAGTATTACCCCTGAGCAAATCAGAGCAAAATTTATAGATTCGCTGATGAATTATTACAAAATTGAAGAGGATGTTTTTTTGCGTCAACATATTGCTGAACTTACTCAAAATATCGATCCCAAGCAGTACCGCGATTTTTTCAATACCCTCTCAACTTCCGAGATGCCCTATAAAAACCCGTTTGAAAAAATTGCCCATGTTGCTGGAAAGTTTGCCGCATCACAAAGTGACAACGCTATTGCTAAACGTGCAAAATACCTCTACAACGTTATGTACGAACTGCGTAAAAGCATTATTCTCTCCAGTGATCCCAAACCCGCACTAGAGCGCTTTGAACAGGTTTATTTTAGCCGCATTAAAGACAAAAAAAGCGACGAACTGCTACTTAATACCGAAGATCTTGAAGTGGTGCGCAATCTTGGCAAGCGCTGGATTTTTGATAATGTTGCCGGAGACAAAACCCATTTTCTTATCACGCTCACTTCTGAATATGAAAAATTGCGCCGTATCAACACCACACAACTCTCACTGCAACAAGGTGCTTAAGTGGTACATATTCCCAAAATTTTGATTGATCGAAATGACCTTAATGTGCTGCAACGCGCTTTACTGCCACTGCTGATTCGTCATACTTTTGGCTGGGGCAGCCGTGAAAAAGGGCTAAATGCTTCAAAAATAGCCGAACTTTTAGGCATTGATGTACGAGAGAGCATTAGCGCCCTTGATGCTTTATGCGACAAAAATATTTTGCAAACCTCACGTGTACGTGATGGTGTTAACACCACACTGCTCTATGCCATTCATAACGATTTGATTGAGAGCATCAACAACCCTCTTGCCACGGCACCCGCCATTGCAGACTCCTTAACGCGCGAATACCATGACGCGACCTATTATCTTAACCTTGATAATGATGCCTTTGCCACGCTTCAGGCCTTTGCCCTCTCACAGCTGGATCAAAATAATCTTCCTGCTGATATCTTTGATGATTTCAATCTCTATCAGCGTTCTAAAAATCGCCGTTCGTTTGACTGGCGCGCAGAGTTTATGCTCTGGATGCAGCGCGAAAAAGCCAAACGTGCCCCAAGTGATTCTAAAGCCCTAATGCTTGATGAATATAAGCCTAATGAAGATCAGTTTGCACTGGCTGAGTATCTTATTGACAAACTGCAGGCTATTGACCCGCAGTTTCAAGCTCCATTTGACGTGATGAGCTGGGGCAAGGAGATGAAAATCCTTGAAGAGGTCGATAACTACACGCTGCTTGACATCAAAAGCGGTATCGACTGGCTGTTTTCATCCAAAGGAGACTGGTTTCGCCCCAACGTACCTGATGCCTTTGCACTGCGAAAACATTTTAAACGCATTATCTCTCACACCCGTTCTTACCGCGATGGTAAAGCAAAACTCCCTGGCCATATCAATATATTTGATCTTTTAGAAGAGGATTAACTCTCTTTTTGATCAGCAGATGAATACGAACGCTTTTCAAGCAGGTAAATTTGATCCACAAGTCTATCGTGCCTGTAATGGCGGTATGCGCCAAAACTGCGCAATGAACAACAGTTGCGGCAATGGCGCCAAAAACTGCACGATTAAAGCGTGCGACACCAAAACACCAAAAGGCTGCAATAAAACGCGGCCTTAAAGCAGCAAGCTTTTTTGTTTGCCATCATAACGGCTCAAAACCGCTGGAAGCATCAACAGATCTACCATCACGGCGATGATTAAAGCAATTGCCGTGATCACTCCAAAATTGTAACTTGGCATAAAATCACTCAATACAAAGATGGTGTAAGAGAGCGAAAGAATCAGTGTGGTAAAAATAATGGCGCTGCCAGCATAATGCATCACATACTCCAGCGCATGTGCTATATCATCACCGCGTCTGCGTGCTTCGCGGTATTTGATTAAAAAGTGAATGGTATCATCTACCGCCACACCTAGAATAATTGCTCCTGAAACCGCAACTCCCAGATCAATCGTAATACCCAGCCAGCCCATGACACCAATCACCAGTACAATTGGCAACACGTTAGGAATGATAAACAGCGGAATGAGTCGTATATTTCTAAAAAAAACAATCATCATCAGTGATACCGCTCCAATTGCCAGCAAAATCGAGTTGACTAAGGTATCCGTAACATCATGCTGCATATGCGCAAACATGGCGGTTTGGCCATTAACGGTTGCCTTATAAGGCGTTTGCTGCCACCACTGCTCGGCCCATGCCATCATCTCAAGATCTAACGAGGTATCCACAATATTAAGCGATGCACTCACGCGAAGCAGCCGTTCATCCACATCAAGTTTATCGTTGATCTCCATACCTTGAGGCAGTGAGAGCGAATAAAGCAGCAGATATTGCGCAATCAGATTTTTGTTATCTGGTACACTTTTAGAACCGGCCATAACCTCATTGAATTTTTTTACCACATCCACCAAAGAAGAAATATGGCGTACGTCTTGATAGCGTGCTTTAAACTCCGTGCCAAAACGCTCGACGGCTTGCATAAACTGCGGTGATTTCACGCCATCTTTGGCACCCGAATCAACAATTATTTCATACGTCATAGGACCGCTAAGACGCGCTTGCATAGCGTTTACCGTCTGGCGAAAATCAACCGCTTCACTAAAATAGCGTACGGTGTTAGAATCAACCCGCACATAATAGATTCCCGCACCAAGCAGCATGAAAAAAAGCGTACTGATTATTAGGATTTTACCATCGTTGGCAATAATAAAACGGCTAAACACGCGTGACATGCGACTCTGTTTTTTTTCTGCTTCCTCACTCTCATGTGCTTTAATCTTGGGATTTACAATCGCCAGTATGGCCGGAACAAATAAAATGGTTAGTATAAATGCCAAGAGTGCCGCATTGGCAGTGGCGATACCTAGTGTTTTAATGGGAATAACATTGGAAATTCCCAGCGAGGCAAATCCCGCTACCGTAGTGAGCGATGTGAGCAATATGGCCAAAAAGTTTTTTTGCATAGAGTAGTGAATCGCTTCGTGATTCCCCATACCTTTGCGCCGACCCAGCATGTAGATCCAAAAAAGGTGCATCGCATCAGCAATACCAATAGCCACGACAAACACCGGCATATTGGCGGTAAAATTATTCATCCGATAGCCCAAAAGCACCTGCACAGAGAGCACAATTAAAAAGGTGAACGTAACCACCGAGATGCTTAATAGCACTGCTGAAGGGCGTTTAAAAATAATAAAGAGCAGTACAATGGCAATAAGAAGCACCAGCGGGGTAAACGTAGCTGCGTCATGTTCGCCAAGCGTAATAAAAGCCATGTTCAGTACGGGCCCGCCACCAAGATAGAAGCGATACCCACTGGCATTTTCATCGGCAACAATTGCTTCGGCTGCCGCTTTAAGCCGGGCTGATACTTGAGGATTATCCCCCGCTTTTGGTGTCATACGCGCCACAATCATCGTGGTTTTAAGATCCTTACTAATAATGCGTCCGACAATCTGATCCTCACCCTTGATAATAGCCTTTTTCTGCGCAATATCCTCAGGCGTAAGTGCATCAATATCGCTAATAAAATCTTCTACGATAACCTCATCGGGATTGGCATCATCGGCGTGAACGTATTGGTAATTCGTTAGTGAATCAACCCGCGCAATATCAGAGGTTTGCCACAACTGTTGTGTGATGCGATTGATTACATGTAAGGCTTTGGGATTTAATACACCACCTTCATCACTAAACATAATGGTGAGCGCATCATCATTACCAAAAATACCGCGAAAATTATCATAATCTTTAAGCACCTGTGAGCTTTCATCAAACCAGATACGATAACTTCCTTCAAACTCCAAATACTTAAGCTGCGATGCGAAAAGCACCGTAATCAGGGGAACCATGATGGCAATAATCCAGCGAAAGCGTATGATGCCGTTAATAAACGTATGCATTGTGATCCTTTAATTAAAAATAGTAGGCAATATTAAGCCCAAAGCGCTGATGACGCTGTAGCATGGCATAAGCGGTTTGGGTATGCTTGGATGGATTGATATAAGCCCAATCAGCTTTGAGACTCAGCACATCAAAAAGGCGCGTTTCATATTCAATACGGTAGCTCTGCTCGGCATACTTCAGATCAATCACCGCGCCTGCTAAGATGGATGAACTTGCCGCGTCGTTAAAGCTGTAACGTAAACCCGTAAAAAGATCATTTTGAAAGATTTGAAAAAGAGCTAGATCATCGGCAACCTCATCGCCATGTTTAAACGTCTCGTAACGATAATACTCACCAATCACTCCCAAATCAGTATCCGCTAAAATCCCTACCAGCGTGTGCTCAAACCCCATGCCAAGCTGGTAATAATCCTTTACATGTAAGCCCCCAAGCATGAGGGGATCATCATGAATATGCGCAGCCGTTGCTTCGAATTTAAGTAAGGTATCCCCGACAACCATTGTGTGATACGTCAGCAGTTTATCTACCACATAGACATTGGCCTTAAAACTGTTATTGATGCCATTTAAAGGCGCATCAGCGCTAAAGTAACGCTGCGAGTCATAACCGTGTTGGGCTATAACGGCATAATCAAGAGGATACGTACTCTCGCTAGAACCGCTCCACTTTAAATAGATCGTGGGATAAAACCCCTCTTCGCGTTCGAGTTTATTATCAAAGTGTACAAATTCAGGAAGAAAATCATACACATAAGGGTACTTTGCCATCTGCCATGCATTTTCATGCAGTTTAATAATTAGTGCAATTTCACCGGTTTGGGTGTAGTAGGAATAGGCCACATTCCACGAGCCTTCGCGTTGCTCATCAAGCAGATCACTGCGAAACTCCACCGTATCAAAAGCATCCACCGGGTTATACGCCTCAAGCGCACCCCAAAAGCGAATGTTCTTGCCACCAAAAAGCAAGCCGTTTTCAAGTTCATATTGCACATATAACTCATCTAATCTAGCAAAAGTGCGCCCATTTTTTTCATCTGTGGCATCATAACTATCTTGCTGGGCATACAAACGCGCAGCCAGCTTATAATCATCCTTGCTATATGCCAGTTCAAGCTGCTGCTCTAGGGTAAAATTATTGGCATGTTTGTCGTTGGGATGCGCAACATAAAGTTGCGAATCAAGCCCTATATGAGCGCGATATTCCCAATCAGCTTGAAGCGCTGAAGAGGCTAATAATTCCAACATCAGCAGATGCCGTGCTCTTACATGTAGTGGTGTCATTGTTTAAGCACACGCTGATGAAAATCACTCTCTTTAAGACCGTTTTTTAGCGTTTCGTTTTTCCAGATAAGGATTGTCTGTTTATCGTTTTGGTGGTTGGTCATGGTTATTGTTCCAACGCGCCAGATGCCATTGATCTTTTTGTAATCTTCAAAAATAGCCGTTTTTAACAGCGCTTTTTTACGATCGTAATACTCAACTTTACGCACTAAAAAGATTTTGGTATCGTTCCATACTATCTGTTTGGTATAACCGGAATTTTCATCTTTGGGGATGCGAGTACTTTGATACATTGTCACATTATCAAGCATCACCTCTTTGGCATCACCGCTGTAGGTGTATTTTTCAATATTAAACGCGCCCAAGTCTTCATAACTGAATTCGCTGCCCATAAAGGAGCCCGACTTATTTTTGCTGGCAATACGTTTAACGCGTTTGAGCGCTGGCAAATAGAGCCACTGATCGTCATCGCCGTCAATGTGCTCATAACTTAAAAATTTCGTTCCCTTGACATCAGCAGGAGATAAAAATTCTAATAACGATTTATCGCCACCCTCACGCTCAAACACCATCATATACATTTCGCGCTCGCGTTTTTGCCCTTTGGCATTTACAAGTGTCATTGCCATATCGGATTTGGAATCTTTAAAGCCGCTAATCGCCGCGTCGGCTTTTTGGGCTACTTCGTAACTGCTTAGTGCCCATGCACTTAAAATCGTTAGCATCATTGCCATGATAAATCGCATCATATGCTCCTTTTTAACCCCTGAGATTTCTAATGTTGACAATGTTAACATACAAATGTGAACATTGTCAACATAGGGAGTGTATGTTATGATTGCGCTATGAAACAAAGCTACCATCATGGCAACCTCAAAGAATCACTGGTTCAAGCCGCATTGCAGATTGTGGAAAAAGAGGGATGGCATGCCATTACCTTGCGCGAGCTCTCAGCCCAGCTTGGCACGTCACGCTCTGCCATTTACCGCCATTTTGATTCTAAAGAGTCCTTACTGCAAGCCGTTATCTTTGCCGGATTTGAAATGCTTGAAAATACTATTGCTCCTATCTTGCACCTGAAAAACAAGAGCGTTACCGAACGCTTGAATTTAATGGGAAGTGCTTATCTTGAATTTGCACTCCAACATCCCAACATCTACCGCATGATTTTTGGACACGAACTGCAAAACGAACGCGAAGTACAATGCGATATGAACGATGAGACGCAGGCAACCGGATTTTATGCACTGGTAGGATTGCTCACCGAGGGACAGGAGTCGGGAGTTTTTAAAAAAAATGACCCCTTCTTGCAAGCTATTGCAATCTGGTCAATGGTACATGGTATTGCTAACTTATTGATTGATGGACATGTTCATATTCAAGATAATATTGAAGCCATCTATACTATGGGAGTGCAAACACTGCTTGAAGGCTTAAGCGCTAAGTGACTTTTAACAAGATCCAGTCAAGCCACGAGATTGGTAATACGCGTTTTAAAACAGCAAATGCATACGTTGGTACTGTTACGTAATAGCGCGCTTTTGGCTTTTTTGCCTCGATTACATGTAAGACTTTTTTGCTTACGGCTGAGGGAGAAAGTTCAAAAGCATCTTGACCCGTCTCTCCTTCAAAACGCTTAATCGCTTTTTGATACGCTGTAAAGTGCGCGCTATTTTCAACATCAATATTTTGCAAAAATTTAGCATACGCGTTATGGCGAAATTTGCTAGTAATCGGGCCTGGCTCAATGAGACTAACAAAAATGTTAGTACCCGTTAGCTCAAGCCGCATGGTATCGGCCAAGGCTTCAATAGCGTACTTACTGGCATTGTACGCCCCCCGATAACGCAAACTGATCAGCCCCAACACCGAGCTATTGTGAATAATGCGCCCTTCTCCTTGCGCTCTCATAATGCTCAAGACCTTACATGTAAGCGTATGCAATCCAAAAACATTGATCTCAAACTGCTCGCGCAAGGCCTCACTAGAGAGATCTTCAAGCGCTCCAGGCTGACCAAAACCCGCATTGTTAAAGAGCACATCAAGTCTGCCGTTCGTACGCGTTAAAATCTCTTGTAACGCCTCTGCGATGCTTGTTTCATCCGTAACATCAAGCTGCAATGCCTCAAGCCCTTCATTGTGTAAACGCGTAACATCCTCAATTTTGCGTGCTGTTGCAAAGACACGGTACCCTTTTACATGTAACTCGTGCGCCACGCTATAGCCGATGCCACTGGAGCATCCAGTAATAAGGATTGATTTTTCATTCATAATGGGTGCCATTATACCAAAGGGTGGTTTGCTATAATGGCGCTACGAATTTACATGTATAAGGAATTACATGGGACAAACCATTACCGAAAAGATATTTTCAGAGCACGTTGGCAAGAGTGTATATGCCGGAGAGATCGTGCGCAGTCCTATCGACATGGTTATCGGCAACGACATTACCACACCGATTTCTATAAAAGCGTTTGAGGATTCAGGTGCGCGTAAACTTGCTAATCCTGATGGCTTTTCAATTGTGCTTGATCATTTTATTCCGGCTAAGGATATTGCTTCGGCCAATCAGGCGCGTATTAGCCGTGATTTTGCTAAAAAGCATCAAATGAAGCACTTCTTTGATGAAAAAGATATGGGTATCGAACACGCGCTTTTACCTGAGAAAGGGCTGGTTGTTCCTGGTGATGTGATTATAGGTGCGGACAGCCATACCTGTACACACGGAGCACTGGGTGCATTTTCTACGGGTATGGGCTCTACCGATCTTGCGTTTGCCATGATTACCGGCGGCAACTGGTTTAAAGTGCCTGAGAGTATCAAAGTTATACTCCACGGCAAACCGGGCCAGTACACTACGGGCAAAGATATTATTCTTGAGATTATTCGCATGATTGGTGTTGATGGTGCGCTGTATCGTACACTGGAATTTACAGGAGATACCATTGCGCATCTCAGTATGGATGACCGCTTTAGTATGTGTAACATGGCAATCGAAGCGGGTGCTAAAAGCGGTATTGTTGCGTATGATGCCATTACGGCAGAATTTTTAGAAAATAAACCGCTTGCACGTGAGCCAAAAATTCACTACTCTGATGATGACGCTACCTATGTACAGGTGCTTGAGATTGACGTTGCGGCACTAGAGCCCGTTATTGCGTATCCATTTTTACCAAGCAATGGCCACTCTATAAGCCAAGCCGTTGCCGATGCTATTAAAATTGATCAGGCTTTTATTGGAAGCTGCACCAACGGACGCCTTTCTGATTTAAAAGTAGCCGCTGAAATTTTAAAAGGCAAAAAAGTGCACGAAGATGTACGCCTTATTGTCACTCCGGGCACACAGCGTATTTTGCGCGAAGCCACCCAAGCAGGATATATTGACATTATTGTTGATGCCGGCGGTGTGGTTAGCAATCCTACCTGCGGTGCATGCTTAGGGGGTTATATGGGGATTTTAGGTGATAACGAAGTAGCGGTCTCCACCACCAATCGTAACTTTGTCGGCCGGATGGGAAGTCGTAGTTCCAAAGTCTATCTTGCCAATTCTGCGGTGGCAGCGGCTTCGGCCATTGCCGGTAAAATTGTAGATCCTCGCACTTAAGGAGGGTGGTAATGATGAATACTACCTTCCTTATTCCTATTCTCTTTGCACTCTTTTTTATTGCCGTACACTATTTGGTGTATCGTCGCATCATCCTAAGTATGCAAATCGGCTTACGCAGCAAATATCTCTTACGTCTTTTTCTAATTTTTAACTTTTTTGGAATTATGGGCTATGTGCTAACACGCTACTACATCGATGTCCCTCAATGGCTCTATTTTATTCTTTCACTTAGTATCGGCGTAGGTTTTACCCTTGTCATCGGTCTTGTTTTGTACGAAACGTTACATCTTTTTTTGCGCTTCATGCCTATGGATGAAGGACGCCGTGATTTTTTCAAACGCAGCAGTGATATCGGATTTTTATCTTTAGGCGCTGCGTATATTGGATCGGGTGTCGCTGAGGGCAGCAAAATGCCCAAAGTCTTACATATCAATGCCCATCAAGGACGTTTTGCCACGCCTTACCGCATTGCGCAGCTTAGCGATATGCATATTGGCGGATTGATAGAACAAGAGTTTGTACGCCGCAGTGTTACTCTGGTGAATGGCCTGCACCCCGATCTGGTTGTGATTACCGGCGATCTGGTTGATGCCCCTGTTGCGCAGCTTAAAGCGGCGGTGGATGAGCTCAAAAATCTCAAAAGCCGTTTTGGTACTTTTTTCGTGGTGGGCAACCATGAATATTTTCATGATATCGAAGCTACCATCACGTATCTCAAATCGATTGGTATTACCGTATTAGAAAATGAAAACACTCTTATTGACAATGCGTTTCATATCTGTGGTGTCTATGATCTCTTTGGCATACGCTACGGTTCTTTGAAGCCTGATATTACCAAAGCCTACGAAGGCATACCCAAGGAGATGCCAACGCTTTTACTGGCACATCAACCTAGTTATATTAACATGCTCAAAGGCTTTGAACCCTCACTCATCCTCAGCGGCCACACCCACGGTGGGCAAATTTGGCCTCTTGGATATGTGGTGCGTTTGGTGCAGCCTTATCTTAAAGGCCTTCATCTTATTGGCGAGAAACGACACATCTATGTCAATAGCGGTATTGGATTTTGGGGACCGCCCATGCGCCTAGGCTCGCACTCTGAAATTACTTTAATCAACTGGAGTTAGGGTGTTTGATATTCCCTGCATTCTTTTTGCCGGTGGTAAAAGTTCACGCATGGGAACTGATAAAGCCCTTCTTCCTTTTGGATCTTATGAAACCCTGGCACAGTATCAATATGAGCGCTTGCAGCACCTCTTTAAAGAGGTCTATATTTCGGCCAAATCCGCTGATAAATTCAACTTTACCTGCCCTGTCATCGAAGATCCAAAAGCAAGCGAATTTGCTCCTACCGCAGGTTTTGTAGCAGCGTTTGAGGCCTTACATGTAAAGCGTATTTTTGCCCTTGGCGTGGACACCCCTTTTGTGGATGAAGCCGTTATTCAAGCGCTACTTGATGCTGATGATGACACGCTTGATGCCGTGATTGCAAAAACTAAAAGCGGTACACACCCTTTGTGCGGAATTTATCACAGCAGCCTTGCGTCTGATTTTGCTACCATGTTTGCAACTCATGATCACCGTCTTGGCAAACTGCTTTCACAAAGTGCCACAACCTATGTCACCTTTGAAAATGAACACCTTTTTACCAATCTAAACCATCCTGACGAATATCAAAAAGCACTGATCCACGCTTAACATTGGCCGCTTAGTGACAACATTTTGCTATAATTGACTCTGATTTTTTGCAAGGATTATATGTTATGAATCTCACCCATCTGGACGAAAAAGACCGCCCTAAAATGGTCGATGTCTCTGCCAAAGAGGCCACAACACGCAGTGCTACGGCCAGTGGCATTATTGCAGTGAGTCCCGATGCTTTTGAGGCCGTTGTGAATGAAACCTCTAAAAAAGGACCCGTAATCCAAACCGCTGTCATTGCAGCTATTATGGGCACCAAAAAAACGGCCGATTTGATTCCCATGTGCCATCCGCTCAATCTTAGCGGCATTCACTGTGATATCGAAGAACTTCCTGATCTTCCGGGATTCAAGCTTTATGTCACAGCTAAACTTACCGGCCAAACCGGTGTTGAAATGGAAGCACTCACAGGAACCAGTATTGGATTGCTTACAATTTATGACATGCTTAAAGCGATTGATAAAGGCATGGTAATCCAAAACGTACAACTTGAATCTAAAACAGGAGGCAAAAGCGGTGATTTTAGACGGTAACGGCGAAACCCCCAAACTTGAACTAGACTACCCTTGCCAGTGGCGCTATAAGATTGTAGGCAGTGACAAAACATTGATGATTGATGCGGTGTGCGAAATTATTCCCAACAAAGAGCATACCATTGCGCACTCCAACAGCTCAAAAAGTGGCAAATACACCAGCCTTAATCTTGATCTTCTTGTCCACAATGAAGATGAACGTAATTTTATTTATGAAGCGCTCAAAGCGCACCAACATATCACAATGGTTTTGTAAGGAGTCCTATGCAACTGCCAAAATTTGAACGCGATGTTATCAACAGCTACAAGAAAACCGAAGGCGAAACGCTAGAAGAGAAAGTAGAAGCCATCGTCTCTCATGTTGAAAGCGAATGGAATACCAAAAAGAATGATCTCACCTCTGTACAGCTTAAAGTACTGGCCGATGCCATCATCTCGCAAGAGACGGCAACCTTGCATGATGAGCTGCAAGAACTGATGGCTAAAAAAGAGCGCATCGAACGCCAAATTGAACGCAAGCGCGAAGCATTTCAAGAGTCAAAATATCAAATTTTTAATGCGATTGAAAGCTCATTTGAAGGTACTGACGAGGCGTTTCAAACCCGTTTGCATCAGGTGAAGTTACAATCGCTTGATCTGTTTGACATGCTTGAAGAGATGATTGAATCAGCCATTATCATCACACTCGAAAAAGGGATTGAAATTGAAGATACCATTCGAGAGTTTAGCAAAGAGATAACCTATGAAACTCTAAGCGAAGGCGAATTAAGCTCCATCCGTATTCAAAGCGTTATCGCCACGATGCTTCATACCGCCGTTGATATCGCCGAGGCCACGCCAAACAAAGCCGAAGAAGTGCTGCGCGGCACGTTACGCGGCATTCGATCGGGTCTGGTTCGTACACTGGCACGTTTTAAAAAACAGCTACTGTACATGCCCGAAGAGGTTAAAAGCCATTTTGAAGCCAAAGATCCCCTTGTAGTCGATCAACTCTTTACGCAAGTTATCAGAGATCTTTCACTCCAAAGCTCTTCTAGCAGCTGCAAAGAGATTTTGGGGCGTGTTAGCAAAGAGATTCATTATGATATGGAAGAGCTCATGCAGATCTCCAAAGAGACTATGGAGCTTATGCGTGAACGCATCAAATGGCGCGGCTCTAAAGTAATGGGATCTAAAACGGCTCAAGAAGCTAAACGTATGGGTGTTACGGCGTGGAGTTCCGCTAAAACAGCGCTTAATAGCGCTATTAAAAGCGCCAAAGAGAAGATAGAGAAGAACTAATTAAATATACGCCAAAGGAGCTAAGCCCCTTTGGCTGCGCTAACGCTGAGTTCTCTTCGGCAGAGGGCCCTCGCGCCTTGGCGCTCTATCCATCAACTCTAAATTGATATAACTTGCACTAACGCTAAGTTCTCTTTAGCAGAGGGCCTTAAAGGTCCTTAGCTAGTGTAAACATATTGCCAAAATCCGTTGTAAACGAAGCGCAGCGATCACAAATAGGATCGCCCCCCTTATAAGGGTAAGGACAGCGGCATTCATGGCACATCACCATCTCATAATGCACCAATTCTTCACTGCGATCATACACTGCATTGACAATATCAATATGGTCTTTAGTCGCAATGGCATCGGTTTTGCAGATATCATCACAAATACCGCAATCAATACAGGCGCCTGATGTAAATACAATACCCTGTTTGTCTGCTGTAGCTTTGAGTGCATGTGTAGGACAAAACTGAACACACTCACCACAATTGGTGCACGCTTCAAATGCAATACTTTTTTCTGTAAAAAGTTCACTACGCGTATCAAAAGAGGTGGTTTTAAACTCGCCAATATGCTTACGAATCATCTGCTTTAAATGCAGATGCTTTAAGGGTTCTTGCAAATCCATCTGGGCTTGATGCACGCGCGTTAATGCTTCGGTAGTATTTTCATCACGCTCTTGCAGGCTCTCTTTAGCTTTACCAATAGCGCTTCTAAAAAGTGCTCGGCGTGGATGTTCAACTTCTTTTTCTTCTTTGATCCTCACATCTCGCTCAACACCGGTTTGGCTAAAAAAATTATTTGCTTTATTGATATTGCTACGAATACGTGCTGCCAATTTTTGATCTTTATTAAGCTCACACTCCTCACAATGACTAAGATCACATTCAAAAGAACGCTCAAGTGCCATAGAAATAAAATGTCGCTGATCAAACACCCCCAGGCACGGCGTATTTTTCTTACATGAAAGTTCACTGTTTTGACTATCACCAAAAGCCATCACAAAAGTATTAGGATCAAAACTTTCAATTTGTAACGCTTCTGTGGGACATGAACCAATACAGGCGGCACATGCAATGCACTCGTTTTCAAACAGGGTGAGTCGATTGCGTACAATATGAAATGCCCCTTTAGGACACGCATCAACGCAAATGTGGCAATCATTATGAAAATAATCATTGCGAATACAGTTTGTACCGGAATAACTAAATAGACCGGCACCTTGTAAAAAGCTACTTCTAGCCATGAGCCGCTCCGCTCATCATATCATACTCGGCTGTTAAAAACTCAATTATAAAGCTGCACATATCTCTATAAAATGGGGTGCTCGCCATAGAGATCATGCCATACATGTAAGGCACAACCCAGCTTATTAAATGCTCTTGCAAAAACTCTTTTTGCGGTGCGGTTTCATTGCGATACACAAGTGTTTGCATAAATGCAAGTTCAATAGCCAGATGATCAGGAGCCATAATATTGGTCTGATCCATATTCACTTCAAAACCGTGTTTGAAATAATATGCCATCGCAGGATTTTGCAATCCCACCAACGTCTCATTTTTAGCATCAAGTACAAAAGACTCCACCGGCTGCGTATTGATGACAAACATCGTACTAAAGTCCATATTAAGCGCATCAAGAATCACGTGATCATCTTGGGTATTAAACCATGCCACAGTCTCTTCGCCAATTGTTTCAAGCAAATCACGATTGGCGCGCAAATCCTTGATGAAACGCTCATCAGGAACATCACTCATAATACGGGATAAAAATGCATAGATATAGAGTCGATAGTCTTGATCCATTATAAAAGTACCTTAGTGTATAACATATAAATCGATTGAAGCATAATAGCCTATTGGCAGGGAGAAAACGATTAAGTAATAAATCAAAGCCCAAAGGCTTTGAAAATTATAAGCAGCCTTTGAAAAAAGACTTTTTTGGTGGTGGCGGCGCTCTAAATTCTGATGCAATAATCGTATTGGTGCTACTATCAAGCTCGCCAACAATTGTAACCTCATTACGGCTTAATCCTTGATCCATGTCGCTACGTTTTAGTGCTGATGTGTCCAGTTTATAAATCACACCATCATTATGCGAATAAAGCACTAATGGCGTATTTTTATCAACACCGGCCTCTGTTTTTTCAAAACAACCATCCGAACCACATGCATAGTTTTCCAAATAACAGTTTGTAAAAGAACCCGTTTTAGCGCATGCTTCTGTTGTCAAGAAACCAGATTTTTCAATTCCGCTTTCGTTAGCAAAAGCACTCACAGCTAATGCCGTGGCCAAAATAAGAAGTTTTTTCATTATTCAACCTCCGCTTTAAGTGTTTGCAAATACGCCACAATATTGTTAAGCGTATCTACATCCAACCATGAATAGTCTGTCATAGACGAGACACGTTTGCCATTTTCTTCAGTATACCACAGGTAGTTTGAGTGTGCATTACGATTATAACCTGGTACAACAACCGCAGATGGATTTAAGAGTGACTCTTTAAGATAACCCGCTGTTGCATAACCGCCAACATTCATCAAAGCTGGCCCCATAAAGTTAGCCGGATCAGCTGATTCTATCTGGTGACATCCAGAACAACCGTTTGCCGCCACTGCCTCTTTTCCAGCGGCTGCATCACCCGCCGCGTCATTATCAATCGCAGCAATCATTGCACTGCCATCACCATTGCCCTCTAAAGAAACAGAAAGCCATGAGGTAAGATTTTTAAGACCGTTACGGCCATCTTTAGCACCATCCCAAACTGCGAATGCAACAGGAATTGCCCCTTTATTAAGATCAACATAATCATCTTGAATGGCGCGGCTTAGTGTGCCCATCCAGTGTTCATCTTTGTATCCAAGACGCGCATAAGAGTGATCTGAACCGTCTTTAATCTCTGTCATTGAGCGAAAGCCTTCAGAAACATAAGCTTTTTCATAATCATTGCTGCCCATATTTTTAACTTTTGCATCAAACTCATCAAGATCACTACCAAATACTTCTGTCTGTTGAGGGTTCATCTGGTAATAAACATTCCCTTTACCATTAGGCTCATAATATGATTTCACTGCTTTTTGTAAATGCACTACAACCGGACGGCCTACAGATCCCATACCGATATAGGGTAACTCGACAGGTTTGACGTTACCCGCTGCAAACTGAACGGCAAACCCGTCAGCGTAGCTATCTGTTTTATAGCCGCTTTGAATGTTCATGGTGCCATCAGGCCATTTGATCATAAATGCAATCTGCTTTCCGTTATAAACAGCTGCAACTTTCGCTTTTTTTGCTTTGTTGCCGGCATTAAGCTCATTAGCTTTTTTATCATTAAACTTAATGGTTGTTTGCGGATAAAGAGTAATATCGCTAAATTTTGCTGCATTCCACACTTTAGAGCTGTACGAAACATTAGATAAATCCATGCTCACTTTCACAGCTGTGATATCCGCTGCTGCAGAAGCCATTAATGATGTCGCGGCAGCAAATGCCGCCATAGAAGTCATAATTTTTCTCATTAGTGGTGCCCTCCTGCACTTAGATCGCCACCTTTAATCCAGCGTTGCTGATGTCCAGTTTGTGTATGCTTACCTACGATATAGCGCGAATCAACCGGTGGAGCCAGTTTGTTGCCTTTTTGCTTGGCCACTTCATGATAATAGTTGTTATCCAGACGGAACATATCGTGATGCTGATACGCAATCAAAAGATCCATCAACTCACTTTCTCCCGTCTCTTTACGTTTTTGCATCTCGGCTTTAAGTGTATGAATCGAATCATGAACACCATCACCAAAAAGTTTTACCAACTCTTCAACGGGAAGACGTGTTGAGCCTTCAATGATTTTGCCATCAGCATCAAATTTAGCCGGAGACTCGGTTGGTGGAATATAATAAACGTTTGGTTGTGTTCCATATTCAGGGCGAAGACCAAGAGCAACTTTATATTTGTGTACCAATTTGTAAACTTGAGACTCTTCATCATCCAAGAAGCCTACAAAACGGATACGTCCAACACACTGTTGTGCACATGCTGGCGGCAGTCCTTGCTCAATACGTGGGAAACATAAGATACATTTTTCAGATTTACTGATTTTTGGATTGAAATAGATTTTTTTGTAAGGGCATCCGGCAATACAGTAACGATACCCCTGACAACGGTCAAGGTCAACCAGTACAACCCCGTCTTCTTCACGTTTAAAGATCGCATCACGTGGACAAGCGCTCAAACAGCCCGGATTGCTACAGTGGTTACAGATACGAGGCAAATAAAAGAAATAGTTGTCTTGTGGAAATGCTCCTGCACCTTGATCTTCATCCCAGTTTGGTCCCCATGTTGGCTCAACATTTGGGCTAAATCCAGCCGTAGCACCGGCATTTAGTAAATTATTAGAGAGTTGCTCATCGTAGTTATAATCCCAAGGTACCCCATAATCAGCTTCTAAATTTGGAATCACACCCGGCTGAAGATCACCGGCAGCATCAAATCCACCGCCAAGTTCCATCCAATTTTTTGGGTATCCCGTACCCGGATATGTTTCTACATTGTTCCAGTACATGTATTCGCGTCCATTACGATTGGTCCATTGCGTTTTACATGCTACCGTACAGGTCTGGCACCCGATACATTTATTCAGGTCCATTACCATTGCTAATTGTCTTTTTGACATTTATGCTCCTTAAACGTTTGCTTTTTCGTAATTAACGGCGCCATCATATGCGTACTGGTTACCGTCCCAAAGACCACCAAATTTCAGGTGACCCCAACCATCTGCCATCTCTAATAAATTCAAAGCAGTCGGCACAACTTCATTGTGCCCTTTGTTGAACTTGTACATATATGGCTCCCAACCATGTTCCATTACCAATCCATCAGCCGGTGCGGAAGATGAGAGCTTTGCATTAGCATAAAATTCGCCTAAATTGTTAAAAATGCGAATCGTATCGCCATCTTTAATGCCTTTTTTCTCCGCAACAACGCGATTCACCTGTATAGCCGGTACCCCGCGTTGTAAACGAAGCAGTGTACGCGATGTTTTATAGTTAGAGTGAATCGACCAACGTGCGTGCGGTGTCATCAACACATATGGATATTTATCCGTCTGAGGGCGAATGCCTTCCATTCCCGTATTGGTTGCTGCACCCATTTTAATAAAGGTATCATGATCAACATAGAATGTCTGACGACCTGAAACTGTATCTAAACGACTAAATTTATACAGATGATTTTCCATAGAGCTGTAAGGGCGATCTGCATAAAGAGGCGACGATTTTGCGGCCTTCTCATTAATAAGCAAGAAACCACCCATTTTATACATTTTCTCCATAGTCCACGGTTCATACTGTTCACACTTTTCAAGTGCCGCTTGAACTGCCATTTTATCGGTACCTAAGTACACTTCTCCGTTACCTTCGGATTCTTCATCTGTATTGGTATACTCTTTATGAAAAATTGTCAAATCATGAAAGCCCGGTTTTGCATAGCGAGGATCGTCTTTGACTTTCGCTTTAGCAACATTCTCGGGACGATTGGCAATCTCTTCAAGTTTTTTGGCAAGCAGTGTAAACATCGACCATTCATCCATAGCTTCGCCTACATTTTTAATGTTAGCTACCGGCTGTGCAAGATTGGTGAAACGGTGATAACCCGGTGATGTACGAAGGTCATATACCTCATAGTGTGATTTTGCCGGAAGCAACACATCTGCATAGTGTGCCGCTTCACTCATACGATAATCAACATAACCGTAAAACTTCATTTTATTCAAGAATGCTTTACGGTATTCATTGCCTTTATTACGACGGAATTTTGAATCCGCAACAATAAGGGCACAATCAGGTTCCCACCACGGTTTAACAACATTGCCGTGTTTGGAAGTATTGTTTAAACCACCATTTTTACCACTTTTCAAAAGCTCTTCGATGACAGTAATATATTCGTCTTTACTCATACCATTTTGGGCACGTTTCACATCTTCATCAGAAAAATACTCTTTAAAGGTATCCATGCCGTTACCAAATACAAATTCACCTACAAATCCAGAGCCAAAGCGCGGGCTATATTTGCCGCTAAAGCCTGAAAGTGCACCTAGACCCGAAAGTGTAAATTCGTTTTCAGTATTCAAGCCGCCATAAGGACCCATGCGTCCTGTGAGTCCACAGATTGATGAGATATTCCAAATAGACATAACCCCATTAAAATATTTATTAAGTGAGAATCCAGTTGTAATCTCTACTACTTTAGGAAGCGCTATGTCACGAGCAAGTTGTCGTACGGTATCAGGATGAACACCCGTGATCTCTTTGGTTTTTTCCGGTGCAAATTTTTCTGCTGATTTTTTCAGCATTTCAAAAACTGTTGTCACTTCTCGTTCATGTCCATGAGCATCTTTGATTGTCCATGTCCCCTCAAGCGCCGGCTGAACATCAGCTGGAAGACGAAGTGATTTGTTCTCATGGGTTTCTGTACCTGGCATCAAGAACGGTTTGTGATTCGTTTCATTCATACAATAAAACTGTTCACCCCACGCATGATGGTCTTCTTCATTTTCGGTATGTTCCATATCGCTGCGGCGAATCATTTTCTGCGTTTTCACATCAACAAGGAACGGAAGATCCGTATAAACTTTCATAAAACCTGGTTTATAAAGCTGCTCGTTTAGGATCACATTAATGACACTCATCGCTAAAATATTATCAGCACCGGCTTTAATTGGAATCCACAAATCTGCAGATTTTGCTGTCGCATTAAACTCTGGTGTAATAACAATAATTTTTGCACCGTTATATTTACCTTCCCACACAAAATGCGCATCAGGAATACGTGAAACAGAAGGATTGCCACCCCACATAACAGCGGTGTCAACATTGTACATAAAGTCCCATGTACAGCCGACATTTCCCTCGCCATACGCAATGGCTGCACCTGAGAACATATCACCAAGATAGGATGAAGGATAAATACGGTTGGCTCCTAACTGCGTAGAAAAACGCAACACCGAACCGCGACGCCCCTCTGTTAAAAGTCCCGTACCTGCATGCACCATCAATTTATCTGGCCCACGTTCAGGATCAGTCAATGTATCAAAAATATTTTGGCAAATCACTTCCGCAGCTTCATCCCAGCTGACACGTTTCCATTTTCCTTCACCACGCTCTCCAACACGTTTCATCGGGTAAAGGATACGATCTTTTTGATACATTGTTTGAGAGTGTTGTACCCCTTTATTACAACCACGAGGATTAAAATCAGGGATTTTGGCATTAATTACAGGGTAACGTGCTGATTGATTTTCACGGGTAACAACCCCATTGTGTGACCATACTTCCCATGCACAGTTTCCTTGGCAATTTACACAGTGGTAAGCAAAACCATGCTCTTCTTTAACCCCGTATGTAAATGCAAATTCATTGCGATACATCTCTTCAGTATAGTTGGTATTGGGATAATCATTTTTTCCATTTTCAACTGAAATTACATCAGTTTTTGCAAAAAGACTCCCCTGAGATGCTACAAGCGCAGCGGTCATGCCCGAAACTTTTAGAAAGTCACGACGTTTATTGTTCATCAATTTTGTCATATTTAATAATCCTCTCTTATCGCTTAATCGGCAGGTTCATATCGTTGCCCCACTCATCCCAGCTTCCGGAATACGCTTTAACATTTTTATAACCTAAAAGTTTGAGTGCGGTAATTATTTCAGTCGAACGGCCGGCACCAACTTGACAATAAGCATATACCGTCTTGTCAGGTGAAATCTTATAATGTTCAAACACATCTTTAAGCTCTTTGGAATTTTTAAACGATTTTTTGTTGTCCAAATCTGAAACATGGCTCCACTCAAGGAATGTAGCGCCTGGAATGTGACCCCCACGGGCTACATTATCCATTTTACGCTCTCCAATAATCTCAATCATGCCGCGACTATCTACAATAACATATTTTGAATTTTCGCCATTTTTCTTAATATCTTTCATCGCATGCACCACTTCTTCTTTGCTAGCAATGTAGGATAAGTCTATATCTTCTTTATTAATGTGATACTCTTTTGGCTCAACATGTTCATCACCTTTGACAACCAAAAGACGTTTTTCAATGGCGTCAAGTTTGGCTTGAAGTTTTTCCTCTTTAGCTTGACTTGCTTTGATTGTTGCATTGAGTTGTTCAATTTGTGCTTGAGTCAGCTGCACTTCGCCTTTTTTAGCTGCTTTGAGCTCTTTTTTAGCTTCTTTGGCAACTTTTTTCTCAGCCTTCAGCTCGGCATTAACAGCATCATACTCTTGTTGTGCCGGATCAAGCTCCATAATGGCAGCACGTCCGCCATTAAGCACTTTAACATTCTTATGTCCAAAACTCTTAAAAAAGAAATAGACACCCGTAGCATTGGGACCTTTAAAGTCATCATAGGCAATAATCATCATATCATTACTGATGCCTTTATGCCCAATATTATAGGCTGCTTCATCCAAACATTGAAACAAAGGGGCACATGTCATTTCACCCTTCAAATTAGCATGGTGTAAAGCATGTGCATACATCGCAACGGACCCTTTAATATGTCCAAGCTTGTACACATCGTCACTATCTCCAGAGACAAACATGACTTTAGGATTTCCAATTAGCTTTATCGCATCTTTGGCATCGATTAAAATGTCATTGTCTTTATAGCCATCACTTGCCATCGCAGTCAAAGAGAGTGTGACCGCAATAACAAATGCTTTTAGCAAACTTTTCATTCGCGCTCCTTTCAGGTTGTGTAGCGTTTAGTTGTTGAATCTAACTATTTAACACACTTGCTTGTGCAGGTATATCAAACATTGTCATGATTATTTAATTAACGATCCCATTATAGGTGCTACACTCTGATATTAGTCTTAATTTATCTCACAAAAATATCACAAAATTACCAAACGAAACACGCGCTCAATTATAAATATTTTTTATTACTTAGGCTTATTGATCATTATTGAAATGAATATAATAATTTACATTTAGTTTATACTATTTAACCTATTGTTTGCTACCATTTGCGCGATAATGTTACATGTAACCTATAAGGAAAAACTTGATGATGCCAACACTACAAAAGGCCATTGAAAATAACAATATTGAATTACTTATTGAATATCTTGAAGACAAGACTTTATCTATAGAGGATGTAAAAACCATTTATTTTGCTTTTCGAAATGACAAAGCAATTGTGGGACAAGTTGCTATGAATCTAAGCTTGCGTACATCAGTATATGATCGGGAACAAGAGTATAGCGATACCATGGTAACGTTGCTGACAGATATTGCTGCCAATCCTATAGATATGGGGGCACGATGGGCTGTTGCCAAAAATCCGCATACACCGGTTGTCATATTGAAAAAATTGGCTCAAGATCCTATCAATCTGGTACGTGCGCTGGTTGCAACCAATCCATCCACACCGCCAGACATTCTTGAAGGCTTCTTTTCAGATGAAAAAATTGTGCGTGACGGTCTTTCTGGAAACCCCAATACCCCAGTTAAACTCTTACATGTACTCGTTAATGATAACGATAAAATGGTACGCATGCGTTTAGCTGAAAACCCTGCCACACCGCATGAAACGCTTCAAGAACTTTTGCAAGACAGCGATGAGAATGTCGTACTGGCCGCAAAAGCAAATCTTGAGGATCGATCATGAAACGGCGTCAAAAAGAAGAACGTTCCAAATTTACAGCACTGGAAAACCATTTTCTCAATACCTATTTTTCAGGTCTTTATCTCTCTCAGAGTGATCTTATTGCTATCGGAAAGAGTGTAGGAATCCCTATGGTGATGAACAGTCGGGAGATGCTTATCAAGCAGCTCTTAAATGAGAGCGATAGTGCTGGTACCATCGCTCAAACCATGCAGCAACTTGGCATACTAATAGACGAGCGCATTCAAGAGTATCAACGCCTTAGTCTTGACTATTCCAACAGTCGTGACATTATGGCCAAACTTGCTCAAAAGGCGACAGGAACAAAAAGTCTGCTTGCACGAGAAAGCAGGGGAAACCCTTATGAATAAAGAAGCTCTCAATAGCTTTTTACATGCTTTTATGTATCCAGGTATTAATCGTACTTTGGGAGAACTTAAGTTAATCGGATCAATCGACATAAGCAGTGATCATGCTCGTATTGAGCTGCTCACGGCTAGCGAAGAGTCTTATATTTTAGTAAAGCAATCGCTTGAGCAAGCGCTATCTTCTCACTTTAAGTCGCTAGATATCTATAAAAAAACCGTAGCAAAAAAAGATATGAACTACGGCAATACCCATACGCCTAATAATCGTGCACCTTATGCCAAGAATGTTATTGCCGTTACTAGTGGCAAAGGAGGGGTTGGCAAAAGTACTGTCTCCGTGAATATTGCTATTGCACTGGCACAACGAGGCTATCGTGTAGGTATTCTTGATGCTGATGTTTATGGCCCCAATATCCCTCGAATGACCCAAACAGATCATGAGCGCCTTCAGTGGAATGATAATAACAAGATTATCCCATCAGAAAACTATGGTATCAAAATCATGAGTGTGGGACTAACCACACCTGCACCGGACACTCCACTTGTCTGGCGCAGTTCCGTAGCCGTATCTGCCTTAATCCAATTTCTTGAAGATGTTGATTGGGGTATGCTTGATTTTCTTGTTATTGACATGCCACCAGGCACTGGAGACATTCAACTTACCATGGCCGAGGAACTGCCTATTACCGCAAGTATCTTGGTAACAACGCCGCAAATTATTGCCACCGATGATGTCTCACGCGCTATTATGATGTATAAAGATATCAAAGTTCCAATGGCTGGAATTGTCGAAAATATGAGCTACTTTATTGCACCCGATACCAAACAGCGCTACGATATCTTTGGCAAAGGTGGTGGTGAAAAGATTGCCCAAAAGTATGATGTTAACTTTTTAGGCCAAATTCCTCTTGATATGGAAATTCGTGAATACTCTGATCAGGGCAAACCGACAGTGGCTAAAGGTAATGAAACACAAAAAAATTATTACACGCAGATCATTGACAATATGTTTAAAGTCATAACTTTTAATCAATGAGTATTGTCAAACATTCAAGCTGCAAGTGCAGCTTGAATGTTTACATTTTTATTTAAAAGGTTTAGCTAGATCTTTTTCAATCGCACCCGGAACCGTTGCAATTGTCATAAATTCACCCATTGTAAGTTGCGGATAGCTTACGGCTAAAAAGAATTTAGCACTCAATGTTTTCACTTTTCCATTCTCAATCAAAATAGTATAGGGAAGCACCTGAGCATTCTGAGTTCCAATCTTAGTAACAAATTTGCTAGTACGTTTTCCAATATTGTATCCATACAGTACGCTATTAGGTGAAAGCTGTAATTTAAAGATTACTTCTTTACCTTTTTTATAATCATCAGCTTGTGCTACCAATACTGCCTGATCTCCGGTTGCAAGTTCTGTATAGTCCTTATAATAAGGCATTCCCATCATAAAGTGATACTCTTCTAAATCCTCAAATCCCCACGAATCAGTAGAGTCTTTAAGACCAGGAAAAGCTTTATTGAGTGTCGCTGCTATTTCACTAGCAGTTTTATGATCATAATCTTTTTGTAAAAATGCCTTACCAAAATAGATCGGGCTGGTAATGCTAATTTGTTTGCGCTCATCATCAACAAGCAAACGCAAAACAGCAGCATACCCACGATTTTCCTTAGCGCCAAGCGCTTTTAATGCCGCATTAGTAAAAACAATTGATTGACCATTTTGAAATGCTTCATAAGTTGCTAATACTTCAAAACCGGCTGTTTCAAGTGCAGATTGCGCAGCTTTGGCATCCATATGAGGTCCAACCATATAAGCAGCTACTTTCCCTGTTGGAAGCGGAATATCACTTGCAACAGCTGTTGTTTTAGAGCTGCACCCTGCAAAAAAGAAGAACGTTACCAGCGTCAGAAGAGAGAGAAGGTTTCTCATAGTTCTTTAGCCCCCATCTCTTTCATAATTTTAATAATCTCGGCATCAAGTTTTTTCATCGCTTCAATTTTTGCTTTGTCTTTAATACCTACAACAGCAATCCAGTTTTGAAGCAATGGCATACCAACAATCAACTTATTGCTCCCTTTTTCAATATACATGTACATGGAACAAGGAGCAAACGCACCTGCTTCAGGACGCCCAGTATTAAAAATACCATAAGAAAATTTAAAGTGACAAAGTGAATAGACCCAATACGCATCATAACGATCAAAAGGCAGTTCTAAATCAGTATAAGTCTCTTTGAAGTTTTTATAACCAGCGATGATATAGTGGTTCTCTTCAAAAGCGCCTTCAAATTCTTCTTGGAATTCGTCAATAAATTCACTAAGATCTTCAGGACGATCAAATGGAACTTCAAAACGCATCATTGTTTTTGCTGGTAATTTATCGTAACTAGTAAATTCTACTTTACCGCCTAAAGAGTCTTGAACCAATTTATCTAGTGGCCCAAATTGCGCGTTAAATGCTTCGCGTACTTTCTTATCTTTAACCCCTACAATATCAAGCATTGTGTTTGGCATCACATGCCCTACATAGGTTCTATTCTCATCATTTTTTTTATAAATATGCAAGTTAAACGGTGAAAAACCACCCAATGACGGTTCTTTCAATAGCAATTCTCGCATACTTTCATCATTTGTAATCGAGAAAAAACCCAAGTTATCAAGTACGGTACTGCCATATTTTTCTTTATAGGCATCATTAATACGTTCATGTGGATCAGAGAGTACAAAACCAATATCTTCGATTTTCTCATTAATCATCTTCATATAAGGCTTTTCAGCATTACCTTGAATCACATTAAAACGGATTCCTTCCGTGGCCATAGCCATTGTAACAGCAATACTTAATGCTGCTGCACCAGTTAATAATCTTTTAAACATATTATCCCTTTCTTATCAATGCCGAAATGTAGCATTTACTAACGCAATTTTATCATATGCAATTATATATTGCCTAATATAGATGTTCCTAAAATAAAGAGAACACAACACACAATATTTAAAAAACATGCCTATTCTATCCTCTAATCATTAACAACTTTTATCAACTCCGCCCAGAGGGCGAATTTGTTAAAATACATAATTTAACTGAAAACTAAGAGCATTTTGTGAATGCGTTACTTCTGTATACATATCAGCACCAGTAGTCATATCTGGCATAGTCATCAATTTAGTACTGGTTTCAGGTGCGTATACATAAGCTAAATCCAACGAAGTCGTTTCAGAGATGTTGTATGTTCCACCCACTGTAAAATGTGATTCAACTGTCGCAGGAAATCCTAACAAGTTAAAAGTGTTAAGCGCATTGCCACCAAAGTAATTAGGCGTTGGCATGCCGCCAGCTGCCGCACCGGCTGCTGCTACTGTCATAGCACCTGCATCACTAATTGGGCTATCAGATCTGTTATAACCTAAACGAATCGCATAGTTTGCAGTTGCATATTGATAGCCAACGGCAATAACATTTTGATCATCCCAACCAAAATCTTCATACCCTTTTGCACTTGACCATGCAATTTTTTTATAATCCAATGCAATTGTACTTCCACTAAACTCATAAGAAGCACCAAGTCCTACTTCAGATGGCTGCTCAAGTTTATCATCCATGGCACCGGGGAAAACACCACCTTGAACAAAGGGTGCTGTTGCCGCAGAAAGCTGACCTTTATACTCCATTTCAATTGGAGACTTATAGGATGCACCAATAGTAAAACCGGACATAGTATAAGCAGCACCGATATTAAAGCCAAATGCCAAATCCTGAGCAACACCGTTTCCAACGTTTTCGGGACCAACTCGACCAACTGCCGCACCTGTTTGATCCATTTGTGCATGTCCAAGATCGGTTTTATAGTTGATATCAAGTGCCCCATATTGAAGGATCGGCGCAATACCAATACTAAATCCTGACATTGAGTAGGTCATTGGAACACCAAACTGCATTAACTGCAAGTTTGTGATCATATTCATATTAGATGTATTTCCTGTTTCATCACGGTAATCAACACCCATACCTGCAGTTCCCCACATACCAATACCAATGAAAAAATTATCATTGATTTTGCTTGCAATTGAAACTTCAGGAATCATACTCATGTCAGCAGCGCTATCTGAACTGCCGGCTCCCATGTCCGCAGAGACTTTTGGCATAAACAACGTACCACCAAAAGAGATTTCTGTTCCTTTTACAGAAGCAATGAGCGCTGGATTTACTAAAGCAGATTCAGCTCCATGACTCATACCAATACCTATACCACCCATACCGCGTGCTTTAGCACCTAGACCTATTAAGTGATCCCCATTTGTAGCAAATGCTGACGTTGCACTTAGTGCTAATGCTGCAGATACAGCGATTTTGATAGAACGTGTCATCCTAATCCTTTTATATGAGATGAAATTCAACAAATAAATTGTTGGCATCCAGTTGAGTCATTATAGGCGTCTATATTTGAGTCGTATCTTAAGAAATTAGATTACACATATAAGTTTTATTAATTAATGAATGGGTAATCAGGTTCTAAAGTTCACATTATTAATTCAGAAGCATAATATGTATTACATGTAAGTATAATAAGCAATATAAATATGATATTGTAATAACAATTATAACAATAGAAGATATAGTGAATCACAAAAAAATCACATGTGTTTTTATTTTGTGTGTAGATATGTAACATATCATTACAAAATTATCAAGATACCCTAAAAAATTGTGTGCTTTTTTTAAAAAATATACGCAAGCCTACCACTACAAAAGCGGAGGAGGTATCACGATAGAGAGTAAAGCGGAGGATGAATATCAAGAGATGCTATCCAAGATTTATATTCCATAGATATCGTTAGTAAAGTCAATTAAGAGTTGCAAATTAAAACGTTCAG
>JBNKJB010000036.1:0-28916 GCA_050290965.1 Sulfurimonadaceae bacterium
AATGACGCAGGAGCTACGAGTAGCTTCAAGTTATTTTAACGCCGCGCTATGATGCACTATGGACGCCCAAAGGGTAAAAAAGAAGCCATCATCTGACTTCGTTAGATCATTTTGAAGCTACTCGTAGCTCCTACAATGATCCGCCTTGCAGCTCATAGTTTCTTTTTTATTTTGCGTATGTATGGTTAATTGAAGTTGGTATAAATCAAGGGGGATAAGAAGTGACTGCGAATTTTTCTTGATCTTTTGAGTTACATAATTCTCTTTTACGTGCCATTCCTTGCGTAATTGCTATATTACCGGATTGACACAGATTTTTAAACGGTTTCAAACTCTTAGCAGTTATGAGTCCCCGCGACTAATAATTTTGGCATCAACTTCATCGGGAAGTTTTTTTGGAGCCGGTTTAATAAACCAGACGTCACCATTAGTAAGGTTGATATTACCACCCCACTTTTCATCCGTATCAAACTCAACCGATTCAATAATCTCTTCCATATCCTTCTTTGCTACATAAAAGAGGATTTTTCCCTCGCCGTTATCGCGCAACATTACTTTTGCCATTATCTTTTTCCTTTATTTTAGATGGAGTATTTTTTTAATTTTATGCCACAGATCCAATGTGGCAACATCTTCGAAAGAGACTTTCATATAACTCTCTGAAATTTGCATCAAATAAGATGCTGCACCAAACTGTTTATCATCTTTTTCGGGATAATCGTCGCGGTAATGTACCCCACGGCTCTCTTGTCGTGACATGGCTGAAACAATCATTGCTTCGGCAATAAGCTGCGCATTTTGAAATTCCAAAATGGCCTGCAACTCCACATTGTCATTGCGCTCTTTGTTCACGCAGTGCAAACCATAGTTACGTTTCATCAAATAATGCACATACTCTAATGCATTAGAGAGGCTCTCTTCACTACGAAAGACTCCCGCATGACGAAAGAGCGATTCGCCAAGGTTTTTACGCATGGCATTAATATTAAAGCGGCTCTCTCCCTCAATAATATGTTCAATCCGGCGCATCTCTTTTTCGACATACATGTAATCAATAGGACGAAAATCATTTTTTAATGCCGTTCGTGCCGCTTCAGTGCCCGCAAGCCGACCAAAATAAGCACCTTCAAGCAGTGAATTACCCCCCAAACGATTAGCTCCATGCACTCCGGTAACGGCGCATTCACCACAAGCAAATACCCCATCCATATCGGTTGAGGTATCCTCTCGTGTCCAGATGCCGCCAATACTATAGTGTGCCGCAGGTGCAATCTCTAGCAATTCGGTATGAATGTCAATACCCGCAGCATTCAAAGCCATTTTTTTAGATGAAGGAAGTTTGGCATCAATCATCTCCGCACTTAGATGACGAAAATCAAGATACACCTTGTGCCCTGCTGCCATATGACGCACAATATCACGTGAAAGACGATCACGTGTTTGTAGCTCTTGGGTAAAACGCAGGCCATTTTCATCTACTAAATACGCCCCCTCACCTCGCGCCGCTTCGCTGATAAGTGCTCCCGTGGTAACTAATGTCGTGGGATGAAACTGTATAAACTCCATATTACATAGTCGCATATCCGCGCGCAACGCTGCAGCCATGACATCACCCGAACTCTCTTGCGAATTGGTTGAATGGCCGCGATAAATACCGGCATAACCGCCACCAGCAAGTACAAGTGCTTTGCACGCTAGTGCTGCTACTTGAGAATTACGGCGACGCAAAACCGTAATGCCGCTAAGACGGTCTTTATATTTTGTAATATTAAGAAAAAGATGGTTTGAAAGAATATGGACACCCTCTTCACGACAGCGCACCAACAAGGTTTGAACAATCGCCGATCCCGTACGGTCTGCAATATAACAGGTACGATCTGCAGAGGCCCCACCAAAAGGTCGCTGTGAAATATTGCCTTGTTCATCGGTATCAAACTTCACACCCATCTCACGCAGTTCTGCAACAACATTGGGAGCTTCTGTACACATTTTTTCAATATTTCGGGCATGAGAAAGTCCATCGGAGCCTTCAATAGTATCGCTCACATGTTTGGCTATAGAATCTAGTTCACCCAAATTAATCACGGCATTGATACCGCCTGAAGCTACCGCAGAGTTGGATCGAAAAGGGTTTCCTTTTGAGAGTACGGCTACGTTAAAACCAGCACGACGTGCATAAAGTGCGGCATAAAGCCCCGATATTCCGGTTCCTACCACAATCACGTCATACAGCATTACTACTCCCAAAAAGCGATGCAATGCGCTTGGATGAAACACTAGGACAAAATGAAAGCAGCAGATTATCTTCTACATGTAAGGGATCAACCGCACCAAAAAGTGCACATAAGACATTGCCAGAACGTGCAAACTGCAAGGCGGCTGCTATATCGGTTAATTCACCAATGCCCAACGTCTCACGAACGTTAGCATCAAACTTACTTTTAAAAAGGTTCATCTGAAGCAATGCTGATGAAGCAATCAAATGCAAGCCATACCCGTGACACGCTTGCATCAGGGTGTAATATTTACCATCAGGCCCTTTTTGATTTGAATAATTATACGCATGTGCTTTGGCAAGATTAAAAGGTGACTGCACGTATTTAAAATGATGCCCATTGCCGCCAACTTCTTTGGCAATAGCAACAATACGTCCCAAATCCAGATATTCGGTATGTGTCTCTTCATACAAAAAACCATTCCATGCCGCAATACCGTAATTGCGAATTTTCCCCTCTTGCACCAAGGTTTCAAAGAGTGAAAATGCCTCTTTGATACGATCATATAAGGTCTCCGCCTCTACATATCCCAACTGCACTTCAGGATTATGTAGCATCATAATATCAATGGTTTTAAGTTGCAAATTTTTCAGTGACTTTTCAACACTCCAACGCAAAAAACGTGGACTCAGACAGTGCTGATCTACCACAATTTCATCACGTGCGCACAGCCCTTTGGCAATCATGTTTTGCTGAATCCATGCATACGGATCGGGAAATGGAAATTCTAAGGGGATAAATCCGGCTTTTGAGGTAACAACCAACTCTTCACGACGAATGCGTTTTTCGGCAATAAGTTCGGCGATTGCTTCGCCAATCTCTTGCTCGCTGACTTGATAGCGGTAATTAATAGCCGTATCGAGATGATTGATGCCATTGAGTAACGCAGTCTTGACACTGTCTTTGTAATTAATAATGTAATTTTCCTCCCGATAAGGCTCTTTACGAAACGTACCCAAACCTATTGATGAGAGAAAAAATTCGCCGTTATAACGAAAAAAATCTTTTGAATACTTTGGGAACCTTTTTAAATAGGCAAAGGTTCCCTCTTTCGTCGCGTATTCCATTAAACTACCATAACACGCAAGTTGGCTTTGAGCTTGAATTTCAACATATCTTCAATACCTGCAAGTGTTGTTGTTGTATTCATAGAACAGCTCATACACTCCCCTCTGTATTTGATAGACACTTCATACCCTTCACCCTCTTCTTTAATGTCAATTAGCTCGACATCACCGCCATCAGCTTTTAAGGTTGGACGAATATACTCTTCCAAAATTGATTCAACCGATTTGATTTTTTGTACCAGACCCATGGATTCAAACGTACCATCACCTTTTGCTTCAATAACACGGCGTGATTTAGCCTCAGCTTCAAGCTGTTCGCTAACTTCTTTAAGGAGGTCAATAATATACACATCTTTTGCTTCATGCCCACCAGGTTGAATACAGCTTTTACAAAAACCGCCCGCTTTGGTGTAATCGGTAACTTCTTCAACCGTTGTAAGGCCATTGAGTTTAATCACTTCAAGTAAGGTGTCCTGGCTCACACGTGCACATTCACAAATAATAAATTCGCTCTCAAGGCTCTCCATATCCACACCTTTGTACATGGAAGCCGCTTTTTTAATAACATCATACGCCATTACCGAGCAGTGCATCTTTTGTCCAGGCACAGCAGGCACATCAGGATCGTCACGCAGTGCTTTTTCCACATCAATATTGGTAATTTTGAGTGCTTCATCAACCGTTTTATTCATACAAAGTTCAGCCATCATGTCCGAACTTGCAATGGCCGTACCACAGCCAAAGCTTTTGAACTTACTTTTTTTAATGGTGTCGGATTTAGGATCAATCTGCCAATAAAGTCGTACGGCATCGCCACAGCTTTCTGCACCAAAATCTGCAATAATCAGTTTATCATCACCCACTTCCAGTTCAGTAATTTCACCCATATTAACCGGGTTATCCATACGACGTTGTACTTCATTTGAGTACTCCTCCCATAATGCTCCACCTATTAGATCGTTACGAGCCATGTTTGCTCCTTACATGTAATTCATATATTTTTTGGTAATGCAACTTGTGTTCTCGAAGACAATCATGACAAAAATGTCGTTTTAATTTTTATTGAGAATGTTTTATGCATTATGCTCTGTATAACACTAATTATAAAGGATCTATCATGTTCCAAATTACAGCCGTATTTAATCGAATTGCCCTTCCTGATGTTTTACAAGGACTCTATGATGAACGTATTCAAGGTATCACCGTCACTGATGTTATCGGTAAAGGGGCTTTTGGTTTTATTGAAAGCGATCTTGATGAAAAAGTCATGATTACGATTGTTGTCTCTTCCCAACTTTACAAAGAAAAAGCTATGGAAGCCATTCGCAGCAACACGCAAGACACCGGACATGGTTCGGGGAAAATGTGGATTACTCCTGTTTTAGAGGTTGAGCGTATTCGCACCGGTGAAAAAGATGCCGCAGCACTCTCACACTCTAACAATAACAAAACATCTCAAAATGATACAAGTGAGTTCTTTAGTGCAGAGGATACTCCAGCAAGTTAATCCCTCTGCCAAAAAGATCACTTTCTTAACCGAATAAACTTCTTGCCAAACAGCAAGAACTTATCTGCCTCAAAGAGGCAAGCTTTAGTGCCATAGCGGCTAGCGTAGCATTTTGGGCTCTGCTCAAAGTACGTTTAAATCTAATAAAAGAACTAAATCACTTCAAGTTTATAAAGAAACTTGCGTTCTTTAAAAGAAGCAATATCGAGTTCTTGTCGGTATTTGGCAATAGAGCGGCGTACCATTTTAATCCCAAAGCGCTGTTCAATCTGCTCATGTAAATATTTATCGCTATAGGGTTCCTCTTTATTTTCAGACTGCACCAAACGCTGCAAATAGTTTTTGATCTCGGAGGTAGAGGTATTGCCAATAGCATTAGAGAAAAAATCTTTAAAAGCATAAATACCCCGTTCCGTCTCAAGATATTTATCACTAATAGCCCGTGATATGGTGGATTCATTAAAACCCAGTTCATCGGCCACATCTTGAAGACGAAGCGGCTTTAGCTCGCCCCCCATGAAAAAGGTATATTGCTTTTCAATGAGTACCAAAGCCACGTTGTACAAGGTGGCTTTGCGTAAATCAAGCAGCTTCACCAGTTCACGCGCTTCTTTAAATTTTTGTTTAGCAAAATTGTCATATTTATCAATCTGCTGCACTTTGATATCGGGATAAAAAGAGTGGTTCATCCGAATCTCAAGCTCATCATTTTTAAATTCAATGAAAAGATCAGGCAGTACCTGCGGATCGGATTCCATATACTCAAGTGCCGGAGGATTATGCAGATGGGAAATAATCTCTTTGGCATCGGCCAAGCGGGGATGTTCAATAAATTTTTCCATCTGATCAAATTTTAAGATCATCGCGCTAATCAAGATGCTGAGTTCATCATCCATCTCAATATCATTCAGCTGAAACAGAAACGATTCCCGATAATCAACCGCCCCTACTCCCGCCGGTTCCAGGTATGAAAAACGCTGACGTACGCTCTCAACCATATGCTCATCCACATCACACTCATCGGCAACCTGCTTGACGTTGCCATCAAAATAGCCTTCATCATTAATGTAATAAATAATCTGTCTGGCAATACGCTGGGAAATCGGTGTAGGAAAAAGTGGTGCCACAATCTGCTCATCCAGTTTTTCATACAGCGATTTAGAGGCTACACTAAGCCATTCTATTTCATCACTTGAAGCATTAGAAACACTGTTTTGATAGGACATGTAGGCTTTTGAATTGTGCTCAAGCATGCTCTCGGCACTTTCATAGCCCGAACTAATTTCGATGCAGGGATTTTCACTTCCAATTACTTGAAGGTGTTTGTCAAGGTCTGATAATGAGCACTGCAACAACGGCAACCATGTTTTCATGGAGAGCCGAGGCAGTTGCTTTTGTTTGAAGTTAAACTGTTGAATCATAATGGTGTTATTGTATTATGATATACAGTAAAATTAATCATAAAACTGATTAATATTTAATCCGTACCAAACCGTTTGGTTGTACAATCTTCATTTGACAGGCCAAACGCGCTTTAGGATTGGATTCGCCTACTGTTTTAAGTACAGTAACTTCTTTATCTGTTACATCAGACAAAAATTCCATACCTGACTCAATCATAACGACACAAGTTCCACACTCACCATCACGACATCCAAAAGGAAGGGCAGAACCAGAAGCCTCTACGATATCTTGAATCGTTTTACCTGGTTTGACGTTAATCGCCAAAAAGTCATTAATAATTTCTACACGTGTTGTCATTTCTACTCCTAGATTTATTGTTGTTACTAAAATGGCTTAACTAAAATATCAGTACGAATAATATACTGACATGCCAAACGTATTGGAGTCTGACGATTAAACTCTTGAGCAATCTCAGCCTCTTTTTTTGTAATGGCATTCATCTCTACTAAAGTATCAAGCTCTTTATCAGACATATAAAATGAAACAGCATGTGCATCATAATCTTCTTCAGTGCTCTCCATTGGCTTGGTGACACTTAAGTCATCAATCTTAACCGCACAGCTCCCACAAGTACCGTCTTTACAGTCTGTAGGTATTTTGACTCCGTTACTTTCAGCCACACGTAAAAGCAGATCTCCGCTTTTTGCGATAACGCGCTTATCCATATCTTCGCCAAAGCCGCAAAAAATGACATTTACCATTATCTCTCCTTAAAAAATTGCCTTTACACATACTCATGACTTTACATGTAAACGCGGTACAATTCCCAAAACTACGAGTTGCCCTCCTCATCTTGAGATTGTGCCGCTTTCTCAGCAGCTTTTTTTGCCCGATGCTCTTTAATCCATCGCAGCTCTTCTTCGATTTCGTTGTAACCATCAATATCATCTACGGCTATGAGCTCTGCTTCTCTACAGCCATAGGTGTCACCCTCTTCAATAAAGTGCACTTCATAAATACGAATCACCTGAAGCCAGTCACCAATATGCTTCACATAACCTTCAGCACCTACGGGTACTAAAATTGCATCGGGCGCATGAAAAGGGTTAGAGCCGTCGTTGCGAATCGGTTTGGTAATACGAACCCGTTGTCCTAAATGAAAAACAGGAAGAATCTCATCTTTAGTCGAAGCTGAGATTTGGTTGGTTTGTGCATGCGTGAGCTCCATTACTTACCTCCTCAACATCGCTACATGTACTGGATGTAGAACAGGTTCCACAAGCACTTGGCTTGTCAAACATATCCCACACTTCAGCTGCAGATGGCGCATAGCCGTTTTCAAAATTTTTGTACACTGAGAGCAGTGCAAATTTGTAATATTCCAGCACTTTTTCGTCGCTTCCAAGATCGTGTGCTTTAGCTTTTTCAACCATTTCACCAAATTTTTTCATGATGTGAAACCGCTTGACATACACCAGACGTTCATCATACTCTATATCAAAAAAATCAAAAAAGTCTTCGGTGTCCGTTAGTTGTTCAAAATCCTGTAGCGCACCCATAATATTAGATCCCCATTTCACTTTTTAATTGAGCAGCCCATGATTCCAGACGCTCCTCGGTAAGCTCTTCTTGATTGATATCATCAATGGCAAGACCACAGAATTTACCCTCTTTAAGAGCACCCGAACTTTCAAAACTATACCCTTCGGTACTCCAGTAGCCAAATCCAGTTGTAGCACCAAGTTTGGCAAAGATATCGTGCATTTTGCCCAGTGCCGTTACAAACTCTTCTCCGTGGCTTTCTTGATCGCCGGCACCAAAAAAAGCAACTTTTTTACCAGAAAAATCGGGCTCTTCGTTTTCCATTTCATAGAGGGGATCAACCCAATCACGTTGTGGGTCACCTTGCCCCCAAGTACTTGAACCAATCAGCAAAACATCAAAATCTTGAAACTGCTCCAGATCATCATAATCTTCTTCCATATTAATCAGTTCTGAACCTTCAAACAGCTCTTGGAGTTTTTCGCCTGCTTCAAGTGTTACGCCGCCACTGCTTCCTACAAAAATCCCGATACTTGCCATTGTCTCTCCTTATTTATCTTTGCAAGGTTTATATTGTTCATAAATCTCAAAGGATTTATCCAAAAGTTTTTGACCATCTTCATACAATTTTTCAAGGGTTCTATAGCCAAAACGGTGCGCATCTTTAAAGTACTTATCTACCAGTACGATACGATCAGCAATAACAATGCAGCGGCCAAAACCTTCGTGGCTCATCTCCATAACCACATTACACATCACACCTGTTTTACGTTCAAACTGCAATGCAATTGCTTTATAGATCATTTTAATTTCACCGATAAGCATCTCATCAATATCCGCAATAATAGGAATTTTTTTAAGATCCTCTTTGGTTTTAACAAACTTTTTTACCAACAACTCTTCGTCGCTCATTTTTGACCAATTACCAAACTGATCGGTTGCACGCAGTTGACGAAGCAGCTCCTCGGTAAAGGCGTTCATTTCAAGTACTTCACTCATTCTTTTTCCTTTATTCAGCCCAACGTGCCAAACGCACATCTTCGCTGCTTTCAAAATTTATAATACGTTTTACCCACGGTGGTGGGTTGTTATTGAGCATTGAGACCAAATCATCAAGTACCGACTCAATGGTTGTCTCTTCTTGTACTTTCATAGGGTGGATACCCGCTCGAATCACTTTAGCAGCAGCGGTACCGCCGATACTTTCACAATACATAATGTTCACACCATCAAGCGCTTTGACTTTAAAATCTGTTTTATCATCACCCGCTAACGACTCCGTATCGGTTTTAATAACGCCATAAAGCGAGAAGCCCTCTTTAAAAACGTTATAAACCGCAAACTCTTTAGCTCCTCCAAAATGCGCATTGATGGTTTCAAGATCTTTAGTAGCAAATGCCACTTTCATAGCATTTGGCATTTCATCTTTGCTTTCAACTGTAATTCGTGTACTCTCACCCATGATGTCTAACCCCTTTAATAGTATTGGCCACTTCAAAAAGAAAATAGGTACTTCCTTGATAAAGTTGATCACTCTTGAGCGCATTGCCCAGCTCTTCATAATTCGGATATCCACGAAGGATTAATCCGGTATGTTCATTAGAGTGCAATAATCGTTCTGCATGAAAGTTACTAATGACGATTTCGACATTTTCAAAGTATGGCATCGCATCTTCAAAGTCACCAACAAAGGCTTTTTTAGCCTCAATGCGCTCAAGAACCGGCGAATACGTTGTGGCCACAACCAGATCTACTACGCCTCCGGCTGAGCGTAGCAGCGCGCATATGCCAGAACACATATCAGGTTCACCCATCACTACAAAGTGTGACGATCCAATATCAAAATGGGTATCAAGCATTGCATCTTGTAATCTTCCACGCCATCTTTTTATGCTTGGAGCAGGATCAATCTGACGAATTTGCATCAAAGATGCGACAAAATTGTCGGTAGCGTCTTGTCCCATCAGATGATCAAAGTGCAAATGTGTCATTGTGGCACTCTTTTTGAGTAGTGCGTTTGCAGGATTTTTCATAGACTCACCAATAGAGATAACCGTAGCACACTCACCAAGGGTTCGGATCTCATCCATTCCAATGCCGCCTTGTGCCAATTTACCCTGCTGCTCTCCAAAAAAGCCATCCATTGATGTTGAGAGATCCGGCAAAGCAAAGGTTTCAAAACCAAAACTTTCACAAAACATTTTGATCTTTTCAACTTCAATGGGGGTCATGCTTACATGCGGTAAAAACACGAGTTTGTTCGTCTTTGTCATAGTAGCCGTTTGGGTATGCTGATCAATCAATGCCTTACATGTAAGCGCCCAACCACTCTCCATACCGCCCTCATAATCGGGTGTATTGACATAACAATAAGGAATCTCCACATGCGTTCCCACAGCGCGCACATCATCGCCTTTGGTTTCGGTAAGACCTGTAGTATGCAAGCCAATCAAATCAGGCGTGAATTTATTTTTTTTCGTAATGTTTTCAATTGAGAGCAAAATCGAATAATCACCCCCATCAAGCACGGCGGTAATGTCTGAAACGGAAGTGTTGTATACCGGTATAGGCTCGTTAAAATGGCGGGTGTAGAAGACTTTGGTATATGAGGCACACCCTTGCGAAGCGTGCATAAGCGGCAAGCAGTTACGGATCCCCATAAAGGCCAGTGCCGCACCCATAGGCTGCGAATGTTTGATAGGATTAACCTGAAGCGGTTTATGCTCGTGTTTGCTAAGTGCAATCTCCATATGAGCTCCTTGTAATGTTCTAGCTATTGCAATTTCTGTTCGCAAGGCACCCTATTTCTGGAATAGCTCATGCAAGAAGCTCGTTACATGTATATTAAAATGGAGAAGAACGCATGGAACATCATGTTGTGATTGAAAAACTTTGCAGTTGTGCTAAAAAGCAGGGATTACACCAAATTGAAACCTTTGAAAGTAAAACCGAAGCATTAGAAGGTGCCAAAATGCAACTCTCACATATGCAAAGCAGTTTTTGTGGCAAACACGAATTTGATATTGTCGAAGTGGATGATCATTATGTTATCGGGATGCTTGAGGGGTGTGACTGTTCAAAATCCAAAGCCAAAGAGGAATCCAGTCTCTCGGTTTGTGATGATCCGGGATATTAACGCGTTAAAAAGCGGTGCAGCGCGTTAGCAAATTCGTGCGCATCTTTGGGGCCAAAAGGCTTTGGTCCTCGCGTCATTTCCCCACTTTCCCGGATGGATTCCATGAGGTTGCGAACAGCAAGATATTGTTTAATATTATCTGTTGTATAGCGCACACCACGATGATCAATGGCATGAACCCCTTTGGCAATAAGTTTATCTGCAAGAGGAATATCAGCCGTAATGACAAGGTCTCCAGCTTCTGAGAGTTCGACAATACGGGCATCCGCCACATCAGCCCCCTGCTCTACAATTTCGTAGCGAATATGCTGCGATGTTCCAATATGAATGCGTTTATTGGCCACCACAATACTCTCAAGCTTCAGCCGTTCAATGGCACGTAACACAATAGGCTTGAGCAGATTTGGAAACGCATCTCCATCAATAAAAAGACGCATCAGTGCAAAATCCAAAGTGGAAATTTACGTCCTTTGATACGCAGAGCCTTCAGTATTTTTTCATTTTGAAGTGCCGCTTCACGGGCAATGGCAACATAACTTTGGTGCTCATAAATATCAATCACGCCAATCTGATCACCAGGGATACCGACATCTTTACTTAAAGCTCCCAAAATGTCACCCTTGCGCAGCTTTGCCTTTTTGCCCCCTTCAATTACCAACGTAAGATTAGGCGCTTGCAAGCGCATACGGCTAACTTCAGGCTTACATGTAAGCATCTCACCCTCAAGATACTCTGGTACGTTTTCATCATCAATCAGTGAGAGTGCCATGCCACTGGCTCCAGCACGCCCCGTACGTCCAATGCGATGGGTATAAAGCGCACCATCATGAGGAAGCTCGTAGTTAATCACCATCTCTAACGATTCAATGTCCAACCCTCTTGAGGCAAGATCGGTGGCCACTAATACCACGCAGCTGCGGTTTGCAAACTGCACCAAAACATCGGTACGTTCATACTGCTCCAGATCGCCATGCAACGCAAGTGCCGATATTCCGGCATTATTAAGTGTTTGGGCCAGATCGCGTACGGCTATTTTGGTATTGCAAAAAACCAGTGCACGCTCGGGTTTGAAGTGCTGCAATAAACTCAGTAAACATGTAGACTTTTCTGCTGTAGCAACACCGTAAAGATAGCTTGTTATAGGGTTCGCTTCACTCTCAAGTAATACACTCAGCGGATCATGTAACAGTGTTTTTCCCAATGCGACAACCTCGTCATTATACGTGGCAGAAAAGAGAAGGCTTTGACGCTGCGCAGGAAGATAGGTAAGAATTTTATCAATATCTTCATAAAAACCCATGTCAAGCATCCGGTCTGCTTCATCAAGTACCAAAGCTGTAAGCGCATTACATGTAAGGCTCTCTTCTCTTAGATGCTGCTCAATACGTCCCGGAGTTCCCACAATAATATGCGCTCCATGCTGCAGTGAGTTTCTTTGAGGCTTCACAGGGGCTCCGCCACAGAGAATAAGGATTTTAATGTTGCTCTCAAAACGTGCCAGATCACGCAGCGCTTTAGCCACTTGATCCGCCAACTCACGTGTGGGGGTCAGAATTAAAGCCTGCACCTCACTTTGAGCCGTGTTAAGACGGCTCAGTACCCCAATACCAAAAGCGGCCGTCTTGCCGCTACCGGTTTTGGCTTGCGCAAGTACGTCACGCCCTTGCAAAATGGCTGGCAGACTTTCACGCTGAATCGGTGTCATCTGCTGATATCCCAAATGCAAAAGCTGTTTTATCAATGCGGGATGAAGATTGAGGGCGGAAAAATCATGGTGAGAAAAAGATGGTGTCGGATTCAAAAAATATGCTTTGTATATAAATGCCAAATGGTAGCGCAAAAGCACTTTATTCGTCTAATATACACTTATAGTTACAACGCCCACTGCCAAAACCAGACACAGTGGTGAGTATATCAATGTGTCCATCGTTGCAAAACGGGTGTTGCGTATGCGTTTAAAAAATCCCATATAATGAAAATCTCCAATAGCGCGCAACAACAACACCAAAGCCATTGCACGACTAAACCATACCAAGAGTTCATGTGATAATCCAAGCAAAAACAACTCCGCTGTTGCACCAACGATCAATGCAAACACTCCCAAAATAATCGCAACGATTACCGTCGCTAATGCAGAGGGTCGAAAAAGAGGCTTGCCATTTAGTTCTGGAATAACTACCACAATACCAACACGACCACCAAAAAGCCAATAAAAATGTAAAAGCGACAATGCCATAAAAATACTCATAAGTATAAGGGCAAGTATCATAACGCTTCCTCCGTCATTGGATAATAGTGTTGAACATAGCCGCTATACTCACTTTTTCGTATGGCTCCGCACGGCAATACCTGCAGATACATGGATATAGCAGCGTATTTGCCGCTTTGAAAATCCTCATGATACATTTTGATATGTTTTATCGCCTCTAAAGAGGGACGATAAGTTGCATAGATATCAAGAGCCAGCGGATTTCTGTCAATCTTGAATTTTAAAAGCCGTATCGGTACGCCATCATCCCAATGTGTCTCAATGCAGGATGGTGTTTGATTTGAACAGCTCTTCAGTTCAGTGTAAATGTGTTCCCTATCTTCCTTTGTACCACCCATTTTATGAGCAAACTGATGCAATGCCGTATCGATCATCGCATCTTGGTTCATAAAGCCCAAGGTCTCAAAACAAAACCCTTTTAAAAAGAGAAGCAACACCACCAAAAACACAATAATAAAAGCAATGGGAAAAAAATTGATTTTTACCTGCTCGCTAAGTGTAAAAGAGCTGTTTTTAAAGACATTACGCGCAACAACAAACACAAAGAAAAATATACTGTAATAAGCCATCGTCGCAAATAACTGATACCATGTAACAGAGTGCATACTCGCAACAGACACAATAATCAGTAACCCCAAAAAATAGAGTGGAGGAATCAACGATTTAAAAACACGATACAAAAGCCATAAAAAAAAGAGTACTCCTCCCAGACTAAGCAATAAAATAGTGCCGGCAATCACGATTCCCATCATATTACTGTTCATTATAAATCAGTTTTTTGGCATAAACCGTCGAGATCGTGGCGTCCAAACGCTCAAAAATAGCGTAATAGCCTAAAAGCGTGCGATCTAAAAAGAGATAATCGGGATTAAATTTATGCACCGAATCAAACTGTTTTTTATACACCTGCATGACGGCTTCAAACCCCCTTTTGGTAAAAGAACGGTCGTTTTTAAAATGGTAAGTATCGTTTTGAAACACTTCGATATAAATGCGGTCAAGCGGCTTGATGATCTCGGTATAAAAGCGTTGCATTTGTGCTTCGCTCGTCTCATCAATCATGCCAAGCTGCACATAAGACTGCGTAATAACGGCGTCGTTCGCACCTTCGATCAGCATACGGTGAAGCGTGGTAAAAGGGTCTAAAAAGCTGCTCTCAAAGCGTTTGATACAGCCAAAATCAAGCATTCCAAGTACCCCATCGTCCATAAACAAAAAATTACCTGGATTGGGATCGGCGTGAATGCCTCGGTGTTCATAAAGCATCTCAAAAAGCGTATCAAACATCAACTGGGCGTAATGATCGCGAAGCGCTTTGGAAGGATTGCTTTGTAAAAAGCGCTCCAGCGTTTGCCCCTCAAGCAGCGTCGTTGCCAAAAGACGCTGTGTTGAAAATTCGCTAATTACTTTGGGAATGGCAATGTTTGGATGCGTGATATTACGGCGGAACATCTCGATATTTTCGGCTTCTTGAAGATAATCAACCTCTTCGTGCAACCGGCTTGATATCTCTTGCATGATCGGCTCGATATCGTTGCCCCTTGCAAAACGCTTCAGCGCCATTTTTACCAGAGCCAAATCACTTTTAATCGTCGAGGCGATACCGGGGTATTGTACTTTTAACGCAATTGCACTACCATCATGAAACGCCCGGTGAACCTGTCCCAGGCTGGCACTTCCGATCGCGACGGAGTCAAACGTGTCAAAAAGTTTTTCAGGATATGTACCGAGTTCTTGTTTGATCAGCTTTCGTATGAGCGCACGATTAATGGGCGCAATGTTTTGAAACGACTTTTGCATCTCGTTTTGATAACTATCAGGCAATACCGGCAACATCAGTGCAACATGTTGTGCAATTTTGACGCTGACGCCTTTAAGCTCGCCCAAAGATTGCATGATGATCTTTGCAATTTGCTCGTGCGAGTGCGCCGCGGCATCGTGTTCGCCCAGTGCTTTTTGCACGGAACCTTTGGCATGAACGCCTCCCACTTTGAGCAGCGCCTTTCCCAGCACAGCGGTACGGGAAAATTTACTTTGTTTGATTCCAGTCATAATCATCCTCCCGAAGTTTTGCGCGAAACGCGCTAAAAAGATCGCTGCGTTCTTTAGAGCGTCCCAACGCCCCCATAAGATGGGTTTTAAATAAAAACAGCCCAAAATCAGCCGCACGATTCAGTACGTTTGAATCTAACAGAGCATCGATGACGCTCATGGAGCGGTCAATAAATTCGGTGGTATTTTCAAAACGCAGCGAATCGTCTTTGACCCAGTACGCCACGACAACGACAAAATAGTCCCAAAAAAGCTGCGGCAGGTACGATGCAAAAGGCGGTTTTGCCACACTGCCCCGTTCAATGGCGGCATTGAGAATCTCTGTGACTGCCTGTGTAAAAAGCGTGCGGGTTTCATACAAAATCTCCAGTTTAAAGCCCGATTCATGAAATGCCACATCCGCAATTTGCAGCATAAACTCGCGATCTTCAAGATAAAGTTCCAGCTCAGTCTCAAGCAATGATTGCAACTGCTCACGCAAGCTATAAGTATGAAAGTCTTCGATCTCTTGCAACATTTCAATACTTTCAAGATGCTTCTGCTCAATATACGCAAAAATAATGCGCTCTTTGGTAGGGAAATAATTATAGATCGTAGGATTACTCACACCTGAGCGCGCAGCAATCTCACGCATTGAGGTATTTTTGTACCCTTTTTCAATCATCATTTCCACCGCCGTTTGCAAAATGGCAAGCCGGGTTTTCTCTTTGGCAGATTTTGAAACGTTCATAATCACTCCATTTTTTTTAACTTAGCATATTTTATCTGCAATAAATCAGGTTGTCAATATATAGTAAGTTAAATTTGTAAACTTTTTTTGTTCTTATTGGCATTACATGTAATGAGAAGAAATGTGTATTAGATTGTGCTGTTTTTGAAGAATTTACATATGAAGCAAAGAAGATCTTGTTCCCCTATAGGGAACAAGAGATAGTTAAAGACCCAGATACCCTTTATTTTGGCATAAGCTCTCAGTTGGCATGTAGTGCGCATCAAACTGTGGATTGATTTCAAGTGAGTTGGCATCAGAGGCAATGTGTTGTTGCCAAAGATTAAAACCTCCTTCCCATGTAGCGCCTCTTCCATCAGAAAAATGTGCCGCGCCACCGGCTTGATAGTAACAGTTTTGATCTAGCATTGCCGAACCGCTCAGACCATCAAGTCCACCCAGATCATCTGTATGACGAATCGAAACAAGATCAATATTTTGGCGGTTGATTTGTGCAACAATATTGTTGCTAAGCGTAGGATTGATGTTTGCAGGCCTGCCGGCTTGCGCTTCCCAGTCTTGATAGGTAATGCCAAAGTACAGCGGTGCATGAAAACGCGCCGAAGCGTCAATGATTGTGTTAAAAGAAACATTGGCATCCTTGCTTGCAAAAAGCCCAATACCAGCGCCTCCTGCATTGCGCACGAGATTATAACGGGCAATAGGACGAATGGCTTCGTAATACTCTGGGTTGGCATCCAGATCAAAATATTCCGGGCTGGTGTCAAAGCCTAGTAAAATACCCGCCTCTCCGGTATTTTCAATGACACAATACTCTACAACACAATCTTGTGCTCCCCCTTTAAAATAGACACCGGTAGAGCAGGTGTTGTGAATGTAGGTATAACGCACTTGTGTCGCATCGGCATTAACGTTGTCAATTCCTTCAGCGTTGCACTCTTCTTCGCTCTGCCCGACTCCCGTATTATAAATCTCGCAGTGCTCAATGCTTAAATGGTCCGAATTGGGTTTAATCTTAATGGCATCAGCATACGAACCGTGAACTTTAAGATGTTCCAAACGGATATTCTCAGGACCGCTGCGATCAGCTTCACCCCAATCCCAGCGCGTTTCGGTGGAGATGTTGTAGTATCCTCCAATCACCTCAAGACACGCAATGTGGCTGTTATCTGAATCCACATCCAGATAGATACCGCTGTCTCCATCTTCTGCCTGCGTGGAGACGTTACGATCAATAACGGCCCACTCCCCAGCAAATGAGCGAATGCTAACAGAAGGAACCCGCACGCGAATTTCATGAGGTTCCACATAGGTTCCACCCCGAATAAGCACGGTATCTCCGCTTTGTGCATCCGCAACTGCTTGAAAAACCGAACGATACGGATGCTCTTGCGATCCATCCGCTGTTGCATCATCTCCTAATAAAGAGACATATTTAACAGCGCCTTCAATCGTGGCACTATCACAAACACTACGATCAACCCCCACGCCCGTAGATTCCACCGACGAGTTTGATCCCGCACTTGATGAAGAGAGCGATGATGAGACCGATGAAGATGAGGATGATGGTGTTGAAGATGATACCCCTTGCGATGGTTCACTACCGCCACCGCCACCGCATCCAAGAACCAACAAATTAGCTGCGATAAAAGAACAAACTAAAAAAGCTTTCTGTACTGTTTTCAAAATATACTCCTATTTTAGTATGCAAACAAAAATAATGCCTCAATTTGTGTTCGGCTTTATTATAACCCTAATCCTATGACTTTGTTCTTTTTTATACCAAAATCTCAGAGCAATAAAGAATAAATACACCTAAAGCAACACTCTAAACTCTAAAAAACTTAACGAGGCCTTTCCTAAGCTATAATAGTGTTTTATCACAGGAGGAATCGTGAAAAAAACACTTTTGCTTGCAATGCTTATCCTGTTTGCGGATGTTTTTTTCAGCATCTATCTTTTTCAATCCTATCGCAGTGACAAAAAACAGATCGAATCACGTCAGATCGGCAATCTTTCAAGCTTTTATGAAAGTGCCCTGACAACCTATCGGCTTAATGCCCATGCCGTTTTTGACAATATCATCATGATGCCTGATGTTTTATCGATTTTGCATCAGGTTCACGAGGCCAACACAACTGAGCAACTTGACGCGCTTCGTCACGAGCTGCAAAACCGTCTCAGCGGACGATATCAAAACCTCAAAACAACCCTGAATCTCCGTCAGCTCCATTTTCATCTTCCCGATGGCAGAAGTTTTTTACGTATGCATCGTCCTGAAAAATATGGGGACCCCCTCTTTGATGTACGCCACTCCGTCAAACTGGCCAATACCAACAAAATCTATGTCGAAGGATTTGAAGAGGGACGCATTTTTAACGGCTATCGCTATGTTTTCCCCATTATTAATAACGCAAAGCACCTTGGAAGTGTAGAGATCAGCATCTCCATCAGCGCCATTATCGAGCAGCTTGCGCATATTCATGAGCAGCACTCATTTTACTTTATGCTGGACAAAAAAATATTTTCATCCAAAGTTTTTGAAGATGAAAAAAGCAACTACCGTGTAGCAAGACTCTCACCGGATTTTGTTGTTGATGATGAAGTGCGTTCTCGTTTTAATGTTGCGTTTGAACCCTGTCTTGAGCGTCTGGCGCACCAGTCTGAAATTCAGCAGAAACTGACACATTTTGAAGCTTTTGTTCACCATTCCAAAATAGATAGTTGCAGCATCATTGCCACGTTTTTGCCTCTTTACAATGTTTCAAAGTCGCCGGTAGCCTATATTGTTGCTTTTGAAAAAAATTCGGCAATCGAGAACCGCCTCACAACACTCATTACCCAACTGATACTCACGGCTACGCTCTCACTGATTCTCTTTGGCCTTTTGCAATATCTCCTGACCCGCAACGCCTATGAAATACGGGAAAAAGAGAAACTTGACCATCTTGTTAAAGAGAAAACCCAAGAGATTAAACGGGTGCAGGATGAGAGCCTTGAGCGCTACCGATCCACGATTCTGGCACTTATCAATCTGACCGAAGAGCGCGATACCTACACGGCAGGCCACACCAAACGTGTTGCCGAATATGCAAAAATGCTTGCTATATCAATGGGCTATACCGAAGAGGAGATTACCAGGCTTTATGAAGCTTCCATTTTGCACGACATTGGAAAAATCGTAACCCCGGATAGCGTGCTGCTCAAACCGGGGCAGCTTTCATCCCGCGAATATGACATTATCAAAGAGCATGTAATCGTTGGTGAGTCAATTTTGCACAATATCAACTTTGACCAGGAAATTGTTGATATTGTAAAATATCACCACGAACGCTGCGACGGCAGCGGTTATCCTTATGGCCTTACATGTAATGAAACACCCATTATGGCGCGCATCCTTTCGGTAGCAGACACCTTTGATGCCATGACGACCAACCGCATCTACAAACCGCGCAAAAGTGTGGATGTCGCCCTTGAAGAGCTGGCGTCGCTGAGCGGTTCAAAGTATGATCCCGTCGTTGTGGAACACGCACTGAAAATTTTTGCCCACATCCACATTGACCATACCGTGACCCAGCTGCCCACAAGTGTTATCGAACAAGAGCGCCTGTCGCACTATTTTAAAGACCCCCTGACCGATCTCTTTAACATGCGTTATCTGCAACTGATACTGCAATTTGGGATTGAAGGAAAATTTTATGCCTGCGCCAATATTGTTGCCATCAAAAAATTTAGCGAACTCAACCGCATGCAGGGGTGGGAAACAGGCAATCAGGTGCTCATCCACCTGGCGGAACTTCTCGAGAGGATGTTTAGATCTTCCGTTGTGTTTCGAATCTACGGAGACGATTTTGTTGTACTTTCCGAAAAAGACCTCGACCTTGACGTTCAAGAGCTTCGAGCCAAACTTGAAACCCTCAGCGGATACAACCTTGAACTCTCGCTGATCCATTTTGATCTGCATGATCTCAAAGCAAGACAACAGTTTATTGAAGAGCTTCAAAACATGATCGGCTAATATGACATAGTGTCATATTTTTTGGCGCTCTCGTTGACATACGTTACGCTTTTGGCATGAGAGTAGAAGAGAAACTTACCATTTTAAGCGATTCGGCAAAATATGACGTCTCGTGTTCATCATCAGGCTCTGAACGTACCCAAAACTACGGTGCACTTGGAGCTACCCATTCTAGTGGCGTATGCCACTCCTTTGCTGCGGATGGACGCTGTATTTCACTGCTAAAAATTCTTTTTACCAATCACTGCATTTACGACTGTGCCTACTGTATCAACCGCAGTAGTAACGACCATCAGCGCGCAGCATTTACGCCTAAAGAAGTAGCCGATTTAACCGTCAATTTTTACAAGCGCAACTATATTGAAGGGCTTTTTTTAAGCTCAGGTATCATCAGCAGCGAAGATCACACCATGGGACTGATTGTCAAAACGCTCACCATACTTCGGCACGAGTATGCCTTTAACGGTTACATCCATGTGAAACTCATTCCCGGTGCGGCCAAAGAGCTTATTTTGCAAGCAAGCGCTCTGGCAGATCGCGTCAGCTCCAACATTGAACTGCCAAGCTCACAAAGCCTTGAGCTACTTGCTCCAGATAAAAGCAAATCCAAAGTACTCCAGCCACTAGAACTGGCAAAAGCGTATTCGCTTGAAAAAAGTAACAAACCTATTGGTATGAGTACCCAGCTTATTGTAGGCGCTTCCCCAGAGAGCGATCTGGACATTTTACGCCTGAGCAGCAATTTGTATGAGCGTTCTATGCTCAAACGAGTCTATTATTCGGCTTATATTCCGGTTAATACCCATAAGAACCTTCCCGCCTTACATGTAAAGCCGCCACTGCTTCGTGAACATCGACTCTATCAGGCCGATTGGCTTTTGCGCTTTTATGACTTTAGCTATGAGGAGATCGTATCAGATGCACACCCTTTTTTAGATGAGCGATTCGATCCCAAACTTGCCTGGGCGCTTCGCAATCTGCACCACTTTCCCGTTGAAATCAACCGTGCCGACAAAGAGCAATTGCTACGTATTCCAGGGCTTGGTGTTCGCAGCGTTTTTAAAATTTTGCGTGCCAGACGCCAAAAAAGTCTAAATTTTGAAACACTTAAAAGCATGAAAATTTCACTCAAGCGCGCTCAATTTTTTATAACCGCGCAAGGGAAAACGTACCGTCAGTTTAGTTATGAATCAATCGAATCGCGCCTGCTGGCACTGCCGCAAGAGCGCCTACATTACCAACCCACCTTGTTTGATCACTTTAGCAGCCTAAGCGGAGAGCTCTGATGATCTGGCATTATGATGGCAGTTTTGAAGGATTTTTAAGTAGCGTTGTTTACAGCTATACCCATCATAAAATTCCCGACACCATCCAAGCCGAACATCCGGTGCAAACTCTATTTGAGACGCCCTTGTTTATCCCCACCAATACCCAAGAAGGTAAACGTCTTTTTGATGCCATACATCAAAAACTGGGAAGAGAAATACTTGAGCGCATTTATCACGGCTATCTGTGCGATGAACTCCCAACAGAACGGGATTTGCTGTTATACATCCGCATGGGTTTTAAAAATAAAAACCTGCTGCGCGACCTCTCGCATCCAACCGTTTATGCGGTTGAACAGTATCAAAAACGGCTTTTAAGCCAGCGTCACCGTATGCTTGGATTTTTACGTTTTGAAGAGCTACACGATGGAGTGCTGTATGCCAAAATGACACCCTCTTGCAATGTTTTACCGCTTTTAGGCACACATTTTGCCAAGCGTTTTGGCAATGAGCATTTTATTATTCATGATCTCAAACGAAAAACGGCCCTCATATACCAACATAATGAAGCACATATCCACCATGTTGCCGAGTTTGAGCAACCAAAATCCGCCCAAAATGAGGCACACTTTCAAAGCCTATGGCACTCCTTTTTTAATACCATCGCTATCAAAGAGCGTCATAATCCCAAACTGCAACGCCAGTGGGTACCGCTGCGTTACCGCAAATGGATGCATGAGTTTGTAGCGTTACAAGACTAATGATTATTGTCCCATAAGCAGAGGCAACATTCCAAAAAGCACATAAAAAATCACTACCCAAAAAAGAGCATGAATAGCAACAGCCAGCCAGATTGCCCAATTGTTATAGCCGCCTAATGTCCGCATGGTTTCAATACGCTTTTGTTCATCGTCAATTGTTGCTTCTATCTCATCTTTTTTGCTTCTATAGGTTTTATAAACAAAATAGGGTGCTAACCCACCTGTTGCTATTAAAACGGCTAATCCACCCAATGGTATTGCCGATGAAAGTATTGTTATTGCAAAAAGAACCAGTGCGCTTACATAGGCTTTGCGATAGAGCAGATAAAAGATACCGCCAAAAAAGGCCCACCAGCTCCAAACCCATGATATTTTCTCTACACCATTACTATCACACTTCTTAAAAGCATTGAGGTACCATGCTGTTACATCAGGCTTATCAACAAAGGCTTCAACCATTTTGTTTTCATAATCATCCATAAATATTAACTCCAAAAATCGCTGTTATCATATAATCAGAATAATTATAATTGTACCCTTCTTTCTTGCCCTTATCAAAATAATCTCGTTTATTATTGCGTTTTAAGCAAACCATGCGGCTTACACATGCCCCCGTTCGTAAAAACGGCGTAACCACGCATCTAGCGGATACAAGAAGCGATAAATTGCCGGAACAATCAAAAGTGTCAAAATGGTTGAGCTAATAAGCCCGCCAATAATAGCAATGGCCATAGGAGCGTTACTCTCATGCCCTGCTCCACCACTTAGTGCCAATGGCAACATCGCACCAATCATGGCAAATGTTGTCATCAAAATCGGGCGCAAGCGACGCTCACCCGCTTCTAGCAGCGCCGTTTCAACATCTTTACCCTCTTGAACAGCACGATTAGCAAAGTCCACTACCAAAATAGCATTTTTACCCACCATCCCTAGCAACAAGATAATACCAATCATAACAAAGATACTAAAAGGATTACCGCTAAGATAGAGCGCCAAAATCACCCCGGTAAAACTCAGAGGCAACGCCACCATAATAATCAGCGGCTGAATCATCGACTCATAAAGTGCCGCAAGAATCAAATAAATTAAAATAACCGACAAGCCCACTGTAAAAGCAAATGCGGCTGCTGTCTCTTGCATACGTTCAATATCACCTGTATAGCGGTAATGGTATCCTTCTGGTAGCATCGTTTTCATAGCTTCGTCAATTTTGTTAACAATATCATTCAACGGTGCTCCATCAAGATTGGCCGTCACAAGAATTTTGCGTTCACGGTTAAAGCGATTGATCGATGCCGCCCCATCACGCATTTCAAAGTGGATTAGACCATCTAACGCTACAAAGCTTCCATCAGGTGTTTTAATCTGCATGGTTTTAATGTCTTGGATATTTTTACGGTAATTATCAGCCAAGCGCAGTGTAATATCATATTGACGTCCCTGATCTTCAAAATTTGAAATAGCACGATCACTAGAGTACGCGGCTCCAAGTAACGAAGCAATCTGTTGCGCGCTAATACCCATGCGCTGTGCACTTTCACGGTTGATCGTGATACGTACCTCGGGTTTGCCCGGTTCAAAATCGCTATCTATGTCGATGGCACCAGGAGTGTTATGAAGCAGCTCTTTCAAAGACTTAGAAAGTGTTTCCAATTTTGATAGATCAGGCCCGGTAAGAACAACCTGAACAGGGGCATTGCTTTCACCTGAATCAATCGGCGGCAGGTCTTCGACACTAACAATAAAATTTTTATATTTTGCAAACTTTGTACGGTATTCATCAATAACGTCATCAAGTCCTTCTTGACGATCTTTTACCGGTACCAATTTAACATAAATCATTGCTTTGTGCGCCTCTTCGGCACTATTGTAGCCGATGCTAAGAGCAAGATCTTCTACCCGTTTATCATTTGAAAACTCTGCAAGCATCGGCTCGGTAGCACGTTTCATTGCTTCAAGTGAAATACCTACAGGCCCCTTAATCATAACCCGCATTTCGCTCATATCTTCCATAGGAACAAAGGTGCCACCCACTTTTCCTGCCAATCCGCCAGAGATCACCAACACGCCAATAGCCCCTATGAGCGTGAAGGTTTTATAACGAATCAATGGTCTAAGCAGTACTCGATAAGCCCGATCAACTTTAACAAAAACAGGTTCTGTCAGATGCCAAAACCGTCCCTCTTTGCCGCTTAAAATACGTGCACTCATAGAAGGAATAAACATGGTTGCCACAAAAAATGAAAGCACCACTCCCGAAGCAACCGTCATGGCAAAAGAGTTGAAAAATTTGCCGACAATGCCATCCATATAAGCCACCGGGACAAAGACAGCAAGCAGCATTGAGGAGATACCGAGAATTGAAAAAACCATCTCTTTAACCCCTTCAAAAGCAGCTTTAAAGCCCTCCATACCGTGTTCCATTTTACGCGATATATTTTCGATAACCACAATGGCATCATCAATAAAAATACCGATAGAAAGCGTTAAACCAATCATGGTAAGGCGGTTAAGATCATACCCCATCCCGTCAATAAGCGCGAACGTACCGATGATTGAAGTGGGAATCGCTAATGCTGCAACTATGGTAGCTTTAAAATTACGCAAGAACAAAAAGACAATCATAATAGAAAGCAGCGCCCCAAAGAGCAAATCAAACTTAACATTGTCAATATTAATCATGATTTTACTCGACTGATCTTCTACCGGTGTAATGGAATAATCGCTCCCCGCAAGTGCTTCAAGCTCCGGCAATGCATCCTTAACACCGCTAGCCACGTCAAGCGTATTGCTACCAGAAATCTTTTGTACTTGCAACAAAACACCGGGTGTACCGTTCACCAATGAATAGCTTTTGGCATCTTCTAAGCCATCATCAACACGGGCAATATCTTCAAGCCGGACTCCCGGACGCACCATAATATTGCGCAGTGCTTCCACGCTTGATGCATCGCCACGTGCTTTAATAACAAGATCGCGGTCGCTATTAATCAACTTGCCCCCGCCAGCACGAACGTTTTGCGAAGCAATAAGGTCTTGGAGTTCACTGGCTGAGATTCCATATTTGTTAAGCTCGAACGGATCGGCAAAAATACGAATTTCACGCTCACGGTAGCCTACAATTTTCACCTCTGCGACATCACCGATACGCTGCAATCTTGGCTTGATCTTTTCATCAGCCAAACGCATCAGGGCAACCATGTCGTTTGATTTCGTTGAAACAAAAAGTTTAATTGCCGCCGCACCACTGGTACTGACTTTTTTAACAATAGGTGCTTCAACACCATTTTCAAAGCGAATACCGCCTATCTTATCGCGTACGTCGTTGGCGGCTTCTTCAATAGGTTTAAAAAGCTCAAATTGAATCATCACGACACTCATACCTTCATAACTGGTTGAGAGCAGCTTATCAATGCCGTCAATACCCGAAACCGCTTCTTCGATTTTATCGGTAACTTTAGACTCTACCGTTTCAGGATCAGCGCCATAATAGGTTGTTTCAATAGTAACAATCGGAATATCAATGTTGGGAAAAAGCGCCACAGGCATGGAACGAAATGCAATCATTCCAAAAACAATAAGCGAAAGCACCAACATTAATGTAGTAATAGGTCGATTAATAGCAAAACGGTACATTATTTAACCTCAATCGTGCCCTCGCCAAAAAGGCCCGGCATGACCCCCTTGGCAATCATTTCGGCAAATGCTTTACGCGATTTAGGATCAACAGTAGGATACACTTTGGTAATCACACCCTGACGTACTTCATCAGAACCATCTACTTTATATGTTACATGTAACCCGGATTTAACCTGCTGCCAATATTTTTCATCAAAACTCAGTACAAGCTTGACTTTAGAATCATCAACAACCGTAACAATAGGCTCTAGCATGGCACCGCTTACGCCATCACCAATCTGTTTATGACGTTTAGAGACAACACCGCTATAAGGAGCTTTCAGGATACTTTTCTCAAGTAATGCCTCTTTATAAGCCAAATCGGTTTTGGCACGTTTTAGCGATGTGAGACTCTGCTCATACGCCTGTTCGTATTGATCGTACTGATCTTCATCAATGACATCTTTTACTTTTTTGTAACGATCAAAAGATTGCGAAGCAAAACGATAACGCACTTCTGCCAGTTTCAGATCCTCACGGGCAAGATCCACGCTCAGGCGCAAATCATCATTATCAAGTTCTAGCAGTACATCTCCCGTTTTTACACGGTCACCAACATCAACATGCATGGCTTTAATTACACCCGTAGCGGTCAGTGTCAAGTCTGATTCCTGCAGGGCTTCAACATCAAATGTAGTATAAATATCTGCGGCGTTTAGCAGTGCCGCAGACAAAAGGGCAAATAGATAGTGTTTCATTGAACATACTCCTTAATATCCAGTCCGGATTGATAAATATAATTAGCGTAGGCAACTTCTTTGGCATTTTGTGCCCGATTATACTGCGCCTGAGCATCGCGTTTTTGATACAGTGCATCCAGGTATTTCACATAATCAACAATTTTGGCCTGATATTTTTTCTCGATGACATCAAACGTTTTTAAAGAAGCATCCAAAGCACTTTTAGCCGCTTTCAATAACGCTTCGCTACGCTCGATACCCCGTTTGGCCAACTCCAAATTGGCATCAGCGCGTTTGGATTCATAAGAGAGTTGACTTTGCAAAGCCATCGCTTGTGAGAGCATGGCTTCTTTTTGTTTTGAAGCCCCAAAAGAATCAAAAAGCGTCATTTCCAATAAAAGACTCAAACGATTCTGTTTGTCAACACGTTCAATGGGAAATGCTTCGGAGTAATCGTTATAATCGTAAAAGCTGTAGGTATCATCAATGATGAGAGAAGGATAATAAACCGAACTGCTCTGTTTAGCCAGATAACGCATGGCATTAGCATTGTGGCGTAATGCACTAATCGTATCAAGTTCATTCCGATTTTGATCCAAAGAAAGCGTAAGCGTATTACGCTTGAGATCATCCACTTCAATGCCCGTCATTGTTTTAATATTGGCTTTCATCGTGTCGGCTTCAAACTGCAACGCTTCAATACGATAACGTGCATTCGCAAGTGCCGCTTCAATACGCGCCACCTGCTCATCCGTAACAATGCGTGCTTGTGCAAAACGCTGCTGACGTTTTAGCTCTTCTTGTAACTGCGTTTCACTTTGTGTTTGGGCATCAATATCGCCATAAATATCAAGCAAGTTATAGTAAGCTTTTGTCACATCAAGCGCAAGACTTTTTTGATACCCTTGGCGCTGCGCTGATGCCGCACGAGAGCGCTCGTTATATTCATCAAACATATTCTCACGCTTAAAGCCATCAAACACTACGGCTTGCACTTTGCCATAACCTACATACGTTTCTCCCACATCAATACTGCCCTTCTCATCTACAAAAGTAGCACTACCGCCAATTTGTAATTTGGGAATATAGGCTCTTTTAACAGCACTACCATTTTGTTGCGCTGCCGCTTCTTGATGCGAATACACCGCCACCAAATCACTCTGATCTGCCGCTTCTAACAACTGCGAGAGCGAATGCTCGGCGAAAAGTGTTGACGATGCAAACAGCGCACTTAGTACTAAAGCTTTTTTCATTGATATGCCTTTAACAATGTCATAAAATTCTCAACCGTTTCTTCTACTTTATCAATCAAATCACCACCACAGACTATGGCACAGTTCACGCTTCCTAGTATCAAACCATCCAATAAAAAGGTCAGTTCCATTGGCGTTTTTTTTGCCCCACTCTCTTTGATAAGCGGCTCCATAACCTCTTTAGCAATTAATTCAAGCACTCGCATTAAAGGATGTTCCTCATCAATGGCATAAATGAAAAAGGTAGGATCGTTAATCACACTTTGACGCAATGCATTGGTATTTTGCGAAAGCCCATGATATTTGATTTCAACAATTTTTTGTATCCGTTCGCGTGAGGTGTGGCACTGTTGTAGCTCGGTTTCAAGAATGCCACCGTAATGCTCAATCTGGGAGATAATATAGTTGTGATATAAATTTTCTTTGGAACCAAAAAGCGTATAAATAGTTCCAACAGAAACGCCGACTTGTTTGGCCAATTCAGCAATTTTCATCTCTTCATAGCCATCTTGATTGAAAAGTTTACCCGCCTCTTCAAGGACAAGTTCACGCTTTAAATCCTGTATCTTTTTTCGTATAGACACAACCGTTCCTTTCATAAAAAATAATGTGCCATTATGAACAAGAGTATATTAAAATAAACTTATAAACTTAAAAATGAATAAGATTCATTTTCTCTCTTTAAAGATAAAAAAACAAAAAAAATTTAAAGCGTAAATTATGGTAATCTGATAGGAAGGTTATTCCGGCATAAAGCCGGAAATAATGAAGGTATAACGTGTTGAAGTTTTAGATGGCTTCTGAGCCAGTCTCACCGGTACGAATACGCACAACGCGCTCAATGTCAGTAACAAAAATCTTGCCATCACCCATTTTACCGGTTTTGGCAGTATTGGTAATTGCATTCACAACAGCCTCAGCCATGTCATCATCTATGACTATCTCAATACACACTTTAGGATGAAATTCCACATCATATTCGGCACCACGATACATTTCGCTGTGCCCTTTTTGACGACCATAACCTTTTACTTCGTAGGTGGTAATACCAAGCACTCCCAGTTCTGTAAGTGCATCTTTTACATCTTCAAGCCTAAATGGTTTCATTATTGCTTCAATTTTTTTCATCATTCAAACCTTATTTCAGACTTTTGGCAAACTCAGGATAAGCTTCGATACCGCTTTCGTGCATGTCTTCGCCATCATACTCTTCCTCTTCGCTCACACGGATGCCCATTGTCATTTTAAGAATGTACCACACCACAAATGATGAGACAA
>JBNKJB010000037.1:0-98922 GCA_050290965.1 Sulfurimonadaceae bacterium
CAAAATTATGCTACAAGGTGGCTATGGGTGTATAATAACGAACGCCCTAATATGGCACTTGGCGGTATCACGCCGAAACAGAAGTTGGCCATGACGGCTTAACTCTACTTTTGACAGCGCCTAAAAACGGGGGGATTACCGGCCAATCTCTGATCCTCTCTCAACTTCAACAAAAAACTTTGAATTCTTATCCGAGACTCACGTTAAATAATATCATTGCTTTTTATAAGCCAGCATCACAGACATAATTCCAAATAAAACTCTAGAATCGGTGATTGAAAGAGACTTTAAGCTATTTAAAAATAAAAAAAGAAATAAAGAGAAGTAAAGAAACTTTCTTATTCTAATCACTTTAATGATAACAATCAGAATAAAAAAGCTGTATATTAATAAACCTAATAAACCTAATTCAAAAAGAAATTCTAAAAATATATTGTGCGGATAATTTCGAGCATCTACTTTTTCAAATTCTATGCCAAAACTTCCAAATCCATGCCCCAAAAATATATTTGTTTCATCAAAACTATTTAAAACAAAGTTATAACGCTCCAGCCTATCATTTGATGCTGAATCATTTGATACACTACTTAATGCAGTTAGACGTTCTATGCTTCTGTTAATCGTTTCTATTGTATTTATTCTATCATGAAAAATGACTGTAAAAAAAAGTACTAATGTCAATAATATAAATGACTGCTTAATAACATTAAGGCTTTCTTTCTTAAGTCGCCATATAACCCATGCAGCAAAGATCAAAAGAATAACTATCAGTGGTCCTCGTGCACCACTTATGAATAAAGTTACAAAAAATAAAGTGCTAATTCCATGCTTGAAAACTTTTGGAAAATAACTTGAAAAAAAAATCATGATTAATGCTACACCAATCAAATATCCCATTATTAAATAAGATTGATATATTATCATTTCTTTTCCGGAATAGATATTTTTATAATCATGTGTGAATAATGAGTATGATTTAAGAAAAAGTGGCAAGTATATAGCTGTTAAAATAAAAAGCACAATAATAAATGATTTAAAAAATAATTCTATGGAAAAAGATTTCTTTAGAATTGGCAGTAAAAATGCTCCTATAATTGTAATAAATTGAGCTGTTTTTTCATAAAAATAGTATTCTGATTTTGTATATATCCATGAAAACAAAATCATTGTTAAAATTAAAAGGAAACTGATCAAAGAGTAGAAACTGTATGAGTTGATTTTCACTAGAAACTGATTTTTATGCATATCTATTATAAACAGTATTAAAAGAATGCCAAAACTCAAAATAGTAAAATCCAATCCCGTTGGAATACCAAAATACAAAAAAATATTTTTTATCATACCTGAAACTAAAAAAACCGTATAAACAAACTCTATACTTGTCAAACTAATACTCTCATAAAGCCCACTTCTAGTAGCAAATTGTTGCATTTTTTACCTTTAATGATCTAAATATCTAAGACAAGATTTCAACCAGATTTATTTTCATATACTGTTATCAAAAATACTCCATGTCTTAGCATTATCGCTAGAAACAAGCACATAATTTGGATATTCTTTTTTTTGAGGATCTTGATAATCATTGAAAGTAAATGCTAAAAAAAGATTTCCTTTCCTATCAAAATAAATATGATGAAAAAAGATTGTATAAAACATATGGTGTTCATCAGGATCTTTAACAATAACTTGTGGGTTACTCCATTTTGTCATATCCTTTGTTTTATATTGATGCATTAATCTAGGATGCGTTCTGTAAATTACATGTATCGTGTTATACCCGTCAATCCATGCTTCCGGATAGGTTTGCATAGAAGTGTCAATTTTTAAAGGCATTGACCAACCTTTTGTACTAGTTGTACTAGAGTGCATATACTGAATGGGTCTATTGTGGGCTCCCAGTAAGATATGTATTGATGAATTTATATCGGTTAGCACAATTGGTGAAGCATGAGAATCTGGTTCAGGAGCTAAACTATTGGCTAAAAATTGCTCTGAAACAACTTTTTTGTATTTTCTATCAATTTTAGCAATATAAATAGGATTCTTAATACCATTTTGAGGAACTTTTGCAAATGGAAAATATAGATTATTCTTTAATGAAATAACAAAATTACTGCCTCCTGAATGTAAAGAAATACCTGCACATTTTTTTGATATTATTAAAGGAGTAGAAAATATCAATTTTCTCCCTTTTTGTTCAGGAATGATTAAAGATAACTTATTTTCAGAGACCCAGTCAAAATTTTTATTTGCTTTTATTTTTTTTAGTATTCCTATAACTGGAGGATCATTTAAAGGTGTACTACTGGCTTCCTTTTGAATAAAAACTTGATCCCCTTGAAGCAATTTTATTTGAAATGATTTACCTTTATCAGTTGAAAATAATAAAGCGTAATTATAGCGATTACCAGGCAACCAAATTGGAGTTAAAATATAAATATTGTCAAGTTTGTCAATAACAATTGAACCTTTTGCATGCAATTGTGTTAATTTTGGTTTTTTAAGGGTGGGGATATTTTTTTGCAAATACTTAAAAAAGTTTATTTTTCTTTTCTTTCCATTTTCAAATATAACTAAGATACCGTAGTTTACTGGAAATCTAAAGTCTATCATATATGGAGTATTATTACTATCAAAAGCTAAAGCAGTTGGGGTAAATTTTGTGTCACTTGTTGATGTGTTATTTTCTGAAATATCTGGAATTACAAAAGGTAGTGTTACTTTTTTATCACTTAAGTCTGTATCAAAAGTTTTTATTATAGCTAGATTGGGAGCAAGTAAGTTAGTTGATGTTTTATTTGAACATCCTGTCATAATAAAAAAAAATAAAAAAATGGTGAAAAAAAGTTGCTTTTGTATCATGTATATTCCTTAGTCATTTATAATGGCCTGAAAAGCCTTACTTTTCGGAAAAATTACCGATTAGCGCTTTTATTTTTTAAAGTTTCTTGCAAATAATGGTATTACTATTAGCCCAATATTGCCTTTTTTTTCATACATAAAGAGAAGTAAATAAATAAACAAAAAATCAAAAAAATATATTAGTAATGATATATATATACTATCAAAAAAGTGATTATTTAATACGATAGAAAAGCTACACACTATATTACCAAGTGAAAAGACAATCAAAGAGTGCCTTCCATATAGTTCAAGTATATTTTTTGTCATCATCAGTTTTAAAGAATGTTTTTCATATACGTACCATACCGATATTCCTATCAACAAAGAGCCAAAAGATGCATATAAATAATATGCGTAATGATGTGAAAGTCTAAAACTATTTGTAACAAATCCTTTTACAAATGTATCAATTCCAAAAACATTTATTGTAGAAAATAGACTTAGCAATAGCAAAATTAAAACAATCATTACAACATTTTTTTGTTTTTTATCATTAGAAAAACTGGCGATATATGCTCCTAACATTATAATCCCAAGGCCATGAAGAATAGAGTAATACGAGAAACCTGCAGGCATACCAATAAAAAAGGAAAGTGCTTCGTATTCATCACTAAATATAAATAATTCTTTTAAAATAAATATAATTGTCCAAAGTAAAAAAAGGACATATATATAGACATGTGCATTATATTTTTTTCTCAAAAAAATAATTGAAGGAAGAAGAATAATCCAAACTGTATAAGCTTTTAATATTGCACTTAGACCACCATAAGGTGATATAAAAAGTGCTTCATTAATAATTTTTGTAAAACTTTTATCAATTAATACCCAATCAAAAAATAAAGTTACCAAAAATGCAAAATACACTTGTATTGCACGCTTATACAATACAAAAGCTGATCGATTCGGATTTTTATATATTTTTTCTATTATATAGCCAAAACAAAGCAAAAAGATTACCGTAGCTAAACGAAACAATGCACTAGCAGGATACTTAAAAAAGAGTGGGAAAATTTCAAAAAGATGCAAAGATCTAAAAAGATGGTCACTCAAAGCAAAAATTAAAGCTATCCCTCGAAAAGAATCAATAAATGAAACTCTTTTTTTAATTTTTTGGTTAGTCATTTTATATATTACCTTTTTTTTAATGCTATCAAATACAATGTTTATTTATAAATTATTTAAATAATATACCATACTTAGAATATATAAATTGTCGTATATTTTCTTTATCTTTACCAGCATTATAATAAATTTCATTAATTTTTGCATCAACAAGAAATCTGTACCATGCAGCTTGTAAAAAGTGCCAAATCAATCCTTCTTTTCCATCAAAAAATCCAAGTTTAATAAAATATCTCCAAATGTAATACAAAAGTGGTCTTAAAAAAAGAGGAAGCTTTGCATATTTTTTCTTGAGCCAACGTTTTTTTTGCTCTTGTGTCCCAAAAAAGTTTGGTGTTATTTCATCGTATACTTTAAAGTCATATATAATATTTAAAATATCAATAGCTTCTCGTGTTGCATAATTGTTATGTTTGTTTATCCACCAAGTTAAATTATTTTTATTATCGTCAACAAGATCATTCTCAAATTGAATTACTTTACCTGAAGAAAGTTTAATATGTTCATCCATCCATCGCTCTTCAATACGACCAAGATCATATCTCCAAATTCGAAGTAGCCACGTTGGATAGTAACTTCCATGCTTAATCCACTTTTCCATAAAATAAACTCTGCGCTTGATATACACACCTGACACGTCATTAGGTAAGTGCTCAAGATTTTGCAAAATTTCTTCTTGTAACTCAGGCAATAGATATTCATCGGCATCCATACGCATTATCCACTCAGTATCGATAGGACAATTATCTAATCCCCACTGATATTGAATGGCATAGTTTGTCCATGAATTTTGATATACTTCAGCACCTAAGGCTTTCGCTATTTCTACCGTTTTATCTGTAGAAAATGAATCAACAATATACACTTTTTTACATACTGGCAATAAAGAGCGTATACATCTCTCTATATGCAATTCTTCATTATGAACTAAAATTAAAACAGAAAGATCAGGCATTATATTCCTTTAATTTTTTTGAATGAAATATACGTTCCTCTTCACTTTTAAAACGCATACGAACAAATCTTGCTGGCACCCCAACATAAATTGAATATGCAGGAATATCTTTAGTGACAACTGAGTTGGCTCCAATAATACTACCTTCTCCAATTTTTACACCCCTCATGATAGTAACACCATGCCCAATCCATACATCATCTTCTATCAAAGTTTTAGGTTCATCGTATGGTCTGCCAGATAATATAATCGGTGTACCTAATTTTTCAAACTTGTGATCATGTCCAATAATATTTACATAATCAGAAAGCATGCAATAATTACCAATTTGAGTTTTTGGTCCAATATAACTATATTGACCTATATAAACATTATTTCCAGATTTAAACCCAATTTTTTCAATATTAACTTCTTTTCCAACAACAAAATTTTTACCTATTTTATAACCTTGAATTCTATATTTTAAACGCATAGGAAAATATTTAATACTTGTTAATATTTGTTTTATTAACTTATTCATTTTTGCAACTCTAATGACAATGCTTGTTCTATATAGATTTGTTGTTTCTCTGGTGTATAAAACATTTCAATCATTGTTATACAAGCATTATAAAAATAGCCACGATATTCAATTGGCTTAATTTTTGAAATGAAATCCAAAAGATTATCTTCTTCAAATAAAAAACCTGTTTTGCCATCAACAATTGATTCAACTTCTGGAAAATGTGAGTTCAAATTATTATGAGTAATCATTGGTATGCCATATGCAAGTGAATGCATTGCTGCCAGCCCTACCTTACCCATAACAATACTATAATCGACTGCATTATATAAAGTAGCTAAAATTTTTTCATCATGGCAAGCTCCATAAAAATAAATTCTTTTTTCTATTTTTAACTCAGCTACTTCTTTTACTAAATCTTTTTTTTCTTCTCCATCACCTACAATTATAAGATTAATGTCTAAATTTTTTATTTGTGCCATTTTTATTGCATTTATAAGAAGTTTTAATTTTAATTTTTTCATCAATCGCCCTATAGCAATAAGAACAATAGAATTTTCGTTAAAACTCAACTTTTTTCTTATATTTACTCTATCTTCATAATTCAAACTCTCACGCAAAAAGCTTTGTGTAGAATAATCAAGAGAGTTATAAACTACATGTAAAATATTTTCATCAAAGCCTTTTTTCATCATGATATTTTTTGCTCTATTCCCATATAAAAGGTGTCTATTTGCTAATGAATAAAATAGTTTTCTAATAACAGCTTTAAGGCCTTTTTCATCTTTTATATAGCCATGAGACCACATAAAGACAGGTACTTTTTTTAACTTTGCAATAAAGACACAAATCCATGTAGACAAAGAGTTTGGGTTTCCTAAAACAATATAAGCATCCATATTCTCATAAAGAATGGACTTTATAGCACCTGGTTGCCATTCAAATGATTTATGAAATAATGGAATTTTCATTTCTTTCATTTTAATTTTTTTGAGACTCAAACCTTCAGTTTCAGTAATTAAATATTTATCAGAGCTTTTTTCATCAGCCCAAAACTCATATTTATATTTTTTACTTTTATTCAATAAAGTAAAAATTGGAATCCTATATTTTGCTATAAAAGGATAATGCAATACAACAAATTTCATAAAAAAATTTTCCTTAAAAAAGAGTAGAATTTTATTTCACTCATATATGCAATAAATAATGTAATTATAACTGTTAATAAAAGTTTTAATCCTGACGAAATTTCTATGGGTATAAAAGCTTTCATTATTGGATAATGAATTAGATATATAGAAAAAGAAATAGGAGCTAGTTTAGCAAAATTAAAATTTACAAACCTGACAATATTATTCGAAAGTATATACTTAATATACCCATGAAAAACAACTGCAAGCAAAGCAAACATAAATGTAGCAATGTAATGCCTAAGTTTGATATAAGGAAATACAACTGTTGCTTCATAAGGTGTCTTATAAACAAATAAAATACTGTATGTTAATATAACTAAAACAAAACCAAAAAAAAGAAATAGCATAGTTTTTTTTTCTACCATATTGTTATAAAAATAATAAAAAAGCGCTACACCTGTAAACCAAAGATAATAGTAAAGAAAAATAGCTGAAATCTGATTTGGAATAAAATAATACACAAACATTCCCAGCATTGTAATAACTAATGAAAAAGATATATTTACATAAGTTGAAAAATTTTTAAAAAAATAAAATTGTGCAAAATATATCATATAAAACCACCATTCATAACTCAATGACCAAAGCGGCTCATTGTTAAAAATTGGTTTAACAAAAGAACCAACTGTAAATGATGCTTTATCTTGCAGCATTAATAAATTTAATGCTAAATCATTTAAAGAAGGAAAATCATTTTTTAAAATCATACAGTAAGAAATAAATGAAACTATATATGATATTATCACAACAGAATATATACGAAAAAAACGATGTTTGAAATAAATTACAAATGTATAGTTATTTCGTTGCATACTCATAGATATTACATACCCAGAAAGAATAAAAAAAACCATTACAGCTTCTTGTCCAAAACTTAAAAGTCTCCAAAAAAAAGAACCAGTTTCTAAAAGTCCGAATTGGTTTAATGTATGATGAAAAAAAACATAAATAGATGCTAGTGCTCGCAAAGACTCTAATTCAATTATTTTCATTATTATGTCTTTATTTTTGAAAACAGTTTGATAAAAATCAAAAAGAATGAAATTGATAGTAGCAACAAATAAGCATCTGAAAAATTAGATCTCATAGATAAAAATGATATGGCAAAGCCAAGATAATGGTAATCGTATTTACTATAAACTTTACTTAATATTTTAAATGTATAGGATAAGACAGAAAGTAATAAAATCGGTACTATCAGCAATGCTATATAGCCACCATTTGCAAATATCTCACCAAGAAGCGTTGTTGCTAAACTAAAACCACTTTCATGTGGATTATAAATAGCCGCCATTTCAATTGCAATTGAGTCCCATTTTTCTTCCCATATTGCTCTTGGTATAAAAAAAGTAAATATTTTCAACAAAGATGTTCCATAAAAAAAATCATACTTTTCAGGAAAATCATCTATTATTGAATAACTCACTAAAAAATCGGCACCTTCTACCATAGAAAAAATAGTAAGCATAATTAAGTCATGACCATCTGCCAAAAACTTAAAAGATTTCTCTAATGTTTCAATAAATGGAAGATATGCCATTGTAGATCTTATATACGGCCATAAATTCATAAAGAGAATTAGTGGTATAGAAATGACAGACAAAATTAAAACAGAAAAATATTTCTTATTTTTAATAAATATAATAATCAATACTAACCCAACAAGCAAAGAAAATATCCGATTTGAGCTAAAGACAACATCAATAATTCCAGTTAATAATAAAACTGCAATTGCTATTTTTGATTTGCTGCTGTAAGCATTTGTTCCAACAACAAGTAAAAAAAACTTTAACCCCGTCAAAAAAAAGTTAAAGATTTGTGCACTAGTTCCATATTTTTGATTAAAATAGTGTGCTTTTTCAGCCCAATGTACTATATTATTTGGTATTAGAGTATCTTTAATAATATTCATAACAAAGAATAAAATCATTACTATTATTATAGTGCGTGTTGATATAATCTCATTTTTTATCTGCTTTGGTTTATATTGAAAAATTTTAATCTTTGTATAAATAAAAATTGATATCAATATAAAAAATAAAGCTATATAGTAGTTTATAATTTTATCAGGATGATCTAAAGCATGTGGAATCATTGCCCAGCGAGCTTTCGATTCAATATTCAAACCTATTGTACCATTATTGATAATAAAGATAATGAATGGCGTCACATTAAAATATAAAACTCCTACTATACTTCCTATAACAACATAATCATTTTTATTTTTCTTCACAATATAAAATGATAAAAATATTAATATTAATATTAATATAATATATAAAAAAATCATGTTTTTATTACTGCCACTTGTTTAAAAAATAAATATAAAACAAAACTACAAATATAGTATGCCAAGAATGCAAATGCAAGTGCTTTTGCTTGATCGTTGTGTTCTATTTTTAGTGTTATTAATAATACAATTGAAGAAACTATGTTAATAAATAAAATACTCCAGTTTCTATGATTCGCTATATAAAGTTTATTGTAGATACTTGATAAACTAAAAAATATAGCTGTTATAGCCAATACGATGAGTATATTACTTCCCGTTATATATTCAGGCCCATAAATGGCCATAATTTGCTTTGAAAAAAGAATAAAAATAGATGAGATACATATTGAAATCAACAAATTAATCTGTAAATTAACTTTAAATATTTGAGGAGATGCATTACTGTCTTTATTTTTGTAATTACGTGATAACATTGGTAAGGCTACACTTGTTGTTGCACCAGTAATTATCATTATTACACTTAATAGCTGAAATGCAGAATCAAAAACTGCAATACTTTTAAAGCCATCACTCAAATTAACTGTTAACACTCTTGCATACCAAAATGCAGTACTATACACTATTACAGAAAGTACTAAAGGTGCACTAAATATTAATAATCTTTTGCCTTCTTGATATATTTTGCTTTTTGTTACATCAGCAAATTTAATTCGATAAACTTGTTTTAATTGTATATATTTAAGTACAAAATCTATTGAAAAATAGCACGCTACCCCTAAAATAGCTCCTTTTAACCCCATTGTTTTCATAAGCATTAAAATAATAGGTAATGAAAGCAGAGAAGTCAATATCGCGGCTAAAGACAATCTTCGAAACTCTTCAAAGCCCATCAATATATTTTGTACTATTGTTGCAAGCGCTGTTGCTAAAAGCAATAAAAGTGCAAGTTGAAGCCCTTGTATCAAAACACTTACACCAAGAAAAAAATTATTTACTATAAAGGGGGCTAAAATATATAAACCTAAAGAAAGAACTATCGTTATAACTGTGTTGAGTATAAAAAGTGTTACAATTACTTCATTAACCTCTTTAGTTCCATAAGTTTCGGCTACTCGTTTAATCATGGGGGCTCCCAAAGACCCGCTTACAATACCTTCCACCATTGAAATAGTACTTCTGATCATCATAAACTGGCCAAAAGTTTCTTGACTTAGCATACGAGCAGCAAAAATATTTGTGAGAAACATCGCAATGCGGCCGACAGAGTTTCCCAGCAGTAGCCAAAAACTATGATTTAGAATTTTTTTTACCAAATACACGCTATGGCATCTTCAAGAATTGCGAAATTTTAGAAAAATTTTTTATAGCTATCGTACCATAACCACCAATACCATTCTTTTGGAGTGCTTTAATATCTTCTGCTGTTTTCTTTTTCAGATTGGCAAAGCTTTTGTTACTCTCACCACCTAAGCGCATTTTAACCATGACCTGCGGCAGGTAGGAGGTGCTAATACCCTGCACACCCAAAAAACGCAGCACAGTATCGTAGTCTGCGGCGATGCGAAATGAGGTGTCAAACCCGCCATGCGCTTCGTACACACTCCGCTTGACCATAAAGGTAGGGTGCGGAGGCATCCAGCCACGTTCTAGCTTTACGGGGGTGAAGTCGCCACTTTTCCAGTAGCGGATGACCTTGCTCACATTCTCTTTTTTCACATACACCAAATCTCCGTAAATACTCTCGGCACCGCTTTGCTCGAACATGGCGTTGGCTTTTTCTATGACGCTTTTATCTTCGTAGATGTCGTCCGAATGTAAAAAGCAAATTACATCACCTGTTGCATTAGCTATACCTTTGTTGAGTGCATCATAAATACCTTTATCTGCTTCACTTACAAAAGTGGCAATATGTTCTCTATAGCCTTCAATAATCTCTTTAGTACCATCAGTGGAAGCCCCATCAATGACAATATACTCTATGTCATCATGCGTTTGTGATAATACTGATTCAATGGCGTCACTTATAGTGGCAGCATTGTTATATACAGCAGTAATAATAGAAAATTTCATACAATCTCTCTTGTACGTTTAAATTGAGCAGAATTGCCCTGATAAATGGTGTAAGGTTCCAGATCATGTGTAGCTACCGAATTTACGGCAAGAACACTATGACTCTTACATGTAACACCCGGGCAAATCGTAGCCTTAGCTCCAATCCAGACACCCTCTTCAATAACAATACTTTCAACAATAAGGTCAAATGTACTTTTTTTATAATTATGGCTTCCAGTTAATAGATAGGCATTTTGAGAAAGGCAAACATTATTGCCAATGTTAACTGCTGCAAGATTATCAATCCACACACCTTCACCAATCCAGACATGATCGCCTATGCGTAAGAACCACGGGTATTTAATATTCACATCAGGCTTAATAATGACACCTTCACCTACTCTAGCTCCAAAAGCTTTAAGAAAAAAAACTTTACACGCAGATGGAAATGGCAGTAGCGTTTTAAAACAAAACATATTAACAAAGTACCACAATATACGCTTTACTGTAGAACCAGGGGCGTAGCCTGCATTACTATAAGCGGATAGATTGGTTGTCATTACTAATTACACACCAATTTGAAAATACTCAAACCCAAGTTTTTTCATCTTATCTTTATTAAACTGATTACGTCCGTCAAAAAATGCAGCAGTTTTCAAACGTTTCTTAATCTCGTCAAAATCGGGGCTTCTAAACTCTTGCCATTCTGTTACCAAAATAAGTGCATCAGCTTCGCTGAGTGCCGTATATTTACTATCTACATAAGTAACGTTTTTATTGCCTTTTAAATAAAAGCTCTCAGCTTCATGACGCGCTTTGGGATCATACGCTTTTATTTTTGCACCGCGTTTGGTAAGCATTGAAATAATGGTAATTGAACTCGCCTCACGCATATCATCGGTTTCAGGCTTGAAACTAAGCCCCCATACGGCGAATGTTTTGCCATTAAGATCTTCACCAAAACGTTCAATGACTTTATTGGCCATCACTTTTTTCTGATCGTAATTAACTGCTTCAACCGCATCAAGAATGCGTGGGCTATATCCATAATCTTTGGCCGTCTTAGCAAGAGCCTGTACGTCTTTTGGAAAACAGCTACCGCCATAGCCACAGCCGGGGTAAATAAAGCTATAGCCAATACGGCTGTCACTTCCTATACCGTTGCGCACTTTATTCACATCTGCGCCTACACGCTCACAAATATTGGCAATTTCATTCATAAAAGAAATCTTTGTTGCCAGCATCGCATTGGCCGCATATTTGGTCATCTCGGCACTTTTCACATCCATGCCTATAAAGCGATCGCGTGTTTTCATAAAAGGAGCGTAAAGCTCGTGCATCATCTCCATCGCATGCTCGCTATTAGCTCCAATTACAACACGATCAGGATGCATAAAGTCATCAATAGCCGCACCCTCTTTAAGAAACTCAGGGTTGCTCACTACATCAAAAGTTAAATCACTTTTACGCGCAGTAAGTTCTGCCTGAATCGCGTCACGTACTTTATCCGCCGTACCCACAGGAACTGTAGATTTATCAACCACAATCATGCTGTGATTCATATGCTCGCCAATACTTTTGGCTACTGCAAGTACATATTTTAAATCGGCACTGCCATCTTCGCCCATTGGGGTGCCCACTGCAATAAAAGTAATATCGGTATTTTGAATAGCCGTTGCGATATCGGTTGTAAAATCCAAAGTACCCAGCTTATGGTTTTCAAGAACCATAGTTTCAAGGCCCGGCTCATAAATGGGAATAACCCCTTGCTTGAGTTTTTTAATTTTAGTAGCATCAATATCGACGCACGTGACTTTGTTACCCATTTGGGCAAAACAGGCACCACTTACCAAACCAACATACCCGGTACCGATTACGGAAATTTTCATTTATAGCCTTTGTTAATATAGTTGAGAATAATAGGTTATGTAAATAAACGAAATTTTATCGAAAAGAGCTAAAATATAACCTTTCCAAACAAAATATATTACATTTTTATTACGATACATGTGATGAATAATTACGCACTAGCATCGTTTGAAATCATCTTCAAATCGTACAATGTCATCTTCGCCCGTATATTCACCTACTTGTGCCTCAATAAGCACCAAATCAATCTTTCCAGGATTTTCTAATCGATGCAGTGTTCCCATAGGAATGTACGTTGACTCATTAGGTCGTACCAAAATCTCTTTTTCGCCCACTGTCACCATAGCTGTACCACTAACAACAATCCAGTGCTCACTGCGATGAAAATGTTTTTGCAGGCTCAAACGTTTTCCAGGTTTCACTACGATACGCTTAATTTTATATCCAGGAGTATCTTCTAGTATCGTGTACGTTCCCCAGGGACGATGTGCAGTGAGATGGATATGGTGTAGTTCGCTACCGCTAATTTTGAGCCGAGCAACAACATCTTTTACCTTCTGGCTGGATCCCTTGCGACTAACCAATAGGGCATCTGGCGTATCAATAATAATTAGATCATCTATATCTACGGCAGCAATAGTACGTTCTGATGCCAACACCATATTGTTATGGGCATCAATTGCCAATAAATTGGCACTACTGGTATTACCCATATCATCTTTTGGTAATTCTGCATCAAGTGCATCAAAACTTCCTACATCACTCCAGTTAATATCAGCACTCACCACTTTGATTTTACTGCTATGCTCCATAACCGCATAATCAATACTCTCTTCGGGAATAGCTGCCATGTCATCATATTTGACACGCAGCATGCCATCATTATGTGCGTTTTCAAACGCTGTTTTACTCTGAGTATAAATATCGGGAGCATGAATCTCAAGCTCTTGCAAAAACACACCCGCCTTAAAACAAAACATCCCGCTATTCCAGTAAAAATTACCAGCGTCAATGTATTTTTGTGCCGTTTTGGCATCGGGTTTTTCTTTGAATGAGCGCACATTCTCGCCCTCAGCTTCTATATAACCAAAGCCGGTTTCGGGATAGCTTGGTTTAATACCAAAAGTGACAAGGTAGCCTTCAGCCGCCAATGCCTTGGCACGCTCCACAGCAGCAACATAAGCCGATTCATCTTTAATAAGATGATCTGCTGGAGTGACCAGTACAATCTCTTCAGGGTCCACATCCAAGCAGGCCAAAGCAATAGCTGGAGCGGTATTGCGTCCAACAGGTTCAAGAACATAACGCTGTTTTGTATTGAAATTCTCAAGCTCTCCACTCTGATCAATAGCCAAAAAATACTGCTCGTCATTAGAGACAATAAGACTTTTGGAAGCCACTTTAACATTACGCAGCTGTGTTAGTTGAAAAAGTGATTTACCATCAAAAAGCTTCACAAATTGTTTGGGCATCAACTTGCGACTAATAGGCCACAACCGTGTACCGCTGCCGCCACAAAGAAGAACATGGGTCATCGTAATCCTTTCGTTGAAATAAAATAGTTTTTTGTGTATTGATGCACTTCTGTCGATGCCATCAATGTGTCAATATCAAACCATTGATATGTTGTATGTTGTTGTAAAGGAAGTGAAATAACTTCGTCAAGTTGCAACCGCATGGCAATGGCTATATAATGTGTCGAAAAATCGTTATTGGCAACATTATCGGGATAATGATGTTCAAACACCCCTGCAAATTGTGCCGAGCTTAATGGATACGCTTTTCCCAGTTCATTACGGCTCAAACGCTCAAACGCATCATCAAAGCTCTCATCTTTAAAAATGCGTCCTCCCGGTACAAACCAATACCCTTTTGCAGGAGCGTTAACACGCTGGCCAAGCAATACTTTGCCTTCCGTATTAAAAACAATAAAATCAAAAGAGACTAACGGGGCATGAGCAATAACGCTTAAAAAATCGCTTTTCTCAAGCACGATCTAAATACCACTTATAGACGCTACGAATACCATCTTCAAGTGCCACTTTATGTTGCCATCCGAGTGCATGCAGCTTACTAACATCGGTAAGTTTTTTCATTGTTCCATCAGGTTTATCGGTATTAAAATAGAGTTCACCTTCATACCCAATAATATGTTGAATCAGCTCAGCAAGCGCTTTAATGCTAATATCTTCACCCGTACCAATATTAATATGGGTATTTCGTACCTCATTGGTTTTCTGTGCTACGGTTGTTTGTGCATTACATGTAAGATCTGTTTCTATGCTGCTAATGACATCTTTAAAATCTCTATTCTCCATCAAAAAGACACAAGCATCCGCCATATCTTCAGACCATAAAAATTCGCGCATTGGTTTTCCGCTACCCCAAATTTCTACTCTCTTTGATGAAACTCCAAAGTTGTCCAGATACTTTTTCGCCTCTTCAATACTGCTTACATGTAAGTCAGCTAAAACAGCCTCATGATTACCTTCGTGAAGTAGTTTTGCTAAATGAATTTTGCGAATAAGCGCTGGTAGCACATGGCTTTTTTCCAAATCAAAATTGTCACCCGGTCCATAAAGATTGGTTGGCATAACACTGATGGAGTTGGTGCCATATTGAAGATTATAACTTTCACACATCTTAATACCGGCAATCTTAGCAATGGCGTAAGGCTCATTGGTATATTCAAGCTCGCTGCTTAGCAGATACTCCTCTTTCATGGGTTGTGGACAGTTTTTAGGATAAATACATGTAGAGCCCAAAAACATGAGCTTTTTAACTCCATGCAAATAACTTTGATGAATCACACTGTTTTGAATGGCAAGGTTTTCATAAATGAATTCTGCTCTATAGGTATTATTGGCCACAATGCCACCCACTTTGGCGGCTGCCAAAAAAACATATTCTGGTTTTTCGGTTTCAAAAAAATCTGCCACAGCATTTTGATTGGTTAAATCCAATTCGCCATGCGTTTTGGTGAGTATATTGTTGTAGCCCTTAGCTTGAAGGTTTTTTACAATAGCGCTGCCCACCAAACCCCGGTGTCCGGCAACGTAAATCCTGCTATTTTTTTCCATTGCTCTTCATTACTCGAAGTAATTCATAATGGTGTAACCACCATCTTTAAGGTATTGATCTTTTGTCATCAGCTTTAAATCGCTCTGCATCATGTCATCTACAAGATCTTGAAGGTTAAACTCGCGCTTCCACCCTAGTTTTTGCTCGGCTTTAGTTGGATCGCCTAATAAGAGATCTACTTCTGTTGGTCGGAAATAGCGTGGATCTACAGCCACTACTTCCATGCCAACTGGCAATTGATACTGAGGATTACTGCAAGCTTTGACATAACCTTTTTCATCAACCCCCCTGCCTTTAAACTCCAACTCAATCCCGCAATAAGCAAACGCCATCCGTACAAAATCACGCACCATAGTAGTCTGCCCCGTAGCAATAACCCAATCTTCAGGCGCATCAGCTTGCAAAATCAACCACATCATTTTGATGTAATCTTTAGCATGTCCCCAGTCGCGTTTGGCATCAAGATTTCCCAAATAAAGTTTGTCTTGTAGCCCAAGCGCAATTTTTGCCGTTGCGCGAGTGATCTTGCGAGTAACAAAAGTTTCACCACGTACTGGGCTTTCATGATTAAACAAAATACCATTACACGCAAACATACCATAAGCCTCACGATAATTTACAGTAATCCAGTAAGCATACATCTTGGCCACCGCATAAGGTGAGCGGGGATAAAATGGTGTTGTTTCACTTTGAGGTGTTTCTTGTACTTTTCCATAAAGCTCACTCGTAGAGGCCTGATAGATTTTAGTTTTTTTCTCTAATCCAAGTAAACGCACCGCTTCTAAAATACGCAATGTTCCCGTACCATCAGCATTAGCCACATACTCTGGGGTTTCAAAGCTTACATGTACATGGCTCATTGCCGCAAGATTGTAGATCTCATCAGGTTGGACCTCTTGAATAATCCGAGTAAGATTCATACTATCTGTCATCTCGCCATAATGCAATACAAGATTACGGTTTTCTACATGTGGGTCTTGGTATAAATGATCAATACGATCCGTATTAAAAAGTGAAGCACGGCGTTTAATCCCATGCACTATGTAACCTTTTTTCAACAAAAACTCAGCTAAATAGGATCCGTCTTGCCCTGTGATACCCGTAATTAGAGCAACTTTTTTTGTACTCAATGATTCTCCTTTAAATGTGTTTCCCATGCAAGGGCCGTCTTGCAGATGGTTGTGATATTATCATATTGCGGTTTCCAATTCGTTAGGGTTAAAATTTTGCTGTTATCTGAAATTAGTAACGCCGGATCACCCGCACGACGGGGGCTTGTCTCAACAACAAAGTCAACACCACTTGTTTTTTTAACTGTTTCTATTACCTCTTTAACGCTAAAACCATGTCCGTAACCACAATTGAAAATATTACTTTCTCCGGTGCGTTCCACATACTCCAAGGCACTTAAATGCGCGGAAGCCAAATCATCTACATGAATATAATCACGAATACAGGTGCCATCGGGTGTAGCATAATCTTCACCAAAAACATACATTTTATCTCGCTGCCCAATTGCAGTTTGCGCCGCTACTTTTATAAGGTGTGTGGCATTAGGAAAACTCTGTCCAATACGATTATGAATATCAGCTCCTGCCACATTGAAATAGCGCAAAATAACAAATTTAAAGGCATCATTTGCTGCTGCACTATCTTGCAGCACGGTTTCACTCATCAATTTGCTCATGCCGTAAGGATTAATAGGCACTTTGGGTGTGCTCTCTTTTACAGGCACTTCAGCCGGTTCGCCATAAACGGCTGCCGTTGAAGAGAAAATAAAACGATTAATACCAAAATCATTACAAAGCTTAATAAGGTGCGTTGTATTGACCGTATTATTCATATAATATTTAAGCGGATTTTCTACCGATTCAGGCACAACGATACTCGCTGCAAAATGAATAACCGCATCAAAAGAGTGCGCTTTTACAATAGCTGCAATAGCATCAAAGTCGGCCAAGTCCGCCTTAATAAATTCCAAGCGATTTTCTGCAATATCACGTAGCACATCAATTGTTTCTTGATGTCCGGTAGAGAGATTGTCGATGACACATACTTGATGATCTGTCAATTCTAAAATTTGTTTGACAACATGCGATCCTATATATCCGGCACCGCCGGTAACCAATATATTCATATACATTTCCTAAGTTTTATTTTGAGTTTATAGCGTAGTATCTATGCTGCTTCAACCTGATCTTCACGCAAGGCTATCTGCAGGGGGTGTGTTGCTTTGTTTTTTTCTTTTTTTTTGCGACGGCGCATACGCGGATCAAAAAGATTAAAGAAAATTACAAAAAGTACACCAAACAAGAAGATATTCCATGCATCATCTTGCCCGATACTGCGATATCCAATCATTGAAAAAACGACTTGGATCAAAATGAGCATTCTTGCCGTAAAACGAACATCACGCTTTTGATTAAGCAAGATATGGTGCAAATGGTTTTTATCCGCTTTAAAAATAGATTGTCCTCTTTGTTTGCGACGGCGCATAACACTAAAAGTATCCAGTAGCGGCATTGCGGCAACAAACAACACAATAGTCGGGTTAATGTATGCCAGCGCCTTGATACTCAAAAGCGCAATCACAAACCCTAACGTTAGCGAGCCAGAATCTCCCATAAAAATACGTGCCGGATTCCAGTTGAACACCATAAATATCATGAGCGCTGACGCAAATGCAGCTGAAACGACAACCAAAAATGCATCATCAAATTTAATGCCTATGACCAAATAGGTCACTAAAATTACCAACGAAATACCACCTGCCAATCCATCAATACCATCAATAAGATTTAAAGCATTGGTAAATCCAGCAACCGCAAAATAGGTAAAAGGCAGCACCAAAAACCACGCCAATTCTATATTTAAATCAAAATAGGTTCCCAAAGATGATATTCCCACATCATCCATATAGATCATCAGTACGGCGATCAAAATTCCTGTAAATTTAAAACGAGGCCGACAGTTTTTAATATCGTCCATTAAGCCTGTCAACATTACCAAAAAAATAGCGCCAATACTCCATAAATTTGATGCTACGATCTCCCAATGTAACAAAGTCAATGTTATCAAAGCAGCCATCGTAAACCCAATACCTGCTCCTTTAGGAATAGGATTGCGGTGCGAACTGCGTTCATTTGGAGTATCAATCAAGCCCAGTACCGGGGCGTATTTGATAATAGAATATATAAAAAAAAGTGACAAAATAGCAGCAAGTAATAACCCAATATCAATCATTTTTTATCCCAGTAGTTGTTAAATATCGAATATTATCCAACCGAAAGTTAGAATTAAATAAAATCAAACACAAATTATTACACCTTTGTTACATTAGATCAAAAATCTGGGCATTCCCGTTTCACTCTTGTAATTTACACGGAGTGGGTATAATCACAAACAACATAAAATACAGGAACCTAAACATGGAAGCCAAAACTGCCAAAACGATCCAAAAAATCTGTCGCCCCATCCGAATAGTTGTAGGTCTTGCACTTATTATCGCAGGAATTGTAACCGGTATTGCATGGTTTTATTTAGGAATTATTCCGTTAATTGCGGGAATCATCAATTTTTGTCCGGTTTGTATTATTACCAAAAAATGTGACCTTGATATTAACGAAGCTCCAACAGACTCAACAAAATCTTAACTCGGCCTAACCGCTTCTTCGTTATACTTCCAACACTTTTTTGTTGGGAGTCTTCATGAGCCAAATCAGCTACAAAGATGCCGGTGTCGATATTGATGCCGGCAACAGTTTTGTTGAAAATATTAAACCCCTTGTTAAATCAACAGCGATACCCGGTGTTATCGGTGGTATCGGCTCATTTGCAGGAGCCTTTGAAATTCCATCAGGTTACAAACAACCGGTAATGCTTGCTGCCACAGATGGCGTTGGTACAAAGCTTAAACTGGCAATTGATTCAGGCATTCATAACACGGTAGGCATTGATTTGGTTGCCATGTGTGTTAATGACTTGATCTGTAACTTTGCCACACCTTCATTTTTTCTAGATTATTACGCTACGGGAAAACTCGATGTTGCTGCAGCTACCGCTGTAGTTGGCGGTATTGCTGAGGGGTGCCGTCAGGCAGAATGCGCTTTAATAGGTGGGGAAACAGCTGAAATGCCTGGCATGTATCACGCTGATGATTATGATTTGGCAGGATTTGCAGTAGGTATTGCCGAAAAAGATGAGCTTGACCGTACCTTACATGTAAGCGACGGTGATATACTTGTGGCACTACCAAGTTCAGGCATTCACTCCAATGGCTTCTCACTTGCTCGTAAAGTGCTTTTTGAAAAAATGAACCTCTCTTTTCACGATGACTTTCATGGTAAATCTTTGATTGAGACTCTTTTAGAACCTACCCGTATTTATGTCAAAACATTCAAAGCGTTAAAAGATAATATTCAAGCACTGGCACACATTACAGGGGGCGGTTTGATTGAAAATTTACCGCGTGTACTTCCTGAGGGTCTTCAAGCTATTATTGATGAAAAAAGCATTAAAACACTGCCCATTTTTGATCTTATTGGTGAGCATGTTGCACGCAAAGAGATGTTTCGTGCTTTTAATATGGGAATTGGTATGGTGCTTGTTGTCAAAAATGAGCATCTTGAGAGCGTACTTTCACAAAGCGATGGCTATGTTATCGGTACCATACAAAAGGGGCAAAAAGCTGCCATTTTAGCCTAAATTTGCTATACTCATGTACCAAAGAGTGTAAGGTGCATGGGTGCTTCAACAAAAAAAATTATCTCTATATCGCTTAATTTTTCGTCGTTTTTTACGGCAATCTATCACTCCTTTTTTACTAATCTTCGCACTTTTTTTAGCCCTTTTTCTACTCAACAATTACCAATCTGATACCAATAAAAAAGCCTTAAAGCAAGTTGCAACACGCAGTTTTGAAGAGATCGCCAACCAAACCTCACAAGTTATCAATCAACGTTTTACTTATGACAAACTCCGGCTTTATCAATTGCGCGATACATTTGAACTGCTTTTAAAACATAAAGAGGCATTTGTTCTTGATGCATCACACTTTAAAGAGCATGGCGGTTTTTTTATTTACAACGATCCTGATGCTTCTAATCCTTTTGAAGCGATGACGTACACAACCAATCTCTTGGAGCTACACGATACGGATAGGCTCTATCTTTCACTGCTGCACTACTTTGAGCAAAGTATTGCCCACACCGTTGAAGAGAAAAATGACCTTATTAGTTCTGCTTGGGTCAATATTGACAAACGATACGCCTTGGCATATCCGCCGATTGTGCCTATAGATGAGTTAATCCCTGAACTTGACGTTACCGAGTACACCTTTTATTACAGTGCCGACCCCGCACACAATCCTTCGCGTGATATTGTTTATTTGCCTTTATATCAAGAAGCATGGGCTATGGATGCCGGTGAACTTGGGGCTTTCTTGATTCCTCTTTATGATAATGATAAATTTCTCGGTGTTATTGGACTAACACTCAAAGTATCAGGTATTGCCGATACTCTCGCACACCTCTCTCTGCCTTTTGATGCTTATGCCCAACTTCTTGATGCACAAGGCCATCTGATTGCTACTTCAGACGAAGCGCAAAGTTTTAAAGATTATGGACAGCACTCATTTTATGAATTGCACCGTAATCTAGAATTAGAAGATCGTGTACTCAAAAAAATTAATACAGTAACCACTGCAACAGATAGCACCCATTACAGACGCAGTATTGAAGAGACTGGCCTCATCTTAAACATTCAAGCCAAAAACAGTACTATTTTTGAAACCATCGTGCAGTTACATCACCAAGTTTTTGTAATTATTATAGCACTTTTAGCCACGATAGTTCTTATTTATGGCATGGTTTTTATAAAAGGCATCAATCGGATTAAAGCATTGGCACGGCAACTTAGTAACTATTTGTCCCAAGTTGTGGAATTTTCTTCTCAACTTGGACGCGCAGAGGAGTTAAAACTGCCCCCAAGCACTATTGAAGAGTTTGATATGTTAGGCATTCAGCTTAAACAAACGCATCAAACCCTTCTGGAACTCTTAAGCAAAGATCCACAAACAGGGCTCTTTAATCGCCAAAAATTGCTTGAAACACTTGAAACAGTGCCATCGCTTTCATTAATGATTTTTCGCATTCAAAATTACCAATCACTTTTTAATCTCTATGGTCATTCTGCTACAGATGGTCTGATTCTTGCCATTCGCGATGATCTACTCAATGATACTCTTATCACTCCGTATCGTACTGGTGAAGATGAATTTGCCGTTGTCTTTAAAGGAGATGGCACCGAACATTTTACGAAAATTTATGAGCGTATTCAAAACCAAACGTTTAAATACGGTCCTATTTCTATCCGGCCACAACTATCTTGGGGAATGGCACTCCAAGCAGCGCTTTTTGAGCGTGCCTATCTTTCACTACTTGCTGCCAAGCAGCACACGGCACAACATACCGTTACATGTAAAGAAATTGATACGATTAAAGCGTCATTTGAACACAACCTTGAACGCTCCAATCACTTTAATCAAGCGCTTAAAGAGAACCGTTTGTTACCCTATTTTCAAGCTATCTATAATGTCAAAACCAAACGTGTTGAAAAGTTTGAGGCACTCGTACGCCTAAAAGAAAACGGTGCCGTTCTTGCTCCTGCTGAGTTTTTGCAAGTTGCTATCAATATGAATAAAGGGTTTGAAATCACGCGTATTATGATTCAGAAAGTTTTTGCTGTTGCACAGCGTTATGCTGCTTTAGAATTTAGTATTAACATCTCATTTCGTGATTTCACCGCTTTTGATCTACCACACTATATTGATGAAACTCAGCATGCTTACGGTATCGAGCCTGAACGCATTACATTTGAGCTTCTTGAGAGTGATGGTATAGAAGAATCCGAACCTATCATCAAAGCAGTTGCCAAACTCAAATCCAAGGGCTATAAAATTGCCATTGATGATTTTGGATTTGGACACTCTAATTTTGCAGATTTAGTCATGATGCAAGCAGATTACATCAAAATTGACGGAGAGTGCATCAAATCCATTGCAAAAGATCCAAGCTCAGCTACCATAGCGCGCACAATAGCGCGTTTTGCATCGCTAATAGGTGCCCAATCCATTGCAAAATATGTTTGTGACGAGCAGGTATTTAAACGGGTAGAGGCTTTTGAAATTGATTATGCTCAGGGTTATCTCTTTTCCGAGCCGGTGCCATCAGAGGCAATTTCACAGGTGATTGAAACGTTCTAGGACTTTGAGCTTTACTCAAAGTGCGTTTAAGATGCGGGAGCAATTGTCCCGCAAAGAAGTTATTCTGCGTCTTTTATAATATCGTAACGTGGGTAGGTAAAGGTTGACTTGCGATACACCACAACTTTCTCTTTGTCATCAAGTGCATACGCTTTAATAGTAATCGGAATCACCGTATCTTTACGATCATCTTTTACCAATTCATCACTGGTTGTAAGCGTAACAATCGTTTTTTTCTTAATGCCCGGGCTTGCTACAAACGGTTCACTAGGGCGATCAATAGTAATCGTTCCGTTAATCGGCTCATCCGGAGTGACCTCAAAATAGTACTTGTGATCCTCATTAAGTGTATTTTGAAGCAAAAAGATATAAGAGTTGTCCACTTTAACTTTTCCCTCTGACGTACGCTCAACACTGTATAGACGATTCTCTTTATTAATATTGAGTAGCATGTACTCTTTTTTACTTCCCATCATGCCCAAAACACTGGCTACAATAACCAAAACTACCATATAACCAATAATTTTAGGACGAAGATAACGCGTTTTACCTTTGCGATAAAGCACTTCGTAATCACTTGACCAGCGTACCAAAGACTCTTTGCCAAGTTTACCCATGACTTTAGTACAGGCATCCACACACTCTAAACAGTTAATACACTCAAGCTGCAAGCCTTTACGAATATCAATATGCGTAGGACAAACCGTAACACAGCTTTCACAGGTAGTACACTCGGCACTTGGGGTTACTTCAAGCAAATCTTTTTGCTTAGTAAAGAGTTTTTGCTTATTCTCATCATAAATAGTACCGCCACGATGAGGATCATATATTGCCTGAATCGTATCATCATCATAAAGTACCGATTGAATCCGTGAATATGGACATACATAAACACAAAAGTTTTCTTTAATAAAAATGATATCGGCAACCAAAAATGCTGCAATAATAACAAGCGTTGTTACCAGTACGGCATGTTCACTTGGATTGGCCATATATGCAAAAAAATCTTCTGGCGGTACAAAATACCACAAAAAGTCTGCCGCAGCTACGATGGACAATAAGGTCCATAATAAAATCGCCACAACACGTTTGATCTGATTTTCCGCTTTGGAATAATCCGGTTCTTGCTGTTTATTGGCAATACGTTTGCGAAGGCCCAATAATTTTGTTTCAATCAAATCGCGATAAATAACACGAAAGACCGTCTGAGGACAGGCCCACCCACAAAAAATACGCCCTCCAAAAACGGTAAGGCCAAAAATACCGATAAACAAAATCATCAACACAAACGGCATAAGATACAGCTCTTGCATATCAAACTGTATAAACATCAAATGCAATTTAAGCTTATCAAAACTCAATAAAAAGAGATGATTCCCATTAATTTTTATCCATGGTATCACCAGAGCTAAAACGGTGATAAACCCATAAAACATATAGCGTCTGTAACGCCATGGGGTCGACCCTTTAATATATTCTTTGCCTTTGGCAACTGCTTCACTCATAACACACTCCTTCCTTAGACTTCAGTTGGACACTTAATGGTCTCAATTAATTGCGCTTCGCTCCCCAGCGAAGATTCCATAATAATGCTGCCAAGAGCGACTTGCTTTAGCTCACGCGACTCTATATAGTCTTTAAGTGAGCTACGGCTTACCCCAATATCTCGTGACATTTCACTAACACTTTTTCCATTTCTTAATGACTCAATAATATCGTCAAGATACTTATCAAATTTTGAAGAGGATCGGCTCCCTTTGGGCCGTCCAATTGCTTTTTTAGACTCACTTTGCAATATTTGGCGTAATTGATCGATAAGTCCTAGTACCACCATTACATCACTGTGCTTATCAATTATAACACCTTGTCTCACTAAATGCAGTGTAATGTTATGTTTAAACAAACAACTAATAATCTGCACTAAATCTTCAATATTAGAACTCAGCACCCATGAATCATAAATCACAAGTACCCCATTCTCATTTGAGTGAAAGTACTGCGTTACTTCGGGACGATCCACAATACGTTTGTTAACCGAGGTATGATCAACCATCTCATTTTCAATTTCTAATCCATTGGTTATGGCATAAGCGTTGATATGTTTAAGCTGATCGTAGGCACCATCAAAATTTTTATCCGGTCGGATATAGGAGATAGCCATAACGATAAAACCTCATATTTTATTTTATTTTCATCGTCATTATAAGCAAAGATGACGCTTAAAGTCAATAGTATTAAGAAATATGTACGTCATTTTAAAAAAAAACGTAAAAAGTCACTTTTGGGATTGCTTTTGCTAAAAGCGATGCTATTTTAATCAATCTTTCAGGACGTGGTGATAAAGATATTGATTTTGTAGTCGAGCGTATTCATATTCCGTCCAAGCCCTAAAGAATAATAATCTCGCGCTCAAGCGCGATACCAAACACCTCGCGCACTTTGGTCTCAGCCAACCGAATAAGCGCGATAGCATCCTCATAGGTTCCTTTATTCAGATTTACTAAAAAGTTAGCATGGATTTCACTAAAAGCCATATCGCCCATCCGATACCCTTTTAATCCTACAGCTTCAATGAGCCTTCCTGCATAATCATGAGGCGGGTTTTTAAAGCAGCTTCCGGCACTAGGCTCATGCGGTTGGTTCGATCGCATCTGGCGAAAAAACTCAAGTTGCTCAAAAGAAAAACCACGCTTACATGTAAAGGTGGCTTCAAAGATAACATCATTAATAGCGCTATAGCGATATCCATGATCGATCATTGCTTTAGGTATCCAGCCCGTAGCCGTACGCACGGCAACAAGCTGATTAAAAATTTCCCACTCCTTAAGCCCGGCATTCATTTTAAGCATACCCCCAAGCGTCCCAGGCAAACGTGACATAAATTCAAATCCACCTATATTGTTCTTTTTGCAAAATGAGACAATTTTTCCACTAGGTGTCGCTGCTCCGATATAGAGCAGGTCCTTGTTTACATGTAAGAAATCATACTGTTTGGAAAGCATCATTAAAGGAGGAGGATTTGGTGATATTAAAAGATTATTAGCCGCACCAATAAGATGGTATCCATCCAGAAAGTGGTCGTTTTCGATCTGATACACGTCACAAACCGGTCCAAGCTTTATTGAAGAAAACTTTGAAAAATCAATCCGTTTTAATGCCATATGTTAATTAACAAAATTGGGAATCATATTAAACACCATAATGGCAAAATCTTTGATCTCCTGAATCATCCAAGGCATGGTCAAAATAACCACAATGACAACAGCAATAATCTTAGGAATAAAACTAAGCGTCATTTCATTAATTTGTGTAGTAGCTTGAAAAATACTCACGCTTAGCCCCATAAGCATCCCAACCAGCAAGCCTGGCAAAGCAAGCATTAATGCAATCTTGAACGTTTGGACACCAAGTGCAACCAATTCGCCTTCCATTTACGACTCCCTTAGCTCTTTGTATTCGGTTGGAATCACATACTCCCTTGCCGAAACGATTGTATCGTAAAAGCCATGATCAAATCCCAATTGATACAATTTATCAATAGCATCAAGCTGCGCTTCACTTAAACTTACCGAATCATCATTGGCATAGAGCTCGAGATATTTTTCAAGAGTAACAGCATCAATACGTACCAAATTACGCTCCAGTAACATTTGCGACAAACGCGACTTATGCAACCGAGCCACATCAACGGCTTGAGTCAGCATCTGCTCATATGCTATCGCGCGATGCAGCGGTATCGAACGACGCAGTGCCATACCGCCAAGCGGTAACGGCACTCCTTCACCAGCCAATGAGACCCAGATATCCCACAATTCACGCTCCACTTCAAGTTGTGCATCAAACGTTAAAATACTCTCATGAATCAGTACTCCCGCATCCACATGAGCATCAAGTACCGCCTGTTCGATCTCAAGAAAGTTCATATACGTAATCCGCGCCTTGGGATAAGCAATGCGAAACAACATGGCATTGGTAGTATAGCGCCCACTCAGGGCCACTTTAAAATTGGGTTTAAGTTTTTTGCCTTTTAGCTTAATAAGTTTAGGGCCATACCCCTCGCCAAAGCTTACGGCTGTTCGCAACAGTGCATACTCATCTTTAATATGTGGATAGAGTGCAAAACTGATTGCCGTGATATCATACGTACCTTTTAAGGCCTCTTCATTAAGCGTTTCAATATCTAGTGCTAAATTATCGAACTTCTGCGCATTCATACCAACCCAACCAAATTTTATGGCGTAATACATAAAAATATCGTCAGCATCAGGAGAGTGGGCTATTTGAACGGTTTTCAATACTAAGTCCTCAAAATAGTTACAAAAAAACATGCTTATTGCTGTAATCTAGTGGATTGATTTTAACTTAAAAACGCTAAAATTCCGGACAGATACAAAACCGAGGTGTTGCATATTTATGACATATTGCAATATTTTGTATAAATATTTCAGTTTGTCATATAATTTAAGCAATTTACTTTTTGATATCAAGGAAAACCATGGACGCGAACAAACAAAAATCGCTTGACCTCGCACTCAAACAGATTGACAAGGCATTTGGCAAAGGCGCACTTATGCGTCTTGGAGACAAAGAGTTTGAACCAATCAATTCTATCAGTACAGGCTCTCTTGGACTCGATCTGGCGCTAGGAATTGGCGGTGTGCCTGAAGGGCGTGTTATTGAAGTTTACGGTCCCGAGAGTTCAGGTAAAACTACTTTAGCGCTTCAAATCACGGCGGAGTGCCAAAAAAATGGTGGCGTCTGCGCTTTTATTGATGCAGAACATGCTCTTGACGTACAGTATGCCAAAAATCTGGGTGTTGATATTGACAACCTTTTGGTCTCTCAACCCGATTATGGCGAACAGGCACTAGACATTGTTGAAACCATTGCACGAAGCGGAGCAATTGATTTGATTGTCATTGACTCTGTTGCAGCATTAACACCAAAAGTGGAACTTGAAGGAGAGATGAATGACCAACAAGTTGGCGTACAAGCACGTCTGATGTCCAAAGCTTTACGCAAACTGACCGGGGTTATGAGTAAAATGCACTGTACCATCATTTTTATCAATCAAATTCGTATGAAAATTGGTATGATGGGGTATGGTTCTCCCGAAACAACAACAGGCGGAAATGCTTTAAAATTTTACGCATCCGTGCGCATAGATGTACGCAAAGTCGCTACATTAAAACAGGGTGAAAGTCAAATAGGAAATCGCGTTAAAGCCAAGGTTGTTAAAAACAAAGTTGCCCCTCCATTTCGCCAGGCAGAATTTGATATTATGTTTGGGGAAGGGATCTCAAAAGAGGGTGAACTTGTTGACTATGGCGTTAAACTTGATATCATTGATAAAAGCGGTGCATGGTTTAGCTACGAAGATGTTAAACTTGGACAGGGACGTGAAAACGTAAAACAGAAGTTTAAAGAAGATCCCAAACTTGCCGCAGAAGTTGAAACTAAAATCAAAGAGGCAATGGGCATGAATGGTAGCATCATGACCATGGACGAAACTGAAATGAACGAGGTAGATGAATGATTTATATAGATAATATCAGTGCAATGGAAGTCATGGATTCACGTGGGAATCCTACAGTTAAAGCAACCGTAGTTTTAAGTGATGGTACTCTAGCCAGTGCCATTGTACCAAGTGGTGCTAGTACCGGTAAACGTGAAGCTCTTGAACTACGAGATGGTGATGCGCGCTATATGGGCAAAGGGGTACGCAAGGCGGTTGATAATATTAACTCCCAGATTGCTGACGAACTGATTGGTTTAAGCCCTTACAACCAAGCTATTATTGATGCCACCATGAAACAGCTTGATGGTACCGATAATTATTCCAACCTAGGAGCAAATGCCGTACTTGGTGTTTCTATGGCCGTTGCACGAGCCGCAGCACAGAGTATGGACATGCCACTTTATCGTTACCTTGGTGGTGCCAATGCTATGGTAATACCAACACCTATGCTTAATATTATCAATGGTGGTTCTCATGCAGATAACTCTGTTGATTTTCAAGAATACATGATTATGCCAATAGGTTTTGAAGATTTCAGCGAAAGTCTGCGCGCTGCTTCAGAGGTTTACCATAACCTAAAAAAAATTCTACATGCACGCGGCGCTAACACCGCACTGGGCGATGAAGGGGGATTTGCACCCGATTTAAGTTCCAATGAAGAACCAATTCAAGTTATTATGGAAGCGATTGAAAAGGCGGGCTATAAAGCCGGTGAACAAATTGCTATTGCGCTCGATGTTGCTGCTTCGGAGTTTGTAAACGGTGATGGCACTTACCGTCTTGATTCAGAAGGACGTACCGTAAGCTCTGAGGAACTGGTTGATTATTTTGTTACGTTATGCGACAAATACCCTATTGTCTCTATCGAAGATGGTCTCAGTGAAGACGACTGGGAGGGCTGGAAAGTACTAACCGAACGTTTAGGTGACAAAGTACAACTTGTAGGTGATGATCTTTTTGTTACCAACGCAGCCATTCTTGCTGAGGGAATAAGCAAAAATATTGCTAACTCCATTTTGATCAAGCCAAACCAGATTGGTTCTGTTTCGGAAACCATGCAGACGGTACGTCTGGCTCAACGCAATGGATACAAATGCATTATGAGCCACCGTTCTGGAGAGAGCGAAGACGCTTTTATTGCTGATTTTGCGGTAGCACTAAACACAGGCGAGATCAAAACCGGATCTACTGCACGCGGTGAACGTACGGCAAAATACAATCGATTACTAGAAATTGAAAACGAAATTGTTTACGGTGAGTATCTAGGATCAACACTTTTTAGTTAATGCCTTATGCAAGATGATGGATTTTACGACGACATAGAGCGCCAGGAAAGTTTTACTGAGCGCTATCTGGGACTCTCTCTTGGAAAGTTTTTGATAGCGCTGTTTGCCGTATTGGGTCTTGGTATCTATATTGGTATTCTTCTTTTTGGCGATAACTCTCTTGAAATTCTTTTAGGTCTCGAAGAGTATGAATCCTATCTTCATGAGCAAATTGAAACGCTTAAAAGCGACAATGCGCAACTGCAAAAAGAGTATTTTGAGCTCAAAGAACTTGAACGTGAAAGCGAACCCGAATAGAGTCTGCTATAATATCGCATATACCCCTCAAGGATTATACGGTTGAGACTCTGGATTGTCGGTATTTTACTTTGTGTTAATGTTTTAGCGCGGGAAAACCCTTTTTTTCCAACAGAAACTTTATCGCAAATGCCTGTAACCTCTAATAAAATAACAGCCTATCCACAACTTGAACGTGCTGCTATTACACTACCGGATCAGGCACGTGTACTGCAAGAAATTACCGTAACCTATAAAACGCTTGATGGCTCGCTTGAGAGCAAATCAATTCAACTTGATCATGCCGTAGACTGGCATCTTCCACTCTTTATATCCCAATCTTATAACGATAGTAAAAAACCTTCAGATGATGCCAAAAGTGCACCAGCCAACGAACCCATACAGCGCGTAACATATCAATTTATCTCTCTTGATATTAGCTCTCATACCATTCATATCAATACCAAAGATGCTCTTATTCGTCATTTTATGATGGCTGATCCCTATCGTATTGTTATGGATTTTAAGCGTGATGCTAATTTTTTAAGTTTTGAGAAGAAAATAGAAGGCACCCCTTGCAAAGAGGTACGCATTGGCAACCATGACGGTTACTATCGTGTTGTTATGACGCTTGATGGCCGCTATAAAACCATGCCAGAAGCTGACGCTACAGGTTATTTATTGACCCTAAATTAAAAACGAAGTGCTACCCCAACAAACAAACCTGACAACTTGGCATCGCTCGTTATTGAGCTAGAAAAATCATCTCCGTCAAAATCAACCGACTCATAGCGATAGCCCACTTCAAGCGCAGGATCTACCACTGTCATGTCAAACGTATAATCGCATTTGAGTATAATATCTGAAAGACTGGAATTCTTATAAAGAATATATTTTATCTCTGCTTCTGCTCCAAAGCCCGATGTTGGAACCTGAGCACGCATTCGAGTATAAAGCATTGGAATAAATTGAGAGATTTTATCGGCATCAGTAACGGTATCATATTTGGAATTGATCCATTTGCCATCAACTCCAACATCCAGAGTTAGCCAAAAAAGGTTATCAAGAACATTGTAATACAACGCAACGTCTAGCTGATCCAACGCTAGCGTATAATCATTTGTCACTCCAGGCGTGCTGAAACCACTAAAACCCAAACCCGTACCGCTGGTACCCTTTTGTTTTGTAGCAGTATATTCTACCCGCATATTGGGAAGTATCGGAACAGGGTGTTTAACGAACGCCCATAAATAATAATCTTTGGTTTGGGCAGCATTGAAGTCTTGATTCATATCTACGGGGATTGGATCTTCTTTATAATGGATCAAACCTATAGTTTTCTGAAACCAAAGACCACCTCCAGCTTCCACTTTTAGCATATCTGCTTGCATTACAGCTTGTGCAAGAAGCAACCCCATAAGAAAAATACGCATACTAACACCTTCTAGCACCTGAAAATATTTTAGTAACTATAGCGCAAATGTAGTAAAAGGATTAAATGGCAAGAGGGAAAAACCTCTTGACAAGATGAGGAGAAGTGAAAATTATGCTTTTGCAGCAGCAAGAGCCGCATCATAATCTGGCTCTGCCGTAATTTCTGGAACGATCTCTTTGTAAGTTACCGTACCTTGAGCATCTACAACAAAAATAGCGCGACAAGTAACACCTGCAAGGGCACCATCAGCAATTAAAACGCCATAGGCATTAGCAAAGTCTTTATTGCGAAAATCAGAAGCGACCGTCAACTTATCAATACCCTCTGCAGAACAAAAACGCCCTGATGCAAAAGGAAGATCCATTGATACAACCGTAGTTTTAACACCTTCAATTTCAGACGCTTTCGCATTGAAATTACGTGTTTCCGTAGCACATACCGGAGTATCCAATGACGGTACAACAATAATAAGCTGTTTTGTTCCTTGGGCACCGCCCACAACAACATCAGCAAGACCTGCTGAGTTTACAACCGTTACTTCTGGTGCTTTATCACCAACATTGACTTGCTTTCCTGCAAGATTTACCACGTTACCTTTGAGCATTGTAGTTGCCATATTAAGACTCCTATGATTAAATTAGATGTGTCGACAGTTTACTTATTTCGGATAATTTTTGTCTTAATTAGGTCTAACAATCATTGGATTAAGATTAGCTAAAGGTTTGCTTTTGGAGTTGCCTGCAATGCTTCAAGCGGTGTAAATTCTTGATTAAGATATTTTTCAATGCCAACACGCCCAATCATTGCCGCGTTATCCGAGCAATATTGCAATGGTGCCAATAATAATGGGGCGCGATAAGGTTTGAGAAGCGCTTCAACTTGCTGACGAAGGTACAAATTGGCACTGGCACCTCCAACAATTGCAAAACGCTGTGGAGGATGCTGCTCAAAATACTTTTTAAGTTTATGCACCAGATGTTTAACCGCAATATATTGAAATGACGCGGCAATATCGGGATAGTCTGCTTCGTTTGCTTCTTCTACCGCAAGACGTACCGCATTTTTAAGTCCTGAATAACTAAATGCTATTTGAGATGTCCGCAACAATGGTACGGTAAAGTTGTAACGCTTTTCATTGCCCTGCATCGCCAATTTTTCAATAACAGGCCCACCCGGATATCCCAGATTCATCATCTTTGCCACTTTATCAAAGCTTTCGCCAAAACTGTCATCCATACTTGATGCAACCGTTTGCATATGCTGCACATTTTCAACCTCAATCACTTGAGTATGTCCGCCTGATACCAACAAAACACTTAAAGGAAAAAGCAGCTCTTTTTCAATAAAAAGTGAATAAATATGCCCCTTAAGATGATTCACTGCAATCAGCGGCACGTTCAGTGCTACACTAAGCGCCTTAGCCATGCTGACACCTTCAATCAATGTTACAGTAAGTCCTGGTTCATTTGTTACAGCTACTGCTTTTACGTGCGGTAGATATTCATGGCAACTTTGTAGAATTTTTGGAAGTGCCTCAGCATGCAAGCGCGATGCAAGTTCGGGAACAACACCTCCATACAACGAATGTTCAAGCTCTTGTGATATTTTTTTATGAAACACCAATCGTTTTGTTGCAATCTCGCTTAGCGCAATCGAACTGTCATCACAACTGCTTTCAATACTAAGAATCACTTAAATCACCATCCTTTGAAATGGGTGGAATCGTCATATGAAAACATGTTTTTCCCGATGCAGTGCTCTCGAGTTTCAATGTTCCTTCAAACATCTTTTCAATGATTTGGCGACTCATATATAAACCAATTCCCGTCCCTTGCGCCCTGGATTTAGTTGAAAAATAAGGATCAAAAATACGACTTTGATGTACCATCTCAATTCCAACGCCATTGTCGCAACAGCGAATATGCAACTCTTTACCCACCGTATTACATGTAAGGTGAATCTGTTTTGGAAAATCTTTGCTTGCTTTTAGTGCGTCCACACTGTTGCTGATTAAATTAAGCAAGACTTGCGACAAAGGGGCATACAACATCACCTGCTTGGCATCGCTACATTCAATCGTAAAGGTAATTGTGTTGTACTCAAATATAGGTGTAGCCACGCTTTGCACTTCATCTAAAATCTCACCTAATGGACACACTCTTGCCGTATCTTTCTTTTGAAAAAACGTTTTAAAATCATCAATTGTTTTAGAGAGATAGTGCGTATTAGCTTCAATCACATCCAGGTTTGATGTGATCTTTTCAAGATCAAACGACTCTTTTATAAACTCTGTTTTTGAAGAAAGAATCGCTAAATTAATCGTATGCAGTGGTTGACGCCATTGATGTGAAATATTTGAAAGCATCTCTCCCATAAAAGCAAAACGGGCCTGCTCATAAAGCAATAAATCTTTTTTTCGATTTTCTTCGATGGATTCAGACAACGCATCTTTAAAATAATGCAGATGCTGCAAAATATGTATCATAAAAAACAGTGCGAGTGGTGTCAACATTAAAGGCAATAATATAGACGATATCAAGATGAAAAAGCTATACGTTTGTCCAAAAAGATAGGTGAAAGCATAGACAATTGGAACCGAAAGAACTACAATAATTGAAGTACCTATTAACACGACAAGCATGGTATTCATTTGCTGAAAATGCATTAATACCTTACCAAAGATATCATTCATGACTTGTCCCTTCTAGCTCTTTTTGACATGTCTCGACCCATTCTAATACCCAGGGCCATGCTCCAAAACCGCTTGTAACATTAATATGCCCCATATTCTGGAACGCGACATGCTTTACGCCGAGTGCTCGAGCAAAACGGACTCCTTCCGATTTGTTCAAATAGGGGTCATCATCCGATGTCACCAACATGGCTTCTTCTGCATACAGATTATGCGGTAACGTTACCGGAAAAAATTCTGCAATCTCTTTGTATTCACTCAAATCACGTGGCGGCGCAACCAACAACAAACGCTTTACATGTAAGGCTTGTTTTGCATTGCACAGATGCCACCACAAAACATTAGCCAAAGAGTGGCAGATTACAATATCAGGCTTCACGTCGTTTAGAGCTTCGTAAGCTTCTTGCATCCAGACGCTTTTTGAAGGGTTCATAGGATCTTTAAGCTGTGGAAATGCCACTACATATCCAAGACTTACCAACTCCCGAGCCAGCCAATCTTGCCAATGTGGTGGCGGTGAGCCGTGCCATCCATACAAAATAAGTACCCGTGTCATCGCTGCTCTTTTACAAATGCACGTACCTCAGTATCAAGGGCAAATACCTCCTCTATACTTTGCGCTTCACGATCAAAATACTCATAAGCATCCAAAATTATTTTGGAAATTCCCATAAAACCGATTTTCCCCTCAACAAATTGCTCAATAGCCGCTTCGTTGGCCGCATTGACAACAACACCACATCCTGGACGACATAAAAGTTCCTTTTTTAGAGTCCAAATCGGGTAGTGTTGCGTTGCAATAGCACGAAATTCCAGCGCACCGATTTGCAATAAATCCACTTTTTCAAGCAGAGGTTCATTAATACTGCCCAGTAACGCATAGGCAATAGGTAGCTGCATGTTTGCATTGGCAATATGTGCGGTTGTTGAGCCATCACGATAATCAATGAGGGCATGAATGATGGAGCGGGTCTCAATCATAGCATCATAATGACCTTCGCCAAAAAGCCAACGTGCCTCAAGAAGCTCAAAAAGTTTATTCATCATGGTAGCACTATCGATTGTTATTTTACGCCCCATGGACCAGTTAGGATGCTTGAGCGCATCTTCTAAAGTGGCCTCTTTTAAGCGTTCTGTCGGCCAGTCTCGAAAAGCCCCGCCACTTGCGGTGACAACCATACGTTCTATCGGTTTGTTTTTATCTAAAAGATACCACAATCCAAAATGTTCACTATCAATAGGTACGATATTGCTGCTATCAATAAAACTACCGCCCACTACCAGAGATTCTTTATTGGCTAAAGCAATACGTTTATGACAAGCAAGCGCTTCTAACGTAGCGCGCAATCCAGCAAATCCTACAATGGCATTAACCACCAGATCACTTTGTGCGCTTTGGATTGCTGCAATTATTCCGGTCTCACCCGCAAGCACGTATTTATGATTGACACGATGCACATCGCTAGCATCTTGCACTACTACTATTTTAGGTTTGTGTTGTGCCACTTGTTGATTGAGCAATGCAATATTGCGCCCTGCACAAAGGACTTCGATTTCAAGATTAAAACGTGATGCAATCGCTAAAGTATTAACACCAATGGATCCCGTGGATCCCAGTACGATCATGCCAGACCCCGTAGCAGTATCACCATAACAATAGCACCAAACAGATACCCATCAATGCGATCAAGTACACCGCCATGCCCCGGTAGTATCGTACCGCTATCTTTAACACCCGCTCTGCGTTTGAGTGAACTCTCAAACAGATCACCGAAGATTGAGGCCAATGCCACCATCAAAGAGATAATAATTGCTTTTTCAATAGAGACAAACTCAATACCAAAATAGCTTCCAAATATTGTTGCAATCGCAACACCTCCAATAACACCTTCTCTCGTTTTTTTTGGCGATGTCGGACAAAAAGGCGTTTTACCAATACCTTTTCCCACAAAATAGGCACCAATATCACTTAATGCCACCACAACCAACATCCAAAGCAGCGCGTTTACACCGTATTCGCTATACATGCTTAGCACAAAAAGCATACCCGCCGTGGGGTACATAAACGGTAAAAAACTACGCCAGTCATGATCATTATTGTAAGCAACAAAAGAGGCAAACACAACGGCCGCAAGGACAAATAAATCGTCACCATAAGGGTAGAGAGCCGCAACAACCCATATGAGCAAAGCATAAAAGTAGAGCTTGTTATTTTTAATGCCAAAAAGTGCATTGGCTTCATAAAACGCCAACATATAAACTGCCCCTAAAAATAACCAGGTTAAAATAAATTTATCAATATAACCAATGAGTATGACTGCGATCAACAACACCAAAGCAGTTCGAAAACGCTGCATTAAAGAGTCCATAAAAAGCCCTTTTATTACCTAAATACCAGAATTATAACCCTTTACATATAAATCGCGGATTTATTCACTCTTAACAAAATAATGGCATTATTAGCATATTTTAATTGAGGAGTTTGAATGTTTTTACGAGTTTTGGGAATCAGTGCCCTAACCGTATCACTCCTTAGCGCTTCTGAATTAGAAGTTTATGGTGATCGCGCTTATTATACTTATAAGCCTAATAACGCATTTATTGGATTTGCATCACAAATTAGCGCCCGCAATGCCGTGCAATCATTTCCAGTTGAAAACACCTCACAATGTCCTGATACGGCGCCATTGTGCACCCTTTTTAAAACCATACATTCACTCCAAAGCGAATCGCGCGAACTTGCAACACAACATCGTGTTATTACCACAATGCTTGATCATGCCGACACCTCTGATGGCGCACAAAAGAGTCTTGAAGATGCCCGAATCATTGCACAAAAGCTTAATGCCCTTGAAACACGCCAAGAGGCCATTTCAGAAGAGCTGTCCCAACTGCAATCACGCCAAAAGACAATGACGGAGTACACCCAGCCCATCGCTTTTACACTGATACCCACGACACAGACAACACTTGAAATCCCATACGGCATTACGTTTCAAAGCGCTTATGAGCTTGATGCAGACACCAAAGGATTGCGCCATATGGCACTGCTAAAGAACCGCTCCGGTATCAATCTTAGTGTCGATACTGCAAAACTTTTTGTGCACAATGCCACCCGAATTGCACCGCCAATGGAGTTTTATCCGTTAAAAATTTATCCCTATTCCGAGCGATCTCAAGCAATGCTGCAACGTGGTAGCAACGACAAATTGTTAGAAGCAGTGCCCGCTCCATCGGTGCCACAAGTAATTAAAGAGCGTCATAACAGCTACCGTATCAGCAAACTGTCACTCCCTTCTGACGGTATCTGGCACCGCAGTTTAATTAACACCCGTCCTGTAGCACTGCGGGAACACCTCGTTTGGAACGCCTATGCCTCACCTCATCTTTACAAAACCTTGAACTTTACACTTGAAAGTCCGCTTGAGGCAAACACCTTAACGCTTTTTTATGAAGGCAGACGGCTTGAAAATGTACCTTTTCAGATGAACGATGCCAATATAAGCCTTAATGCCGCTATTGATTATGATGTTTCGCTTGAGCGTAATCCTTTGAGAGAATTTTCTGCAACAAAGGGATTTTTTCAAAATGATCGTATAAAACAAGAGGGATATGAACTGCACCTAAGTAATCACGCTAAAGAAGACAAAAAGATTACGATTATTGAGCGTATCCCGCTCTCAACGCAAGAAGAGATTGAGGTCACGCTTGAACATGTTCAAGGGGTAGAACATTACACCTACAATAAAGAAAACGGCCGCCTAGAGATACCTATTACGCTTGCCGCGAAACAAACACAAAAAATCAGTTTTGATTATTCAATCCGTTATCCTAACAAGATGCAAATTCACTATTAAAGCGCTGAATTAAACGGTAATATCTAATAACCGAGGCGACTCATTATGATCTGAACTCTCCTCATCGTTTTCCTCATCAGGCTCACGCTCTTTTGAATTTTCCTCTTCGGCCTCTTGTTTTGTATGTTCTCGCTCTTCATCTATTTTATGATTCTCTTCGGTCGGACGTACTTCTTCTACCTCTTTTTGCTTGCTATTGGCCGCTTCTGCCGCTGCAAAATTTTGCAATTCCATACGATTAAGCAGTGCATTTTTATCTCCGGCTACGGCTGCAGTTTGCTGATTAACATAAATAGTGTTTCCCACAGGCCCGATACTCGACATTTCTACTTCCTCTTATCCTTTTTCAATAGCTAATGTTTTGTAGTTGTAATACAAAACATGTGCCCCCTCTTGAATCTTGACCTCTCGTCTAGGAGTATAATCGACCAAATAGCGTCCTTTTTCAAATACCGAAAAATCTACACACAATCGTGCCGCGTACATTATGACTTCTTGGGGTACATTTTGTTTATCCGTTACAATAATCACATGCGCTGAAGGAGCATCTTTAAGATGCAGCCAAATATCACGCGCTTTTGCTTTTTCCAGCACAACACTATTGCCCTTTTCGCTTTTTCCCAGCATGATTTTGTAGCCTTCAAAAAAGAAGGTTTCAAAACTTTCGCTGATATCGCTGCGTTGGAGCTGATTTTTGACCGGGAAAAGCGTTTTTAGCTCTGAAAGCAATGTTGCTTCATCTACGGTTTGAATGAAATGGCGCAAAAAACGGATTTTCTCTTCTATCCCTTCACGCTCAATATGCAAAGAGTGTGCTTTCTTTGCCAATCGTTTGGAGTTTTTAAAAAAATGATCTGCCATATCTGAAACTTTTGCAAAAGCTTTAGGCAGCGTAACATGCAGTGTGTTACCTTCAAAATCAGCTACATCAAACGCTGTTTGGTACGGCTTAATCTGATGCATCTGAGCCAAAATCACTTGGCCTGTCTGTTGTTCATGGCGTGCCGTATCTAAAAGCGATTCTTGTTTGGGAAGCGCGGCATACAGATTCTCAAAACGTTGCATTTTTTTTTCAAGTTGTGCTCGTTTTTGGGCTTTATAGGCTTCAAGCTTTAAATGCATTCGACGTTCATACGCCTCTTCTAGATAGCTTTTAACATCTTCAAGAGGGTAAGGCTTTGGTGTATATGGCGGTGGTGGCGGATCAAGCAGTGTTGTACCCACTTTAACCACGCGATAGGATGCATTAGCATCCACATGACGCAATGCTTCTAATACCTCTCCTTTATCGTCAAGAATAATAGCATTGGCCGTTTTGCCCGTAAATTCAAGTTGAAGCAGTACTTTTGACTTTTTATAAGCGCCGTGCTGCAAAGCATGAATTTGTAAAATTTTATCATGATTGTAAAGTTCAATTTTATCAATAAACGCACGATTAAAACTTTTAGCCAATACCACATCAAACGGAGCCTGATACACTTTGGCGCGTCCAAAATCTTTACATGTAAAGATATGGGGATCGCTTTTTTGCATGGCGAAGTAGAGTGTTTCATCACGATCAAAGACAATTTTGAGCGTGGTATCATCAACACGATAAATAGCTGCAATTTTTTCCAGCGGTTGCATAAATTCGACGATTTGTTGTAAATGAGAAAACTTCATACTGCTCCAAAAGCCCAAATAATTGAGATTATACCAAAGGGCAGCTCTAAGAGGCCGTCTCATTAATCTGAAGTATAGGTTAACTTCTTTTTGGAAAAACTACTGTGCAATCTGCATGAGATAGATATTGCCCTGGCCACTGCTAATACCCTCATAGCCTGAAAAAGAAGGGTTAGAATCATAAAGTGTGCCTACAACATATACCGTGTCTGCGTCAACAAAAAGTCCTGTAACCGATGTATAGGTAACGGCATAATGTTGTATCCAGATTAAATTTCCTTCTGTATCAAGTTTTGATACGAAAAGATACCGTTGTCCATTTTGTTCCATTTGACCTGCAATGTAAAAGTTACCCTGGATATCAAGATTAAATTGCTCAAGCTGTTCGTTCTCTCCTAAATCGACATTGAATGTTGAAACAACTTGACCTGAAGTGGCAATTTTATAAATACTGAGCGCATCGGCATTCGTTCCGGCAGCATAAAGCGTACTTTGAAAAGAAGCCAACCGTAAAGAGTTTCCAGTAAAATCATGCTGCCACTGGAATGTCCCACTTGGGCTATTTTTGGCAATGTAGCTACCGCCATCTGCCAGATCACCGCTCATATAAACATTATCTTGTGCGTCAATATACACTATGGGTTTTGAGCCACTGACAACCCCCGCAGTATCATAGGCCCAAAAATAGTTGTTGTTCATTAGCATATGATGCTGCCATGAGCCGTTATAACCTTTGTCTTCTGGAAAATACGTGGTACTGGCAATACAACTATTACCCTGTGAATCGAGTGCAATAGAAGTGGCATAATCCCAAATGCTGCTACTGGTAATTGCGTCACTCTCTTTAGTACCGTCGGCATTGATGCTCATTTGCATGACATCGCGTTCATCAGACGTGCTGTAATTTACGGTGGCAACTCCAACAACCTCAATAACACCGTTAGTACTAATGGCAATATCCTCGGCAACAAAGTCCTTATTATCATTACCATAGATATTGCGCCATATCTCACTGCCATCGGGTGCAACTTTAATAATAATAAAATTATATTTAAAGGCATCAGAATCAAAGTAGCCTCCAGTGATATAAATATTACCGTCATTATCTTTAGCAGCCGCATTAGCACCAGAACCTGCTCCTTGATAATCTTCACCATCGCCCGTTTCGAAAAAAAAGATTCTTGTCGTTTGCGGTGTCGTTGAAACACTGCTTTGGGCATTAGAGCTTTGCGACGACATAATATACTCAAGAGAACTTACCGAACTTGAGATTTGAGAAATGCTACTTTGAATACTGGAAGTTTGTGATGATGTTGCAATCGAATCAGAGCTCTCAAAAGAGGCTAAAGAACTTGATGTTTGTGAATGGGCAGCGACAGCACTATCACCAATCCCGGAGCCGCCACCTCCACATGCACAAAGCAAAAGAATTAGCGAAACAGCACTATAAAACCGAATAATATTCATATGTAACCCTTTTCTTGTCACTTTTATAGACAAAATCCATCAATCAGATGGTTGCATTAATGTCCCATTATAAATAAAAACCAATAAATCATGACACCCATAATGGACGTCAGACTCATGCCGGCAAAAACCCAATATCCCGCTTTTTTATGCGACACGTTTAAAGACTCTTTTTCTATGCGATATCGCTTGATTGCTCCATAAATCAACGCACTCCACAACACCACGGACACCAGTGCTACGAGTACATGTATAACCATCAAACCAAGCATCATATTATAATCAGCGTTGCTTTGTGCCATAAATGCGTTAAAGCCTCCTGAGATGCGTACACCAATCTCAAAAACGACTACCATGACAAGCGTTAGCACAAAGGTAAGCATCTGCCATTGGAAATGAAGCTGATAACGTTTTTTGAGCGCAAAATATACGCCAAAACCTAAGAGTAACGGCAAAATAGCAAAATAGAGCGTCACTGCATCCATGTAAAATGGAGCCGTTGTACCTAAAAACCCTTGTGAGAACATTATATTACCTTTCATTATAGAAAATTTTAAAAATACTACTCAATACTCTCTAAAAACGGTATCATTTAAAAACAATCTCATTGATGGAGTTTTAAGCACTGTTTGTAAAACGTAATAATACGTATTGAAAGCTTTGCTTTTTATCTTGATATACCTTTAGCAAAACATTTAGCGCAGGATGACATATGGACTTAAGCAAAAAAGATGCCCCAAAAAATATTACACAGCACGAAAAAGTGCTAGATGCCAATGACTTTATACTATCCAAGACCGATCTTAAAGGCAAGATTACCTACTGCAACCGCATTTTTGCCGAAATGGCGGGTTATAGCAAAGCGGAACTCATCGGAGCCAACCATAATCTTATCCGTCACCCCGACATGCCCGCTGTTGCATTCAAACGAGCATGGGATCTTATCCAAAATGGCAAAGAGTTTTTTGGTTATGTCAAGAATCTTTGCAAAGATGGCTCTTATTATTGGGTATTTGCCTATATTACTCCCGATTATGACGATAATGGTCGGATCATTGGTTACACCTCGATACGGCGTAAACCGGCATATGGGGCAATTGAAACCATCATACCAATTTACAAACGTCTTTTAGAAGCTGAACGCCAAAGCGGTATGAGTGCCTCCCAAAAATTACTAAATACTTTTTTAGATGAGCAAAACAGTATTTATGACGCGTTTGTCATCGGGTTACAAGAAAATACAAGGAACGCTTCATGAAATGGCATACATCCCCCGCTCAGCTTTATCTTAGTGGCATTGTATTGAGTGCCGCATTATATGTGGCATTAGTGTACACTATGCTGCTTTTTGCGCTGATTCTTGTGCTAACCGTCCTGATTTCATTTTTCATACCAACAACACGCCAACAAAGCTTTTCCAATAACGGCATACATGCCCAAATACTTGATACGCTTCAAAAGGTTTCTAAAGGAGAACTAACCCAACGTGTTAGTGTTCAAAACGATCATGACGATGAAGGAAAAATTGCCTGGGCACTCAATGACGCTCTGGATCAAATTGAAGTGATTTTACGAGAGACACGCTACACCATTGAAGCCATTGGTGAACAAAAAATGTATCGCAGCATGTTTCCACAAGGGCTTCAGGGTGAATTTCGCAAAACTGCACTGGCTGTGCACAAAGCAATCAATGCACTCAAAGAGAGCGAAAAATATCGAATGATGGGCTTTTTAACCAATGATCTCAACAAAACAGATGGTGGCGTTGATGGTAACATTAGAACAATCCGTGAAAACATTGCTTCAGCAGCAGATGCTATAAAAGAAGTCACCATTGAGCTCAAAGAGACCGCAAAATCTGCAAACTCAACACGAGTTTCAGTCTCATCAACAAATGAGCAGATTTCCAATCTTACGGAACTTCTTGAAAATACCCGAGATGAAGTCCAAAATCTCAACAACAATGTTCATAACATCTCAACAGTTGTGGATTTAATTAAAGATATTGCAGAGCAAACCAATCTGCTAGCGCTCAATGCCGCTATTGAAGCGGCGCGCGCGGGTGAACACGGCCGCGGTTTTGCCGTAGTAGCTGACGAAGTACGAAAGTTAGCCGAAAAAACTCAAAAAGCAACCAGCGAAATTGCCATTACAATCCAAACCCTACAGCAAGGATCGGATCAAATTGTTGAAAATACAGAACAAACAGCATCAGTAATCAGCAGTGTTAATGGTACGATGGAGAATTTTGTACAGACCGTTATGAACCTTGATACTAATTTGAGCAACTCTTCCCTTAATGCAAATCGTAGTACCCTCAAACTCATTATGACCATCTTTAAAATCCATCATATCATGTTCAAATCCGATGCCTACATTATGACGATTCGTGGCGAACTCAAAAAAGGCTACCAAATACAAGACCATCATCAATGTCATTTTGGAAAATGGTATGACACTACCGGCAAAGAGCTCTTTCAATCCAATCGCCATTTTGAAACTATTAATGAGCATCACCGCAAAACTCATGAATATATCAATGCCAATTTAAAATACATTCAAACGCACGGTTATGTTACGAATGCCAATCGTGAAGAAGTGGTGCAACATTTTGCACAGGCAGAAGAGCATACGCTTAAAATGTTTGATGAGATGGATCTGCTTTCTGATGAACTCAGTAATCGTGTGGACTTTAGCAAACTCTAAGCAAGCAGCATGAATTTGCTATACTTTCACATTCTGTTTGCATAAAGGTCTTCATGCGTGCACCAAAAGGTTTTGGAAAAAACTACTTTTCATTAGCTGCCATTCAAGCGACCGTATCGCATGTTTTGCTCCAATCCCAATGTGCCCGCATTGACGCTAGCGCATACACCCTGCATTATGACGATGATGCCCTTTGCGATGAAGAAGACGATCAAACACTGCTCACTCTTAACACGTTTTCAAAGGATGCGGAGTGTAGCCGCACGTGCGGTTATCGATCACAAACCATTTTAACGCTTTTCAATCATCACAAAGACTTTACTCCCCGCTACCACCGTTTTTGTTCTGTCAGCTCCCCGCCATCATCACATTTATTCGCTCTTTTAACCCAATAATTTTTAAGGAATATCATGAAATCCGCATTTTTACTATCGTTAAGTTGTATGGCTCTTTTAGCACAACAAAGTACCCTTGAGCCACTTGAAATTCGCTCAAGTATCGTGACTCAAGACGAGTTGCATGCTACCGATGCCGTTGAAATTTTTACAGCCGATCAGATTGCCCTCTCTGGCGCCGTTGATCTGTATGATTTTTTAAATACCTACACCTCTCTTATTGCGATGCCCTCCTTTGGCAACCCCTTTTCGCAACGTATTGACATGCACGGCTATGGCATGGCAAACGGCTACCAAAACATTGTCATTAATGTCAATGGACGCCGCCTTAATAACATTGACCTGAATGCGCCTTTGCTTGCTTCTATTTCGCCCTCCATGATTGAACGCATCGAAATCATTAAAGGGGGCGGCAGTGTGAGCGCTGGAGATGGGGCTAATGCCGGTACTATTAATATTATTACCAAACGCGCCGCCGATAATACGCTCACACTTTATGGCGGTGTTTACAACACTTACGATGCCACCCTTTCGCTAGGTCATCAAAGCGATACCTTGGCTATTTCGGCCCTTGTTGAAGGGTATCACACCGATGGTACGCGCCATATCAATGCTGCTCAGGATCGCGATGCGCAACAACTCGCTAACGGTATGCTTGATCTTTCATGGACGCCCATAGAAGCACTTGAACTCTTTTTCAACACGCAATTTCATCGCAGTAGCGTGCATTATGGCGGACCAATGAGCCTTACGGAATACAAAGCGAAGCCTTCGCAACCCGGATCAGGTTACGGCTATGGGCCCGCTCCTGTGAACCAAAGGTTTAAAAGCGAAAGTATCGGCGGCGGGTTTGATTATACTTTTGGCGATGGATGGCACTTAAGATCGGAACTCAATCGTGAAAAGAAAACTTCGGAGTATGTTGAGTATGCAAGCCGATATGACTATGATTATGACTCTTTTAATACTGTACTAGGCTATGAAAACGGCGCCATTGATCTAAATCTTGGTGCGGAAGGCTTTTTAGGCGAACGCCATAGCAGCGGTGAGCGCACCTCCAAAGATAATCTTGCACTTTTTGCCATAACACAATGGATTTTTGGCTCATCACGTCTTAAAGCCGGAATACGGGGTGAACAGGTTGCTTACACCCACAAAGGCGCTCAAGAGCTTGATGAAGATCATACACTTTGGAGTGCTGAAGCGGGATACAACTATCAGCTAAGCGATGCAGCCTCGGTTTTTTTAAACTACGCTCACTCTTTTGAAGCAGCCGATATTGACCGTTTTTTCTCCAAAGATTACACCAGTGGTGTTGTCTCATTTAACGGCTTTATCGATCCCATGCATGCTGATACGTTTACACTAGGCTACAGCCGCTTTGATCCACAAAACACTTTTAAATTCAGCCTCTATTACGCCGCTTTGCAAGATGAGATCTATTACTACTCTGATCCTGCCTATACGGCTTCAATGAATACCAATATTGATAAATCCCATAAATACGGCATGGATATATATGATACCTACGCACCTTTTGAGCGCTTACATGTAACACTCAATTACAACTACGTCAAAGCCATCATAGATGATGAAATACAAAATGCTGAAACGTTTTCAGACCATGATCTTCCCGGCGTTCCAGAGCATACTATAAAGGCTTCGCTCACCCTAACACCCACGCCTAAAACCACCTTTACGCTGACACAAATATGGCGCAGTGAGACCTACTCGGCTAATGACTTTGCCAACAATTTTGAGCAAAAACAAGAGGTCTACAACAGTACGGATGTTGCCATCAACTATCGTGAGGCAAATTACGAGCTTTTTGCTAAAATTAGCAATCTCTTTAATGAGTCTAACGGCTTGTGGATCACTGATGATGCCATCTACCCGGTTAATTTCACCACAACCGCCATTGCCGGTATGAGCCTACATTTTTAAAGGAACGCCGTGAAACTCTGGATCGTTTGGTTAGTGCTCTTAGGCTCGCTCTCGCTTCATGGCGCCGAGCGGCTGGTGACGCTTTCGCCATCGCTTACCGAAATTCTTTTTGCACTGGATGTGGGAGAGCACATTGTTGGTGTTAGTCAATACAGCGATTTTCCCGAAGCGGCTAAAAAGATTGCACGTATTGGCGGATACTCCAATCCCGATCTGGAAAAAATTTTGCAGCTTCATCCTAGCCTTGTCATTGGACAACACTACTCGCAACAGCTGCTTGCAAAACTTGAGCACTTTCATATCAATACACTCATGCTGCGTCTTGAAACGCTCCAAGAGATTACCCAAGCGATTCGCACGCTTGGAAAACGCTTTCATAAAGAGCACAAAGCGGCTCAATTAATAGCCGCTATTGACACGGCTGCAACAACGGTGCTCAAAGCGGCCACACCCTCACGCGTCTTGATTGTTTACGGTCTTAGCGACGATCTGCGCCGCAACAACTACGTGGCAGCTCCGGGCATCTTTTTTGATGATATCATCCACATTTGTGGCCATGAAAACGCATTTACGCCTTCGCTGCTCTCACAGCCGGTACTTAGCTATGAAAACATCATCGCCCTCAATCCCGATCAGATTGTGATTCTTCATTCACACCGCACCGAATCGGATGTTAATGCCACCCGCGCTCTGAATGCATGGCAGCAACTTCCTATTAATGCCGCCAAGAGAAAAAAAATTCATATTGTGGATGAAAGTTACATTCACATCCCTTCACACCGCGTTGCCCAAAGCATCACACGCCTTTGTGAGGAGCTTAATGGTGATTGAGATTAAAGGCCTTACATGTAAGTACGGCAATAAAAGCGTTTTTGAAAATCTTAGCTTACATGTAAGGCATCATTTGTCTATTTTAGGCAGCAATGGCGCAGGTAAAAGCACCTTCGCCAAAGCGTTGTGCCATCTGATTGATTTTCAAGGAAGCATCCGTCTTGATGGCCAAGAGATCACATCGCATAAATCGCTGGCAAAAGCACTCACTTACATTCCACCCAAACTTGATGTTTACGAACCTTACATCAGTGTTGAAGAGTTCATATTGCTAGGACGCTATCCGTATAAAGGCCCTTTTGATGACTACACGAAAGAGGATCACGACATCACACTCGCACAAATAGAGCGTCTTGGCATTACACACCTAAAAGAGCAAAAACTTCATTCGCTAAGTTCGGGGGAACAGCAGCTTGTTCTTACAGCTCAGGCACTCACACAGCAGAGCAAGACCATTATTTTTGACGAACCAACGGCCAACCTTGATCCCAAAAATGCGCGTAGTATTGCCCATACGATTCAAAAACTCAAAGCCGAGCACCGCATTATTGTCATTACCCACGATCTGCGTTTAGCTGCTTTTTTAAATACGCCTTTACTCTTTATTGCCAACCAGACGGCAACACTCTATGAAGATAACGAGCTTTTTTTCAGTTCTCTCTCAACACACTACGGTGTTGCTTTTGAAGGCCTTGAGGTACGCTATGATTAAGCACCTCGCCTGGATTGCCATGATTGTTTTTGGGCTTTATGCCCCGTTTATTGGAAGTGCCGATCTTTCCATAAGCGCACTGCTTGCAGGCGATGCTTTTAGTTCACAGCTTTTTTTTGAACTGCGGCTCCCTCGGGTAGTATTTGCATTTGAAGCGGGCATCATGCTCTCTCTTGGCGGTCTGCTGTTTCAAACACTTTTTCGTAATCCGCTCATGACCCCTTATACGCTTGGAATCTCCAGTGGTGCGGTTTTTGGAGCAGGTGTGGCTATTTTACTGGGCGCAGGAAGCATCGCAATCACAGCATTTTTTGGCTTTGCGGGAGCCATGTGTACGGTTGTTCTTTTAATCTGGCTAGCACACTTTTTACAAGATAGCGAAGGCAACACCCTCTTACTGTTAGGGATTGCGTTATCGCTTTTTTTTACTTCAGCGCTGATGTTACTGTTTCATCTAGGCGATGCCATGCAAAACGACATGCTGCTGCGCTTTAGTATGGGTTCACTCTCGGTAATTGGCTGGCAGATGCCGTTGCTTCTAGGTGTTACCACGCTCATTCTTTTTGGCACTCTATGGCGCTATCGCTACGAATTGCAGATCATGGCACTTAGCCTCGATCAGGCACGGCTTAAAGGTATTGATACCAAACGTCTTAGGCTTTTATTGCTGCTTGTCACTTCACTGGGAATTGGTGTGCTTGTAAGCATTAGTGGGCCTATTGGCTTTATTGGTCTGATTGTGCCGCATATGGTAGCAAAGCTTTATCGCACAACGCTACAGCAGCGCATTATTCCTACCGCGCTCTTTGGCGGAGCATTTTTGCTTGCATGCGACACCCTTGCCCGCTCTTTAAATACGGCAGGTGAACTCCCCATAGGCATTGTCACGGCATCTATTGGTGCGCCGTTTTTTATCTACCTCATCACCCATAAAGGAGTGGCATGAGTTATTACGTTTGGTTTACATCCCACCGCGACAAACACCACAAAATTATCCAAAAACTGCTAGAACGCGGCTTTGACAAAGAGGCCATTATTGACTATTTTGATTTTAACGCGATGCTGGAGCATGAACCGGATTTTTGTCCGCTATATGCGCAAAAACGTCAATGCCACGATATGCTACAGCTCAATTGCTATTTGTGCGCTTGCCCCAATTTTCGTTTTGATGATAACGGCATCGACACCATCCAAGGTGCTACGCGCTATAGCTTTTGTGCGATTGATTCCGTTAAAGGTGCCCAAGTCCGCTATGGCGACGCGATTCATCAAGACTGCTCTAAATGCAGCGTGCCTCATGATCGGGCCTACATTGAAAAACATTTTGATCTGGCGTGGGAGCAGATCATGGAGAGGTGCTCGCTTGATGCATGATCTAAGCATTTTTGGCACCTCCAGTGATGCGGGAAAATCCACTTTTGCATTTGCTATTGCCCTGCTGCTGCAGCGTCGCGGTATTTCGGTGGCGCCTTTTAAGGCGCAAAACGTCTCCAATAATGCGCAGGTTTGCGATGACGGCGGCGAAATTGCACAACCGCAATATTTTACAGCCGAAGCACTAGGAATTGCCAGCAGCAGCGATATGAATCCGGTACTCATCAAATCCGGTAACGCCTCGAAAGCTCATCTGATCGTACAGGGCAAAAGCGTGGGCGAACGTCATGTGTTGGAGTATTATCGTGATATCGACACCCTTAAACCCATTGTAAGCGAATCGTTCAAACGTTTAAAAAAGCGCTATGAGTGCATTGTTGCCGAAGGTGCCGGCTCGCCTGTTGAGCTAAACTTGATGGATCGTGACCTCTCTAATATCTATATTGCCACAACCTTCCAGACCAAAATTATCATTATTGCCGATATTGAACGCGGTGGGGTTTTTGCCTCGATATACGGCGTTTATAATCTGCTTCCCGATATTCTCAAACCCAATGTCATCGGTGTTATTATTAACAAATTTCGCGGAGACCGTAGCCTTTTTGATGAAGGCATTGAAATAATTCAACACCGTTTTGGACTCAAGGTGCTTGGTGTTGTAGGGTATCGGCCTTTTAATCTTGGTTTTGAAGACGCTCAGTCGCTCTCTAACTATGTACAAAAAGGGCATAAAACCCGCATTAAAGCAGGTGTTATTACCTATCCGCATTTAAGTAATTACACTGATCTAGAACCCTTGATTGCCGATGATGAGGTCTCCTTACTTTTTATTGATACCCCCGCACAAGCCGCACTTTGCGATCTGTTGATTTTGCCAGGATCCAAACAAGTAGCATCCGATCTGCAATGGCTGCGCGAACGCGGATTTGAGCCGATATTACGCACCTTTAAAGGCGCTCTAGTTGCTATTTGCGGCGGTTATGAGATGCTTCATGAACGGCTGCTTGATCCTAAAAAAATTGAGTCCTCCACCTCCATCATTAAAGGAATCGGACGCATTAAAGGCGATGTTCTTTTTAAACGCAAAAAAGTGCTCAAGAAAGGAACGTACAAGCTTTTTGGCACGCCCATTGAGGGGTATGAAATTCACAATGGCCGCGCTGAAAAACTTGGCATCAAACAAAAAAATTTATACGCCACATTTGTGCATGGCCTGTTTGACTCTGATGCGTTTCGCCATAAACTTTTTAAACGCATTGACAAGCACTATAAAGGGTACAATTTCAAAAAGTACAAACGCAACGCCATAGCACACTATGCCGATTACATCGAAACCCAAATAGACATGCAAAGCATTATCAAAGCAATGACATCTAAGGAGCTATATGAAAACATGTGACCTTTTTACAGCGCAAGAGTACCCCTTTTTAAAAGGCGATGCCGATTTTTTACTAGCAGCTTCGCTAAGCCTTACATGTAATATTCCAGGAATCACCCAAGCGGGTATTCCCGGCCATATCACACTCACCCCCACACTGGATGCGGAGTTTATTGAAAATGGTGCGGTTTACAGTCTTGAAGGCATTGCCGAAACGCCTGCAGGCATCCCTACCCCTGGGCTTATTACACGCGCTGTGCATCTGCTTAGCCCTTTTAAAAAAATACTTATTTTAAATTTGGGGCTGCACAGCCTGCCGCAACACTGCGATGTGCATGATTTTGATATCCCCAGCACACCTAGCATTGCCGATGCAGCCTCGTTTGATGCCAAAGCTGTATTTGAGAAAGGGCGGGCCTTTGGACGCACTTACTCACCTAGAGGCGATTATGTGATTTTAGCAGAGAGCACGCCATCAGGCACCACCACCGCTCAAGCTGCTGCTATGGCACTGGGAATTGAAAGTCAGGGGCTTTTTGCTTCATCTTTTAAAGAGGCTCCTATCGCTATTAAAGAGTCTGTCATCAGCGCTTCTCTTGCCAAACTCCACAAAGATATGGATCCTTTTGAACGACTGGGACACACCGCAGATAATACCCTGCTTTTTAGCGCCGGTTTTATGATTGAAGCCTCGCAGCGTTTTGATGTTGTACTAGGCGGCGGCACGCAAATGGCCTGCGCGCTGCTTATTGCCGAGCACCTTGCAAGTTTTTGTAATATTACGTGCGATTTTACGCGCATCCATCTAGCAACCACCGCATGGATCGCCAAAGACACCACCTCTAGCATTGCCGTACTTTTGCGTCAACTTAACACGCTTGTAAAAGCTTTTTATACCGATTTCAGCTTTGCCGATGCAAGCATTCCCGTTTTGAAGTGCTACGATGAGGGCGAAGCCAAAGAGGGGGTCGGTGCCGGCGCGGCGCTGGCTTATGCTGCAACGCACGGCATATCGCAACAAGCGCTTACATGTAAGATCGAAGCACTTATGAAAGGAGCATTATGAAAACCCTTTTTATTGGCGGCATCAAAAGCGGTAAATCCCGTCTGGCCGAGGCCTACACGCTCAATGCCACCTCAGCACTTCCTGTCTATTTGGCCACCAGCGACATTGTGGATGAAGAGATGGCACGACGTATTGAACGCCATCAATTGCAACGCAGCGAACGTTTTTTAACCGTTGAAGAGCCGTTGAATCTTGCCGCGGCACTTCAGCCAATTACAACGCCTGTTTTAATTGAATGCATTAGCATGTGGATCAACAATATGCTTCACGACGGTTTTGATGAAGATGATATTTTCAAACAGCTTGATACCATGCTTCATATGCAAAAAGAGCTGATTTTTGTTATTAACGATGTAGGAAGCGGTGTCATCCCCGACAATGCGCTAGCGCGCCGTTTTGTAGATATCAACGGCATCGCCGCCCAACAGATCGCTGCGTCGTGCGACGCGGTTTATCATGTCGTTGCGGGCATTGCAACACGCATCAAATGATACGCCTCATCTTTAGGGGATTTGGCCTTGCTTGTTCCATGCTTAGTATTCTTCCTTTTTGCAAGGTTCACCGTTTTGACACAGGCATCAATGCGCTTGCCGTTATGTTTTATCCGCTTGTTGGAGCGCTTCTTGGCGCGCTGCTTTGGGGATTTTACGACGTAGCTACCCTTGTTTTTGCATCCTCTCATGCGGCAATCATGCTGCTTGCACTCTGGGTGCTTCTTACCGGCGCGCTGCATCTTGATGGTTTTAGCGATACGGTTGATGGTCTTTATGTCGATAAAGCACGCGCTTTTGAGGTAATGAAAGATCCTCACGTAGGTGCTATGGGCATGATTTTCACTGTTGTTTTGCTCTTGCTTAAAGCCTCGGCACTCTTACATGTAAGCGATATATCCCTACTCATAGCCGTAGTGATGTTAGCCCGTTATAACGCTGTGTTATTACTCTATAACGCTCCCTATCTTCCCGCTTGGGGCATGGCATCACTGGCCAAAACAGAATTTAAAAAGAAGCATCTGCTTTGGGCTACGGCCATGGTGATTGCGCTACTACTTTTTGTAAATCATGGCCCAATCATGCTCATTACATCGCTGCTTGTAGCGTGGCTGTGTTACCGTTTTTTCATGCGCCATTATGGTGGCTTTAACGGCGATATGTACGGTTTTAGTATTGAGCTTAGCGAAGTGGTGCTGCTACACTGTGCCGTGGTACTCTCATGATCATTACCTTCATACGTCACGGCGAGGTTGAAAGCACGTATCAAGGCTGCTACAACGGTCATAACAACATTGCACTCTCTCATTTGGGATTTTTGCAGGCCCAAACGCTTGCGGCACATTTTGAATCGCACCATTTTGATGCCTGCTACTGTTCGGATCTTCTGCGCGCCAAAGAGAGTTTTGCCCCCTTTAAACGCCCTGCGATCTACACCGATGCCCTGCGCGAAAAATCGTGGGGACGCCATGAGGGGCAATCTTATGAGAACATCTGCAAAATCGAATCATGGCACTACGAATCATTTGAGCAGTGGATTAACCAACTTGATGGCGAATCCATTGAGCAGTTTCAGATACGTATTGCCCGCTTTTACGGTGAGCTGCTTTTAAAAAATTATGACTCCGTGCTTATCATGACCCATGCAGGCGTGATCCGCATGTTTTATTACCTCTTGCAAAATATCTCGCTAGAAGAGGCGTTTAGCCTTCCGTGCGCCTACGCATCGTTTTGCACGCTTGATACGCTAAACTCACAATTTAGCCCCTGTCAGAGACTTTAAAACCGTTTTTTTTACGATCTTTTCGTTATCATACCTGCATGAAAAAAGTGATCTGTGCCACCTTTGAGGGGATCGAAGCCACCCCGGTCAGCGTTGAAGCCACACTAACCAAAGGACTCCCCAGTTTTTCAATTGTTGGCATGGCTAGCCAGAGCATTAGCGAGTCAAAAGAGCGTGTAAAATCCGCACTTCTTGGCAACGGCTTTACCTTTCCACCCAAACGCATCAGCGTCAATTTGTCACCTTCAGATGTCAAAAAAGAGGGCAGCCATTTTGATCTAGCGATTGCGTTGCTGATTGCGCTGAATAACGAAAGTGTCGATCTGGAACCTTACGCCATTTTTGGTGAACTGGGACTTGATGGCAGTATCAAAGAGAATGCAGCGCTTTTTGCCCTGATTCTTTCGCTAGCACAACACCAACGTATTGACAAAGCCATCGTTCCCAAAGAGAGTCTTAGCAAACTCGGCACGATTCCTGGCATTGTGCTTTATGGTGTTGCGCATCTTGGCGAAGCAATAGAGCTGCTAAAACAGCCCCATATGTTAACCCCTCATCATGCCGATACCCTTGCACATCATGCCTTACATGTAAACCATTCGCCTTACTATTTTTTACAAGACTATCCGCTTGATTTTGCGCAGGTACGCGGTCAGGAAGTGGCCAAACGCGCCGCGCTCATTGCAGCAGCGGGAATGCATAATATTTTGCTCGAAGGCAGCCCCGGTAGCGGCAAATCCATGATTGCCAAACGGCTGCGTCACATTTTACCGCCGCTTGGTATGGACGAACTGCTTAATACCGCCAAACTTGAGAGCCTTGAGGGCAATGAGCCCGCTTTTTTGCCACTGCGCCCTTTTAGAGCACCCCATCATAGCGCCACGGCGTCCAGTATTTTTGGCGGCGGAAGTTCTCAAGCACGCATTGGCGAAGTGGGTTTGAGCGATGGCGGCATTTTATTTTTTGACGAACTGCCCCATTTTGGCAAAAACATTCTTGAAGCCCTGCGCGAACCCCTTGAAGACCGACGTATCCGCATCTCTCGCGTGAACGCCAAAATAGACTACCCTACCCGTTTTATGTTTGTTGCGGCCATGAACCCCTGCCCCTGCGGCAATCTGCTCAACCCCGATATTGCCTGCCGCTGCTCTGATGTGGAAATTCAACGCTATCAAAACCGCCTCTCCGATCCCTTTTTAGACCGCATAGATCTCTATGTTCAGATGCAGCGCTCCAATGCTCTAGACGCATCAAGCGTTGATTCAAAAAGCTTACATGTAAAGGTTCGTAATGCTTTTATACGCCAAAAAGAGCGGGGACAAAAGATGCTAAACGGTATGCTAGATGATGAGGCCATTGAGCGCTACTGTCTGCTTGATGATACCGCCAAGCAGCTACTAGATCAGGCGGCAGAACGCTACGCCCTTTCGTTTCGCAGTATTAAAAAAGTCCAAAAGATCGCGCGCACCATCGCCGATCTTAATGGAGATGCGCAGATCGGCAGATCGCATCTGCTTGAAGCGTTAAGTTATCGTAAACGTTAAAATTACATTAAATCCATCTGACTTCAACTTTCAAAGATTGATGCTATGATCAGCAGCTTAACCGTGTGTTGCACTTACTATTTGAATGGGTGTCAGGGGTATCAAATCATTACCGCACATCAACCGCAAGGCACCTATTATGCTCGTGTCTGTAAAATACAACAAGATCCATCTCAACGTTTTGACATGGGCATTGCTGTATCACAACGCAAGGAGGATTCAGGATGGAATCAATAAGCTTTTTTAAAATCACAATATCTTTAAGCACGGCAATTATGCTTGCTTTTTGGGCTACTGGATGCGGTGAAGACTCAGATACTTCGGCTACACTAGAAAGCTCATCTGTTTCAACATCATCAGCATCTTCATTATCAAGTGTATCTTCGTCATCGTATGTGAACAGCTCTTACAACAGTGTTTCATCAAGCACATCTGTGCCACTCTCAAGCAGTAGTGCCTCTTCACTCTGCTTGGATGATTCTACTTCTGAAGACAGTGCCGGGTATTACGGGCCATGTGCCCGTTTTGGTGGTAATCTTCTTGTTGGTGAGTGGACTAATATAGATGGGTACAGTCATTGGTTATTTAATGAAGATGGCACAGGGTCGTATGATAATACCTACGAACGCTACGTGTATTCCTTTGGTATCGATAGAGAGGGATTACTTCTGAGCTTGATTAAAAACGATCAAACAATCAATTATTACCACTATAGTGATTCAAACGATAGTTGCATCATTACTCAACGAGTATTCGATGGAGAACTTATCGTCGATGCCACAGACACAATGGGCGTATCATGTATGCTTTTAACCAAAGCTACGAAATCATTGGTCTTTATGAAAGCTGCTATTTAATGCAAAATAGTGAGGATGATTTACAATACAAACTATGTAAAAGAGATGAAAACACCTCACTGTGAGGTGTTAAAGTGTTGCCACAACCCATTTGGTAATAAAATAACCTCCTATCAGCAACCATGCAAACATAATGCCCGCCGCATACAGCGGTGCAAGACCCAGCCCTTTGAATTTGGCAAAACGAGTTCCCATACCCAGCGCGGTCATGGCCATAGTGAGCAAAAAGGTATCTACCTCGTTAATGACGCCCACAATATTTTGCGGCACCAACTGCAAGGAGTTAAAACCCGCCATCCCCACAAAATAGACAGCAAACCATGGAATCACCAGCTTAATCGCCGCACCTTCGCCGCCACTGCGACTGGCTGCAAACGAAAGATACACGCCCAGTAAAATCAGCATCGGGGCAATCAAAATAACCCGCGTCATTTTAACAATCACCGCCGCATCGCTGGCCTCATGACCAAACGCGCCACCAACGGCTACTACCTGCGCAACCTCATGAATAGTACCACCAACATAAATACCAAACTCGCGTGCACTCATATCAAAGATTCCAGCGCTATAGAGTGCTGGATACAAAAACATGGCAATCGTACCAAAAAGCACCACCATCGAGACGGCAACAGCCGCTTTATGCTCTTCGGCTTTGAGTACCGGTTCGGTTGCCAAAACAGCCGCAGCTCCGCACACCGCAGCCCCAGAAGCTGTCAGCATTGCGGTATCACGATCAAGTTTAAAAAGTTTTTGCCCCACCCATGTACCGATAATAAAAGTACTCAGCAGCATAATAAGCGAAACGACAAAACCGTCAATTCCTACTTCGGCAATCTGCTGGAAGGTGATGCGAAAGCCGTAAAACACAATAGCAAAACGCAAAATTTTCTTGCCCGAGAAGGTAATACCGCTCTCCCAGGCAGCAGGGAATTTGTTATGCAGAGTATTAGCATAAAATATCCCCATAACAATTCCCACAACTAGGGGTGAAATCCCCATTTTTGCAACGGGGGCAAGCCCTGCAATGAAGGTTGCCGCCGCCGCAAAAATCGCAACAAAAAAGATGCCGCTAAGGGTATCTTTTCGATTTTTTGCTGAAAATGGCATAAGAGTTCCTTATATAACAAATGAAGGCGCAATTATACTCTACTCTTGTACGATTAACTCCATGCCTGAATTAACATAACGATTTTTATCAGCTTGCACTAAGTTATTTTCACCCAAAACAATGCGCGCACCATCCACATGTTCCGACAAATAGCTCTTTATCGTAACCGCTCTACTACGTGCTAAAAACTCCAATTCATCACTATTTACGGACTGCTTTTTTATCAAGGCATCAAGCAAAGCATCATGATATGCTTTAGAGCGAAGCTCCTCATTCTTGTACGCCGCTTTTATTGTTTGTTCAAGTTGATCCAACGCTTCATCACTGTAAAATTCCAAATAGAGTGGTTCTAGCACATCATTATCACGCAATAATGCCGTGCTCTCATCTCCGGTACGCTCCAAAATAAATTTCAAAAATTTTTGTCGTTGCAGTTCATATCGATCGGCATCATTGTCATAAGCCCCCAAAATCTTTAATGACAGTTTTGGACGTTTGCCCAGCGCTTCAGCCAACGTATCTAGTTTTTCACGTTCTGGCGGCATTAGATCGCTTTTACCTGTTTCAAAAGCAACGTTTTTAAGCGCGTCACCGTCAATTCCAAGCATCGATCCCAATGCCGAAAACGGCGCGCTGACAATCTTTACAATCAGATTGCTAAAAGCATTCCATACTACTGTACCATATTTAAAATCGGGATTTTGCATATTGCCCTCAACTGGCATGCCAATATCGATCACGCCCTCATTATCTTCTAGCAAAGCTACCGCAAGCCCCAATGGCAAAGATGAGGCGCCATCAAAATGTTCTCCCAAGCGAATTTTGTTAATCACAATCGTATTATCGCCTTGGATTTGCGCATCAAGAATACGATATTTTAAATCCAACGACAACTTACCCTCATCAATTTTTCGACCTGCAAAATTTGCTGAATAAGGGCTCATATTGGCAAGTGCTACATTGCGAAAAGCCACATTAATATCGGTATAGTTTTCAGGATTAGCACTGTTGATGGAACCTGTAGTTTTCATAGCACCATAGCGATCAATGACGCCATCAAGGTTAACATAAGTCGTCTGTTGCGGTTGGGCTGAAATCCCGTAAAAACTTCCTGTGACATCATGAATGTGCGTTTTAAACTTGAGTGGCAGCGAATCATCTGCAAAATCTGCTGTACCTTGTGTCATACTCGTATCTAAGATGCTGACATCAAACGGTTTGGAATCAGCATCAGACTCATCACTTTGAGTTTTGTTATTGGGTTGCTTAACAAGCTGGGCCAGATTAAAAGTCTTATTTTCATCTATATGAATATTGGCATAAGGGGCATGAATTTGTAGCTTGGCAATACGCAGCGAATTGGGAGAAAGATTGAAATAAAGCGGCGCGGCACGGATGCTTTCAAATGCTACTAACACGCTTTTGTTGTATGACGCATTGGCAACAAAATCATTCAGTGTAACATCGGCCGTAAGCTCCAAATCGCTTTTATTGGTATCGGGTGCATAGGTTGCAACGCTTTTAATATCCAAGCTACCCCGTTGCAGATAAAGATTAAGCGACTCGTTAATATAGGGATTGGCCATGCTAAGCGGCAAAGCCTTAAGATCAACATTAGAGTGCACCAAAAGAGGATTTTGTCGTACATCACCATCAAAATTTAAAACGCCTGTCGTATTGATCTGCAACGAGCCGCTATACCCAAAAGGGTGTGATAAATTACTATCAATATCCTTTACATGTAAGCGTAATGCTTCTAAATTAATAGTGGCCGCTTGCATCAAAGCGCTATCAACAAAATAGCAATTGGCATTATCTATTGTTATCCCTGCTATATGATACAACCACGGCTGCTCATCATCTGCTGGAGGTATTGTTTGATTCTTCTCTGGTGATGTTTTTTCTAATTCAAGATAACGACTCCAATCTATTGTGCCATCAGCCAGACGTTTAATATAAGCTTTCACACCATCAATTTCAAGCGTTCCAATAGTGCTTTGACGTGCCAGCGGATAGAGTGTGGCATGATCCAGTTCAATACGCGAAATATTTAAAATATCATAATGTTGGGCTTTTGGCTTAATACGCAAATGCTCTAACTTAAAAGCAATATTTTCAAGTCGTGTCCTGTTCATTTGAGCACCATCTAGCACAAAATCGCTACGGGCATGAAGTCTGCCATCCGCAATCTCAAGTGCAAACATCTCACGCAAATAGCGCCATCCCGTAAACAACTTACCCGATTCAAATTCAACATCACCTTCAATCTTAACAGGATCAAGCGATCTCAATCTGCTATGCAATATAAAGCGACCGCCATCATTAATATAGCTTGAGAGACGCAACGTGTTTTCACCCTCTTGCAAAGCATTAGTATCAAGGCTTTTAACTTTAAAATCAATAGGCGCTAACGTAATATCAAAATGCTCTTTTTGCGTATGGTCACGGTAATGTATCCTTCCCTCTTCAATAGCAAGCTGCGCTAAAACAATGTGTGGTAAACTCAGAGCCTCTTCATCACTAACATGTGATTTATTGTGTTGTTGTGGTGGCATAAGCCATGACGTGTTCAACGTACCATCAGCGTGTGTCTGCAAAAAAAATTCGGGTTGCAGCAACATAATCTCATTAATACGTATTGCACCATAAAACAGGGCATGAGGATCAAGATCAATACGCAAAGTTTTAAAACTCATAAACGTATCGTGTTGCGGATTAAAAAGCTTAAAACCATCCAGTTCCAATGTGAACGTTAAGGGATTAAAGCCAATGTCATCAAGCTGAAGTGCGCCTTTTGTTTGCTCTGAAACCAATTGCATTAGTTGCTTTTCAATCATTATTGGAAGCAAAAAAAAGCCACCAAAGATATAAACTCCGGCAAACAATGCAAAAACATAGGCAAATAATTTTCGTCTCATAAGTAATTCCAATGAAAAATGTTTTGGAGCTATGCTCTATTCTATCTAAAAAAATATTGGATTTTAAATATAACTTGCCATCAATTTCACATTAATACATGATATAAACATGCTATGGATAAGGACATTATCTCTAAAAGCTGATTGGCCATTAACTTATTGTGAGGGTCCTTATCTCAGAATTTTTTCAAGATTATTTTTAAAATGTGCCCTTTAACACTATATGATTTTTTCCATTTTTATTATAATATTTTCGAGGTATAAACATACATGTATAAAATTTTAATAACGCTTTTTTCTTTGGTTATTTCTCTTGCGGCCTATGAAGAAAATTTTAATGCCTACAAAGATGGTACATCGCTATCGGGACTCTCTTCAAAAGGAATGCTTTTTAGCTCTAGCGGTGAATGGCAAGTTTTTACCACACCTTTTTCAGTGTTTGACACACCCGTATTTCTTGAACCTAGCAATGCCAAAAAAAATGCTCCGCTGACCGTATCATACTCGCTACCACAATGTTCAACACAATTTGACTTTGCAACAGATGGCGTTGATAGCCTTGATGTAACTGCTTATTATCAAGGACGCAGTGTGTTTCATGACACGTTTGTTGGTATGGAACAAGGCGGTACCTATGTGGGTACGGCAACAATTTTGATGCAAATTGACTCTTTTGTTATTAAAACCGTAAATCAGAACAAGCTGCTTGTTGACAATATTAAAACTTCTAACTGTACCCTTGACAGTTACCAAAGTAGCGATGATTTAATAGGACGTTATGAGTTTGAAAAAGATCTTCTTGACTCATCAGGAAACCATTTTGATCTAAGCAGCATTGGGACGCCTACCTACAGTAGCGGCGTTTTAAAATCAGCCATATCGCTCTCTTCGAGTTCTCTGCTTTTACCAAGCGATTTTTCACTAGAAAAGACTAAAACTTTAAGCTTTTGGTTCAATGTCACTACCTTGAATGAAGAACAAACACTTTTTGACATTGCAACAAACCAAAATTCGGTTTTTACGGTAACCCTCTCTAAAAGCGGTAAACTCAATTTTTATGAAGCAAACTCGATCTTTTCCCCCTATTATTCAAGTGTTGTCGTCAAACCAAACCAGTGGTATCACTTTACCATGACCATTAATACTGATGTTCCAACGGTCTATATTGATGGCCTTTTTGATAACAGATTTTACTTTTTCCGCTCACCTCTTCAAATTGGCCGTAGCTTGACAATAGCTTCGAAAAGCTCTCATGGTGCTCCATTTACTGGCTTGCTAGATGATCTAAGATTTTACTCTTCTGAGCTATCGCCTAATGAAATAGCTGAAGTGGCACACACGCGAACAACGTTTAATGACAGCTTTGATGCCGGCAAACAGTTTTGCATGAACAACCCTTCGCTATGTGGTCTTAAACCAGCACAAGATCCTTCTAACCTACCTATAACGACAGATCAAAAGATTTTGCAAAAGAATAGTTTTGCTTTTAAATGGTATCTATGGCAAACCGATGGGGGCAATGTTTATCTTACAAGTGGCTCGGCATCTAATCCAAGCGTGTGGCAAATGACACCCAAAACCCGTCAATGGAAACCGGTTCACAATGCCAACATGTTCGACAATTTTGATGCTCAAGGACTTAATTTTGAAAATGTTACGATTGCAGAAGATGGAAAAAGCATCAGCTTTGGGGCTGCAACGCAAAGTGATGCGAATTAAGTAAACACTTTTTGAACAAAACGTTCAATTTTAAACCTCTCAACAACTTTTTTTTGCCATAATAGCTCTCTTACTTTCAAGAGGTTATACAACCATGCACAGAAAAAAAATCTACAATCCCGAATCAAAAGAACATGTCAACGATCGTCAAATTTTTGGCGGCAATCCTACCGGTATTTTTGAGCTTAATAACATCAAATACCAATGGGCTTACAATCTGTGGGAAGTGATGCTCAATAACACCTGGTTCCCAAAAGAGGTCGATATGACCCGTGATGTTAATGATTACAAAAACCTCACTCAAGCCGAAAAGGATGCTTATGACAAAGCCCTTTCGCAACTTATATTTATGGATTCATTGCAAACCAATAATCTTATTGACAATGTCAATCCCTATATAACCTCACCAGAAATTAATCTTATTCTCGTACGGCAATCTTTTGAAGAGGCATTGCACTCTCAAAGTTATGCTGTTATGGTCGATTCCATTTCAACCAATAGTGCAGAGATTTATGAGCTATGGCGCCGCGATATGATGCTTAAGCAAAAAAATGACTCTATTGCCGCTGTCTATGATCGTCTTGCCGAAGATCCTACCGAGACTAATTTTGTTAAGGCGTGTTTTGCAAACCAGATTCTTGAGGGCATCTATTTTTACAGCGGATTTGCCTATATTTATACGTTGGCACGTTCAGGTAAAATGTTAGGCTCTGCGCAGATGATCCGCTTTATTCAACGCGATGAAGTCACGCACCTTGTACTTTTTAAAAACATGATTAACACGCTCAAACGTGAACGTGCCGATCTTTTTACCCAAGAACTTTATGATGAAGTTTATGGCATGTTTAAAAATGCGGTTGAACTTGAAGTGAGTTGGGGACAATACATTACTCAGGGACAAATTTTGGGACTTACTGATGATATTGTACGTCAATACATTCAGTATCTTGCTGATGATCGTTTGACAAGTGTAGGAATGCAAAAACTCTACAACTCCGAACATCCTATCAAATGGGTAGATGATTTTGCTAAATTTAACGATCAAAAAACAAACTTTTTTGAAGGTACCGTAACCAACTACTCCAAAGGCTCGCTGAGCTTTGACGATTTCTAAAAAACTTTGCAGCCTGCAATTTGCCTCAAGCAACGACTATGAGGCAAATCTTAGCCATCTTATTCAACTCATTGATGCTGCGCCCGTAAATGCTATTATAGTCGCTCCTGAGGTCTGTTTAACAGGTTTTGACTATGAACATTTTGAAGATGCTGCCGCATTCACGCCACGTGCTCTTGAGTCCTTAGCATTACATGTAAAAAACAAAACCCTGATTACCACCATGATTGAGAAACAACAAGGCGCATTTTTCAATCAAGTCAAAGTGCTGCATCGAGGAGTACTTCTTCATGAACGTGCCAAAAGTAAACTCTTTGCGCTCGGCAATGAAGATCACTATTTTACCGCTGGTAGTGACAATGAGCCTATTACATGTAACATCGATGGGATCAAAATTGCCATTCTCATCTGTTTTGAACTTCGTTTTAAAACGCTATGGCAGCGTTGTGAGGGAAGCGACATTATTGTTGTGCCTTCACGCTGGGGAAAACTCCGCGCCCAAAACTTTATATCGCTCAGCAATGCATTGGCCATCATGAATCAGTGTTATGTTATTGCTTCAGATGCCTCCAACGATGATTGCAGCGCACAAAGCGGCATTATTACGCCCTCTGGAGATGAAAAACGCAATCAAGAGCATGAACTGCTTGAAATTGAATATAATCCAAAAACAATTGTAAAAATGCGTCGCTATCTTAATGTGGGGATTCCTCATGAATAAAATCACACTCATGAAAAACCGCAAGCTTGCAAATGAAATTCATCAACGTTTTCCTATTAGCAAAGCCGTGCAAAATGCTATAGCCAACACCAACCGCGAGGCTTTTGTGCCTTCAGGTTTTGCGCACCATGCCTACAAACTTGATGCCCTACCTATTAGTGCACAGCAGTGGATTAGTTCCCCTTTAACCGTTGCAAAAATGACGCACTATCTCCTGCCTGAAGGAGCGGATCGTGTTTTAGAAGTAGGATGCGGTAGTGGGTATCAGGCTGCTGTCCTTTCGCATCTGTTTCGCGGTGTTTTTACCATTGAGCGCATCGAAGCGCTACTGCTTGAAGCCAAAGATCGATTTAAACAACTGGGAATTATGAATATCCACACCCGCAGCGATGACGGCCAGAAAGGGTGGATTCAATATGCACCGTATGATCGTATCTTGTTTTCGGCATCGGCTAAAAATATTCCCCTCAAGCTTATTGAACAGTTAAATGAAGGGGGTGTTATAGTAGCTCCTATGGAAAAAGAGGGCAAACAAGTTATAACACGTTATAAGAAAGTGGCAGGAATACTGCGTGAAGAGCTGCTTGAAGCGTGCAGTTTTGTTCCTGTGCTTGATGGCGTACAAAAATGAGTATGCTTTTAAAAAATTGGCATCTATCGATAAGGAACTTGTATTAAAACTTCTGTAAACTCCATACTTTTTGTCTGCTTAGGCAATATCTGCCGCTCTCCTTTGGCCGAAGGCATAGCAACGCGTTTTATTCAAGAGCACCACCTCAATATTCGTATTGATTCTGCGGGAACCGGTGACTGGCATATTGGAGAAGCACCTTGCGATAACTCCATAAAAGTCGCCAAGCAGCACGGTATTGATATCTCACTACTGCGTGCGCGTCAAGTCAGTCCAGAAGATTTACAGACTTTTGATCTTATTATTGCTCTTGATTCAAGCAACTATGCCAATCTTAAAAGCATGGGCGCAAAAAATTTAAAAAAATTAGGCGATTTTGGATTTGAAGGCCAAGACGTACCCGATCCCTATTTTTTTTCAGGCTTTGAAGGGTTTGAGGCTGTTTATGCCATGATTGACAAAGCGATTAGCCAGCTCATTCTATCACTTTCAAGCAAAACTAATAATTATTATTAATTTAACTTTAACTAACACTTTGTTATGGTTGTTACTGTCAAATTTTCTGAGGAGAGCGCATGGAACATGCCTATTTAACTCAGGAAAATATCATCCGCGCTCTAGTTCAACACGCCATTACCGAAATAGAAGCAAACAAACTGCTCAGACTATTAATGTTAATGACAACAACTAAGCGCTAAAAGTATTTTCCTGATACTTCAACGCACCACCTCTTACAAAGAGTGGTGCGTTAAGCGCAGCATCAAGATAATCATACTCCCCCACCGCAATAATAATTTTACCGTTTTCATATAACATGGTCATGCCTTCAGACATATCAACGTATTTTAATTTAGCATCTTCTATCAAACGCGCATCACTAACTTCACTAATTTCTAATTCCAGATCAATCCAGTCAAAACTCCGTGCTTTATCCTGAACGCTTATCCGAATGAGAATCGTTTTGGGATCAAGCACATTGATAGTGCGAAGTGTGCCGTTAATCGCGTAATCAAAACGCGCCTCGAACGCTTCAATTTCAGATGCTAAAACAGGACGCATATTCAGATCACTGACACCCAACACACTCCATTGAGCGATCCTCAACATCATGATTGGCTTCGGGAGATTGTGAACGTAGATAATAGGTTGATTTAAGCCCCAGCCGCCATGCCAACATATAAATCTCATTCAAATATTTACCACTGGCTTTATCCAGGGTAATAAAAATATTAAGGCTCTGTCCCTGATCAATCCACTTTTGACGTATTGCTGCTGCTTTAATCAAGATGGTTTGGTCCAGATCATATGCCGGCGTATAATATGCCCACGTCTCAGGGCTTAATTTTGGCACAACTACAGGGATAAGGCCTGAGAGGTTCTCTTCATACCATTTACGCTTATAAACAGGCTCTATGGCCTGTGTAGTGCCTGTTAAAATCGAAATCGAACTGGTAGGCGCTATCGCCATTAAATATCCATTACGCATTCCCTGTTTTTTAACAATATGGCGCAATTCGTCCCACTCATAATTTGAAGCAAACAACCCGCCACGATCTACAAGGTTCAGGACTTCTGCACTGGCATGATCCATCGGCATAATACCTTGACTCCATTTGGAGCCTTCAAATTCTGGATAGCACCCTTTTTCTACTGCCAAATCAGATGAGGCTTTGATAGCGTTATAACTTACCGCCTCCATCACTTCGTCAATCTTGTCAAAATGCTCTTGACTTCCCCATGCAATAGCCTGCTCTGCCAGCATCTGAGCTTCACCCATAACACCCAAACCAATTGAGCGGCTACGCATGTTAGTACGTTTAACTTTCTCCAGCGGATAAAAGTTAAGATCAATCACGTTGTCCAGTGCCCGAATCGCTATAGGTATGATACGGTCAATATCCTCTTTAGAACTGATGCGTCCTAAGTTAAGCGAGGCCAAATTACAAACAGCCGTTGCACCATCAACACGCTCTTTTTCTACAATATATATTTGTCGACCCTCTAAGCTATCAAGCGCTGTTATTTTGTTAGCCGTTTTTTCAATACCACTATCAACTTTAATGATCTCATCTTCTTCAAAAGTAATAAAATCACCCTCTTCAAAAATAATTTTTACACGATAACGGTTTGGTTCGGTATTTTGAAAAATTTCTGTACAGAGATTGGAACTTCGAATCACACCATAGTGGCTATTGGGGTTAACTCTGTTGGCATTATCTTTAAAACACAAGAACGGACTTCCAGATTCAAAATAACTCGTTAGTATTTTTTTCCAAAGATTTTTGGCTTTAATATGCTCTTTTACAATGCTTTCATCAGCCTCAAACTCCAAATAACGTTTTTCAAACGCATCACCGTTTAACTGTGTCAACTCTTTAACATCAAGCGGATCAAAAAGCGTCCAGATACCATCAGCTATCACACGCTTCATAAACAGATCATTGATCCAAAGTGCCGGAAACAAATCGTGTGCCCGACGTCGCTCTTCACCGGAATTTTTTCTAAGATCAAGAAAATCATTGATATCCATATGCCATGGTTCTAAATAAACGGCAATAGCACCTTTGCGTGTACCTAACTGATCTACTGCTATGGCAATATCGTTAGTGATCTTTAAAAATGGTATGGTACCGCCTGCGGCATTTTTGTGTCCATCAATCGCAGATCCCATAGCCCGAACTTCGGTCCAGTCCCATCCAATACCGCCACCAAATTTGCTCAACAGTGCCATCTCTTTGTACGAATCAAAAATACCTTCAATATTATCGGGTGTCGAACCAATATAACACGAGCTAAGTTGATGACGTGTCGTTCTTGCATTTGAAAGTGTCGGCGTTGCCATCATCACTTCAAATTTAGAGATCATGTCATAAAATTTAATTGCCCAACCATGACGATCTTGTTCACGCTGCGCTAAAAACATTGCTATAGCCATAAACATGTGCTGAGGCAATTCGATTGGTTGCGCTTTACGATCTTTAATCAGATAGCGGTCATACAGCGTTTTAACCCCTAAATAGGTAAATTGTAAGTCACGATCGGGGTCAATATGTTTTTCAAGCAGATCCAGATCATACATCTCGCGAAGACCTCGTAAAATACGCCCCTCTTTTTCGCCTCGTTTAAAATACTCTTCAAACGAACCGTAACCTGTAAAGCCACTAACTTTATGGTACAGATCATACAGAAAAAGGCGCGATGCAACAAACGTCCAGTTAGGACGATCTATATCAATTTTATCAACTGCCGTTTTAATCAACGTTTTTTGAATTTCATCACTGTGAATACCATCGCGAAATTGAATTTGCGCATCAACTTCCAGTTCACTTTGACTAACGTTGTCCAAGCCCTTCACTGCTGCGCTGGTATATTTTTGAATCTTGCTGATATCCAGCGCTTCGCGGCGACCGTTACGCTTGATGATAGTAATCATATCTTCGTTCCTTAGGCATTTGGTTTCGTGTTGAGAATAGATATTTTATCGTTATTATTTAAAAACTCGTTGAAAAATGGCATCGACATTTTTAGTATAGTAATCATAGTTAAAACACTCCCGTATCTGCGTTTCAGAAAGTTTTGTACGCAACTCTTCATCTTCTAAAAGATACTGTAAATAGAGACTCTCTCCATCATCATTAATGGCTGCTTTACCTTGTTGCAAACCTTCCCAAACTTTCATAGCATTGCGCTGAACAATACTGTAGGCATCTTCACGCGATACGCCCTGAAGTGGCAATTCTAATAAAACACGTTGTGAGAAAACCAAACCGCCCGTTAGGTTAAGATTTTTCATCATGTTTTCAGGATAAACCGTTAGGTTAGCAATAACATTGCTCATGCGATGTAGCATAAAATCACTTGTTACAAAAGAATCAGGCAACCAAAAACGCTCTGTAGAACTGTGTGAAATATCGCGTTCATGCCAAAGCGCCACATTCTCCATTGCAGGATTAGCATAGGCGCGAACCATTCGTGCTAAGCCTGTTATATTTTCGGTTAGTACCGGGTTGCGTTTATGAGGCATAGCAGATGAACCCTTTTGACCTTTAGCAAAAAATTCTTCGCACTCATATACTTCGGTTCGCTGCCAGTGTCGCACCTGTACAGCAAATTTTTCTATTGAACTGGCCATTAATGCCAACGCCGTTGCCAAACGTGCATAGCGATCACGTTGAATAACCTGATTGGAAGCTGGAGCTGGTTTTAAACCTAACTCTTTACATGTAAGCTCTTCAAGTTCTAATGGAGCGTGGGCAAAATTTCCCATAGCGCCACTAACCTGTCCAACAGCTATAACATCCATTGTTTGTTCAAGATTTGTCAAATGACGTGCCATTTCATCATACCAAACAGCTAAAACCAAACCAAACGTTATAGGCTCGCCATGAATACCATGCGAACGTCCTACCATAAGTGTCATCTTATGTTCCATCGCTCGTTTTTTTATGGAATCCATCAAAATTTTGACATCTTCAATAATCAATTCCAATGAATCTCTCATCTGAAGTGCCACTGCTGTATCAATCGTATCTGAACTGGTCATCCCATAATGAAACCATCGGCTTTCATCACCCAGTGTATTAGCTACTGATGTTGTAAATGCAATCAAATCATGCTTGGTTACTTTTTCTATCTCATCAATTTCTTCAACACTAAAAGCAGCATTATCAACAATTTTTTTTGCGTCATCATCAGGAATCAATCCAAGAGTATTCCATGCTTTTACAACTGCCTTTTCAACATCAAGCCATGCTTGATATTTTGCTTGCATTGTCCATTTGCTGCTCATCACTTCGCGGGCATAACGTTCTACCATTTTCATACCTTTATATATGTTTACATGTAATACATGGGGCACCTCTAAAAACTCCAAAATCTCTTTTAGCATAGCACTATCTATGCTAAAAAATATGCGCTTTGCTTGTAGCGCTTTATGTATGCTAAAACCATTTGGTGTTTTTAGAGGTACCCACAATTCTAACTATGTTAAAATGCCGTTTTAATAAAGGGCGTCATTCTTTTTTCCTCTAAGTTTTAGAGGTGTCCTAATTAGAATTTTGCTATATTAAGTTTACTATATATGCTATCTCAAACTCGATAATAATAGGATTAATTCTGCCATTCGTCATTAAAAAACTTCACGCCAACAAACCTATTAAAGCTTTCCTTTTTTTAATTAAAGAGCTTGATTATTCTCAAAAAGAAGCGCAACGACTTATTGCCAAAGGACGCTTGCATATTGATGGTGTTCCCATGACTGATACCTCAGGAGTTGTATATGGTGATTTAGATTTCATCTGTTTCGAGCCACACACTCGCGGCTTACTTCCTATTTTTAAAACTGATGATTTTGCTCTCTTTGATAAACCTTCGGGCATTCTTATCCATCCTCAAAATCGACACACACCCTACTCTTTAATTGATGAAATCAAATCACAATTTGGGCGTGATGCTAACATCACTCATCGTATAGATCAAGAGACCAGCGGCTTGGTTCTTGCCTCTTTACATAAAGAGTGTGAACGCGATATTAAAATTATGTTTCAAGAGCGCAAAATTGAAAAATCTTACTTAGCATTAGTACATGGTCATATTTGTTCTGATATGCATATCACAGTACCTTTACTACGCGAAAACGATGACAGTGCTATTGTACGTATGGTTGTCAAAGCAGATTCCAAGGGCAAGGCTTCAGAAACGTTTGTAGCACCTTTACAATATTTTGACAAGATAGATATGACGTTAATAGAAGCTCGACCCAAAACAGGACGGCAACATCAAATACGTGTTCATATGTTTCATGTGAAACATCCAATTGTTGGTGATCCTATATATGGACAAAGCAGTGAAAATATAATTCGTTTTTTAGATAAAGAACTTTCAGCTGATGAACGTTTTGAACTGACTGGTGCGCCACGTTTGCTTTTACATGCACAAACACTCTCTTTTACGTATAAAAATCAATTTTATCAGCTACAATCAAAAGCCAAATTTTTAGATGAAGCACTATCATCACTAAAAAATCATCCTTCTTTTAATGCATAATGTATCTCTTTAAGTTTCAAGTAGAATAAAAATTAAAATATCTATATTTGTTTCACATGAAACAGATGAATTTGCAATCTTTAAAAAGAAAAAAGCTTTAAAAATCAATTAAGCTGTTGCTTGATGTGAAAATTATGATACATAGCAATCAAAAGTACTGAGCAAAACGCAAATTAAAGTCTATTGAACCCTATTTTAAGGCATTTGATAAAATTTTTAGCAGAATCTAGACATCTTTTTATATGGTTATATTTACAAGCAAAATTTGAAAAATAATGCACTTCTTTCACCTTTTCATTCACATTGTGAAAAATATACACATTTGTAAATTTTAATTACAAATTTTAAAGTATAAATATTATTTTAAGGTTGTTTTGAAACAAAATGGTAAATTTTTTAAAACATTTGAATTAACCTAGTCCATTATCATCAAACCAAAATATGGATAGTTCTAAAAGGGCACCTCAAAAAAAACCTAATCACTCCTTATGCATTGAAGAAGCAGGGTGTGAACTGCTCTTAATTGTCCTAGAGGAGCGATAAAAAAGATAAACTAGACTAAAGAACACTTAGGTGCTAATTTGGTATAAGATACTGCTAAGTGAAGTGTGTTACCATTACAAGTATAAACGGCCTCCCTGGTGTGTTGGCCGTTTTCTTTCATCGACACTTCTTTTTGCAATTAACAATTCTTATATCGTACGATTTTAAAATGCCGTAAATTTGAAAGTCATGAAATGATGCAGTAAAAGTTGTGTGTCAACTTCAGGCCATTAAAGTGACCTAAGCTGTTAAAACTTTAAAATAATATATTTTGTTGTATGAGAATTTTTTTCTTTTTAAAGAAACTCTTTGCTTTTCCAATACTCTTTAAGTTCACGTCTAACGCGATTCAGTACTTCTTCTCGAGTTTCGCAGTTATCAAAGGCCAGCATCTTTGCAAGTTCAGAAGCTGAACGGCGTTCTGTGTAGGTACGCGTAATGTATTTAGCTGCTTTTGGATTAAAACGTTCTGCAATTTCAAGAGAGATTTCTTTGTCAAATGCAATAGTTTCAGGATAGGCATTATTGATTAGTACGAGGTAACCGATTGATCTCATTTTCAAGCTTACTCTTTCTATACGTTAATTAGGTTGCGAGGTATTCTGTTAGCGCAATGTTAGCATATCTGTTTGTAAAAAGATAGGGTTTTTACAATAAAAAAAGAAATTTAAACAAAAACACCACTACTTTGTGCTAGAACCAAAGCCATAAAATTTGTTTATAGTATAAAAGTAAAAATTTACAATCGCTGCGAATGCGTAATGGCTACCGCCATAGCATCACTAATATCCAGTGGTTTAATCTCTTTTTTGATGCCCAAAAGCCGTCCTACCATAAAAGCAACCTGTTCTTTAGAAGCCTTGGCTTTACCTGTCAATGCTTTTTTGATCTGTAGCGGTGTGTATTCTGCAAAAGGACCAAATTCCTGCAAAATCATTAGCATTAATGCTCCGCGAAATTGTGCTAGTTTTAAAACCGATTTTGGATTATGAGCATAAAACATACTTTCCATTGCTACCTGATCAATATCATGTGCAGAAAAAATTTGGACAAAACCTTCTAGCATTTGAGGTATTTGAAGTTGAAGGTCTTCAGACTTCATTTTTATAAGGCCTGCTTCAATTAACGAAAGTTTATGCCCCTCTTTACGAATCAATGCGTATCCACAGTTTCTAGTCCCCGGATCAATTCCTAAAATAGTCACATTGCATTCCTAGTTTTTACTATGAAGTTATTTATGTTCCACCTATGTGAATAAAAGATACTCACGCCGGATTTTATCATACTGTAGGGCGATATTGAGTATAATCTACAACCATATTCACATCTACTTCACATAAAAAGGCAGCGATTTTGAGCGAAATGAATATCGGCCGACTGGTACTTGAAAATCTCAAAAAAGAGATACCTGAAATTGAATATTCCCGTTATGTTAAACAACTTGAATATCATGTAGAAAAATCGGGGAAAGACAAAGCGGTCTTTACAGCTCCTAATGCGCTCATAGCTAATTGGAACCGAACAAAATATGCTCAAAAACTTGCCCACTTATTTGAAATCAAAACAGGTGTTGCTCCTGAAATCATCATAGATATTCCAAATAATCTTAAAAGCCGCAAAAAAAATTCTGTTGCCGCAACAACTGAAAAAGTTCCCAATGCTCTTTTAAATCCCTCTTATACCTTTGAAAACTTTGTTGAAGGAGGCTCAAACACTTTTGCTGTAAAAGCTTCTGTAAGTGTTAGCAAAAGCCCTGGAACGGTTTATAACCCTCTTTTTATTTATGGCGGTGTGGGACTTGGCAAAACACACTTAATGCAAGCTATTGGCAATATAATGCAACAAAAAGGCAAAAGTGTCATTTACGCTTCAACAGAACAGTTTTTAAATGATTTTCTTCGTCATCTTTCAAATAAAACAATGGAGCGTTTTAAAGATAAATACCGCAAGTGCGATGCCTTGTTAATCGACGATATTCAGTTTTTAAGCAATAAAAAACAGATTCAAGAAGAGTTTTTTCATACTTTTGAAGAGTTACGCAACGAAGGCAAGCAGATTATTATGACTGCCGATAAACATCCAAAACAAATTGCAGGACTTGAAGAACGCCTCAAAAGCCGTTTTGAATGGGGGCTTGTTGCCGATATTCAACCACCAGAACTTGAAACAAAAATAGCCATTATCAAGAAAAAATGTGAAATTAACCGGGTCAAACTTGATACTAAGGTAATCAATTATGTAGCAACTATTATTGAAAACAATACACGTGAAATTGAAGGCATTCTCTCTAAACTGCATGCATATTCGCAGTTGATGCATGCTGATATAACCATAGAATTTGCCAAAAACGTGCTTAAAGAACAGATACGTGAGAAACGTGCCAATATCACTTTGGATCTTATCATTCAAAGCATTGCAAAAGATCTTAATATCAAAGCCAGTGAAATCAGTTCTAAAAGCCGTAGTCGAAATATTGTATATGCTCGCCGTATTGCTATCTATCTTGCTCGTGAGCTTACTTCTAATACCATGCCACAACTTGCTCAGCAGTTTGGTATGAAAGATCACACCGCTGTTAGTCATACGATGAAAAAAATTGGTGAATTACTTAACAATGATGAAGATTTTCGTTTAAAAGTTGAAGAACTGCAAAATAAAATTACAGCCATGGAATAAAGGTTCTTGAATGCCTTTTAAAAAAAAAGCTATAATGCATATGTGAATACATGTGAAATATTTATACATTATCTTTCACATGTATAATTTCCACTATATCGGCTTTTAAGAGCCTATTTCACATATTCACGCAGTATAATACTGTTACTAGTATATTAATACATATATAAAGATAAGTAAAAGAGGAACACTGATGAAAATTTCTATTGCCAAATCGGTTCTCGAAAACATCCTTTTGCATACCCAACCTTTTCTAGAAAAAAAAGATACCTCACAAATTACATCGCATCTTCTATTTGAAGCACGTCAACACTCTTTAGTTGTAAAAGCAACAGACTATGAAATTGGTCTTAGTGTGCAAACTTCTCAAGTAAACGTTAGCGAAGTAGGTAACATTACTGCTAATGGCAAAAAACTACTGGATATTATTCGTATTTTAAAAGATGACACTATTATCTTAGAATCAGAGCATGATATATTACATATCCATCAAGCTCACTCTAATTTTAAACTACCAACATTCCAAAGTAATGAATTTCCATCATTTCCATCATTTGATACCCAATCAAATATTACTATTGATTCCAAATTACTAGTTGAATCTCTTAAAAAAATCACACCTGCTACTGATACCAATAATCCTAAATTTGAACTCAATGGTGCTTTAATAGACATACACCCTGGTCATATCAATTTTGTCTCTACAGATACACGACGTTTGGCACTAGTAGAGATTGAGAATGCCAATACACGGGAACTTTCAATGATTATTCCCAAAAAAGCAATTATAGAAATTCAAAAACTCTTTTTCGACAATATAGAGATCATATACGATGAAACCTATCTTATTATCAAATCCGATCAATACCACTTTTTTACCAAACTGATCAACGGTAAATTTCCCGATTACAGCCGTATCATTCCTAAAGAGCTTAAACACACCCTTACCTTGCCAAAATCAGAGATTATTATGGCAATAAAACAGATTACTACAATCAGTAATGATATGAAAATTATTTTTGAAGCAACAAAAATCAGATTTGAAAGTCTTAGTGATGATCGCATAGAGGCAAAAACAGAGCTTAATATAAACACCGGTCTTAGTGATGCCTTTTCACTCGCTGTAAATAGCCGCTACATTCTTGACTTTTTATCTCAGATTCAAGAGAGTGAATTTAACATGGGTATTAACGAATCAAATCTTCCTTTTGTACTTATAGAAAATAATTTTAAAACTATCGTAATGCCGATCGTTATTTGATCCGGCATTTCCCTACAATACACACTTCACATATTTCAAAGCATCTTTTTGATAAAATAGAACATTTTTATAAATACACTGGAGTTATCATATGGAGCAAAATTACGGTGCCAGTAATATTAAAGTCCTAAAAGGTCTTGAAGCTGTTAGAAAACGCCCGGGAATGTATATCGGTGATACCAGTCATCGCGGGCTACATCACTTGGTATATGAAGTAGTAGACAACTCTATTGATGAGGCGATGGCAGGTCACTGCGATACCATCAATGTCACACTAACAAAAAATGGAACAGCAAAAATTACGGATAATGGACGTGGTATTCCAACAGATATGCACCCAACCGAAAATATTTCTGCTGCAACCGTAGTTTTAACCGTACTGCATGCCGGTGGTAAATTTGACAAAGATACTTACAAAGTTTCTGGTGGTTTACACGGGGTAGGAGTTTCTGTTGTTAATGCGCTTTCAAGTGATTTGAAAATGACAATTCACCGTGATGGCACAATACACGAACAAAATTTTCGTGCCGGAATTCCTCAAGCTCCTTTAGAAGCTATAGGTACAACCCGAAAACATGGTACAACTATTGAATTTGCTCCCGATCCATCAATTTTTACAGAAACCATTACGTTCGAATTTGAATATCTTTCTAAACGCTTTAAAGAACTTGCTTATCTGAACCCTCAAATTAAAATTGTCTTCAAAGATGAACGTGACAACAAAGAAGAAACCTACCATTTTGAAGGCGGACTGACACAATTTGTTTCAGATCTTAATAAAAAAGAGCAAGTAGCACAACCTTTTGAATTCAATGATAAAATCGAAGATATCGAAGTAGACATTGCTTTTATGTATAACGATACCTATGATGAAAAAGTTTATAGTTTTGTCAATAATATTCGTACACCTAACGGCGGTACCCATGAAGCGGGTTTTCGTGCCGGTTTGACTCGCGTTATATCTACCTATAACAAAAATAACGGTAATGCAAAAGAGAAAGACATTGCTATCAGCGGCGATGATGTTAAAGAAGGATTAATCGCTGTTATTTCAGTTAGAGTTCCTGAACCGCAGTTTGAGGGACAGACTAAAGGTAAATTGGGTAATGCCTATGTAAGACCGTTAGTTCAAAAACTCGCTTATGAAAAAATGTCACGTTATTTTGAAGAAAACCCGCTTGAAGCTGATGCAGTTGTTAAAAAGTCACTACTTGCTGCAAAAGGGCGTGAAGCCGCTAAAAAAGCACGTGAACTGACACGACGTAAAGACGCTATGACCGTAGGAACACTACCAGGTAAGCTTGCCGATTGTCAAAGTAAAGATGCAACGATTTCTGAACTTTACCTAGTGGAGGGCGACTCTGCGGGCGGTTCAGCCAAACAAGGGCGTGATCGTGTTTTTCAAGCTATTTTACCGCTTAAAGGTAAAATCCTTAATGTTGAAAAAGCACGTTTGGACAAAATTTTAAAATCAGAAGAAATCACCAATATGATCACAGCATTAGGCTGCGGTATTGGTGAAGAATTTGATGAAGAAAAACTGCGATATCATAAAATAATCATTATGACGGATGCTGATGTTGATGGTTCGCATATTCAAACATTGTTATTGACTTTTTTCTTTCGTTATATGCGTACTATTGTTGAAAATGGCTACCTTTATCTGGCACAACCACCGCTTTACCGTTACAAAAAAGGAAAAAAAGAGATTTATTTCAAAGATGATCGTATTATGAACGATTTTCTTATTGAAAATGGTATTGAAGTATTGAGTGCTGAAAATGTTGGAGATAACGATTTGATCTCATTTTTCAAGATGGTAGATCATTATAAAACGAGTTTGGATGCGCTTGAGCGCCGCTATGCTCTTATTGATTTGATTCGTCATTTTATTGAAAACCCTGATCTTATTGGGCTTGAAAGTGAAAAACTTTTTGTTGAAGTAAAGAAATTTCTAGATGCACGTGGCAACAATATTCTTTCTCAATACATTAATGATGATGAAATACACCTATTTGTACAAACTGATGATGGTATGGAAGAGCTTCGCATTAACGATGAACTTTTTTCAACGCCACACTTTGCTGAAGCTAATTATGTTTACCAAAAAATCAAAGAGTGGGATTTAAATCTTAAAGGTGATTTACTGCAATTACTTGAAGACATCAAAGATTACAGTAAAAAAGGTTCATATATCCAGCGCTATAAAGGTCTTGGAGAGATGAATCCTGAACAACTATGGGAAACAACAATGACACCGGAAAATCGTGTGTTACTGCGTGTTACTATTGAAGATGCTGAAAGTGCTAGTGATGCCTTTACACTTTTTATGGGAGACGAAGTCGAACCTCGACGAAATTATATAGAAACACATGCCAAAGATGTTAAACACCTTGACGTTTAACTCTTACATGTAAAGGATACTATGTACAGCGAAGTAATTGAGCGCGGACAGCGTTTTAAACTGGCACTGCGCATGGGAATACCGATTTTTTTATTTATCGGTATATTACTTTATTCACTTCTAGCCCAGTATCTAAAAGAGATTCCTTATACCTTTGTCATTTTGGTTATTGGCTCTTTAGCCGTTGCTGTTTATTTTCAGTTTTATCTTATTTATAAAGCTTTTGATGAACGTATTACTGATGCGCAGACCCATACTTTTACCAGTGAGTATTTCAACAAAATATTTACGAAACAAGTTGCGAAAAAGCCACAAACACTCTTTTTATATTCCATTAAAAACATTGCTGATATTAATGATAAATGGGGAATAAAAAAAGCCAACATTTTACTCTATATGACTGCCAAGCGAATTGATGATTTTTTACAAGAACGAAATATTTTAAAGACTCCTATATCCAGGATTCGGGGTGGCGATTTTTTACTGATGATCGAGGGTGAGCGAGTTGAAAATCGTCACCTGTTTGATCTCATGTGCAGCAAAATGTCAACGGCTGTCATTAATGACATCGAAGTAATAGCAAGTAGTGCTATTATCGACAGCACCATTTCAACTGATTTTGAAAAACTGATAGATCGTCTTTATGAACTTCAGACAGAACATCAAAAAAATCGTTTACTAATGGATGAAGAGAGTGAAAATTTAAGTGATCTTGAAACCAAAGTGCACATGGCACTTGAACATAAGCGCTTTTCAATTATGGGTCAGAGTGTCAGTGGTGAAGCCGGAAAATTTATTGATGTGTCCGTTAAGCTTATTGCTCATGACGGTAAGTTAATTCATCAAAAACGCTTCTTGCCTATCATTAATCGTGAAGGATTGCGTCAGCAATATGATTATGAAAAAATTGTGGCACTTTTTACATCTATCAGTACCTCTGATGAACATATTTATTGTATGAGTGTCGCAGCTGAGACGTTACGTAATAGGGTGTTTTTAGAAAAATTACGTCAATTCTTGCAAACCCGAAAACTGCAGCATCTGGGCATAATATTTAAAGAAAACGACTACTACTCCAACATTAAACGTTTTAACAATATGCTTCAGGAGTATAAGAATATGGGTATTACCATGATTCTTGATGATATTGGGAATAATATGACCTCACAACTTTATATGAAAGATCTGGATATTGATATCGTTCGCTTTGAGGGTACTTATGGCAAACGTTTGGATGATACAGGATATAAAAGTATGGTTGAAGGTTTTAATATAGCAGCACATGGCATGGGTATAAAAAGCTGGATACGACTGCTTGAAGAAGAGAGAGCCTATCTTGAAGCCAAGAATATTGGCATAAACCTGTTTAGTGGTAATTATTTGGGTAAAATCACAGCACTAAAATCTATAAATACAGAGAAGACGGTATGAAATACGGTGAAAGAGTCATCCATGAATTTGATCCGGAAAAAGATCTCGAAATTTGGCCCAATGAAAACGAACGCAATTTTTTGATTAAGATGACTTTGCCAGAATTTAGCTGTTTATGTCCACGTAGCGGCTATCCTGACTATGCTACGATCTATTTGGAATATATACCTGATAAGTGGGTTGTAGAGCTTAAGGCGATTAAATTATATATCAATGCGTTTCGTGAACGTCATATTTCACATGAAAATAGCGCGAATGAGATTTATGGTGTACTTGAGCGCAAACTCAAACCTAAATATATAAAAGTTGTTGCTGATTTCAATCCTCGGGGTAATGTGCATACCGTTATTGAAATTGATAGTACAAAAACAGATATTAATTATTAACAATAGGTTTGAGGTCAAAACTAAACGTAGAACCTTCGTTTTCAATGGAGTGAATGCGAAGTTCAAGTTGGTGTAGTTTGAGAATATACTCTACAATGGCCAGTCCCAGACCCATTGAGTTATCCCAGCTATTGCCCCGCACACGATAAAATTTAGAAGTAATCTTTTTAAGATCCTCCTTGCTAATACCAATTCCACGATCTTGAATGCTTAGTTGCTCTTTGGAGAGTTTAAGCATAACATCTTGCTGCGAGTATTTTAAAGCATTATCAATAAGGTTAATAAGTACGAGTTCAATCATGGTTTTATCAGCTCTTACATGTAAATTTTTACCCTCAAATAATACACGTCGTTCATGATATTTGCTATTAAGGTTATCACTGACATCACGACACAGTTCTGCTAGATCAAATGAGGAAGGTTCAATTTTGAGATCGTTATTTTCAAGTTTGACTGAAAGCGAAAGTCGATCAAGCATTGCTGAGATTTTCATGGCGTTGGAAATGATTTTTTCCAAAAATTTGGTACGGATTTCTATAGGTGAATCAGGATCATCGCGCAAAGTTTCGGCATAACCGTTTATAGCTGCGATTGGATTTTTGAACTCATGGCTCATGGCCGAGAGCATATCGTTACGCTGAATGTTGATAAGACGTAATTTAGCGGCATGTTTGCGCTTTTGTTTGGCACGGTTTGTTAGTTTTTTGGCTAGATTTTTCAGCATAATTGAAATTTGCAAAAATTCGCTGAAATAACGGGTTTGTATAATGGCTTGATAGTTTTTATTGGAAAGTTCTTCAAGATAGTTGGTGATCTGCTTAATATCGTAATGAATTTTTTTACTAAGCTGATAGGGAATAACAATGGCTAAAAGAATAAAAAAACTTACGGCAAACGCAATACGTTTGTAAAAAATTCCAAAACTTTCAAAGACATCTTTTAGACTCATAGAAAGCCTTAAAAAAGCGGGTTGATTGTTATACGTGATCTGTTTGGCAACATACAAAAAATCGGTTTTTAGGGTGTGAGAATAACGTACTATAGTACCATAAGGCTGCATGCGTGCCATAATGACCTCTTCACGTGAGGCGTGATTTTCCATCTCTTTGCGATCATAGTCGCTTTCAGCGATAACGGTGCCGTTTTGATCAATAAGGGTAAAACGAAAATCACTAAGCTGTTTGATTTCTTGAGCAAAGGCATCAAGATCGTAGCGTTTTTGAAGCTGCGAGGCAAGCAGATTAATGCTTTTTTCAAGCTGTTTGGTGTTATTGTAAATAACAATGTCTTTTAGCGTTAGATAGCTAATAAATGAGGCCAAAATTACGGTGCCTAAGAAAAGACCCATAAACCTGATGAAAAAGAGCTGATGAATCTTTAACAAAGTGTGTAACCTACCCCACGTACGGTTTTAATATACTCTTTTGATTTATCAGGATCAATTTTTTCTTTAAGACGATTGATGGCAACATTGACCGTTCGGTCTTGATAAACTTCATCATTGCCCCAGACATGTTCAAGTAGATAGTCACGCCCTAAAACAATGTTTTGATTGGCTATAAGCGTGTAGAGTAGATCAAATTCCAGTTTGGTAAGCTCAATAAGCTTGTCATCAATCAACACCTCTCGTGCTCCAAGATTCAGGGTAATATCACGATAAGTAACTCGTGAATCACCCATTCCTTTTTTGGTACGTTTAAGTACTGCTTTGATTCGCAGCAACAGCTCTTTCATATTGAAAGGTTTCGTAATGTAATCGTCTCCGCCAGAGAGAAACCCTACTTCAATATCACTCTCTTGATTTTTAGCACTAAGATAAATGACGGGAATACTAATGCCTTTATCACGTAACGAAGAAACAAATTCGCTTCCTTCTACGCCTGGAAGATTACGATCCATAATTAATAGATCAATCTTCTCTTCTTCTAAAACACTCAAAAGGTTTTTGGTGCTTAAAAAGCCGATACTTTCATACCCTTCTTTTTCAAGATGGTACTCTATTAATTCAAGAATATCCTCTTCATCTTCAACGACAGCGATGGTTGCAGTCATGTGGTGCGCCTTCTTCTGGTATGCTTAATAAGAGCGAATTGTATGGTGTTATTGTAACTTATGTTTGTGTTATAATGCCTTATTTGGGAGATGTGATGCAAGTTAGCAATCTTGTTTTATTGATCATAGCATTTTTAATTATATTAATGGTTTTAAGTTTTTTTTATGTGTATATGCCCTCAAAAAAACGATCAAGCCAAAGCAAAGAAGAAGATGCTGATGTGCCTGGAGAAAGAATACCCACATTTGATGAACTTCACACGATTATTAAAACACGCGATACTACTACCAACGCTCTAAATAAAGCAGTAGAGCAGACATTGCGTTATTATGGCACCATTAAACCTAAAAATGGAATCGCCCCCAGTCAAGACTTTAAACATTATGGTGACATGATGTTTTTGGTAGCAAAACATCCTAACACAACCAAAGATATTGTTTTAAAATTCAATAAAGGGCTGACAAGAAAAAATCCTTCGTATCAGCGCGAGATTGATGAAATGCTCAACCGCGGACTAACAGCCAGAGGTTAGTCGTTGTCGTCGTCTTTATAGGGTTTGTATTCGTAGCGATACCAAAAATAGACCATGACACCAAAAAGTGTAAGTAAAAATAAAAAATTGGGCAGCATAGAGAGATTAAAGCCGTTTTGTACGGTGGTAACCGTTGTATTGGAATCTATCATTACGGCGTTTCTGTTTGTGATGTTCGATAGCCGTGGATGTCGCCAAAAAGAAGCACATCTTTTAGCATCGCCTCTTTGACAAGTAGATTTTTATCTAGACTGATATAAAGTTCTCCCTTATCGCTTTTGAAAATATCTTGATTAATAAGAACGGTCATCAAATTATTTTCATGTTTGGGCATCAGCGTCATGAGCTCTTGACGTTTGGGACCGTTTGGACGTGTCAGGAGAACTTCACCTTTATTTTTACGGCTACCGCCAATGGCATGAACCAATTTACGATCACCAAGTTTCATGTCTGCTAAAAGCGTACGAACATTAAAAAAAAGCGATTCTAGATCATTGTTGGCGTAATAATCAAGTGTTTTAAATGATTGCGATGTTTTGGTTTTAGGTTTGGACACAAGTTTAAATAAATTTGTGTCAAAGTGGCGCTCGGTTATATACTCTTCTTTCATGCGATACTCTTCAACTTTTTTTTCATCAGGGTAAAACACAAAATAAGAAATAGACTGGAAGTGATCGGAGCTTCGGGTAACTTTATAAAGTTCGGGCCGGAGTACACCATTGTTGATGACACCAAAACTTTCATGAACTTCACGCCGATTGCTTCCAATAGCTGCGGCTTCTCCGGTAAGGCCTGCGTCAACCAAAATATAGTAGCGCTTTTTGTCGTCATCAAAACTCACTTTGGCTTCGCCAATTTTGCCAAAGATAGAGAAGGTAACATCATAGGTCGCTGCAATTGTTTTGGCTTGCACGATGCCGGAAAAAAGAAAAATGAGAAGAGTTAAATAAGCTTTCATACCTCGTATCATACAGATGCAATTGTTAGTTTTTCTTGATATGATTCGTTATTACATGTAATTAAAGGGCATTTTTCGCTTATGCAAATTACCGCTTTTCGCACTAGTACGCTTGAAACCTCACACTATATTAAACCTCTGCGTCTTCACTATACTCAAAATGGACGTGAATTGAGCTGGGAAGCTGTTAAGAGTCATGATAGTGTTGCCATTTTGCTGTATCACCGTGAGAAAGAAGCGTTTGTACTGGTAAAACAGTTTCGGCCTCCGGTGTATATGAATGACCCTTCTCAAATTTATACCTATGAACTTTGCGCCGGTATTGTGGATAAAGAGCACTCTTTAGAGCAGATTGCCAAAGAAGAGATTGATGAAGAGTGCGGGTATGATGTGCCGTTGGAGCGTATAGAAAAAATTACTTCATTTTTTACCAGTGTAGGTATTTCGGGTTCAAAACAGCATCTTTATTATGCTGAGCTTGATGAGAATATGCGTATTCATGAGGGTGGAGGAATTCATACCGAACATATTGAACTGGAATATCTTGCGCTTGATGATGCCAAAATGTTTATATTTGATGAAAGCAAGGCTAAAACGGCTGGACTGATGTTTGCTTTTTACTGGTTTTTTGATACTTTTAAGCGGGAGTGATGAGATGTTTGAAGATCCGGATATTGCATTTTTCAAAGGTAACGGTGTTCATAATATTTTAAAGCGTTATGAGTTTAGTGAAGAAGAGCGCAAAGTTGTCAGTGCAGCAATTCTTACGGCGCGTAAAGAGCGGCCTGATAGCCGTATTATTGCCAGAGCCGATGCCCTGTTAAAAGAGGTGGCACAAACAAGAGAACCAATACAAAATGATGAAACACCGCCAAATGAAGCGGAGATACTGGCCATGTTTGAGCTGTATAAAAAAACTCATCTTGGCGACGATAAACCGCGTTCTTCACTTTTTTCAAAAGAGCGGCGATTGATTTGGACGGTACTGCTTATTGTCATAATATTGGCGCTCATGTTTGCATTTTTTAAAACAAAACTTATGCATGGTTAGCATTTGTTTGTAAGAGCTTTTTGAGTGGACTTTTGAGATTTAAAACTTATTCCCATAAATAAAGCGTAAAGCGTCACTTGACACTTTTTAAATATTTTTGTTATACTGCTGCAAATTATTTAAAAGGTCTATTATGGGTATCAAAATGAACGAGCTAATCAAGCTTACCGACACTCCCAAATCAACGATTCTTTATTATGTCAAAGAGGGGCTGCTTCCTGAGCCTTTAAAACCCAAACCCAACCTGCATTTGTATGATGAGCGTTGTGTGGAGATTATTAAGTTTATTAAATATCTTCAAAACAATTTTGACTCTTCGATCAATGAAATTAAAACGATTGTACAAGCGGATCATTTTGATTTAAAACGCGGGTTTGAAGTGCTGCTTGAAACCCTAGATATTATTATGGGATCGGCGCATCAAAGCAGTTATAGTAGCGAGTATGTGCTAACACATTTTTCAATCTCCAAAGAACAGCTTGATTACTACATTGATCAGCAGCTACTTTTTAAACGTGATGGTGTTTTTACTCAAAAAGAGTTGGAAATTCTTGAAATTTTATTGCATTTAGAAGATCAGGAAGTCTCACATGAATTACTTAAAGCTTATGTTGATCATGCGCGTGCGCTTGCTGCGTTTGAAGTGGCGTTTGCCAAATCGTATCTGCAGCAGAAAAATCGTGCTAACGATGCGGTAAAAGCGCTTTTTGATACGACACTGATTTTAAAACCTTACCTTTTTAATATGCATGCTTTAAATGCATACCGTCAATCGGAGGAGAAACAATGAAAACGCTACTAAAGATTCAGGGATTTTTACCCTTTTTGCTCATACTGCTTATCAATGCAACCGTGGATATTGCGCACAAGATTACCATTCAAAATGTGCTGTTAAAAAATTTTGAAGGTGATACGCTTATTGTTTTAAGCGCGCTTATTAATGCCATGATTTTGTTGCCGTTTATTCTGCTTTTTTCGCCTTCGGGCTATATGAGCGATCGTTTTGCCAAAACCAAAGTGATTCGCTATGCCGCGCTAAGTGCCATAGGACTAACGCTGCTGATAACACTAAGTTATTATCAGGGATGGTTTTACATGGCTTTTGCCTTAACTTTTTTGCTTGCCGTGCAAAGTGCCATCTACTCTCCGGCCAAATATGGTCTGATAAAAGAGCTTGTAGGTGTGCAGCATCTGGGAACGGCTAATGGAGTTGTGCAGGCAATTACGATTGTTGCTATTTTGTTGAGCTCTATTCTCTTTTCCGTTATTTTTGAAAACCTTTACAGCGGTGCATCGGATGTAAGCGCTACTTTAGAGATGATTGCTCCAATTGGATGGCTTTTGGTGCTGTTTTCTATTTTGGAAAGCTCTATGGCATTTAAACTGCCAGTACTCTCTGCAGGCGATCAAAACGAACGCTTCAATATGCGTAGTTATCTGGATTTGAGTTATCTTCGCAGCAATATTAAACGTGTTCGCAGTGATCGAAATATTTGGATGAGTATTATCGGTCTTAGTATTTTTTGGGGCATAGGGCAGGTGATTGTGGCAGCCTTTCCGGCGCATTATAAACTGGTTACCGGTGATGAAAATGCTGTGGTTATTCAGGCGATATTAGCGGTGAGTGCGATTGGATTGGTGTTAGGCTCTATCATCGCGGGGCGCTGGTCGAAACAGCATATTGAACTGGGAATTGTTCCTGTTGGTGCACTGGGGATTTTTGCCGCGTTGTTACTGTTTTCATCGGCTTCAACCGTTATGGGAATGGGTTTGGCAAGTATGCTGTTTGGTTTTTTTGGTGGACTCTTTATTGTGCCGCTTAATGCGTTGATTCAGTTTTTTGCCAAAGAGCATGAACTGGGGATGACTCTTGCTGGAAACAATTTTGTGCAAAACGTAGTTATGGTTGCGTTTTTAGTGCTTTCGGTGCTGTTTGTACAAACTGGATTTAACAGTTCCATGCTTTTTGCTTTTAGCGCGCTTGTGGCACTGTTGGGTTCGCTTTACAGCATTCGTCATTTGCCGCAGCTTTTTGCACGTTTGTTACTGCTGCCTATTTTAAAAACGCGCTATCGCCTGCAGATTTGGGGGCTAGAGCATTTGCCGCCAAGTGGGGGTGTATTGCTTTTGGGCAATCATATTAGCTGGATCGATTGGATGGTGTTGCAGGTTGCTTCGCCGCGCGCTATTAAGTTTGTAATGGAAAAAAGCATCTATAACCGCTGGTATCTGCGCTGGTTTTTAAATTGGTTTAACGTGATTCCCATCTCTGGAACATCAAGCAAAGGTTCTATTGAGCAGATCAAAAAACGTCTGGATAACGGCGAAGTTGTTGCACTTTTTCCCGAAGGGCGCATTAGCTATAACGGACAGCTGGGCGAGTTTAAAAAAGGGTATGAGTTAGCCATCAAAGAGAGTGCGCATCCTATTGTGCCGTTTTATCTTCACGGATTGTGGGGTTCAAGCTTTTCCAAAGCCGAAGGACGTTTTAAAAAGATGGTGCGCGCCACGGTGAAACGCGATGTCATTATTGCTTTTGGGGCACCGCTAGCATCAGATACTCCGGCTCAAATACTCAAACAAAATGTAAGCGCACTCTCACAACAAACGTGGGAAGCACAAATAAATGGCCTAAAACCGATTCAATACGGATGGCTTAGACGTGCCAAATCCAATCTGTTTGGACGCAGCATTGTTGATACCATGAGCGCCGATTTAAACAACGGCAAAATGATTACGGCGGTGTTGCTGTTTGTAAAAGCGCTGCGAAGCACAAAGGGCAAAAATGTTGGAGTATTATTACCTTCTTCATCCATTGGTTCCATTATTAATATGGCGCTACTGGTTCTTGGACGCCGCCCGGTAAATCTTAACTATACGCTTAGCAGCGAAGCTATGAGCGCTGCAATGCAAAAGGCGCAGATTGATACCGTAATTACATCTGAAAAGTTCATAACAAAGCTACAAACAAAAGGATTTGATTTTAGCGACACGCTGGGGGATCGTATCTTACATGTAGAAGCGCTTGGCAAGATGTTTGATAAAAAAACAAAGTTTATAGCATTGCTGCAAGCCTTTTTGATGCCTGCATGGATGCTTGAAATGCGCTATTTTGAACCAAGCAGCATTAATGATACGGCGACCATACTCTTTAGCAGCGGCAGCGAAGGTACACCCAAAGGGATTGAGCTAACGCATAAAAACCTGTTAGCCAATATCAAACAGGTGGCGGCACTGCTTAATTTTCAAGATAATGATGTCATCCTTAACTCACTGCCGATCTTTCACTCTTTTGGTTTAACGGTAACGACACTGCTACCGCTTTATGAGGGAGTTACCATGCTAAGCGCTCCCGATCCAACCGATGCGGTAGCTATCGGCAAGCTGGCCGCACGCTATAACGCGACCATTATGTTTGGGACATCAACGTTTTTCAGGCTCTATACGCGCAATAAAAAGCTGCATCCGCTGATGTTTGAGAGCATTCGTATGGTGGTTGCGGGAGCAGAAAAACTGAAACCCGAAATCAAGAACGCTTTTAAAGAGAAGTTTGCATTGGAGATTTTTGAAGGCTATGGCGCTACCGAAACATCGCCGGTTATTTCAGTCAATATGCCCAATACGCTTGATCTGGATTCGATGCGCGAAGTTACAGGTAACAAGGTAGGAAGCGTTGGTCAGGCTTTGCCTGGAAGCGTGGTTAAAATTGTTGATCCTGCAACTTATGAAGAGTTGAGTACGGGTGAAGACGGTCTTATTATTGTGGGTGGGCCGCAGGTGATGAAGGGCTATCTTGACGATAGTGAAAAAACGGCTGAAGCCATTGTGGAGCTTGAGGGTGTGCGTTATTACAAAACCGGCGATAAGGGCCATAAAGATGGAGATGGTTTTATCACCATCGTAGATCGCTACAGCCGTTTTGCAAAAATCGGCGGCGAGATGATCAGCCTTGGCAGCGTTGAAGAGCAGTTGGGGCGTCTGTTTGGCGAAGGCATGGAGTTTATAGCGGTGAATCTGCCCGATGAGAAAAAAGGCGAAAAAATTGTGCTTCTTTACAACGGTGAACTGCGCGAAGAGGAAATTGTGGCAACCATTAAAAGCAGCGATATATTGCCGCTAATGCAGCCAAGCGTGTTCTTACATGTAGAGAGCCTGCCCAAACTTGCCAGCGGCAAAAGTGACTTTAACGGTGCTAAAAAAAGAGCACAGGAATTATGTGATGCAGACCATTGATATCCACGCCCACCTGCTTAGCAGCGAGGTACGTTTTAACCGCATTTACGATCGTATCGCCCTTAAAATGGTTGGTAAAAAAATGGGGCTGGATCCCAAAAAACTTGTGGCCGCGCCGTATAAAACCTATACCGATGCGCTGGTGCATGGTATTCGAAGTTCAAAACATCTTAGCCACAGCGTGCTCTTTGGCGTTGATGCGCGTGTTGATGACAAAGGGAAGGTGTTGCATAAAGATTTGACCGTCTGCGCTACCAATGAAGATGTGCTCAAACTCTACCAAGAGCACCCCGATGTTATTGTGCCGTTTTTCTCCATCAATCCCATGCGACCTGATGCTCTTGATGAGATTGATCGATACTGCGAACTGGGTTTTAAAGGGGCGAAATTTTTGCAAAACTACTGGGGTGTAGATACCCGCGAAGCGCGTTATTGTCCCTATTTTGAAAAGCTCAAAGAGAAAAATATACCGCTGATTGTGCATATTGGCAGTGAAAGCAGCGTGCACTCTTTTAAGACGTGCGAAACACTTGCTATGCTTGATCAGCCTTTACATGTAGGGGTGAATGTGATTGCTGCGCATATGGCACTAAACTATCAGATGCACAGACCCTTTAAAGCATTTTCTAAAAATCCAAAAAACTTTAACGAAGAGTATTTCACACTTTTAGAGATGTTGCAGCATCGCAAGAATCTTTACGCCGATATCTCCGCACTACTTACACCCGTGAGGGCAAAAGCACTGCGTCATCTAAGTCAACAGCATGAGGTGCATGACAAACTGCTTTTTGGAACCGATTATCCCGTGCCTTTTACCACCATCTTCAACACGTATGATCTCCCGTACAAAAAGCGCTTTGAGTTATCAAAGATTACCAACCCGTTTGACCGTTATAGTGCAACGATTTTAGAGTACTTTCCAGCCCAAAATCCGATCTATGATAATTACAAAAAAGTTTTGAATTGGTAAACGTATTGAAATAGGAGTGGTATGAATAGATTGTAAAACCGCACACATAAAACAGGTTGAATTTCACGGGCTGTGCTAAAATACATAAAAAATCAAAAGGTTGTTTATGCTTTTTCGTCTCTTACTTGTCATTGTTGCGGTTTGCAATGGGTTTGCCGCAATGTATGTTCAGCCAACTCCTTTTTCCGAATCGTTGGTACAAAAACAGGCTAAAGCGGTATCTTCAAAATACCATATGCCGGTTATTACCTGGGCCGATGCACTGCTGGCCAATGATAATGCCGCCTTATTCCCAGGCGGTATTAAATTGGTAGATGATCCTTATGCGCAGATGAATGATGTGATCAACGGGCATACACCTTTTGTCCGCCAGACAGTAGGTTCTGGGGTTTTGATTGTTGATGCGCTGAAAAAAGCCGGTATTGATATGGAAGTATTTCATTCGGTATCGGACTCTCTTGGCGGGGATGTTATTGTGGCTAAACAGAGTATTAAAAATCTCAATACATTGAAACAGATGGTGCAAAAAGGCGATAAGCCAACCATAGCAATTCAATGGGGCGGTCCGCATATGGGCTGGCTGATTCAACTTCTTGACTCTCTTAAAATAGGAATTGACGAGGTTAATGTTAAATTCACGCAAAACCTTTATGGCAACGGATCCCCCGAAGCCGCTATTGCTGAAGATCCTGCCGTTGATCTGGCTTTTGTAATCTCACCAAGTGCTGCAACACTTACCACAGGTGAGTATGCCGTTTCGGGCTTACATGTACTCACCTCAACCAAGGTAATGGCCGATGCCATTAAAGACGTTATTTTTGTTCGCAAAGATTGGGCAGCGTCACACGCAAAAGAGCTGGGAGCGATTCGCAAAGCATATATGGCATCAACGGCACATATCAATCAGGCGCCTCTTATTAAAAAAACGGCAGCGCTTCTTTTTGGGGCAGGGCAGCAGGGTATTGACGATTTGATTGGTATGCGTGATGAGACCCGTTTTCATAACGAAGCGTTGAGCAATGAGTTTTTATTTAGTCCGACTAGCTTGGTGAATTTTGACCGAAAGACGGCTCAGATTATTGCATCGTATGTCAAAGCAGGGTACATCAAAGATAAAAAACTAAAAGTGAGTAAATATAACTGGAATGTTCACTACAGTGCCACGGCGCATGTTAAAGAGTTAAGCAGTGATCAAGAGGCAAAAGTTCTTGATAAGGTAACGCATCTTGAAAAGACGGGACAGGGCGAAGAGGTATTTAAACTTAGTATCTATTTCAAACCAAATCAAAGCAGCTTTTCACAGACTGAATATGCCAAAGAGTTTGCCGAAGCTACCAAATTAACGGCAACGTATGGTGGTGCTATTGTCAAAATTATTGGGAATGTCGATCCGCAACTCTTGCGTGCTTGGAACAAAGCCATTGAATTTAAACAAAAGCGTGATGATGGCAATTTACTTAAAGTTCAAAGCTATCTTCAGAAAGTTACAGGCGAAAAGCACGATCTTCGCCAAGAGAGTATGCAGCTTGTCAAAACCGAGCGAAACAATGTTCAAAATGCGGCACGACAAACCTCGAAAGAGCGTGCAAATGCAGTAAAACGCGCTTTGATTGAGTATGCGAAACAAGAGCATTTCGACTTGGACGCGACACGTTTGGTGGTACTAGGAGATGGTGGCGAGAGTCCGGTATATCCGCGTCCAAAAAATCAGGAGCAGTTTTTAAAAAATATGCGGGTGGAATTTGTTATCACAAATTACAATGCCGAGATATCCAAGTTTACTGAAATGCAGGATTTTTGATGAAAAGGTTTGTGCTTATTTTATATCTCTTTGGCATGGCGGTGTTATGGGCCGATGCCGATCCGCTGTTGCGCAAAAATGTGGTTTTGATTTTTGATGATAGCGCCAGCATGACGGGCTATAAGATTGATCGGGCTAAAAAAGCGAGTCAAATTGTCATCTCAAAACTTCCCGAAAACTACAACTTAGGTATTTACGCACTCAATATGGGAGAAATTCTTCCATTGCAGCCAATAACAGAGACAAACCGTTTGCTTGCAGCCGAAAAAGTTTTGGCACTGCGTGCCCGAGGTACTACGCCTTTAGGATTTGCCATCGAATCTTCTGTTACCACACTCTTGCGACAGCGCGAAGCACAATCGGGATATGGTTACTATACTATCGTAATTGCTACCGATGGCGAAGCCGACAGTACCCAAAGAATGCTGCAAGCGGTTGATTCTGCGATTGAGAAAGGGATCATGATTAAAACCATAGGGATTGATATTCACAATCATGCCCTTAACAAGGTAACACAGTTTACAGAGGCGTCGTCTGTGCAGCAGCTCTCAACGGCGATGCAGCGTGCGGTTAACGCTGAAGCAAATCTGGGAACAGGTTTTATTGCGCAGGATTTTTAATGCAGCAGCAAAAGTTAAGCTCCATTGGAGGAATTGTTGTTTTTTTAGTCTTTATTGTGGCGCTGTTGCTCTCACTGTGGAAATATGCCGGAATAGGCGATGCTCTTAAAGAGACGGTGACATCAGTTAAAGCGCATAACCTGACCGGTGGTTCCAAGGCTAATGTGACATTTCGTATTGGATATGACGGTTATTTGGGGTATGCCGTGCTTGAGTCCAAGCGTTTTCGACGTGATTTGGAACACGAAGGTATCGGCCTTGCACTTCATGATGACAATGCAAACTATCCCCAGCGGTATGCGCAGCTTATCAAAGGTGATATTGATATGGCAGTAATGCCGATTCATGATTATCTTGAACAGCTTTATTTAACACAACCACGTGAAGATACGCTACCGCTGATTATCGGTGCCGTATCCGAATCGCGCGGTGCAGATGCTGTGATGTCCAATCCGAAACTCTATCCCAATATTGATACCTTGAAAAAAGTGAAACAGGTTAAAGCCGCCTACACCAGTAAATTTATGTTGGGTTCGTTAGCTGTTGATGCCAATATTCCGCAGTTGCTGCAAAGCAGTGTTGATGCAAACCCTAATATTGAAAAAACGTTTGAGGGCTTGCTTGATGGTACGTATGATGTTGTGGGTCTTTGGGAGCCTTATATCAGCCGTGCCAAAGAGAAAGGATTTAAGGTTTTGATGGGTTCAGACGAACTGAAACTCGGTAAGATTATTGATGTTTTTGTGATCAATCGCCGTTTTTTGGCTTCGCATCAAGAGGAAGTAACTCTTTTTCTGAAACACTATTATGAAAACAGTAGTTATATGCTCAAGAATTTATCAGAACTAACCGATGAGATTGAAATACGATATGGGGGCGATTTAAGCCGGGCGGATATTGCCACGTCGCTTAAAGGGGTAACGTTTTATACCCTTTCGGATAATGCCTATACGCTTTTTCATGTGCATTCAAACTCATCAAACAAGATCCTGGATATTGTTGATGCTATTGCTGTAAAACTTGAAAAAATGAAGCTGATTCAAAACAATCCCATACCTAATGAAGATGCGCGTAATATTTTTTATGAAAAATCGCTGCGAAACCTTTTTACCTCCTATGAACCTGGAAGTATTCTGCCTCCGAAAAAGCAGGAAAAACAGTATCAAAATCTCTCGCACGAAACATGGCAAAAGCTAATTAATGATCCGAAATTCACGCGCAAAGATCTGAAAATCACGTTTTTGCGTGATGGTGAATTAAATATAGAAGCCAAAGCGGCACTGGATGATTTTGCGCAAAACAGTATTAATAATTTTGATTATTACGTTGCTGTTGTAGGGCGCTTAGCAAAAGCGCGCGGTATTGATGAAGAGGCGTTAATCCAGCGAAGCGAGGCAAAAGCCAAAAAGGTATATGAGTATCTGGTGAAATATTGGTCGATCGATCAAAACAGGCTTCATCCCATTGGATTGGGAAGCAGCGGTATCCGGCCTCCTGAACCTAATGAGAATTATTACCAATATCTGAGTCAGCACAATAACGTTGAACTGCTCTTTATTGCGTATTAGGGGTAAATAAGGTGGCTTGGGACGCACATCGTGAGTTTGTCCAAAAGTATATTTGGCAACAATTTTGGCATCACCCTTTAACGCTTTTTGGGATAGGGCTGCCTTCGCTTTCGTCAATATTTATGATGATGCTGGATTGGCCTGTTGCGCTTCAGCTGCTTAATATTGTTGCACTGGTGACACTGTTGGGGATCTCATACTGGTGGCATTGGTTTTTTCAGGTTGATACGTTGGCTAAAGAGGGTGCCACGGAGTTTGTACGGCAGCGTCGCGAGATGCAAAAAAATGACATCACATCAAAATATGAAGCGATTGAGTTAAAAGCCTATCCGCTTTATGAGGGGCTGCAACGAAAATTAAAAAACAGATACGAAACCTTTCTTGATGCGCTCAACAAGCAACAGGTGATCTCTGAGGCAATGCGCGAAGAGTTTGCCTCTAAAGCGTATCAGGCATGGGTATCGGGCGTTGAATTGTTAGCAGAGATTGCGGATATTTTGGTGGTGCAATCATCCGTAGATATCAAAATGATTGAAAAAAAGCGGCAACGTCAACAAGAAAACGAGCTTTATGAACTGGAAAAAATTGTAAACGGATATGAGGAAAATAAAGAAAATCTTGTTAAACTGACACGCAGTTTACGTACTTTGATTCATTCCTACGACTTGGCGCTTTCGCAAATGGCGACGGTAACGTCCCGAAGTACCTTAAAAGAAGAAGCGTCGCAACCTGGTGGTTTGCAAGATGCAATTGATTCGGCCCGGGTCGTTCAAGAACGTCTGCATAAGATGTATCATGACGATGACTGGAATGAGATACAAAAAAACAGAGCATACAAGGAGTAAAAATATGGGTGGATTTTTAAGTGCTTTAGGGCGTATTGTGATGGCGATTATTACTTTGGGCCAATATAAGGCAAACAAGGTTGCCGATAAAGTCTATACCGGAAGCGAAGAGGGCGTACGCGCAGGGTACACCGAACTGCGTGATCATTTAGTTGAACAGTTTAATCAGATTGTCAGCGGCGTTTCGGGAATTGAGCAGGTAAAAGCTCAAAAAGAAGCCAAACTTAACAGTCTGAACAAAGAGGAGATCGATCTGCAAAGCACTTTAGAGGGCATTGTGAGCGTTGTAGAGAATAATCCTAATGATGTGCAGGCTGTTAATGATTTTAACCGGCTTGACGCCAGACAGGCCGAAATTGATGCCGAGCAGGAGCGTTTGGGCGAAGAGATAGCCTCACTTGAAGCCAGTCTTGAAGATAAGCAACTGATGCTTAATAAAATCAAAGATGAGATTCATGATCTCAAGCAGCAAGAAGAAGAAGCCGTGTCTGATCTGGCGATGGCTACGCTTGAAGAGCGTTTGGCAACACAAGAGATGGGGCTTAAGAAGTCGATTGATCGTTCGGGTGTGGATGCCATTCAAGAGGCGATTCGTGAGAAAAAAGCGCGTGCCAAAACTCTGGGGCGTGTTGCCGGAGCCGATACGCAAAAACGAATGGATCGCTATAAAACGCAAGGGCAAGCCTCGCAAAGTAATCAAAAACTTCAGGATATTTTGGCCCAGCGTGCTGCTGTGAAAAAAGCGCAAGAGGCAAGCGGAGCTACTATGGCACCTCAAGAGAGTGCACGAAAATTATAAAAAACAAGGAGAAAACATGCAATTGAAATGGGCAGTATTAGCCGTATTGGCAAGCATACAAGTCTACTCGGCAGAGTGTAAAGTGGTATTGACAACATCGGCGTATGTTAACTGGAATGCTATTAACGCTTCTAAAAAAGCAGGGCTTTATGATGCAGTTGAAAAAGAGCATCAGTGTAAGCTGGATATTGTCTATTATCCTGATTACTTGCAAAGTCTCAACTATTTTACGGCGGGTAAAGCCGATGCGGTCACCGTGACCAACCTTGATCAAATGACGGCACTTGCTTCACGAGCCAGTACGGCGGTTGTGCTTCAGGATTATAGCAACGGCAATGACGGTCTGATTGCGCGAAATGCAACTGATATCAAGGCGCTTAAAGGTCAAGAGGTCTGGATGGTCACCAAATCAATCTCTGAACAGCTTTGGGTTAAAGCGGCACAAAAAGCAGGGCTTGATCCCTATAAAGATGTGGCGATAAAACATATGGACCTTGATAGCAATTTACGTGCGGCATACGATGCAGGGAAGATCGATAATATTGTCACATGGAATCCGGCGCTTGAATACCTGATGCAGCGTACCAAAAGTAAAAAGACATTGGTTTCAAGTGCTGATTTTCCGGGTCTTATTGTTGATATGATTGTTCTGGGCAAGGATGTTAAAGATTTTGATAAAAAAGCGGCATTTTTACGAGCATTATGGGATAAAACCGCTTATGTGATTCATGAAAAACGGGGCAAAGAGTATAACGCGTTCATGAACGCCATCTCGGAAGACATGGGTTCATCTATGGGCGAAGCGAAAGTTATGTTAAACAGTGCCAAAATCTTTACACCGAAAGAGGAGACGGCCTTTTATACCAATGAGCTGCCCGCACTTCAAAATGATACCTACCAATTGGCATTCGAGAATGAGTTTCTGGGTGAGCCGGTGAGTTACACTCTGCTGAAAAAACAAGGCGGTGCCAAAAAAATCGAGGCTACGGTCTTTTTTGATATTGAGTAGCGATGCGCTATAGATTCGGAAATCGTGCCAAGGTTCCTTTGTGGGGCCGTGTTGTGTTGGGCTTGTTGCCTTTTATACTTTTTTTTGGGCTGTATCATCACTTTTCAAGTCAACGTTTAGCCGAAAATCCTAGAGACAAGGTGCTTCCGGGGATTGTAAAAATGTATGAAAGCATGAGCGATTTTGTTGTGAAAACCGATCGGCGAAGCGGAAAAAATCAGTTTGTTGCCGATGTGAAAGCTTCGATGATATCGCTTTTTACCGGAATGGCCATCGCTCTTGTTTTGGCTATTCTTATAGGAACTCTTAGCGGTTCGTATCCTTACATGTACGCTTTCATAATGCCGGTTATCCATGTTTTTAGCGCAATTCCGCCAGCTGCTATTGTACCGGTGCTCTTTATGGTGGCCGATCCGGGATATGAGCTGAGTATCCTGTTTATTTTTATGGCACTCTTTTTTGTTTTAATCAAGGATATTGTCAATCAGATCAAACGCATCCCTCAAAATCTCAACACCTTGCTTTTTACGAAAGGTGCGGGTGAGTGGGAAGTGGGACGTGAAAATCTCTATATGGTCATGCCGGGTATTTTGCATTCGCTCAAGATCAATTTGCCGCTGGTATGGTTTGCCCTGCTATATGGCGAAACGTTGGGTGCGCAAGACGGTTTGGGGACACGTATTTTTATTTTGAAACGTTTTTCGGCAAACGATATCATCTTCCCTTATATCATGATCATTACCCTGGTTGCGGTTATTCTTTTTTACGGTATTGGATATCTGATTGATAGATACTACCCCTGGTATGAGGAGTCCAAATGAGCTCTTTTTTAATCCAGATACGGGGTCTTGATGTCGTTTACAACGATAAAACCGTTTTAAAGTCGATCAATCTCGATATAGCCAAAGGCGAAATCGTCTGCTTTGTGGGGCCTTCAGGTGCGGGTAAATCAACGCTTTTGCGCCACATACTCGGCGAAGAAAAACCTTTGATTGGAACCGTACATGTAAGCAGCGAAATCGTGCGCGGTCCCAACCGTCATATGGGTTTTATTCCTCAAAACTATTCGCTGTTTCCCAATTATACGGCTCTTGGTAATGTGATGCAGGGGCTCTATCTTGATCGCAGCAGTTTTGTTAAAAATCTGGGGTATGACTTGCTTAAACTTGCGGGTCTTAAAACAGCATTCATGCGTAACCTTGAACAAGAAGCTCTGGAAGTACTTGAATTAGTGGACATGGCCGAACATGCCCATAAATATCCGCATCAGCTCTCTGGTGGTCAAAAACAGCGTGTGGCCATCGCTTCGGCGCTGGTAATGAAACCGGCTGTATTACTTATGGATGAAGCGTTTTCAGCGCTTGATCCCGAAACCAAAATGTCGATACGCGAAAATCTGTTGCGTCTTAAAAAAGAGCATAATCTGACCATTATTTTTGTTACCCATGATCTTGATGGAGACGTTCCCGCGCTGGCAACACGTCTTGTAGCGCTGACACGGCACTATGACGGGGGTGAGCATTATGGTGCCAAAGTGGCTTTTGACGCGGTGCATCCTCTTAAAGATCAGGAAGTTTCGATGCTTGAACGTATCGAATCGCCCATAAGCAATGCATGGATTTCAAAAGTTAAAAAAGAGTGTTTCGACCCTGACTACAAACAGCGTGAAGAGGAGTTTTATCTTATGCATCCCCATAGTATCAAAAGCGCTGTCGTATGAAGCTTTATGAAGAGATATCAGAGATTTATAAAAAATCGACCACTAATTTTTTTGCCGTAACCGGAAACATTCGCGATCTGATCTTGTATCAAGAACCCAAAAGCGGCGAGCGACGCATGGGCTTGATTCAGAATGTTTTGATTGAGCGGCTTTTGAATAACAATCATGTGCTCTATTATTCGCCATCCGTGGGTATGCGCTATGTTGATGAACGCCAAAAAGAGGAATTTTACGGTGTTGACGCCGCATTAAAAGAGATTCATGATAAAGCATTTTCCCTTGATTATGCCCAGACAAAATATGACATTCTCTCAGGCTTGCATATGATTAAAATGCTTTTGGCGTCTTATCGTAATGTGCGTGAAAAGCATAAAAATTTTACAAAAAACCTGATTGTTTTAATTGATGATGCCGATATCGTTTTTGCCAATAAATCCATAGAGTATATGGGAAATGATGAAAAACTGGCGCTCTCGCTGGCGCGTGAGAGTTTTGGAAGTTCGGATTTTATCAATGCGACTGATACCGTGATATTGATGTGTGAGTCATTCGAGGCGCTGCATAGCGGTGTGCGTCAGATTAGCGGATTGTACCCCATTGACGTTGCGTTGCCAAATGAAGCAGAGCGCCATGCGTTTATTCAATACTATATGGCACATTTTGGTAAAACAATAGATGCCCAATGGATTGAAGATGTGGCGGCACGCTCTGCGGGGATTGCGCTAACCACGCTTAAAGCAATACTCAAACAAGAACCAGAACACATTAGAGTGCGTCTTGGGCATGAGGTGGCCTCTATTATTGAAAAGAGTCTGGGCAATCACGTACAGGTTGTGTACCCTGAATACGGATTTGATCATGTCATTGGCTATGAGGCACTTAAAACCAAAGCCAAACGCCTGATTCAACGAATGCATGGAACCAACCCGTGGCGCGCTGTTGCCTACATTGGAGCGACGGGAACGGGAAAAGATTTTCACTCCGAAGCCTTTTTGCACGAAGCGGGAATCCCGGTGATTAAACTGCTAAACATCAAATCCAAATGGTATGGCGAAACAGCGGTGATTGTAGAAAAAATCAAAATGATAGCGCGCAGTTTTAGCAAAGTGGCTATTTTTAAACCCGAAGCAGACAAGCTCTTCCCTGATCCCGAACAGCGCGATGCCCACCAGACCGACCAAGAGCTTACGGGCATTTTTCTTGACTGGATGCAAGAACGCCGCGATCGGGGAAAAATTTTCTGGATTTTCAACACTTCGCGCCCACAGATGTTTCCCATTGATTTTCAGCGCCGTATTGAGATTAAACTCCCTATTTTTGATCTTGATGGCGAGGAGCGAAAAATCTTTATCCAAAAGATGTTTGCACGCAAAAATCTTGAGATCACCGATGCTGCTTTGCTTGAATCCTTACTCACCTACACCGAGGGATTTTCAAGCGATAATATCCGTATGATGGTTGATGAAGTCGCCGCCGAGCGTGATATTGATGAAAGTGCGGACATTATGGAGATTGTAAGCGACTTAAATTTTGACGTGGTCAGAGCAGAACGCGACCGTCAGGCAGAGTTTGCGATGCGTTATTCCACCTATAAAAGCCTTATTCCCAGGCAGTGAGAGTCTGTATGTACTCTATAGTAGAGTTATACAATCCTCTTCACTATCTCGAAAAATTACCTTACATATAGTAGGGACTATGTTTTATTAAAAAACATTATATTAACGTGAGTCTCGGATAAGAATTCAAAGTTTTTTGTTGAAGTTGAGAGAGGATCAGAGATTGCTTGAGTGTCATCCAAAAAGCTTGCAGGCTACCTAAGGATGACACCCATGATTTTAACCAAACTGTTCGTAGAGAT
>JBNKJB010000038.1:0-44693 GCA_050290965.1 Sulfurimonadaceae bacterium
AACAGAAACAAAAAGCTGGTCAGGATGTATTGTACATCTCCAAAGTTTTCCATGTGTTCTCCCTTTTTGAACTATGAGATGTTAAAATTATAGACTGGGATTGAATATTAAGTATCATATTTGTTGATTATTTTTTAATCACAATACATGATTTTTCTATCATTGATTTTTCTATCATACCTTTAAAAAAGCCAAAGTGCATTCAAATATTCCAGCATGAATATGCAAGAAAAGATTCAAATCTTTCACTGTATACTCCAAACAATATTTTTATGCTATTTGTTATCATTAATTTTTTGGGTAGTAGTGCTTTTTATTGGAGTGATCTATGGAAATTTCAGAAATTTTATTTAAGCTGATCTAATGCGCAGCTATAAAATTTCAGTCCATACCATGCTAGCTGTTATTTTAGTACTCAGTGTCATTGGTGTGATGATGATCGAGGCTATTTATACCTATAATAAAACACGATCTGAAATCTTGCAAAACCTTATGGAACAGGCCCGCTACACAGCTGCTTCACTTCAAAAAAATCTTGCTGTTTTTATAGAAGAAAATGCTATTGACGCCTACAAACAACTGGTTGCTCATGAGATGATACAAAAAGAGATTTATTTTATTATTATTGAAGATTACAATAGAGGTGAAAAGCCCTACATTACAGGGAAAATTCGAGACGCTTCGTGGAGTGTTACCAATTTTGATCCTTCAAATTCTTATCATATTGCACAATATGATAATTGCCCTCACAAAATTCAAGCAGAAATCATTAGCGCCTCGATAAAAAAAGTGGGCACTTTAGGAATATGCATGACGGATCGCTTTTTAGATGCATCGCTTCATAATATTATTTTTGAAGCAAGTGTTAGAATGCTAATTATTTCACTCATACTTATCGCCGTACTCGCTTTTGCTATTCGCCGCTATATCTTAAAACCTTTTTCTGATATGGTGGCCATTCTTAATAGAAGCAATAAAGATGGTATTCCTACTCAACCCCTACCCATTTACAAGACAATTGAGTTGAGCACACTTGCAAAAACTATTAACTTGATGGTTGCATCCATCAAAACATCACATATTGCTCTTGAAAATCAGCATCAAGAGCTCAAAGCAATTATCAATGGTGTAGACAACCCTATTATGGTGGTTCATCCTGATTACAATGTTGTTCTTGTCAATGATGCGGCAAAGAGCTTACATGCTTCAAATCACGCTACCCATAAATGTTACGCGATTCTTCATGGATTTGATACACCATGCCATGAGAAAGGCTACCCTTGTCCACTTCAAGAGATAGTGCAACAGCAGCCACACCGCGCCATTGTCATCCATGAGATGTTTTCCAACCACAAAAAGCAATTCCTTGAACTCTCTTCAACGGCACTTGTAGACAAAAATCAAAATGTTGTCAAAGTGGTTGAATCTATCCGCGATATTACAGGCTATATTCATACTCAAGAAGCACTACGCGAACAAAAAAATATTTTGCATTATAAAGCCTACCATGACGATTTAACCAATTTGCCCAACCGAATTTTCTTTAGTGATAGCCTCAAAGAGAGTATCCAAAAAGTACGGCTTAATAGTGGAAAACTTGCCCTACTTTTTATTGATCTGGATCATTTTAAAGAGATCAACGATTCACTTGGACATAAAATGGGCGACCGTGTTTTGATTGAAGTTTCAAAAAAGCTTGCGCCTCTTATTTCATCCAACCAGATTTTAGCACGACTTGGCGGCGATGAATTTACAGTGCTCATGGAAGGCCTTGACTCTTACGAAGAGGCTTCCATACTGGCTGCAAACATCATTACGACCCTCTCTACGCCTATTGCCATAAGCAATAACAGTTTTTATCTTGGATGCAGCATTGGTATCAGTCTTTATCCTAAAAATGGTGAAACACCTGATGATCTGCTTAAATATGCTGATGCGGCAATGTATAAAGCCAAACACGAAGGACGCAACAACTTTCAATTTTACAGTTCGGAAATGACCAAACAAGCATATGAGCGCGTTTTTTTAGAAAGCAACCTGCGTTTAGCACTTATCAATGATGAATTTGAAGTCTATTACCAACCGCAGTTTAATGCCCTCACAAACAAACTTATAGGTATGGAGGCTCTGGTACGCTGGTACAACCCTTCATACGGCATGGTTTCACCGGTAAGTTTTTTACCCGTAGCCATTGCCTCTGGCTTTATTATTGAACTTGACAAATTTGTAATGCAAAGCGCAATGCAACAGTTTGCCGCATGGTATGATGAGGGGCTTTTTCCAGGTACATTAGCGCTAAATCTTACTATAAAACAACTCGAACAAAACGATTTTTTGGCGCAACTAGAAAGCCTACTAATCAAGAGCGGCTGTCACAATCAATGGTTGGAACTCGAAGTAACCGAAAACGAAATCATGACCCATCAAAATGAAAATATTGATACGCTCTTTCACATCAGTAAGCTTGGTATTAAAATCGCTTTGGATGATTTTGGAACGGGCTATTCATCACTTTCATACCTAAAAAAACTACCCATCACCAAACTTAAGATTGATCAATCTTTTATTCATGACTTACCCGATGATGAAGAGGATGTTGCCATTACCCGCGCCATTATTGCGCTTGCACAAAACCTTAATTTGGATCTTATTGCCGAAGGTGTTGAAACCGAGGAACAACGCGATTTTTTACTCAAAAATGGCTGCCATAATATTCAAGGCGATCTCTATGCTAAACCTATGAATGCCAAAGCCATGACAAAATTATTACACGAGCACAATCAGCACGTCTAAGCCTCCCAAGGAGCCTTTTTGCTTACATTGGCAAAAACGGGATTATTAAAGGCATGCTGCAAATCTTTTGCTAGATTAAGTAATCCGTTATAGGCACCATAACTTACCTTTTTTTCCTGATTAACATCAATAAAGCTGATTTTCTTTTTAATCGCCGTATACAGGCTACGTCCACCTGCTAGCAAAATATGAGCACCCTTTTCATCAATAATCTTTGACTGCTCGCTTGCAGGCGCTTTCATTAAAACACCATCTGGCCCAAGGTATTCACGGGCTTTTTCGATGTCATCTTCGGTTGATTTACGAATGGAAGTTGCCACCACTTCAATACCAAGATCCTGCAAACCCGATGCAATCGACCATGCCTTGTTGCCTCCGGTGTTGAGCACCGCTTTTTTACCTGCAAAAAGTGTTTTATACGGTTGTAGCTTTGCCTCTAAGAGTGCTTCTTCTTCGGCAATGACCTGCTCTGCTTTTTCTATCAAAGCCGCATCACCCAGTGCATGTACAATCTCACGAATGGCAAAAGAGGTATCACGCTTGCCATAAAACGATACCGATATCCAAGGAATACCGTAATTTTCCTGCATCTTTCGACACAGCGTAATGAGTGATTTGGCACAAACAATCACATTAAGCTTAGCACGGTGCGCAGTACGAATACTACCTACCCGTCCATCACCACTCATGGAACTAAGTACCCGAATACCGATTTTTTCAAAAATAGGCAGATACTGCCACATATCACCCGTGACATTGTAATCACCAATAAGATTAATATCATAAGGTGTGGTATATTCAGGTTCTTTGGTGCCAATAAGATTCTCTAGCACCGCTTCTCCGGCCAAACGTGATCCCAAATTTTTGCCACCGACAAAACCGGCTGCATGGACCGGTACTACCGGAATGGCATGTTTTTCACTGCCAAGCTGACACGTCATGTCGATGTCGTCACCTACTAACGCCGTAACGCAGGTAGAATAGACAAAAATTGCCTCAGGATGATAATGCTCTACAATATAATCAATAGAATCTGCCAAACGTTTGTCACCGCCAAAAATGACATCGTTTGTTGTGATACCGGTAGTAAAACCCATTTGGGTATGATCGCGCCCATTATAAGAGGTTTTCGTCTCGCGCGTCTCCCATGATGCGCCTAAACAGGTTTGTGGTCCATGCACCAAATGTACGGCATCTGCGTAAGGAAAGAGCGAAATCTGTGCCCCATCAAACGCACACCCTCCAGCCGCAAGACCCGGTTTTGGCTTGTCGCACCCTTCGCCTTTTTTCTTATGAGCACTATGTGAACATGCACTTTCATTTAAGAGTTCTTTGATCTTTGCACGGTTTACCATAATAAACTCCATTTTGTAAATAAACTACTTTACATGTAAGAGTGCAAAAAGCGTACGAGACGAGATATTACTACTCTATAACGAACAAAAATTGCACTCTTTTGATCATGACTACCGAACTTTATTGCCAACAGTGTCAAAAAACGTTTCATATTCGTGTTGAAGATATTAATTTAATGCTAAAACATTACGAAGCACGTTTCAAAATTGCCCCGTCATACCGTTTTGAATACGTTGAGAGCTGTTTTTTCAAAGATCTTTCAAAACTCAAACATCTCCAAAGGAATCTACATGGACAACAGCATCCTACAATGGCTTGAAAGCAACGACTACGTTGCCGAGAATTTAAACAAACAAGGAACCTACGGCAACACCGCACTCATGAAAGCCTCACGTGAGGGCAATAGCAAGATTGTCAAAGCACTGCTTGATGCGGGTGCGGACATTACTTGTAAGAATATCGACGGTAATACAGCCTTATGGCTTGGATGCTTTGGTGAGAATCCCGAAGTGATTCAATTGCTTGTGGATGCCGGTATTGAGATTGATACACAAAATGAAGGCGGTATCACCGCTTTAATGTACGCCGCATCCAGTGGTAAAGAGAGCATGGTGCGTCTGTTGCTCGATGCGGGCGCTGATGTCAGCATTAAAAATCCTGACGATTTCAGCGCGCTTGATCTGGCCGCAACGCCAAACATCTATAAGATGCTGCGCTCGGCGCGTGTCGCTTAAAACGACGCGCGAACCTTTCGAACCGCTTCGACCATATTGGCCAAACTCGGTTTGACCTCTTCCCATTTACGGGTTTTCAATCCGCAATCGGGATTGATCCAAAGCTGCTCTTTGGGTAACACCTCAAGCAGTGCATGAATTTGCTCTTCCATCTCTTTTACACCCGGAATGCGCGGGGAGTGAATGTCATACACTCCCGGTCCAACTTCTTGGGCGTAGCCGACCTCTTTAAAAATTCTAAGCAGTTTATTGCCGGCACGTGCCGTCTCAATCGAAATAACATCAGCATCCATCGCTTCGATGGTTTTAATAATGTCGTTAAAATCACTGTAACACATGTGCGTATGAATCTGTGTTTCCATTTTGGCACTGCTAACCGCTAATTTAAAACATGCCAGTGCCCATTTCTCATAGGCCGAAATTTTACTTTTGCGCAGTGGATATCCCTCTTTGAAAGCGGCTTCATCCACCTGAATCATACGAATGCCTGCCTTTTGCAGATCGGCTACCTCATCGCATATTGCCAATGCAATCTGCGCGGCAACGTCTGAGCGTGGCATATCATCACGTACAAAGGACCAATTTAGTATTGTCACCGGACCGGTGAGCATCCCTTTCATAATTCTGTCAGTTTTTGACTGAGCGTAGTGGCTCCAAAATAGAGTCATTGGTTGCGGCCGCGAAATATCGCCAAAAAGTAGCGGCGGTTTCACACAACGGCTGCCATAGCTTTGTACCCAGCCGTTTTTTGTAAAAGCATAACCTTGCAGCTGTTCGCCAAAATACTCCACCATATCATTACGCTCTGGCTCACCATGCACCAATACATCCAGCCCAATCGACTCTTGAAAGGCAATACACTCATCAATATAAGCTTTGATACCGTTGTTATAAACTTCTGTATCAATAGTGCCTTTTTTATAATCACGGCGCAAAGCGCGAAGCTCTGGCGTTTGAGGAAATGATCCAATGGTTGTAGTAGCCAACGTGGGATACTCAAGCGCTGCCTTTTGAATACCAATGCGTGTTGCGTAATCGCCCTTACGCTCCAGTTGCTCAAGCGATGCCATACGCTGACGTACACGCTCATCATGCACCCGTTGCGAGTTACGACGTGATTCCAGTGCTTTTGCATTGCTCTCTAGTGCCGCGCGTTGAGCCTCAGTGAGTTTTTTATTATGGAAAAATGCACTAATCAAAGCAATCTCATCCAGTTTTTCACACGCAAAACTGAGCCATGATTTTAACTCAGGATCAAGAGTCTCTTCATACTTAAGGGTGTATGGTACATGTAAGAGTGAGCATGAAGGCGCAATACTAATACGCTCTTTGGGCACACTTTGGGCAACACGTTCAAGCAAAGAGAGTGTGGCATCAATATCATTACGCCAAATATTGCGTCCATCCACTACCCCAGCAATAAGCTGTTTATCACCTAAGAGTTCCAACACTGCCATATTTTCAACGCCATGCACTAGATCCAAACCAATACCCCATACCGGCGTTTGCGCTAGCACTTTAACAGCTTCACTGGCATGATCAAAATAGGTCATCACCGTAATTTTTACATTAGGTGCAGCCTGGCAGAGCGTCTCATAGGCACGCTTGAGCAGTGTGAGATGCGCAGCCGTGACATCCGTTACAAAGAAGGGCTCATCCATCTGGATATAAAGCGATTCATGTTGCGCCGAAAGTGCATGAAATAACTCGACATAACATGCCAAAACAGCATCAAAATGTGCAAAAACGTCTGAGCCGTCAACACTGCTGCTAAGTGCTAAAAACGTTATGGGACCAATCAGATTGACTTTGACCTCTTTGTTGTATTCCTGCGCTTCAGCCAGTTCTAAAAAGAGCTTTTTGGCATTAAGCGAAAAGCGTGTCTTTTTTGAGAGTTCGGGCACAATATAGTGATAATTGGTATTAAACCACTTGGTCATAGCCATGGCACTACGTTTTTCATCACCACGTGCCATAGCAAAGTAGCGTTTCGTTTCATCTTCAATATCATGAAAACGTTCGGGAATCGCACCTAACATGACAACCGTATCAAGCATGTTGTCATAAAAACTAAAATCATTGCAGCTGATAAGATCAATACCGGCTTGTTTTTGGCACTCCCAGTGGCGTTTACGAAGCATCAACGATGTACGCTGGACTTCATTAAAGGCGGCATTACCGCTCCAGTACGCTTCTAAAGCGTGTTTTAATTCGCGCTGCTCCCCAATACGTGGAAAGCCTGTTACATAAGATTTTGACATTAAAATATCCTTTTTTTTTAACTGATGTTATGCACTTTATGAGCAAAGCCCATAAAGTGGCAGGGACAGCCGTCGGTGGTGCTAAAGCACATCACCTCTGGTTCCAAGCCTAAAAAAGCCAAGAAATTGGCTTTTTTTTAACGGCTTTCACCCGTACAACCCCCAAAACAAGCGAAGCGCTCCCGACGGGATGTTTCTGTGAAAAGCTACCCATATCTTTCGGATATGGGAGAACAACTGACCTTCTTGCAAAACTACAAGAACTCATCTGCCCCAAAGGGGCTAGCTTTAGTGCCATAGCGGCTAGCGTAGCACTTTGGGCTCTGCTCAAAATGCGTTCAAATAAAAGATTAAAATACTGGAGGATGTGTACCACTGCGGCGAAAGCTGTAAAAGCGACAATTGCAGTGTTTGAAACAGAGGGTTTTGCTGTAGCGTAAAATGCGGTGAGTGCGACGGTTAAAGAAACAGTTGCAATGGCAAGGGCGTTCCTCTACATAACAAGCAAGCATGGCCTCTTCATCTGGAGGAGGTGCTTCGTCACTTTCGCGCTCTGAGGCCAGTGTTAAGCTATAGGTTTGGGTACGTGCAGCAGTAGCATCAAGCGTATGCGCTACGCTATGTGCCTGGATGGATACGAGTGTAAAATAGTGTTTCCCAAAACCTTTTGGCGTTCTCATTTTTGCTACTTGTAAAAGATAGGCGAATTATAGCGTATTAGCGTTATCTTGTTTTAAAAACATTGCCAACTGCGCGTCAATAGTAACCACGTGTTTATGAAACGATTCAAAAGCATAATCATCAATGTATGAACGTCCGAATGCTTTGATCTTTTGCGCTTTTTTATAAAAATACTCCATCTCATCTAGCAGTTTTTGATGCTCCTTAACATGTTCATTCAAACCATGAAAGTTGTGTTCACGCATCAGAGACTCTTCAAAAGCAAAATGCGCTTTGGAGTGTTCAATAAGTTTGGAAAAATAGGTAAGAAACTCTGGCGCACTGGCGCGTTGAGTTTGGATGAGGATGTCTGAAAATTCGGCGTGAATTTGATCCAGTGCTTCAACGCCTAGCACCAGTACGGCATCTAATTCCAAATGATCTCTTCTATACAATCTGCTGCTGCTTTAATACAGTCGTAGTCTTCATTAAATACCAGTTCGCATTCGCTCTCATCAAAGTGATGAAGGTAGTGGTTAAACCCGAAATCTTCCATTTCGATCATGTCACATTCATACATTGTGTATCCTTTTTCTTAAACTATTTCACTACATACATATCATATTCTTGCCTTTAAGCCTTACATGTAACAAATTAAATACAAAATTCAGAAAAATACGACATTTTTGTCGTATTTATTATTTTTGAGAATGATTATTGCATACTCTTATCAAAATCTTGCATCAATTCTTTTTAAAGTATCTCCTGAGAAAATGTAGCACTCCATAGAATCACTCTTGCAATAGTTTACTAACTGATGTTACGTATTTTATGAGCAAAGCCCCTAGAGTGGCCATATTTTCATTAAGTACGTAACGTCAATAACCACAAAGGTCTTTTATGACTCCAACAGATGCCAAACGTTCGCTCATACACCTTATTAAACGCCAGGTTCCCGTTTTTTTATGGGGACCTCCGGGCATTGGAAAATCTTCTATTGTGGCACAAATTGCTAAAGAGCAGGAGATCGGCTATATTGATCTGCGGCTTTCATTGCTTGATCCTACCGACTTACGCGGTATTCCTTTTTTAAATACTGAAACCAACGATGCCATCTGGGCCCCGGCATCGTTTTTACCTGATGGCTCCATTGAAAAAGGTATTTTGTTTCTTGATGAGCTTAATACCGCCGCACCCATGGTGCAAGCATCAGCATATCAGTTAATATTAGATCGTAAAATCGGTGAATATACCCTGCCCGATGGCTGGGCCATTGTAGCAGCAGGTAACCGTGAGAGCGATCGCGGCGTGGTATTTCGTATGGCGGCACCTTTGGCCAACCGTTTTGTGCATCTGGAGATGGAAGCAAACAGCGAAAACTGGCGTCAGTGGGCCATGAGTGCACAGATTGATCCCACGATTATTGGCTTTATTGCCAACCGTCCCGATGCACTCTTTACCTTTGGAAACAATGATGGTGAACGTGCATTTGCCACACCGCGCACCTGGCAGTATGTCAACGAAATTGTTGCATCCGCTCCCGAAACGGATCTGATGCTGCCTCTGATTGCCGGTGCAATCGGCGAAGAGCTCGCCGCATCGTATCTGGGATTTCGAACGGTATCTGGCGAACTGCCCGATGTGGACAGCATTCTTGAAGGATCCTGCCATGACATCCCATCTAATCCTTCGGCACTGCATATTCTCTCTTCATCGCTTTGTATGCGCATTAACCAAAACAGCAGCAGTAAAAAACTTGACCATCTGCTAATGTATACACTCAAAATGCCTGGAGAGTTTGCCGTAATGATTGTTGATGATCTGCGCAGCCGCAAGATTGAACTTGACCACATTCAAAGCTGGCCGCTTTGGATGAAAAAATATAACACCCTACTGCGATGAATGCCGAAGCGCTGCTTAAAAAAGCCAAAAGCCGTTTGGCTATTGAGCATCCCTATTTTGGAATGCTAGCCATGCGCCTTAAACATGAACCTAGCGAGAGTGTACGCTATTACGCCAGCAATGGCGTACGCTTTTTATACAATCAAGAGTTTATCCTTACATGTAAGCTTGAATCTTTACAATTTATTTTGACCAACTGTGTCATGCATCATGTCCTGGCACATCAGCAGCGCCAACTTGGACGCAAAGGCCCATTATGGCAACTGGCAACGGATTATGCTATTAACACCATCTTGCATCAAAGCGGTCTTTATATCCCCAAAGGTGCCAATTACAACCCCGAATTTGCCAAAATGTTTGCCGAAGAGATCTATGAAGCGCTTAAAACAGAAGCATATGATGATGTGGATGCTTTTGATGATACCGCTGCTACAGAGCAAGTTATTGAAATTTCAGATGCAGCTGAGGCCACAGATGAGAGCCTCTCACCCGAAGATGAGGCCGCATGGCATTACGCTGATTCGATGGCACGAGAGGTGGCGCTTCGTAAAAGTGCCATGCCTTCAGGACTGGAGCGTCTGGGCAAAAAAGTCAAAAGCGCTAATGTGGATTGGCGTTTTGAACTTTATAATGCCATCAACCGGCACATGCGCAACAACTACGCTTTTATGCCGCCCAACAAAAAACATCTCTGGCGTGGAGTGGCACTCCCTTCGCTGGCTAGCGATACACTAAGTTTATGCGTCGCCATTGATACCTCAGGCTCTATCAATGAAGCCCTTTTGGGTGCTTTTATGGAGGAGTTTAAAAGCATCATGCAGAGTTTTCCCGCCATTAAGATTGAACTGCTTATTGCCGATGCCAGAGTTCATGCCCATTACAGTTTTCAAGGGGGTGAAGCACTTGATTTCAAACTCAAAGGGGGTGGCGGAACTGATTATCGTCCAACATTTGAATACATTGAAGCCAATATTTCTATGACAACTATGTTACTTTATTTCACCGACGGCGACGGCTGGTTTCCAAAAAATGCTCCTTCTTATGAAGTGATTTGGGCACTTTCACGAACTGCAAAAGTGCCTTTTGGACGGGGGCTGCTTATTTTTTCATAAATTTTTTTATCTATTTTATATAGCAATCTATGTAGTGTCTGTTATGATAGTGCCTTAGCAATTTACAACAAAAGAGCATTTATGAAGCAGGAATTATTTGGTATATTTCCATTTGTTGAGGCTACGATGCAAAGCCTGGAGCATCAAAATAAACTGCTTAACAAGGTGACTTTGACGGGAAAAATCAATGCCTTACATGTAGCTGCAACGCTTTTTGAATTTACGGACGTTACCACGGTTACCTTTGATTCATTACAAGATGAACTGGTGGCTGCTTTGCTTGAGGAAAACCTTCATAAACTCCAAAGTGAACTGTATGCCAAAGCAAAAATTGCCATTGACATCTTGATTCGAAACCTTTTTGAGCGTACTGCTGATGTAGGTTTTTTAGCGACTGATAGCGTCATTATTGATTTTCTTAATCATCAAGGTGTTTCCATTGATACCATGCGAACACGACTGCTCCAATACGCTGCAAAATATACGGTCTATAATGAAATTATTATTTTTGACACCCAAGGCAATGTCAAAGCCAATATGAATGTAGACAACCGTATCACATATTCTCGTGATCCTATTCTTCAAGAAGCACTCCAAAGTAACACATATGTTGAACGTTATGCCAAAACTGATATGTTTCATGCTCAAGAAAAGACATTAACCTATGTTCACAAAATTGTTGCCAACAATGTCCCTATAGGTGTCTTATGCTTATGCTTTCGTTTTGAAGATGAGCTCAAACGTATTCTTGGAAATTTAGGTAATTCTAACATCTGGGTAGCTATTGCAGATCATAACGGCTTAATGGGATCAAGCGCTAAAACAATGCGCAATATACCCCATTTTAGTGAGCGTGAGTATCAAGTAATTGAACAAAAAAAGATGGCTGTAACTGTAAAAACAAACGGCTATCAAGGCTATAAAGGCATTAGCAGTTGGTATGGCATTTGTGTTGGTGGTAATGAGCAAACGAAACCTACACAAGCAGAACAAACCGCTACAAACCGAACCTTACTAAACAGCCAACTCAAATCTATCATTGAAAAAGCGGATGATCTGGTAGAAGACCTTAGCGATGTTATCATTAACGGTGAACTCATTGCATCAAAACGCAGAGTTTATGTGTTGCATCCCATTTTGGACAATCTAAGGCTTATTAGTACCTCGCTGCTTGAAACCATTAAATCTTCCGTGAGCAATCTGGAGCAAATTGTTGAGGCAGCCTTGATAAACGACACCAAAACGGCTGCACATTTAGCCATTGATATTATGGATCGTAATCTTTATGAACGTGCTAACGATTGTCGCTGGTGGGCCTTGACACCACAGTTTCAGAGCGAACTTTCACACGAGCAACCCAATACAAATGCCATGTCTGCTACCTTAAAACAGATCAATAATCTTTACACCGTTTATACCAATCTTTTTATCTTTGATATCCATGGGAACATTGTTGCGGCTTCCAATGATCGCAGCATTATAGGAGAGCGTATTGAAAAACCTTTTATACAGAAACTTCTTGGCAACTCCAATCCCCAACACTATTTTGTAAGCGATTTTGAGCCTTGCCGTTTTTATAATAACCGACCTACCTATGTTTATAGCGCAACCATTACCCACCAAGGTCGTGTGGTAGGTGGTATTGGTATTATTTTTGATGCGGAAGTTGAATTTGATGCCATGTTAAAAGAGAGTTTCCCATCAGGCAAAGAGGGTTTTGCACTTTTTGTTGATGCCAACAAGCGTCTTATCGCCTCAAGCAATAAGAGCATTACATCCCTTGAAACACTTAATCTCGACGACACTTTTTTCAAAGCACAAAAACATGCAAAACACACTTACATTACCTACAATGACAAACATTACATTCTCAGCAGTGCCGCTTCCAAGGGGTATCGTGAGTATAAAACCGAAGACAAATACAAAAATGACGTTTTTGCACTGGTATTTGTAGCATTACCACAATAATGAAATACGGTTTAGACGCCTACATGTAAGCAATAAAGCATCTCAACTTCGGATGCTTCTAATTCAAAATTAAAAATCTCAAAATCTTCTTGCATATGCTCTAGTGATGTGGTGCCGTTTAAAGGTGTGATGCCCAGCTGTATTAAAAATCTATAATAAATTTGCACCGGCGTTTTAGCGTATTTTTGTGCCAACATACGTGTTTGATCATGCATGATAATAGGAGCATTGGCCGTAAGTGACCAAAAACTTTGATATTGCATTGTCATTGTTTTACAAAAAGCACGAATTTCCACATCATAACCACTCTGATTATAAAAACGATTTTGTACTACGGCAGGTTTAATGCGCGCTTCTTCATACAACCGCTGCAACAGCTTAATATCGTAGCAATTGCTCACACCTATCTGCCCTACCTTGCCCTCATCAACCAACGCTTCCATTGCACGCCATATCTGCATCAACGGCTTCATCGGCATCATGGTTGAGTGCAACAAATACGAATCAATAACGCTTACATGTAAGTTGTTTAACGACACCTCGCACGACATCGCTACCTGCTTATCAAGTGGTAAGGTCGGCTCATAAGGAATGGTGTTTGGATCCTGCGCTTCAATGGGTGAAAATTTTGTCTGAATAAAGAGCGCATCGCGCGCTATTTTGGAATCAATAATGCCCTCACCCACCTGAGCTTCATTATAATGCTTGGGTTGACATGCCGTATCAATGGCACGAAAACCTTGCCGCAATGCCCGTGATACCAATTCCGCTGTACGCGACTCTTTCCATGCGGTTCCATAAATCATATTAGGTAGTATCATGTAAGGCCTTATATATTTTTACTTGATGTTATGATAATTTACTCTCTTGGGAGATTAAATAAAACTGCTCTTTTAACTGATTTAATTTTTTAATGACCAATGCTTCATGCTCACTGCTAAGAACATAATGCTGCGCCATAAAATCATACATTTTATCAATTTCGGTATAAATTTCCTGAAGCAACTTGGTTTTAATCTGTTCTTGAACACTCATATAAACTCCTTAATCTACCTTGCATATGCAACTCCTGTACGACATCATTGATGCATATTTGTGCACAGTATATTTTAAAATTACTCCATATTAGCCTATAATGTAGCTATGGATTTGCAAAAACCCAACATAAACACACTTATTTTCAGTGATCTTGATGGTACGCTGCTAGATCATGACACCTATAGCTGCGATCCGGCGTTGCCCATGTTATCGTATCTCAAAGAACATGCTATCCCTCTTGTGATTGTCACAAGTAAAACCGCTACCGAAGTGCGCCATATTCAAAAGATATTGGGGCTTTATACACCGGCTATTGTTGAAAATGGCGCAGGTATTGTTGATGGCAACTTACTAGAGCCGCTAGGCAAAGAGTATAGCCTTATCCGCGATGCCTTTAAACGTTACGCAACCCGGTTTGATATCAAAGGTTTTAATGACATGAGTATCGAAGAAGTAGCGCATTATACGGCATTGCCAATAGAGCGTGCCAAAGGTGCCAAAGTACGCGATTTTTGCGAACCTTTCATTATGCATGATGCCCACCGTATTGATGCGCTAAAAGCCGCTGCCAATGCGGATGGCCTTGATGTGATTCGCGGCGGACGTTTTTATCATTTAATCACCCAAGGTCAAGACAAAGCATCAGCCATTAAAACAGTGCAACGCCGTTATGAAGATGTGGCTCAGTGCGCTTATACCACGCTGGCTTTGGGCGATGGTGCCAATGATATTACCATGCTACAAAGCGTGGATGTCGCTTTTTTGATTCCCAAAAAAGATGGTAGCTATCTTGATTGTGACATCAAAGGCCTTTTTAAAGCCCCTTACCCCGGGCCTACAGGTTGGAATGCTGTATTAAAGGAGTATTTTCATGTCACGTAAACAACTGCTTTATGACGTTTTTATGCACACCCTTGATGCCATTACTCCCCAAAAACTCATTGCTAAATACTGCTCTTTAGAAAACGAAACCTTACATGTAAAAGATGCTTCTTATAATCTCAAACAGTATAAACGCATCATAATGCTGGGTTCGGGTAAAGCGGTTATACCTATGGCCGAGGCGATGGAAAAACTGTTACATGTACATCTTGATGAGATACTGCTCGTTGGGCCTTATGGGTATGAGTCTAATACCGCCATGCCCTATATTCAAAGCTCTCATCCCCTCCCCTCAGATGCCAGTATCGAAGCCGCCAAAGCCATTGAAACACACCTTGAAACATTAGATGAAGAGGATCTATTTATCTATCTACTCTCAGGCGGCAACTCAGCCCTTGTTGAGCGTCCCCAGGAGCCTATTAGCCTTGAAGATTTTCAAAAAGCTACCACATTGATGCTTCATGGTGGTATGAGTATTGATGCTATCAACTGCGTGCGCAAACATATTTCAGCCGTCAAAGGCGGCAAATTAGCCACCAAAACCAAAGCTACCGGCATTGTGTTAGTGCTTTCTGATGTAATTGGTGATGACTTGCATGCCATAGGCTCGGCACCCTTTTATTACGATAGCACTACGTTTGAGATAGCATTAAGTACTATAGCATCGCATGAGCTCACCCATGAGATGCCGCAAAGCATCATGACCTATCTTCAAGAAGGCTCGCAAAACATCCATGCCGAAACACCCAAACAAGAAGCAGCTCATATTACCCACCATATTTTAGGATCTAATCTCGAAGTACAACGCATTGCCGAGAGCCTTTTAAAAGATCAAGGCATCATAACGCACCGCATCGAAGAACCGCTTCAAGATGATACTGCCGTAGCAGCGCTACGACTGACGGTTTTGGCCGCCTCGCATCATGATGAAGCGTGCTGCTATATTTTAGGCGGAGAGTCTACTGTCAATGTCAAAGGCAATGGCAAAGGCGGACGTAATCAGCATCTGGCCCTCACCATGCTTTTAACACTTGAGGGCAAAAGCGAAATTACGTTGCTTTGCGCCGCAACGGATGGCATTGATGGCAATTCCAAAGCCGCGGGAGCCCTCATTGACACCCACAGCCGCATTTATGCCATGAACTTAGAACTGGACCCTCAGCACTATTTTGAACATTTTGATTCCAACACTTTTTTTGCCGCCACAGGTGAACTGCTTGAGTGCGGCCCCACCCACAATAATCTACTTGACATTGTATTGATGTTTGTAGAAAAATCCCAATAACAGGAGACTTTATGGCCGATTTTTTTCAAAACGGAGTCATTACAACCCTTCAAAATCTAGGAAGTCGCTCGCTAGATCATATGGAGCGTGAACTTGAAAGCTACGCGAAGCGTCATCATATGGTGCTAATGCTGCCCGCGCTCTATTCTGAGTTTGAAACACCTGCCATGCAGCAGATTATTGAAGAGCTCAAAAATGTAAAATACCTTTACAAAATTATTTTAGGCCTTGATTGTGCCACTGAAGCCCAATTTCAAGAAGTTAAAAAATTTATGAATGTACTCCCTTGTAAGGTCGATGTACTTTGGAATGATGGGCCCCATATTCAAGAGCTCTATTCTCAACTTAGCAAAGAAGGCTTTCCCGGGCTTAATACTCCCGGAAAAGGACGCAATGTCTGGACCATGCTAGGGTATGGACTCACCCATCAAGAAGCCTACGCTTTTGCTTTACATGATTGCGATATCGTCAACTATAACCGCGAAATCGTGGCACGTCTCTTTTTTCCTATTGTTCATCCGGGTTTGGATTTTGAGTTTAATAAAGGTTTTTATTCCCGTGTTACCACCAAACTGCATGGCCGTGTTACACGACTTTTTTACTCTCCACTCATCTCATCTCTGCGCAAAGTGTTTGGTGAAAGCCGCTATCTTGATTATATGGAAAGCTTTCGATACAGCCTTTCGGGCGAGTTTGCATTTATTCGTTCACTAGCACGCGGTATTGCCATTTCACCCACATGGGGACTGGAAGTTTCTACCCTTAGTGAAGTGTATAAAAACACCTCAAACCGTCGTATCTGTCAAACCGAAATTATGGAAAGCTATGAACACAAGCACCAAGAGCTTGGATCACAAGAGAGCGGAGGTGGCGTTTACAAAATGGCTAACGATATTGCCAAAACGATTTTTCGCGTTATGGCACAAGAGGGTGTTGTTTTTTCAGAATCTACTTTTAAGACACTTGAAGCCACCTATTTTCAAGAATCACGCTTTGAAATTTCCAAATATAATGCGTTAAGCAAACTTAATGCTTTAGAATATAACCGTGAACGAGAAATTAATGCGGTTAATGCATTTCAAGAGGCTATTAAAGAGGCGGCCGCTGAGTTTTACGACGATCCCATGGGCGTGCCATCGCTATCGCCATGGATTACCGTACGTTCGGTAATACCTGACTTTTCCGATGCATTTGCCGCCAATGTTGCCAAGGATAACGCCTAATGCATATTTCTGATCCTAGACATAAGATTAACAAACGCCTGCACCAGTTATATCCGCCCGAAACGGCAGAACACGCGCTTAATTCAATTATTGATCTGATTTTTAAATACAACAATCGTATTGAATCGCACCCTTATCATCTGAGTGAAAAAGATGTTATTCTTATCACCTATGGCGATCAAGTCCATCGTGACCATGAACCCTCACTGCAAACGTTATACAATTTTATGGAGACCCATCTGCACGGGGTCATTAACTCTATTCATATTCTGCCCTTTTATCCTTCATCATCAGATAGCGGTTTTTCAGTAGTAAATTACAGCCGTGTCGATCCGCATATGGGATCATGGCGCGAAATTGATGATATTGCTTTAAAGTACCGATTAATGGTAGATGGTGTCATTAATCACGTGTCACAATTTTCAAACTGGTTTAAAGCTTTTCTCTCCGGCGATAGCTATTTTAAAGACTTTTTTATTGAATTGGATCCGGCGACCGATCTTTCAAAAGTCGTCCGCCCCCGCACAAGCCCACTCCTTAGCGAATTTACTGATAACGATGGCAAAATCCACCATATCTGGACTACCTTTAGCAAAGATCAGGTAGATCTTAATTATAAAAACCACCGGGTACTGCGCAATGTGCTTGATGCGCTTTTTTATTACATCGAAAAAGGGGCAACCTTGATTCGTCTGGATGCCATTGCGTTTGTATGGAAAGAGATTGGCACCGAATGCGTGCACCTGCGTCAAACCCACGAACTCATACAGCTTATGCGCGAAGTACTGCACGAAGTGGCACCCGAAGTGATTATTATTACCGAGACCAATGTACCGCATCATGAAAATGTCTCCTATTTTGGCAGCGGTAGTGATGAGGCGCAAATGGTTTACAACTTTGCTCTGCCGCCACTGCTCATCCACTCCATTTTAGGTGCCAATACCCAAGACCTCACCTCATGGGCGCAAACGCTTGAACTCCCTAGCGATAAGGTCTGCTTTTTTAATTTTACCGCCAGTCATGACGGCATAGGCCTTAGACCCGTTAAAGGGCTTTTGAGTGATGATGCCATCAATTATATGGTGGACAAAGTCATAGAACACGGGGGTTTGGTATCGTATCGGACTGAAGAGGATGGATCACAAAGCCCTTATGAGCTTAACTGTAGTTATATTGATGCATTAACCCATCCTGATGAGAGTGATACATTACGCTTGCGACGTATGCTACTTGCCCAGGCAACCGTACTGGTAATGCCAGGAGTACCTGGGATCTATTTTCATTCGCTGGTGGGATCTCGAAATTATCATGATGGTGTGAAACACACCGGCAGTAACCGTGCCATTAACCGCGAAAAATACCATATTGACTGGCTGGAAAATGAGCTCTCAACTCCCGGTACTTTGGCTAAAACTCTTTTTGACAGTTACAAGCGTTTGATCTCCATACGCATCAACGAACGGGCATTTAATCCTTTTGGACCGTTTGAATTTTTCAATCTGGATCCCCGTATTTTCTGTGTGTTACAAATATGTGATCAAAAAGATGAGAAGATTTTAGCCGTTCATAACTTCGCAAATGATACTGTTTCATGCAAATTACCATTTATTAACGATAAAGGGTGGATTGACCTGATCAATAATGAAGAGATGACATCAGAATCAATCACACTTGAACCGTATCAAATACGATGGTTAAAAAATATAAATTAGACACAATCAAGGAATTTGTATGATAAAAAAATGTTTATTTCCCGCCGCAGGTTATGGCACCCGTTTTCTGCCCGCTACCAAAGCAATGCCCAAAGAGATGCTGCCAATTTTAACCAAACCCCTTATTCAGTACGGCGTGGAAGAAGCCATGGAGGCAGGCTGTGATGTCATGGCCATTATTACCGGACGCGGTAAACGCGCCATTACGGATCATTTTGATATCTCTTACGAGCTTGAACACCAGATTCAAGGCTCTTCTAAAGAGGAGCTACTTAGCGAAATCCGACACATTATGAACAACGCCACCTTTACCTACACCCGCCAAAATGAAATGCGCGGTCTTGGCGATGCCATCTACAAAGGGCACGTTTTGGTAGGTTTTCAAAACCCTTTTGCCGTGGTTTTAGCTGATGACCTCTGTTATAACCCCGATGGTGACGGCGTATTGAAACAGATGGTGGATCTGTACAGCAAATACAAATGCTCTATTGTCGCTACGATGGAAGTCCCCATGGAAGAGGTACATAAATACGGTGTGATTGAAGGCAAAGAGATTGAGGAAGGCGTGTATATGGTTAGCAACATGGTTGAAAAACCCGATAACGACAAAGCCCCTTCAAACCTTGCCGTTATTGGACGTTATATCCTTACCCCCGACATCTTTGACATGATCAAAAACACCAAACCCGGAAAAAACGGCGAAATCCAAATAACGGATGCCTTGTGCGAACAGGCTAAAAAAGGGATGGTTATGGCCTATAAATTCAAAGGCAAACGTTTTGACTGCGGTAGCGTTGACGGTTTTGTCGAAGCAACCAACTACTTTTATAACCTCGAGCAAAACGCCTAATCGTGATTGTCATTCAAGAAGATGCCAAACGGCTCTTCTTTGCCTATAAATGCGGGATCACGTTCGATGCCATTAATAACCACTTCATCACGTTGATGAGGCGGCAAACGTAAAAGCATCCGCTCTTTGGCCTGCACTTCATCATTGGCATCAATGCGGTAGGTACGTTTACGTTCATCAATGCTTACATGTAAGAGGTATTTCACCCTACTTCTTTGTTGGTATAAGAATAAGTTGATGAAATAGAACGTAAGCGCTCTACTGCTTTGGCAAAAACTTCAATGGTATAATCAATCGCTTTCTCCGTAGAAAAACGTGAAAGACTCAAACGAATCGCCGTGTGGGCAAGCTCTGGGTCTTCACCAATGGCGCTCATAACCGGATTGGCTTCAAGCGATTCTGAAGCACAGGCTGAACCTGTTGATGCAGCAATCCCTGCTTTATTCAGATCCCACAGCATTGATTCGCCTTCAATACCGCGTAGGGAGATTAAAATCGTATTTGGCGTACGCATATCGCGCGGCCCAACAACAATGGTATCGGGAAGCTTAGCAATAGCATCTTCAAGTTTATCACGCAGCGCACGCACATAGGTATTCATTTGATCCAGATGATCTACGGCTTGCTTCATTGCAAGTCCCATCCCCATAATATAGGCCGTATTAAGCGTTCCGGCACGTTTACCACCCATCTGTTCGCCCCCATGCAAAAGATTGGGAAGCGCTTTGCCTTTTTTCACATACAAACCACCAATACCTTTTGGTCCGTGAAATTTATGCGCTGAAAATGTCAGGTAATCTACCGGTGTTTTTGTAAGATCCACCGCTACTTTTCCAATGGCCTGAACCGCATCGGTGTGAAACAAAATGCCTTTAGAGCTTGCGATTGCCGCCACTTTATCAACGGGAAAAATCATACCCGTTTCATTGTTGGCCCACATCATTGAAATTAGTACGGTTTTGTCCGTAATAGCTGCTTCGACCGCTTCGGCAGAGATATAGCCGTTATGATCAACATCCACATAAGTAACCTCCACGCCATGATTGCTTAAAAAATGAAGGGTATCCAAAACGGATGGGTGTTCCACCGCTGTAGTCACAATGTGATTTTTTTCGGGATTTTTCAAAATGTACTTGAAAAAAATTCCTTTTAAAACCGTGTTATTGCTCTCTGTTGCACAGGATGTAATTAAGATATCATCTTCATCAGGCACATTAAGCGCATCATACATGTAACCCATTGCTTCGTTGAGATAAGGGCGAACCTCCATACCGTATTGGTGCAGTGAATTGGGGTTTCCATAAAGGTCTTCAAAAAAAGGCTGCATCTTCATTTTGACCATCGGGTCCATTCGTGTCGTAGCATTGTTGTCTAGGTATACGCGCATCATTATATTGCTTCCTCTTGGTTTATAGTTTTGCCCTTTTTTAAAACAGGACACTTTGAGGATAAAATGCAAGATTTGTTCGAGAAGGCGTTGCTACTCTATTAAAACGCACTTTGAGCAAAGCCCAAAGTCCTACGCTAGCCGCTGTGGCACTAAAGCCTGTCTTTTTGTTTGAACGCACTTTGAGCAAAGCCCAAAGTCCTACGCTGGCCGCTGTGGCACTAAAGCTTGCTCTTTTTGTTTTGAACGCACTTTGAGCAAAGCCCAAAGTCCTACGCTAGCCGCTGTGGCACTAAAGCTTGCTCTTTTTGTTTTGAACGCACTTTGAGCAAAGCCCAAAGTCCTACGCTAGCCGCTGTGGCACTAAAGCTTGCCCCTTTGGGGCAGATGATTTGTTGCAGGTTGGCAAGAAGTTTAATGATTACCAATCATTGGCAATGAAGACATATGATTTTTACTGTAATTTTTTTTTTGGAGGTACATGATGCTTATGCGATTAACATCAATTGTATTTGTCACCGCTTTAGGTTTCCTTGGCTACTTCTTGTATCAAAGTGACCAGAAAAATCAACAACTCGCTACAAAAATCGATGCGTTACAATCACAAATTGATACATTAAGCACCCAAAACAACGCTTTAATAGTTCCCAGTCCCAAACAGCCAGCACCTCAGGCCTTTTCAAACCCGCCGCTCACTCAACAGATGCCAAGCGATCCAATGGCCTCGTTAAATGCTATGCGACAACAGATGCACCAACAGATGCAAAGTATGTTTGGTAATCAGGGAATGGATGCTTTTTTTAATGATGATTTTTTTAAAGATCATTTCAAGAATTTTGATGCGTTACGCCAAAATAGTTTGCACAATTTCTCAGCTTCCAAGGGGCTTCGTTACAATATTTTGGAAAAAGATCACAACTACATCATTGAGTTTTCAAGCCCTAATAAAGATGATCTTAATGTCAATATTGAGCTCAAAGAGGGCAATCTTGTTGTTAAGGAAGAGAAGAAAAATCAAACTAGCAAACAGGAGAAAAACAACTACTACACTTCACAAACCTTCTCCTCTTCATCAATCACTATTCCTCTGCCCAAAGATGCCGACACCCATTACACAACAAAAATGGAGGATGGAAAACTTGTAGTTATTGTGCCAAAATTGGCATGACGGATATGAACAAAAACGACAGCAGGTGCCTTTTTCAGATGCTCAAGTTTGCAAGAGGGGAATCCCCTCTTCTTGATTGTTTTGTAGTCTATATGTTAGTGTGCCGGATTATACGGTAATGATGAGTGATGAAGATTGATTTTTAAATCCCCATTTGCATCTTTGATGTATCCAAAAGTGTATTCAACTTTTACTTCTTTATTTGTTTTTGCATCGGTGAAATAATAGTTACCCATAGAAATTGCCGAGTCACTATCTGTAATGGTTTTTATATTTTCAAATCGCACACGATTCCAAGGTTGTAGTGCAAAGCCATGATCTTCTGCTTCCACACCTGTTACAAAATATGACAAAGCGCCTGCTTTATCCATTCTAAACTGTTTATGCGCTGCTTTTGTTGGTTTAAATAGCACGCCACCATTATCGTATGCATAAAGAGTATTAATACAATTAGTTGCTGTTTTTTTTACCTCTTTAGCACTTGCTTTACCTATATCGACGATGCATTCACCCCATTTTTTTTGAGCACTCACCACTTCACTTTCTGTGATTTTTAATGGGCTTTTACTGAGACTATTTGCATCAGCAAAAGTAACACTCGATACTAATAATGCGGAAAGAAGATAGTATTTTTTCATAGTTATCCTTTTTATTGAAGTCAAAAATTGTATCTCAAAATTTAAATTTAAAACTAAAGTTCACTATCAAAATTTCAAACCAAAGTACAAATTCACTTTAAAATTATAAAAAACGACAGCAGGTGTCTTTTTCTGTAAAACCATTCCAGGAGAAGGCACCTTAAAATCACGATTTACAAAGAATCAGATAAAAGTTCCCTTATTACCTTCATGGGTAGTTTAATCTCCACCACAACCACCTCCGCAGCCTGAATCACTAGAGCTTGAATCTCCAGCACAACCACTGCTGCAACCAATGTGTCCACCACAGTATGCAGCACCATTTTTTGTAGTACAGTCTAATGAATATTTAAAGCCATTTTCTATTTGCAAAAGAGAATCTAGTGCAAAAAGTAGTGGTAATTTTGTAGGTGCTTTTGCATCTATATTTTCTCTATGACATGTAATTTTCCAAGCAATTTTAATACTATCTTGAGCTTGTGTCTTACTTTTCATAGCTTCAGCAGGTGTATGATGTAAAAATCTACCTAATGCTTGTTGACAAAAAGATTCATACTTTCGCGTGAAAAGAATAAACTCATGCCATGCAACATCCACAACTTGAGATGGCATAGACACCATCGTTTTCCCTGCTATATTGCATACATGAAAATATTCTCTTAATCCTTTTATGATTAAATCCAAATCATCTGCTTCAAGATGAGGATATGTAGCTAATAGAGTTTCAGATATTCTTTTTGGGAATTTATAATTGTTTATGTACGCTTCTCGCTTTTCAATACTTCTTTTTCGATACATTTTATATACCCATAATAGACTGATACTTCCAATGATGATAATTAATTCTATGTATTCCAAAATATGATCTCCTTGTAAATTTTTTGGGTTGTTGGGCACTATCTATTTGCCATAGTCTGTGCTTGCAATGAGGGAAACATCCATACATTTTTTATGTACATTTCACAAAAACATCCCAAAGGGAATAGCTACCAAATCATCACTAAACGCTACCACCATGTCACCGTTGTAAAACACTACGCCGAGGCACTTTTTCTCATATCTGTTTTGCAGATCGATAATGTGTTTAAAGTCCTCTTTTTTCACACTGCTGCTTTGTTTTACTTCTATGGCTATAACCTCATTTTCAAATTCTATAATAAAATCTATCTCTTTTTTATCATTGGTTCTGTAGTGAAATATTTCGGCCGGTTTTTGCAAATATGAAAGATGCTTTTGAAGTTCACAAAAGATATAGGTTTCAAACACTTGCCCGCTGTACGGCGAGCTTATGAGTTGCTCTTTTGAGTTAATACGAAGCAAACTGCAAAGCACTCCGGTATCATTAAAAAAAACTTTGGGTGACTTTACAAACTGCTTGCCAATGTTGACAAAGTAGGGTTTTAGAAGTGTCGCCTGATAGATACGGCTTATGATAGAGAGATAGTTTTCTGTGGTGATATCTTTGATGCCTATATCATTGCTTAGGCTTGATTTGTTGAGTATTGTGCCGCTTCGGGAAGCAAGTACATGTACAAATTTTATAAAACTGTCCAAGTCTCTTATGTCGGCTAAATCTCTTGCATCTCTTTCAATGTAAGTCGCACTATATGATTTGAACCATAACTCTTTTGCCAGCCCTTCAAGCGCTAAAATCTCAGGATATCCGCCATCCAAAACATGCTGATACACTTCATTGCTATACTCTTTTTTAGGGAGTTTAAAGTCACGATTGAGCAATTTTTCGATGACATTTTCATCCGGTTTGTTGTTTTTCTCTTTTGAGCTGAGCGGATGAAGTCTGAGTTCGCAAAGCCTCCCTGCCAAGGTGTCTTTACTCTCTTTGTGATCGAGTACGTTTGAGCTACCGGTAAGTAAAAAATTTCCATTGACTCTATGGGCATCGATGTGCATTTTAAGGTACTCTAAAAGTGTGGGGACTTTTTGTATCTCATCAAGACAGATAGGAAGTTCAAGATTTTTCAAAAACCCTTTTGGGTTCTCTTTGGCATAAAGACGAAGTTCACCATCATCAAAAGTAAGATAGTTCTTAAAACGTTCAAGTGCCAGCGTGGATTTGCCTACCTGTCTTGCACCATTTAGGAGCACTACTGGAAATGTATTGAGTGATATTTGCAGAGTTGACTCTAAGGTTCTTTTCTTCATTTATCCACTTTAGTATTAAAATATTTACCATTATACTATATAAATTAATGATTTTTAAAAACAGTGAATTTCAAGAATTTTAATTATATGAGGTATGAGGATAACGAGCTCAAAATGGCGCACAACGTGCACCAAAAGAGTTAGCCTTCGCTATCGTTTTGAGTTTTGTAGGTGTAGATAGGTTCGTTTGCTTCGGGGTCTTCAATGACTGCTTCGGTGATGATGATGCGTTCAAGATTTTCTTTAGAAGGTGCGCTAAACTGAATTGGCAGCATCGCCTCTTCAATAATGCCGCGAAGTCCGCGTGCGCCGACACCTTTGTCTATTGCTTTTTGCGCAATGGCCTCAAGCGCGCTGTGCTCAAATTCTAGTGCAATGCCATCCATCTCAGACAACGCCTGAAACTGTTTTATAAGCGCATTGTCAGGCTCTTGTAAAATTTGAATCATCTGCTCTTTACTCAGTTCTATAAGCTGGGCAATCACAGGAATACGTCCAATAAATTCGGGGATAATGCCATAATGCACTAGCGCTTTTTGATCGATTTTGTGCTCTTTTAGCTCATTTTTTTGCACTTTGGAAAAACCGACTTTATTGGACTTTTTGGTATGTTTATCTGGCACCAATCCTACAAACGCACCCCCACAAACAAAAAGTACATGCGTGGTATCAAAGAGTACCGTTTCAGTTGTAGAATTTTTACGGCTTCCTTTTACAGGAACATACACTTCTGAGCCTTCAAGAATTTTCAAAAGCCCCTGCTGTACGCCCTCGCCCGACACATCACGCCCCATGGTAGAGCTTTCACTTTTACGTGCAATTTTGTCGATCTCATCAATGTAAATAATCCCGCGCTGTGCCAGTTCAATATCATAATTAGCAGCAGCCAACAGACGTGAGAGAATGCTCTCAACGTCTTCGCCCACATAGCCTGCCTCGGTAAGCGCTGTGGCATCTGCCACTGCAAAAGGAACATTCATAATACGCGAGAGCGATTTAGCCAAAAGGGTTTTACCGCTACCGGTAGGACCAAGCAGTAAAATGTTTGATTTTTCAAGTTCGACATTATTGTAGATTGGGTTTTCAATACGTTTGTAATGGTTGTAGAGTGCCACTGCCATCACTTTTTTAGCCGCGTCTTGGCCAATGATGTACTTGTCTAAAAACGCAACAATTTTTTCAGGCTTAGGAAGCTGTTGCTGCAACTGCGAGCGTTGTTCGTATTTCACCTCTTTTTGCAAAATATTACTGCATGTTGTCACACACTCGTTGCAGATGTGTGTTGACTCGCTACTAAACATTTTTTTAACTTCTGATTGTTTTCTGCCACAAAACGAGCAGCTTTTTTCTGCTTTTATGCTCATGCATCATCCTTTGATCCAAGTTTGTCAAGCACCGTATCAGCGAGTCCAAATGCCACAGCTTCTTTTGCCATGAAATAGTTATCGCGGTCACTCTCTTTTTCAATGATTTTTACCTGTTTTCCCGTTGCTTTTGCCAAAATTTCATAAAGCCGTTTTTTCAAACTAATAATATGATTAGCCTGAATCTCAATATCGCTTGCCTGCCCTGAAGCACCGCCAAGCGGTTGATGAATCATCACTTCGGCATTAGGCAGAATATAGCGGTGTCCCGGTTCGCCACAGGTAAAAAGCACTGCTGCCATTGATGCTACCATACCCATAGCATAAGTATGTACAGGAGCAGAAATGAGCTGCATCGTATCTAAAATGGCAAGTCCTGCCATTACCGAACCACCGGGTGAACTGATATACATATGAATCGGTTCATCACTATCAAGCGCTTCAAGATAAAGCAGTTGCGAAATGACAACGCCCATCATTTGATCATCTACCGCTTCAGTAATAACGATCACACGGTCATTAAGCAGCTTTGAAAACAGGTCAAAATAGCGTTCACCGCGAGGTGAAATATCTTTTACGGTTGGTATCATAGGCATAGAGCGCTCCTTAATTTACAAATGCATCAATAAATTGTGTTAGTGACATATTGATCACTTCAAGATTATGTTTTTCAATGAATTTTTTCTCTTTTTTACCCAGTTCTTTATCGGTAATAACATAACCACCTTCAAGATCAAGCGTAAGCTCATTGGCAACCATACGGTCGGTGTCACGATCAAAAAACGTACCTAAAAAGAGGTATTTTTTGGTTTTACGGTAGCTTTTTAGCGTTGGCGGTACGGCAAAACCACCCATGGCTTCGGTGAGCCAGTCAACATAATCGGCATCGCTAATTACAAAGCTCGGTTCAGGCAGTGTAGAACCCATAGGTTTAAAAAGAACAATTTTGTCATCACCCAAGGCCTCTTCTTCAACCAAAAAATATTTTTTGTTCTCCACATCGTATTCAAAAACTTCAAAACGATAATCATTTCCTACAATACGCGCCTTGCCAATCACCACATAATGCGGCGTAAAGGCCAAAAGTTCCTGGAGTTTGCTATCACGATTGGTATCAATGATGTATCGTGGGCTCATATCAACTATGGATTTTTGCAAGGGTGTTGCTTCAAAAGGTTTGCTAAAAATATGGTTTGTCAGTTGTTGAATATAGTCAACCCCACGGCGTTGTTCAAGGTGCATCGCGGCACGTGAATATTCAAACATAAGGCGCGGACTCATCTCACGACCATTATTCATTTTCAAAATCAGTGAGTCAGAATCATAAGGCATCGCCTCACCCTCTTTAGTCATAACGCCTTCAAAAATTCCCAACCCAAAATAAGGTACGGTGCTTTGGTTGCGGATTTCTGCTTTTATCTGTTGTATTAGTTCGCTCATTAGTGGCATCCTTTTCCTGTATAGCACAATTGTGCTGCATAAACTTTACGTTCTAGTGTCTTGCCATTAAAGGCATCATGAAGGTTGGTGAGAAAATCGTCATAAAAGATTGCACCATCTTTACTAATGACAATGAGTGCTTTGGTCAGCTCTTTTTCGCATGGACCATCTGCAATGCGTGTGCCATACCAATCACCAAACTCTCCCGTTTCGTCAATAAAAAAATCGATCCCTTCAATGTCTGGATTGCTATGAGCCTTATTACCCACAACAATGGCGGCTGTTACTTCATACGCACCCCCTTTAGGAAGTGCTGTAGCAATATGACGTAGCTCATCAGTAACAGGTTCATCAATAAAAGGCAGTGAAATAATCACTTGCGTTTTACCGTTTTGACCGCCGATAACATGAGTATTGCCTTGCGTGTCTTTAAGCGTCACCTGCTCTGATGCATAACCTACACCAAGCGGCTCATCTTCAAGATGCATAATGGATGTTCCCAGATGAATCTGCAACGTTAACTCCTATTAAAAAGTGTGTAATGATTTTTTTGATTTCTGTCAAAAAAGGTGGTACATTGTAAGCTTTAATACCTGCATTGCGTAATGCTTTACGAGTATTGTCACAAAAATTGTCACCTAAAAGATAATCACAGCGTGAGAGCACTTCAAGCATTGCATAATGATCTAATATGTGCTCAATATTGTTTTTAAGCTCTGCATCACAACCGCCATTTTCTGCCAAATGCGAACAGGTTGCACCTTCAATGTTGTGCCAAGGATTAGCAACACTGTTTAAGAGCGCATACGTGAGCATCTCTTTTTCTTTATGCACCGTGTAGATAGAAAACGTATCTGCACCACAGGGATTAAAACGATAAAACAGACCATCTTTGTCAAGCGGTAGCGCAAACTTCATACTCATCCTTTGCATTGACATATGCAACAAATGTTCTAGCAAAAAGCTCAATAGCCCATACATATGCCTCTATAAAAATTTCAACTATACAAATAGTTTGTTTTTGTTCATCATTAATAACACACTTGTAGTTTACGGATGCCCTGGCAATATATATTGTTTACATGTAACTCCTATAAATGATGTGCGACATTTTTGTCATGCTTCTTACATGTATATTTAAACTCCTTATAACAGGCGTTTATGAGACATATGTCACTACTATTTTCAGTGTCTCTGTCCTCATAATTTAAGAACACAACTTGCAAATACTCCCGTAAGAGATGATTATAGCTACATGATGCGAAGTCATTGCGTATCCTAAACACATAATAAAAAAGGAGCATAAATGAGCTGTAGTTCAAGCAATCCTGCCGAAGCATTTTTGCCGCAGGATATTCAAGACAAAATCCATAACCACCCATGCTACTCCGAGGGAGCCCACCACCATTACGCACGTATTCACGTTGCTGTTGCACCGGCGTGTAACATTCAATGTAACTACTGTAACCGTAAATATGACTGCTCTAACGAAAGCCGACCGGGCGTAACGAGCGAACGTCTTACTCCTGAAGAATCTGCCAAAAAAGTTATGTTTGTTGGCGGTGAAGTACAACGTTTAAGTGTACTGGGTATTGCCGGTCCTGGTGATGCACTTGCTAATCCTAAAAAGACTTTTGATACTTTTAAGCTGGTACGCGAAAAAGCGCCTGATCTTAAACTGTGTCTCTCAACTAATGGTTTAGAACTGCCTGCATTTGTTGATGAGATGGTTAAATATGACATTGATCACATTACCGTTACCATTAATAGTGTTGATACTACTGGTGAGATTGGTAGCCAAATTTATCCATGGATCTTTTATAACAATAAACGCTACTACGGTAAAGAAGCGGCACAAATTCTTCTTGAGCGTCAGCTTGAAGGGATGAAAAAATGCGTTGAAAAAGGAATTTTGATTAAAGCCAATTCCGTACTTATTCCGGGCATCAACGACAAGCACCTGCCAGAAGTTGCTAAAAAGCTTAAAGAGATCGGTGTCTTTTTGCACAATATCATGCCTATTATTTCAGAGCCGGAGCATGGAACCGCTTTTGGACTTGCCGGAGTACCTAGCGCAACAGACCAACAACAGATGGAAGTACAAGAAGCGTGCGGCATGGATATGAAATTGATGCAACACTGTCGCCAGTGCCGTGCGGATGCCGTAGGACTTATTGGTGAAGACCGTGGTCAAGAGTTTACTAAAGAGACTTTTAACACCCTAAGTTTTGATGAGCTGGAAGTAAAATATGATCTTCAAGGTCGCAAAGAGACTCAGGCAAAAATTGAAGAGTTTCGTTTTTTCCTTGACAAAGCTAATGATCGTGTACGTAAAGAAAAAGCTGAACTTTCCAGTGATGGCAACACCATCCTTGTCGCTGTTACCACTGCGGGTGAAGGAATGATCAACCAACATTTTGGTTCTGTTAAAGAGTTTTTGATCTACGAAGCGGGAGATTTGGGAATCCGTTTTATTCACCACCGCAAAGTCGAAGCCGAGTACTGTGCTGGACCCGATGGCACTAACCCACTTGCTCCAATTTTAGAAAAACTCAAAGATGTCAAACTGATTTTGACTGCAAAAATTGGCGGTTGTCCGCAAAATGATCTCTCTGCAGCCGGTATTGTTGCCGATCAAGATTATGCGTTCCAACCTATTGAAGCTTCAGTACTCAAAGCAACACGTAAATACTTTAACCTTCCCGAAGTAATGGAAGCAGAAGTTAATTAAAGGCCCCATTTATGGCAATTATCAACGACACCACGCTTCGTGATGGGGAACAAGCCCCTTACGTTGCTTTTAACACCAAAGAAAAAGTCGACATCGCCCTTGCACTTGATGCATGCGGTGTTGACGAACTCGAAATTGGCATACCTGCCATGGGTACCAGTGAACAAGAGGATATTAAAACCCTACTCTCCTTGGGTCTCAATGCTTCAATGATGACCTGGAACCGTATGAAGATGGCCGATCTTGAAGCCTCTTTATCATGTGGTGTCAAGCGTGTTGATCTTTCCATTCCGGTGTCAGATATTTTAATTGATGTCAAATTTGGTGGCGACAAAGAGAAAATGCTTCGTGAAGTTGAGCATGTTGTCTCTGCCGCCAAGCGTGAAGGACTTTATGTATGTATTGGCGGTGAAGACGCCTCGCGCGGGAAGCTTGAATTTATTGAAGAGATCATGCGCCTTGGCGTTAATGTTGGTGCTGATCGTTTCCGCTATTGCGATACGGTAGGCATTCTCACTCCTAGTAAAACCTACACTAATGTCAAACATCTGAGCGCTCTTGATCTTCTTCCAATTGAGATGCACACCCACAACGATTTTGGTCTGGCTAATGCCAATGCCCTAAGCGGACTTGACGCCGGAGCCATAAGTGTCAACACAACGGTTGTTGGCCTTGGCGAACGCGCCGGAAATGCTAGTTTCGAACAGATACTCATGACTTTAAAACATCTGTACGGCGAAACACGTACCATTGATGCCCAAGCCATACGTACACTTGTATCCATCGTGTGCGATGCGGCTGGTATCTCCTTACAACTTAATGCCCCCATCGTAGGTGAGCGTATCTTTGCTCACGAAAGCGGCGTGCATGCTTCGGGAATGCTCAAAAATTCCAAAGCCTACGAACCGTTTGAAGCGGAAGAAGTAGGCTCAATCCGTGAGTATCCTATTGGCAAGCACTCCGGTACCAGTGCCATCAAATATCACTTGGAACAAATTGGCATTGCCACTGAAAAACAGATTTTACATAATCTATTGCCACGCATTCGTGAAATTGTCACCTCACGAAAACAAGTACTTAATATTAGTGAATTGCAGCATCTTTATATGGATGGCCATCAATGTTTATAGGATGGCTCAAGTTTGGCGATGTTGACAAAATTACCAAAATTGCCGAAGAGGTGGGCTGGCTGGTAGATGGGTATCATCTTAAACTCATGATGATGCACTCACCGCATTTATGTTATGGTGCCTACTACGACGGCGAGCTTATTGGTGCCGTCATGGCCATCGAATTTGAGCATACTGCACAAATTAAATATTTTATGATGAAACCTACCTATCAAAAGCAAGGGTATGGCACACGCCTCTTTGAAACCCTTTTGGGTGCGCTTAAAAGCGATTATCAGTCGGTTTATTTACATGTAAACCCATCGCTGGTACCTTTTTTTGAGCGCTACGGCTTTGAAGCAAAAACTGATGTGGGACGTTTTTTAAATGTGGGCAAAGTGCCGCCATTTAACTTTACCAATGCCCATGCCAAAGAACTTGATGGCGATAATTTTGAAAATGTCATCTCAAAAATTGATTATGAAACCTTTGGTGAAAATCGTTTGGATTTTTTACTTGATGAAATGGAGCGCAACTCTTCGCTTAAATTTACTCAGCCCAACGGTTTTCAGCACTCCTCCGTTGTTAATGCCAAATCGGTTTATTTAGGCCCGTGGCAGGTGCGTTTCGGACATAAAGAAGAAGCCGAAAAAATGATGCGCGGCGTCCTCTATTTTAGAGGGCTAAAAAAAGTTTTTGCCGACGTACCGATGATTAACGAAAATGCCGTAAAACTCTTTCAAGCTTATCACTTTGAAAAGAAAATCAGTTTTGTACATATGTGTTTGGGAAGCACTTGTGATGTCAAATTTGAGAATATTTATGCATTTTCACTTTAAACCCTATCTACATGTAAGGAGAAACGTATGTGCCTGCTTAATATGAATAAGAACGAATCTTTGATTGTTGATGCCATCAATCTTGATAGTGCCTTTAAAGCACGTCTTAGTGCCATGGGATTTTGTAAAAACACTCCTATTTGTATTAAAAACTTTGGATGGTTTAAATCAACGGTACAAATCGAAGTTGGCCGCGCTCTTATTGCGCTGCGTAAAGATGAAGCCGAACAGATCGAAGTGCATCCTGCAGCATAGACACTAACTCAAAACAAAAGGAAACATGATGTCAGAAGAGACAAAAGAACTCAAAAAAGAACTAGCAAAATACAAGCGTGAAGCTACTGAAATTGCATCACAAATTCACGATATTGTTGAAGATACCCTCTGGGTTGATTTTGTAAAAATGCCCGAACTTGCAGAACAATTGGTTGCAGCTGTTTCAAAAGCCAACACGTTTAAAGACGAAAACGGTCTGTAGCGACCTTTTTCAACCTCTACAGCAAATAGGCTGCCTTCAAGTGTGCCACACACTCTTTGATATTTAAAAAATATTGCTCATCAATGCCACCATCTTTACGTCTGTATGTTAATACCGTTTTGTTGTTGGGTGAAAAGCGATACCCCTTCAAAGGCGCCCCTTTGTGTGTTGCTTTTTGAACAATTTGATCAAGTAGCGCTTCGGTAACACCGCTTTCCTCTTTTTTAAACTCATTAACAACAATGTTTTCTGTCGTATTTGGCGTATATTTTTTGCGTAAACGATCCAATAATATCGGAACGGTTTCACCCTGATCAAAACCATCAAAAATTTGATCTAAAATTTTATGGATCTGTTCAATTAATTCTGCATCATTCCCACGTCGCAACCGTCCACGTAAATGTGTCTGGCTGCGGTTGGACAAGTTCATGATTTTAAAACGTCCCCGCTTCACCACTGCCTTAGTTTCTTCAATGATAAACTCAACAACAATACCGCCACGACTCACACTTCCAAACTCAAACAAGTGGCGCAATCCACTAGCGCTTTTTTTAACCTGATGAACCGTGCGCATTTTAAGATCATATTGCGCATAAAGTGAATCATACGTTTCGGAAAGCTCCTCACTAAACTCCACATTGTTCAACACAAGATGCTCCAAAAAGTACAATGATGCCGGCTAAAAACCGGTATGAAAACGCTAAATGGGTACCACGTACCCCCTAAGACTTTTCAAGTATGATTATGACACGAAAAGTTCAAAATTGCGTTACAAAGGTGCATTGGCCGCTTCTTTCTCCAAGCGGTGTTCAACCGCTTTTGGTGAGCTGGTATGGCAGGCAAAAAGCGCATAAGCAACAGGAACAACAAAAAGGGTAAAGAGTGTAGCCGCTAAAACGCCCCCCAAGATCACAATCCCTATCACGATTCGCGTTTCACTTCCGGCACCCACGGATAAAATCAGCGGCACTGCACCGGCCACCGTGGTCAGTCCCGTCATTAAAATTGGTCTAAAACGCACACGGCACGCATGAATGAGTGCATCATCAAAAGATTCACCCCTATCACGCAGCTGATTGGCAAATTCTACGATTAAAATACCGTTTTTTGCCGATAATCCCACCAAAATAATCAGTGCAATTTGCGAGTAAATATTTAAAGATGCATTAAAGAGGTAGAGTCCTAAAAGCCCTCCTCCCATTGCTAGCGGTACGGTTAGCATGATAACAAATGGATGAATATAACTTTCAAATTGCGCTGCAAGAACCAAATAAACCACAATGATCCCCAACAAAAAAACAAAGATAATGGAACTGTGTGATTGCATAAAATCACGACTCTCTTCTTTGTAATCTACCATAGCCGTATCAGGCAACTTCTCACGAACCAGTTTATTCAAATAAGCCAAAGCATCACCCAAACGATACCCATCCGCCAGATTCGCTTCGATAACAATGGCGCGGACACGGTTAAAGCGTGTCAATGTTTCCGCTGATCCATACTCTTTTATATGCACCACATTGGAAAGCGGAATCATTTGTGCCGTACGCTTTGAGCGCACATAAATATTGGAAATATCTTCTAAAGAACGCTGTTTTGAGCGCTCGCCTTCTACAATAACATCATACTCTTCACCTCGATCAATAAAAGTAGTAACACGTTTACCGCCCATAAGCGTTTGAAGCGTATTTCCAATCTCTGTGATACTCACACCCAAGGCTGCCGCACGATCATAATCAACAATAAAATCAAGTTGTGGCCGGGTCTCTTCATAAGAGCTATCAACGCCTTTTAAACCCGGATTAAAACGTGTTAGCTCTGCTAAAAGAGTATCACGCCATTGCGCCAACTCCTCATAAGTGGAACCACCCAAAACCAATTGCACCGGTTTTTGAGGGCGTCCGCCAAGCCCTTGGCGCATCATAGGAAAGGCGCGTACTCCGGGCAAGTCCGAAAGCTTTTGGCGAATGTCATCCATGATGACCCAAGCAGAGCGACGTTTAGACCAATCCTCTAAAATACAAATCACAATACCGCTATTAAAATTAGAAAGATTGCCAAATCCACGTGGCGTTCGCACAAGTACCCGACTTATCTCTCCAGTGTCTATAAAAGGCTGCATCCGACGCTCAATCTCACTCATGTAGTGATTCATATACTGATGCGTTGCACCCTCAGGACCTTTGACCATAATAAAAAAAGCCCCCCGATCCTCTTTGGGTACAAACTCCTCTTTAATTTGCGGATAGATCCATGCACTCAATGCAAGCAACATAAAAAAAATAACGGCTACCATCCAAATGCGCTGCATCAAAAATTGCAAAACTATCAAATAGAGACTACGAACCTTATGCGTCCCCGAATCAATCATACGAATCATTGCATTTTCATGCTGCGTTGACTCTTTTAATACCAACGAAGCCAGTACTGGAGAAAGCGTTAATGCAATAAGCGACGAAAAGCCTACGGCTGCTGAAATGGTAAGGGCAAACTCGGTAAAGAGTCGCCCAATATCGCCTTGCAAAAATGTAATGGGTACAAAGACCGCAATTAAAACCAAGGTTGTGGCAATCACGGCAAATCCTACTTCACGCGCCCCACGATACGAAGCTACCAATGGTGTTTCACCTAACTCTTTAGTACGACGTACGATATTTTCAAGCATGACGATAGCATCATCCACAACCAAACCGATGGCTAGTACCAATGCTAAAAGGGTCAAAATATTAATAGAAAATCCCAGCGCATAAATAACGCTAAAGGTAGCAATAATAGAAATCGGTACCGCAACTGCCGGCACCAAGGTGGCACGCCATGAGCCCAAGAAGAGATAAATCACAAATACCACGCAGATAATTGCAATGAATAAGGTCATATAGACTTCGTGTATGGATGCCTCGATAAACACGGAACTGTCATAACTTTGCTCAATTGACATTCCCTCAGGTAAACCCTGATTTAGCCGTACGGTAAGCTTTTTGGCTGCTCGCGCGACATCAATAGTATTGGCCGTAGATTGTTTAATAATTCCAATACCTACCATAGGGACGCCATTACCTCTAAAAAAGGTGCGATCCTCCTCTACGCCAAGCTCTACACGCGCCACATCGCCCAAACGTACCAAATAGCCGTTATCGCCCTCTTTTAAAACAAGCTGAGCAAAATCTTCGGGACGTTTAAAATTACGCTGTACACGAGCTTGAAACTGTCTGCTAACAGATTCCAGACTCCCGGCGGGCAACTCAACATTTTCAGCGCGTAATGCCTGCTCAATATCGCCCACACTAATTTCTCTTGCCGCCATAGCCTGACGATCAAGCCAAATCCGCATGGCATACCCCATTTGTCCGCCAACACGCACGCGCGCCACCCCATCAAGCGTGGCATATTGATCTACCAAATAACGCTGTGCATAATCGGTAAGTTCAGGAACACTCAGCTTATCGCTAGCGAGGTTTTGCCATAAAATAACGTCATCATTGCCATCTACTTTTTGTATTTGCGGCGGATCGGCCTCTAGGGGAAGCTTATCGGTAATGCCTGAAACACGATCACGAACATCATTGGCAGCAGCATCCACATTACGATTGATGGAAAACTCTATGGTCACTTTAGAGCGCCCATCACTTGAAGCAGATTCTATAGATTCAATCCCTTCAACACCGGCAATACGCTCTTCAATAAGTTGTGTAATACGCGTTTCAACAATATTGGCTGGTGCTCCGGGATAATCAACTTCAACCGTCACGACGGGAGGATCAATATCGGGATACTCACGCAGTGGCAAACGCTCAAACGAAATAAGACCAAATGCAATCAGCAGCAGCGATATTACCGAAGCAAATACCGGACGCTTAACCGAAATATCAGATAAAATCATTGCACACTGCCAGCACGCTGCTGCAAACTTTTAAGCGTATCACCTGGCTTTTCAATTGCCATTATTGTGACCGCATCACCCGCTTTAAGCTTGATGAGTCCTTGTGATACTATCGTGTCACCCGCTTGCAGCCCTTGTTGTACCTCGACATACCCATTACGGCGTGTACCAACAACAATATCGCGCTTTTGAATCACATGTTTGCCCTCATGATTGATGATGAGAAAAACATACGTAATAGCTCCACGTGACAATAAGCAAGATTCAGGAATCAGCAAACTTTTTCGCGGATTCATCGGCATCACAACATGCATCAGTAATCCCGGCTTTAACAAGCGCTTGGGATTAGCAATACGCGCGCGTACCGTGATGGCACGAGTGACAGGATCAATGCGGCTTCCAATGGCTGATACCACCCCTTCAAAACGGCGTGATTCAAAGGCTCTGCTTGTGGCACTAATTTTAATCCCCGGTTTTAAAAATTCCAAATAAATCGACGGCAGTGTAAAATCAAGTTTCATCACACTATCATCATCAATGGTCGTAATGATTGAGTCGCTTTTAACCAGTGCGCCCACACTTACATGACGCAATCCCACAACACCGTCAAAAGGTGCCGTAATACGGCGTAGTGCAATGCGTGCATTAATGGCTTGAATGCGTGCTTTAGCTGTCTCTACCGCCACACGACTCTCATCCAGCGCTGTAGCAGAAGTTGCTCCTTTAGAAGCTAGTGGTTCAAGGCGTTTTAGCTGACGCTTGGCACTCTCTAAACGGGCCTCTTCTTCGGCAAGTTCGGCGCGCTCTTCTGCCACATCCATTTGAACCAGCAAATCTCCCTTTTTAACACGCTGATTGTCCTCAAAATCAACTGCGGTTACGACTTCGGTTACTGTGGCAGCCAAAGAGACTTGCTCATTGGCCTGCAAGGTTCCTAACGCTTCGATCGTATCAAAAAAGGGAACCTCTTGCACCTGCGCTGCATACACCTGAACGCTTGGAGTATCTTCGGCCCATACCGAAACAGCACTGAGTATATAAAGTACTGGAATCAACAACCATTTCATGGATTTGGATCCTTTGTTGTAGAGTTTAACGAGACACTGCTTCCAAGCGCCCGATACAAAGTAAGGCGATACGTAATCAGATCAAAACGCGCCTGAACCATCATGCGTTCGGTTTCATCCAGTGCTTCAAGCGCATTTAATACCGGAAGATAGTCACTGATTCCTTGAAGGTATTGCGCCTGCGCTTCTTCAACCGTCAGTTGTAAAATAGCACGTCGCGCTTCAAGGCGCTCAAGGTAATCACGCTGCTGCATCTGTGCATAGAGAGTATTTTCTACCTCTTCAATTGCCAAAAGATAGCGTGCGGCATATGCAGCGATCTGCTCTTCGTATAAAGCACGGTTACGTTTTACCTCGGCTTCGCGCATCCCCCAATCTAACAGCGGTTGAATAAACGAAGCACTCACAATTCCCAATACGCCGGAGTAATTCACACTATCTGAACGATAGAGTGACGCACCAAGTCTCAGTGATGGCAAGCGCTGCGCAATAGCTACGGCAATGCGTGCATCTGAAGCCACCAATCGACGCTCCATCGCGCGCAAATCGGGACGCCTTTGTAAAAGCTGCGATGGAATACCAATATTTTGCGCAACTGGAACATCAAGATTTGGACGAATATCATCAAGGCGATTCACGCCATCGGGTAGCGCACCTAAAAGTACATCCAAGCGATTTTCATTACTACGAAGACGCGCTTTGAACGTAGGAATCAAACTTTCACTTTGCGCAAGTTGACTCTTTTGCTGCAACACTTCTACCGTAGTGCCTACACCGTTTTGAAAGCGCAGCATTACCAATTCCAAATAATGTTCATCCAAACGCACCTGTTCATTAAGAAGTTCAAGAGAGTTTCGAGCCGCCATAACACCATAATACGCTTGGGCTACCTCTACGCTAAGAGCAAGACGTAACGCTTGAAGCTCTTCCGCTCTGGCTTGAGCTTCAAGCGTGTCGGCAAGTGCCTCATTTTCAAGTCGTTTAAAGAGATCTGCTTCCCATGCCAATGATAATCCGACATCATAAGTTTTACGTTCGCGATCTTTTTCAAAACGGTATGTCCCCCCGGCATCAAAATCAAGCATTGGCATATCAGAAGCATCAGAGATTCTGGCTAATGCACGAGACTGTTTTACGCGTGCAATAGCCTGTTTAACATCATAATTTTGTGTCAGTGCCGTTTCAATAAGAAGATTAAGACGGGTGTCATTAAAGTCATGATACCACGCATCTTGTGTATCGGGAGCTTTTGGCGCGCCGTTAGAATAGCTACATGTAACATTAATTTCATTGCGAGGATGGTGCTGCACATCATGAACACTGCAACCAAGAAATAAAACCATAATTGCAAAGAGTTCTACATGTAAAAAGAGCGCTCGCATCATTAGGCCTTTTATTGATTGCTTGTAGCGAGATTTTAACCTATTTCTGATCCCTTCTCACCATAAAATTCTTACATGTACTCTATGATCTCTTTCACATAAAATATTCATTGACACCCTTCTTTTTTTTAGAATTTTTAATCTATCTCTCTATTTTATAAAAAAGGTTTTTTTTAATTTTTGTTATGTCATACTGCACGAATTTTAATACAAATAAGGATTTATCAATGAAAACCAGTGCTCGCAACCAGCTTAAAGGCAGTGTGACCCAAATTATTGAGGGTAAAGTCAATGACGAAGTGGTCATTGACGTTTCTGGAACGACGTTTAAAGCAGTTGTCACCAAAGAGGCTGTTACCGAAATGGGGCTTGCTTCTGGCTCTGAAGTCTATGCTATCATAAAGGCGTCATTTGTCATGGTTGCCAAAGATAAACCCGGTAAGATCAGTACACGCAATGTTATTGAAACGACTATAAGTGACATTATCGAAGGTGCCGTCAATTGTGAACTAAAACTCTCACTTGGCAATGCAACACTGACGGCGATCATTACCGAAGAAGCAGCTAAAGAGCTTGCACTGGCTAAAGGCGACACCGTTTATGCGCTAATCAAAGCCAGCAGCATCATTCTCGCACAGTAATCTATCGCTATTTGGCACACTCTAAGAAGGTGCCAAGATCGCGCAAAGGGAGCTCTTATAAAAAGAGTTGTTCTACTTATTGGCATTCTTATTATTGGAGCTTTTGGGTGGTACTACACCCAAAACTCATCTGTTACATTGTAAATGGTTTGCAGATTGTTTGAAACTCTGAGGAGGAACGTATAACAAGATTTGGACAGACTTAAAAAAATGTCTGCCCACGTTTTTTTTAAGCTATTAGTTTATCTTGGGTTGATTGTTTTCTTGCTGATTAGAGGCTTGAAAAGCTTTGGCATTTTCTATCTGCTGGTTGCGTAATAGCACTATTTTTTCATCAAGTTGACTTTTACTTTTAACAAGTTTAGCCCTATCTGCACCTCGTGGTGTTTCGTTGATCTTTTTTTCAAGCAGCACAATCTTTTTTTCCAGATTAGAAATTTTAGTGGCAAGTTTGGTATTGTTGTCAAATACATACTTGCTAATACCTTGTGATTCTTGCTGTTTTGCAAGACTGCTTTGACGCTCTGTTGTTTCTGACACGTCTGGATTTTTTAAGCTACAAGCTGTTAAAAAAAGCATGCTTAAAAAAAGAGAAATTCCTAGAAGAGTATAATGTTTCATTGTTTATTCCTTGTGTATAAAATGTATTAACTGGTCTTATCCAATTAATAAGATGAGTCTATTTAAGATTAAACAATAATTTATCAACTGCACATTTATGAGTATTTCTCATTGATTACATTTTTGGAAACAAAGAACTTAAAAAGTTTGCAAAATATTTTGCATTTGCTCTTGTTGCAGGTCGTATAATATTTTATGCAATATTAAACACTGTTTTACAATTACGGTAGTAAGATTAGATTCATTTAATATTACAGGAGTGGTGATGGAGTCTTTTGTTGAAGCATTTAAGGAGTACTTTATTGGAGCGTATCTGAAATACGTAACGTTTTCGGGGCGGGCACGCAGAAAAGAGTACTGGATGTTTATGCTATTTTATATAATCGTATATATTGTTTTAATGATTATTGACGTTCTCATTGGAACAAGTGGTATTTTAAGCGGATTATTTGCACTTGGAACACTGCTCCCAAGTTTAGCAGTTGCAGCAAGACGGCTTCACGATGTTAACAAAAGTGGTTGGTGGCAGCTTTTGTATCTTATTCCGTTTGGCGGATTTGTAGTATTATATTTTCTGGTTTCAAGAGGTACAGAAGGTGAAAACCGTTTTGGTCCTGATCCTCTAGCAGCGTAACTCTTTTTGGGGCTTAGCGCCCCACTTAAAATAAAGGGCACCTCTAAAGCAATCTTTTTCCCCATAACAAGAGATCAAAGTGCTTCGATATGCACTTTTACATCGGCACTTGGAGCACTATAGGGGGCGGAGGTTACAATAATGTCTGCGCCACTGGCAGCATATTCACGCACGTTATCCAGCCGGATACCTCCTGTGGCAATTAACTTAACCTGATTGAACTCTGATCGTAATGCATCTACTGCACTTTTAAGTACCTCTAGCGGGAACTTTTCAAGCTGTAAAATATCAACTCCCATTTGAGCAAAACGGCGCGCTTCTTCAAGAGTATGCACTTCAACAACCAGAGCTTTTTCGGGATTGTGGCGTTTTACATGTAAAAGCGCATCATGCAGCGCTGCCTGGTCTGTAAAAAAGTTGCGGTGCTCTTCAAAAACCAGCAAACTTTCGCTAAGCCCCAAACGGTGTGCCACTCCCCCACCTGCATGCACGGCCTTAATAGCAATTTTTTTAGCAAAAGGCGGCGTTTTGCGTGTGGTGGCAACAACAACATCTTCATTAACTTCACGCGCAGCATCAACCATGGCGCGCGTGTAGGTGGCAATGCCTCCGGCAAAGTCCAGCAGGTTTTGTGTGACTTTCCAGGCCTGATGTACTGCAGCGGCATTTCCATTGGCACGCAATAACAGTGCCCCTTTTTCAAGGCGAGTTTCATCGGGAGCGCAAAACTCTACATGTAAGCCTGTCATTTCACACAAACGCGTCGCTTCTTCACTACAAGCAACAATCATCTCTTCCCTGCGGCATCGAATCTGAAGCCTGGCACGGCGTGCATCTAATCCTAATGCTCTGGTTGTCAGATCACCATAGGGGACATCTTCATTTAAAAGGGCTTGAAGTTCACTCTCATATAGTTTCATAATCTTGTTTCTTACCTCTTCTATGTGTTTGCTAACTCTTATTTTATAAGTTTTATTATATCTAAAATGATATATCGTTTTTCTATTATAGCCTTAACATTATTCTAACAATTACAAACTACCATCTGCTCCAAAACAACAGTATCCACAAAAGTTGAAAATCCCGAAAAACAGGGCTTTAAAAATACAAAAAATGGGGTGCGGAAAGTGGGTTATACGTTTATCATGAGGAAAATATTTTTAACGCCTACCTTCATTAGCACACGCAATGCAAACCGTAGATTCAGGCAGCAGTTTCAAACGTTCGTAAGAAATAGGCTCGTCACATTCACTGCAAATTCCAAACGATTCACTATTAACTTTGCGCAGTGCATATTCAAGCTTATGATAACGCCTACGCGCCACATCAAGCGCATGTTCATACACCTGCTGCTCACCCATGGCTTCAAAACGGGTGAGTCTTCCTAGCGAACAATCCGGCGCAATGGGTTGTGTCTTTTCTTCAAGATGCGTTATTTCACCCTTTACATGTAAAAGCTGCTCTTGAATAATCACACGCAATGCATTACGTTGGCTAGGAGAAAGGCTCAAATAGTGATCACCTCGCTTACTTCAAGCCCAAAACCGCTAATACCTACAAAATCAGGCACACTGCCGCTAGCAAGCAAGCGCATTTTACTAACACCCATTGCTTTTAAAATCTGCGCACCAATACCGTAATCAATCGCTCCGTTTTCTTGATCGGGTTGATTGATAAAAAGCAGTAAACCGCTGTTTTGTTTGAGATATTCAATGGCATGTACCAGATGCTCATAACGCTGTTGATTGAGCAACAGATCAATGTCAGAGGTTACATTATGCACTTTAACATTAGCCGTTTCACCTGTAGCATAGAAACGAATAGCGGTGTGTTCGTTGTGTTTGTGATCTTTAAAGGTACATTTGATGACATCCACACCAAAAAATTTCATTGCGGTTTCGTCTGTTAGCGCAATAAGTGTCTCATTAGCCAAACGATATTCGACAATATCAGAAATAAATACCGTTTTAAAACCATGTTTCTGGCCAAACGCATCCAGATCATCACGACGCGCCATCGTACCGTCTTCTTTCATGATTTCGCAAATAACCGCCGACTCATGCAACCCTGCCATACGGCACAGATCAATAGAGCCTTCGGTATGGCCGGTACGCACTAAGGTGCCGCCCTCTTTGGCAATCAATGGAAAGATATGGCCGGGTTTTACCAGCTCATCAGCATGGCTTAACGGATTGGCCAAAATTTTGATGGTCATATCACGCTCATACGTGGAAATTCCTGTTGTTGCCGCTGCCGCATCAACAGAAACCGTAAAAGCCGTTTCATGCATCGAGGTGTTTGAAGAGACCATAGGATTCAGATCTAGCCGTTTGGCAATCTTTTGGCTAACCGATACACAAATCAGACCCTTAGCATGTGAAGCCATAAAATTAACCTGCTCTGGAGTTGAAAACATGGAGGCATAAACCAGATCACCCTCATTTTCACGATCTTCATCATCAATCATAATAACCATTTCACCTTTTTGAAAGGCGGCAATAGCCTCTTTTACACGTTGTGTTGGTGTCATTATTGCTCTTTACATGTAAGAATTCTTAGCGGATTATAGCAAAAACAAAAAAAACGGTCTAAGCCTTTGTAATGGCATGTCGCTTTTTTTATAACACGACTTGACAAAGCCGTAAAGATCAACTATAATTCCGACCTCATTACGAGTTGTAATGACTGTTTCATTGGGGTATCGCCAAGCGGTAAGGCCTCGGTTTTTGGTACCGATATTCGGGGGTTCGAATCCCTCTACCCCATCCAAATGTTATAGATCGCGGAATAGAGCAGTTCGGTAGCTCGTCGGGCTCATAACCCGAAGGTCTCAGGTTCAAATCCTGACTCCGCAACCAAATCCACAGTTTTTAATCTACTACATCATCCATACTAAAATGCAATCTCACTGCACGGCTTGCTTCTATGAGCGAAATCGTAGCAATATGCACACTGCGATTCGTATTTAACAGCGATACCACACTGCTTTCACTGATTCCTTCATGCCCAAAAGAGCGTGTGGCTTCTTTTAATATTTTAAGATTTTCATTTTCTGCTTTTTGAAACTTTTCAGTGCACGTTTCTACACCTATTTGCTCTTGCATGTAAGCCACAAAAATCAAAACTACATAGGTAAGATTTTTACGGATGTCATCATACACCTTTAAAATCACCTGCTGTTCGCTCTGCGCGAACTGATCCATATTTTTTTTGATGTCTTTTAAAATTTTGGCGGCATAAACACTTTCGCGCGTCGCACCCAACAGAGCATCGAGGCTTCGGCTCTGCTCTTCGTTCAGGTTTTGCTGCGCCAGCACGGCGACGAACTCGACAATCTCGATTTCAATGCGCTTCATGACTTCATACGCTTTTTTA
>JBNKJB010000039.1:0-26956 GCA_050290965.1 Sulfurimonadaceae bacterium
CCATAAAAAGCACCTTCACCATCATAAACATTGGTAGCATGTCCCCCTCGCCAGTGTAGTCCAACAATAACACGGTAGTGTGTGTTTGGGTTATAGTTTTCTGGAACTCGAACCCAATACTCTCGTGTATTGCCATCAGAAGTTAATGTGTATTTACCACTAGTAAACTTAGGTGATGCGCCACATCCGTTACTGGGTGATTCGGTTGATGCTTTTGGATCAGTCGTTTCGTTATTACTCATGTTCTCACCACTCAATTCAACGGCACCAATATCACATACACTGCTATTGCGTTGATTACCGCGTTGATCAACGGATGAACAATTGGTACCGCTATCAAGCAGTGGACTGTTCGATGCAGGTAACATTGTTGGTGTCGGTCCGCCATTATCAGCCGGAGCAGATAGCAGTGGATCAGCAGTCAGAATACTTCCTGAATTGATACAACTTGTCGTTGCCCCAAGAGATGAATACTGCAATACATTGTGCCCTGAATTGCTTGTAGGGTTACTACATAATCCTTGTACGCTATGTGAAACTAAAACAGTATTATTAAAGACGAACTTATCACCAAAAAGGACCGAATGTCCGTTGGTATTATCGGCAAAAGTAACGTTGTTAAAGGTGACGCTTGTGGCTTGATTACCTACGTCTTCACCCCATCCAACATGTTGAATAGCACCTCCGACACCGCCTGCACTGTTACCATAAAACGTACTATTGGTAACATCACAACTACCATAACAATCCATGTAAAGCGCCCCACCGTTTCCATCAGTAGTGGAATTAGATAAGAAACTTGAGCCTGTAATATTGATTGTTCCCGGTTTAGTAATAGTAGTACCTTGATGTGACTCATCCGTCCATCCAATACTTACACGTCCGGCACCTCCAATTCCCTTAACGGTGTTGCCTTCAAAGGTAGAGTCTTTAACAATAATTGTATCTGGCGCATATGCCCACAGCCAAATACCGCCGCCATTGTGGCTGGAGTTATTTTTGAATGTGCTGCCGCATATAGAAATAGTCCCTCCATCAGGAGATCCAAGTGCTGCACCATCGGTCGTTATCGCACCGCCCATCCCAAATTCATTGCTAATCGGGCGTTGTGGGGCACTATTGTCTGTGAATGTTGAGTTGACAACGGTGATTCCTGATAACATGCCAAGAATTGCACCACCATACCATGATGTATTACCTGTAAATTTGCTGCCTATAACCGTTAGTTCGCCGGCACTACCGATAAAGAGTGCACCACCTCCGCCACTTTGATTATCTTTAAACGTACTGTTGATAATTTCAAGCTTTGAAAGATAGCCAGCAACCAGTGCTCCTCCACTATAGGCATTAGGAGATTCACCATCAGGTGGTACGGAGTGACCGTTTTGGAGTGTTATGTTTCGTATTGATCCAGAACGCCAAGATTCAACTTGAAAGATACGGTTTTTACCACCACCATCAAGCGTGACGGTGCCACCACCATCAATAACAGTAAGCGTGGTTGAAGCTATTGGAATTTCCGAGGTAACCGCGATAGTTTTGTTGCCGTTTCCACAGTTGAATGTAATGTACCCACCATCAAGAACCGCTGCAGCAAGTGCATCACGTGTACAACTTTCTGCACTTCCATTACCAACAACGTGCCGTGTTAGCGTGCTTGTATCCCACTTAGTAGGAATATCGCACTCAGTTTGTACGGTCGTATTATTGTTGGTATTTTCATTGGTATCACCACTGACTGCACTATTACTGCTGCTGCTTTCAACACTAATTGCACTACTGCTTTCAACACTAGCCGCACTGCTGCTTTCAACACTAGCCGCACTACTGCTTTCAACACTGGCCGCACTGCTGCTTTCAACACTGGCCGCACTGCTGCTTTCAACACTGGCCGCACTGCTGCTTTCAACACTAGCCGCACTACTGCTTTCAACACCAGCCGCACTGCTGCTTTCAACACTAGCCGCACTACTGCTACTTCCATCACTGATTGTGATACCACCTTCATCACTGATTACAATACTGCTACTTTCATCACTGATAGCAGTATCACAACCTGTCATAGTGAATACCAATGCCAATGCTGAAAAGTGCATTAGAAAGGTTTTCCCATACGCTATTAAATTCACGTTGTCTCCTAAATTAAAATATTATGCTGACATAGCTACTTGACATTGTAGTTATTATATGGTCACATCTTGGTCATCACTTTATTTAATAATATTAATCGTTATGAATGATTTGCTATTGAAGGTTTATATGAACTGTTATGAAGTGGGCGTTACGATGCTGATGGCTATAGGTGGCATCATGTTAGCTAGAGCACACTGTTTCCACGTAAATAGCATGACAATTTTTTCCAAAGAGGCTAGCGTCGTTATCTTTGCTCAAAGGACGTTTCAACAGAGTTTAGCAAAAACTATAATTTAAGGGCACCTTTAAAAACTGCTGCATCTTTATTAGTAGCTTAGTTCATGCAACTCTTTAAATAAAAAGGCTTCAACAATATCATCAATAGAGCGTTGGGTATGAGCGACAAGAATCCCAATATTCTCTTCTTGAAACGGCCACGTGCATTCGTTATCACTCATGAGGACAACGGCATCAATCCACTCGCTAATTGCTTCGCGCTGGTCATAAAAGTGAATCTGTGCTACCTGCCCCGCCTCAATTTGCATTAGTGCCCATTTCTTAACATCATTGAGCGCGCAAAGTTGAGATGTTTGCGCATCATCACCATCCATTGGCAAAAGCAGCAGCATTATGCCAGTCCTAACTTTGCAAGGTCTAGTTTAAGTGCCTCATTATCCATGACACCAATCGTGTGTTCAAGCATATCACTCGCAATTTTTTTGGCATCTTCAAGCGAATGCATCTCGTAAGTGCCGCACTGATATTTATTAAGTTCAGGAATATCCTCTTGCGATGCCACATTAAGCACATCATGCATCGAAGCTTCCCACGCTTTGGCCACACGCGCTTCTTCAGGCGCTCCAATAACGCTCATATAAAAACCGGTACGGCATCCCATGGGAGAGACATCAATAATCTCTACATCATCACCATTAAGATGATTACGGATAAAGCCTGCAAACAGATGCTCAAGCGTATGAATCCCCGCACCGCTCATCTTTTGGACATTAGGTTTATAAAAACGCAAATCATATACGGTAATCTCGTCACCATTTGGCGTACGCATTCCTTTGGCTTTACGCACAGCAGGTGCGGGCATAATGGTATGATCCACGGTAAAACTGTCAAGTAACGGCATCATAAATCCTTACATGTAATGTTGCGCAATAGTAGCATATTTTCAAATGTCATATTTTACAAAGCCAGACTAGTTATTTTCTTACATGTAAGTATTCAGGGGAGATACAACGCAGAGTACGGTGTTCTATGAAGTGCTGAGACCATTTGGGGTTTTTAGAGGTGCCCTTCACTATATTGTATTTTTTTGCCATTAATAGTTATAAAGTATTATTAATTTTAAAAACCATCAAATATTACGAGGAAAAAATCATGAAACTCAATAAATGGGGTATTTATCTTAGCACCTTAGTAGCCGCTGCTTTTTTAGTGGGTTGTGGCAGTGATAGTGACAATAATCCACAAAGCGATAGCGAGAGCAGCACCCAAAGTAGCAGTGAACCTACTGCTATCTACACCCCACCGGCCGACAACTCAAATGAAGCGCAAAATGCTTATGGCTATTATGGTGAGAGCGCTAAATTTGGCAAATTACAACTAATGGGGGAGTGGGAATATAAAGATCAAAATGCCACTGATACCAATATGTCAACCATACTCTATTTTAGACAAGACGGTAGCTACAGAGCAAAAGTTATTGCACCAGAATGGGTACAGGCCAATCATGGCTATTATGGCGTAGATCTCAATGGTAGCAGCATAACGCTTTATCAACTGCAAAACCAAAAAGAAGGCACTATCATTATCTCCAGCAGTGACGCTAACAACTGTTTTCATACGCAACTTAGCAGCAGCAATGGGAGTATCATCATTAATACTTCCTATACGCTTTGTCGCAAAAATAACCTTGACAATACACTCAATGCAGGAAATTCTTTGAACAATAGCGGTTATTACGGTCAAAACGTTATGTTTGGAGACGATACGCTTGTTGGGAGATGGAGTGCTATAACAACAGAGGGTAATACAAGCTCATATACATTTGAAAGTAATGCTACGGCAGAGATTTTTAAAGAGACCAATAGTACTTTTAGCGAGTATGGTGTTGATGAAACAGGTGAATATATCTATTTGGCTAGTATGCTACCGTTACACCTAAAAGAGAAGACAACAAATCACTGCTACAACGTCGCCCAAGTTGATACAAGCGGTAATGAAGAGCAAGTGTTACTCTTTTGCAAAGAGGAGTAATCTCCTCTACTTCTGCTTGAAACAATCACAATACATGTAACCTCAGCGAAACCAAATCATAACCGCACCATAACCATCGCTATTTACAATTACGCTTTATCTTCAAGGATTAAAGCATGTACACATCATCAAAAATAACACTGTGCTCTATGGCAGTAGCATTGGTACTTTTAGGTTGCGGTAGCGACAGCGATTCACAAAGCAACAACGTTAATAATGTCCCCAATTCAGGAGCTTCTCTTCCTTATGAAGTGTTGCGAAACGATCTGATTAATGGTGCCAGAGCCACCGAAACCTTTGAAATTCGCAATGGTGGTTTTGGATCAGCCGCCACAGCGCACCCCACAAATCCCAACCGCTTTTACGCGCTAACCGACCGTGGTCCTAACGCCACTTATGCCGATGGAAAAATGTTTCCTGTTCCCGATTACACCCCACGCATTGGACTTTTTGAAGTTCAATCTAATGGCAGTGTTGCCAAAATTAGCGAGATTTTGCTCAAAGATCGTGATGGCAACCCTATTAGCGGCCTACCAAACAGCTCGGCTCTTGGCGGTACGGGCGAAACCCCTTATGATGCTCATGGCGCCCTTATTATCAACGCCAATGGCGATGTTAAACTGGATGATTATGGACTAGACAGCGAAGGACTTGCCGCGCTTAAAGATGGTAGTTTTTGGGTAAGCGACGAATACGGCCCGCATATGGTGCATTATGATGCAAACGGTAAAGAGATTGGCCGTATCAATCCTTTTGCAAACGATACGCGCAACACCTACACCCTGCCTGCCGAATTTGGCAACCGCTGGGCCAATCGCGGGATGGAAGGTCTTTGTATCACCCCCGATCAAAAAACGCTGGTCGGCATTATGCAATCCACACTTGATAACCCTTCTAAAGCCGTTCGCGGTACGCTCACACGCATTGTTAGTGTTGATCTGGAAAGTGGAGCAATCAAACAGTACCTTTACAAACAAGAAAAAGCCAAAAACTCCAATTCAGAAATTGCTGCACTAGGTAACGACACTTTTTTAATCATTGAGCGTGATGGCAGCTTTTATACCGGAGGCGGCAATACCGCAGCCACACCAAGTGCACAAAAACATATTTACAAAGTGAGACTCTCTTCAGGCACAGAGCTTGAAAACCTGACACTTGGCGCCAACATGGTACAAGATGCTGCCCTAGGTTTGAGCATTGAGGGAAAAACTCTTGAAGAAATTGCCATAGAAGATGGCGGATGGGAAAGCCTGGCCGCTAAAGGCATCACCCCGGTGAGTAAATCACTCGTTGTTGATATGGTTGCCGCCGTGGGCTATCCGCATGATAAAATGGAAGGCCTGATTGTGTTTGATAACAGTACACTAGGCGTATTAAACGATGATGATTTTGCTACGTGGGTCAACAACGATGTGTTAGAGCAAAAATATTTAGGAACCGATCAAAACATAATTGATGCTAATACACTCTATGTTATTAAAGGGCTTGATCTCTCCGCAAACTAAACCTATAAAAGCGGCAAACTTAGCCGTTTTTATTTCCTCTTACATGTAAACCGTGTCTTAACCTTCCAATGTTAGAATGTCGGACATTTTAAAGGGGTCATCATGCGCAACCACTTCGATGCCGAGTATGCCAAAACACTTTCTTCACCTTTGGCCATGCGCGTTTATACCTCACAGCTTTTAGGCCGCGAAGCGGATCTTGTACTGCATGGAGGCGGTAATACTTCGGTAAAAATTGATAATACGCTCTATGTCAAAGGGAGCGGCTGGAACCTCGATACCATTGAAGAAGCGGGATTTGCCCCTGTAGATTTACAGACATTGATTGACATGGCCTCGCTTGAGCACCTTAGTGACGCTGATATGGTGGCACAACAACGTGATGCACTCAAAAATCCCGATGCCCCCAACCCTTCAATCGAAGCGATACTCCATGCCATTATCCCTTTTGATTTTGTTGATCACACGCATGCCGACGCGGTTGTAACCATCTCCAATACGCCTGATGGCAAAGCACGTTTACATGAGCTTTATGGCGACAACATGCTCATTATTGACTACGTAATGCCAGGCTTTATTCTGGCCAAAACAGTTTTTGATCTCACACGCCATAGTGACTGGAAGAGCCTTGATGGCATTATCTTAATGCATCATGGGGTTTTTACTTTTGATAATGATGCACAAAAAGCGTATGAAAAGATGATTGCCATTGTCTCTAAAGCCGAAGCATATCTGCAAGAACATGCTCGCTATACGCTTACATGTAAGGCCAAAGAGCATGATGATTTTTTGCTTGAAACCTTGCAAAAAAAGCTTTCAGCACTGCGCGGTTGCGAAGTGTTTGCCACATTAATTAGCACCGATGAGGCCATCGAACTCTCATGCCGTGACAATCTTGAAACCATCTTGCATAGCGGTGGTTTGACACCCGAACATGTCATTCGTATCAAGCCTTTTGGAATGATCCTTGATGACGATCCTATTGAAGGTATTTTTGACTTCACCAAAGCTTACAGCAGCTACTTTAATACTCATGCCAAGGCGCATCACAAGCAGCTTGATATTGCTCCGCGTTACGGGTTTATTAAAGAAATGGGTGCGGTTGTTTTTGCCAAAGATGCCAAAGAACAGCGCATCATTAGCGATATTCTTGAACACACCATTGCAGCCATGCTCCACGCCGAAGCTATGGGGGGATGGCACAGCCTGAATGCCAGCCAGCTTTTTGAAATGGAGTATTGGGAACTTGAGCAAGCAAAACTTAAACAATCATAAAGGAATATCCATGCAAATCACTAAAAAAGTTACATTTATTGCCAAAGAGGATCATATTAATCAGCTCAAAACTTTGCTTGAAGCTATGGTATTGCCCTCGCGCGCCGAAGTAGGATGTTTGAAATACAATATCTACCAAATCGAAAATGATCCCAAACGTTTTATTGTGATTGAATCGTGGGAGGATGAAGCCGCACTTGAGCGTCACAAACACTCAAAGCATTACCTGTACTATAAATCGCATTATGAAATTCATACGGCTGAAAAATTTACAGAAAATCTCATCACAATCGGCGAAGCGTTCTAACTCTACTTATGGCGCCGTGCGCGCGCCAAAGCCCCCGCATTTCGCATCGTTTCACTAAGCACTTTTTCATCTTTACAAACCCTGGGAGCCATTTTGCGTTTTTGGGCAATCTCTTTTAAGTTCCCCGCCATCTCACTAATCATGGCATCACACGCCATTTCCAAATAACGCTCATCCATAAAAGGAGCCGCGGGAGGCTCTTGAACAAAAACTTCTATTTCTTTTTTCATAAAATAGGGACGTCTGTATTTATAAGGAAGCCAATACTCTTCTTCATCAAATAATTTTTCAATATCAGGAATTGTTTTCATACATGTAAAAAAGCAAAAAACATGCCATTACAAACCTGGAGCACGCCACATTGATGTTGTCAAACCACTATCAACCAAAGCAAGCTGCTGGGCATAAATCTCACGCCAGCGCTCTGCTATTTCGGCATACAACTGATGATATGCTCTGTTAGGATCATAGGTTTTGCTCCAATGTACCCACGCTTTAGCACATTCAGCAATCGAGTCATACCAGCCCAGCGCTACACTACAAGCCATGGCCCCACCTAGTGCCGTGGCTTCGGTAACATCAGGAATACGCACCGTTTTACCTGTAACATCAGCAAGGATCTGAGACCATAATGCGCCTTTGGCTGCACCTCCGGCAAAAGTAATGCTTTGGGGTTCACTTTGAATAAAAGCAAAAATATTACGCAGATTGAGCATGGACACAATGGCCGCATTCTCCTCCAATGCACGAAACATTGCCGCTTTATTTGTTGTTTCAAGTGAGAGGTTAATAAACGACGGCGCGGCATGATACCATGTGCCGTATTTCATGATATCGGAAAAAATCGGCATGATGCCGTGCGATCCTACCGGCACTGCTTGTGCTAAGCGCTCCATATAAGCGTATGCATCCACTCCCTCTTTTAAGGCTGCTGCTTTTTCACTTTCACAAAAAGTATCACGAAACCAACGCATCACTAAACCGGAAAAAAAGGTAATGCCCTCAGCTTGCGACATGCCGGGAATCACATGCGGATTAATACGGATATCCATGTTGGGATGTACAACAGAGCCTTCAATATTGACAATCTGCTGCCAAAACGTACCGCCTAATACTACGCACGCTCCTGCTTCAACCACACCAAGTCCCGCGCTTCCAAGCTGCACATCACCGCCACCCATCACCACTTTGGTTCCAACACTCAGGCCAGACTCTTGCGCCGCCACAGCATGGACTTCGCCAATAACCGTACCGGTCTCATATACAGGTGGAAAAATATCATCTTTAAGTCCCAGTTTTCGAGCCATCTGCGGCTCCCAGTGGCGTGTTTGTAGATTAAAGATGCCACTCGTTCCTGCATTTGAAGGCTCTGCCGCAATAACGCCACTTAGTTTTGTGAGTACCCAATCGCTGATCATGTTCATAAAGGCTATTTTCTCATACAGTTGCGGCTTATTATTTTGAATCCAAAGCAGTCGCGGCAATGCTCCTAGTGCAAAAGTTTGACCGCTAATATTGTAATACTCACGTTCCAAATCGGGATACTCGCGGTTGATTTGCTTTACTTCTTCACCAGAGCGTGCATCCACATTTGCAAGCGCAAAAAGTTCCTTGCCCCATTGATCATAAACAACAATTCCCTCGCGCATGCTAGTAGCGCTAACCGCTTTGATGGCATCGGCACGAATGCCGGCTTTATTGATAACACTTTTAATGCAATCACAAATGATGTTCCAATTTTTTTCATAATCAAACCCCATAGAGTTTGGCACACCCGATTCGCTTACATGTAACCACTCTTGTTGAGCAATGGCAATCTGATTACCCTTGGCATCAAAAATAACGGCACGACCACTTCCTGTACCTGCATCAATACTCATCACATACATGAATCATCCTCAAAAGAGTTACTCATAAATTATATCGAAAGCTCTCTTTTGAGTTTTCTCTTTGGATCTGTCGAATTTATGTAAGGATTTATTGCTATGATTTTTTTTATGAGATGTTGGCAGAGCAAGAATGCAGAAAAGTGTAAGGCGTTAAAGCCTTACATGTAAGAGGGAGTTTATACGCTTGCCTCTTCACGACGTTGGAGATATTCCCATTTGGCATCAACACGTTCTTGCCACTCTTTGATAAGATATTTGTATTCATCTTTAAAGAGATGTTTAAAACGCCCTTGAGCTGCAAGGTACTCTTCTACAGGAATAACATTTTTAGGACGATAGGTAATATTGAGCTGTGTTCCATTGACAATCTCATAAAGAGGAAATACCAAAGAATCTGTTGCCAAATCCGAAACGGAAATGGTATCTTCTGGAAGAAATTTCCACTCTGTTGTACACGCAGACATCGCATTGATATAAACCGGACCCTGTGTTGCAAAACCGGTTTGAATCTTTTTCACCATATCTTTCCATTTATTGGGTGCCACCTGAGCCACATAAGGTGAACCGTGAGCAGCCATAATTTGGATCATGTCTTTTTTATTCATTTTCTCGCCATAGCTAACACGCCCGGCAGGTGCTGTCGTGGTTGAAGAACCAATAGGTGTTGAAGAGGAACGTTGTCCACCCGTATTAGCATAAACTTCATTATCCAGACAAACATACATCATATCATGACCGCGCTCAAAACAGCCGCTAAGCCATTGGAAACCAATGTCATAGGTAGCACCATCACCACCAAAAGCAACAAATTTTGGATCACGATCTTGTTTCAGACGTCCTTTACGTTTCAGCGCTTTATGCATTGCTTCAGCACCGGCAATCGCCGTAGAACTGTTCTCAAAACCAATGTGAATCCACGAAGCATCCCATGACGTATAAGGATAGACTGCGGTACATACTTCCAAACATCCTGTGGATGCAGCAAGAATTAAATCATCATTAGTGGCATTTAACACTTCGCGGACAATGATCGAGTGTGCACAACCCGGACAAAGCAGATTAGCCCCTTCAAATCGATCTGCCGAAGTTGAAAACTCTTTTAAGTTTTTAATTTTTTTCATTTCACTCATAATGTCTCACTTCTACAAAAAGGATAGTTTTGGTCCGCGAACACCTATAAACTGCTGAAGCGGAGTCGTTAATCTTCCAGCCTCTGCGTTAGCAACAAGGTCTGCAAAAATATCGTTAAGGGCCGTCTTAGTAAGGTCACGACCACCCAAACCGTAAATGTAGTTGTTTACAACAGCCGCACTGCCTAAATTAATCAAAGTACCGGCAACTTCGTTAAAGAGCATTCCCGGTGCACCATTAGGTGATGAGCGATCCATCGTTGCAATGGCTTTACAATTTTTCAATACATCTTGCATCATTTCAAATGGCCACGGACGAAAAACACGGACACCGACAACACCAGCTTTAACACCTTTTTCACGCTGCTCTCTCGCTACGTGAAGCGCCGTTTCTACTGAAGTACCCATACAAACAATGGCAACCTCTGCATCATCCATGTCATAGGTTTCTACCATGCTGTATTTACGACCTGTCTTCGCTTCAAATGCATCAAACGCCGCTTGTATTTTTGGAAATACTTTAGTCATTAAATCATTGTGCTGACGTGCTTTGTGCTCAAAATGCCAATCTTCTTCGGTTTGAACACCATGTGTTACCGGATGATCCAGATCTAGCATGTCGTTCATTGGCTGAAAATCACCTACAAAAGCATACGCTTCCTCATCGCTAAGGGGGCGCACGCCTTGTGCCGTATGCGAAGTCATAAAACCGTCTTGATGTACCATAGCGGGTAAACGCACATCATGATCTTCCGCAACTTTAAAAGCAATCAGATTAAGATCATAAGCATGTTGCGCGTTATAAGCATCAAACTGTATCCAGCCGCTGTCACGCCCTAAATACATATCAGAATGATCGCCATTAACATTCAAAGGTGCTGCAAGAGCACGATTAATAACGTTCAAAACAATAGGTAAACGCATTCCCGATGCTTGATATAGCACCTCCGCCATCAAAGCAAAACCTTGAGATGACGTTGCCGTAGCAACACGACCACCCGCAGCAGCAGCGCCCACACAGCCAGACATTGCCGCATGTTCGGACTCGACCATAACAAATTCGCCGTCAACATAACCATTGGCAACAAAGTTACCGTAATTTTCTACCACAGGAGTTGATGGCGTAATGGGATACGCCGCAACAACATCGATCTGTGCCTGACGCATAGCATGGCTTGCTGCCATGTTGCCGTCCCAGACCTCTACTTCTTGCAGTTGTATTTTTTCTGCCATATTATTTCTCCTTCTCCTCTTTTTCCGGCCACTCCGCCAGTGCTTCTTCTTCGCTTTTTAGTTCTGAAAACATCAGAAGCGATTTAGGGTTAGTAGGACAAACCTGCACGCAGATTCCGCACCCTTTACAGTGATCCATGTCAATACCGATCATTTTTTTATCACGTGAAATGATTGACATATCCGGACAATACACCCAGCAAAACTGACAATCAATACAAAAATCCTTGTTAAAAAGCGGCTTTTCGATTCTCCAGTCCGCTACAGAAGCTGTAAACGAACTGTTTTTAGAATAAGAGCGATCTTCTTGGAGTGTTGTGGCGATGTTAGTAACTGCACCCTCAAATGTGCGCAGCATAGCACCTATTTCAAATTCGTTCCACCCATTATTTTGCATATCGTTCTCCTTACTTCACTTCATCGAAAGCGCGCTGGATTGCATCCATATTCGCATCAATAATTTTTTGGGGAAGTTTTTTCAAAGCTTTTTTCATAGCCTCTTTAAAAAACTCAATGTCATACATTCCCGATACTTTCATCAAAGCACCCAACATTGGAGTATTTGGGATAGGACGACCGATAGTCTCTTGCGCTATCTTGATACAATCTACAGTGTATACTTTTTTACCTTCAAGTCGTGGTTGTGACTTTTTCAACTCATCGGTCGTCATATGGGTTGTGATAATATAGGTTGTAGAATCCTTTTCATTTATCGTGATGTCTGTCGTATACGTTAACGCAGGGTCAATCACTAATACATAATCCGGATTCATAAACTTTTCATGATTGAGTATCTCTTTATCATCAACGCGGTTGTAAGCTGTCATTGCCGCACCACGTTTGGCAGAACCGTAAAATGCAAAAGCCTGTACCTCTTTTCCGGTTCGTGAAACAACTTCAGCCAAACCTTTTGCACCCGTTACCGCACCTTGACCGGCACGGCTATGCCACCTGATTTCAAGCATATGCTCTCCTCTTCAAAAATATACAAATAGAGTCTTTTATAGGCACTTTCAAAACTTTAACAGTTCTTAAAAGTGCCCTTCTATAATGTCTGAGTATTTTATGGAAGTTGGTCTTAAATCAAGCTTTTTGGTTTTGTATTGTTTTAAATGCCAGAAAAAGTGTCTCGATTCGCTGCACTTTGGAGAATAAATTGCACTGCATCCAAGGCCGTTTTTTCTATAAAATCACACAATGTTGATAATTGTTCAGTAGTATCATAGCCGCTCAATACTCCAATGCTTTTAATGCCTGCCGCATTGGCTGCAGCAATATCAAGTCGCGTATCGCCAATCATCCATGTTGCTGCTGCACTCGCCTGCATCAAAGCCATTGCTTTGAGCACCGGTTCGGGATGGGGCTTGGGACGCTCAACATCTTCACGACCAATGAGAACTTCAAAATAATGCATAACACCAAAATGTTCAAGCAACTCTTTGGAATAGATGCCGGTTTTTGTAGTAACCACCCCCAATCTAGCATGTTTTGCTGCCAATTGGATCGCCTTGATGGCACCAGGTAGCATGTGCGTTTTTATTTTGGAAATTTCTCGATAATGCGTTTTATAGGTTGTTACCCACTCCCATACTTCATTTTCATCAATACCAAGGTCACGATACATAACGTCAAGCGGATGTCCAATAAGTGTCTTAATGGCATCATCCGTTGGATGCGCTTTGTTGTGCACGTCATAAGAACGGTGAAAACTCTCTAAAATTGCTTCTGTCGAGTCAATTAATGTACCGTCTAAATCAAAAAGTATTGTTTTCATCTCTATTTTTCTCCATAATAATATATTTCAATACAGCCACCAAAGCAAACATGCTTGAGTCGAACATCAATGATTATAAAAAGGATACATTACATCAAAAATCTTGTAATATTTTGGTATCAATAGTAAACTAATATTATTTGAAATAAAACATATTATGTTATAATAATAGAATGAAATTTAAAACCATTGTTACACTTCAATTCTTTTCGGTACTGCTTTTTGCAGCCACATGTCCCTCTATTGAACTTTGGAGCTTGCCAGAAATCGACTACCAAGAAAACAATAACACCATCGCAGACAACAAATGCCATGTTCTCAAACTCAATGCCTATATGGCGTATCGCTGCGGATGCTACAACACTACTATTGATGCTGAAAATGCCTTAAAACGTTTTAAAGACTCGTTTCCAAACGCTTATATCATACAAACACGCAGTAGCTATTTTGATGGAAATGAATCCGATCTTAAACGCATGGATAATACCACTCTTTTAGAATACAATCCATTAAACAATGTTATAAAAAAACAAGATACCCAATTGCCGCCTCCTCTAAAACCTTTTGCCTCAAAAACTTTAAATTTTAATGACTTCAATCAATCAACAACACCAAACGCTTATGATATACAACGCAATGCGCTCAAAAAAGCGTTACAAAAAGAGCTTGTTGAATTTGAAAATCATATGGATGAAGCGCTCTTCCCCAAAGGGCTTAATTTTAATGGTAAATATGGACAATATGTCATCCAAAATTATTATCAACGTGATTTTACCGACTATGAACATGAAATGGCAATCAATTTTGAATTTTTTAAAGATGGTTATTTAGAACAGCGCGCTGAAGACAAACGACGCAAAGCCTATGCCAATATGCTCTATTCACAAAGCCTTGCTCTCTTTAGCCAAAGCGATTACGAAAACCAGATATTGCAAACCGAGTCCATTACATCACAGCAAGAGGCTTTTTATTATGATCAAATGGTTCAACTGCTACGCCTTACATGTAACAGTTTTTCCGAGCGGATCAAAGAGGGTACGGCAACACAACTAGAACTTTTAAACTATCAACAGCAGCTCAAACGCTATGAAACCCTGTACCAATCATCAACCAACCAAACAGACCAATCAATCAACGCTACATTATTGGCATTGCTTTTCCAACTTGACACTGCCACATTAGCTCATGAAAAAATTCTGCTTGAACAGCTGCAAAAAACGCATCCTGAACTTCTGGCAGACTCATACCGTATTGAAGCACTTGAGACAGCAGGGAATTATCTGAATACACTCTCTTTCAACATTTTTGGAAGTCGTCGAAGTGTAGATGAACTTGGGCACTATTATATGGTGGGCGTTGCAGCCAGCATCCCTCTTGATTTTGAAGCATCTAAAGATAGAAAACTTGCCACATTAGAACAAAATGTTCTTAAAACCGAAAAAAAACTTTTAGAAGCAGCACTCGCTGCCAAAATATCACGTCAATATAAAATATTTTATACACTTCAAGGGCTTATAGACGCGGATAAATCTGAACTTGAGTATCTTGAAAAACGCTTACAACAACTTGATATCATTGTTCAAAATAGGGTCCCAAATCTTGATTTCGATCCCGAAGAAGAGCGCTTTTATATGCAAAAGAATATTATTGACCTAAACCATGATATGGCACTCAAACGTATTGAACTTCTTCGCACCTTAATAGAAATTGCCCATATCAGTCAAAATCAAATTCAAAATATTATAAAGTCTAATTCATGAAATCAAATATCACACACGAACAAAACTGTCAACGTAAAAGCCACCGACTGACAATTCCTATTAAAGCTATTATTGATCATTTTACTTATAACGTGTTGGATTGGTCTACTCAAGGTTTTAGAATTGAGATGGATGATGAGACGCTAAAGCGTTACAATGTTGGAGACAAACTTCAAATCATTGTGCTTTTACCTACGGGAAACTCTTCAATATTGCTTCATGTCAAAGCTATTATTCATACTATTCGTGGCAATGCACTAGGACTAGAGCTGGTTGAAATTGATGACAAAAACAAAAGAGTCTTACGTCATTATGCAACCTTAGCCATTGATGGCAATCGCAATCAAATTGAAGATCTTAGCGCCAATTTGTTTATGACAAATGTCCAAACACCCATTCAAGATTCCGTTCTTTTAAGCGACAAAGAGTCCAAAGAGGTCCATAGAAAGTTTATGACGCATTTGTCCCTATACAGCTTTGCTGCTGTCGTGTTTTTTGCCTTTGTCAGCATCACGCTGCTTTATAATTATCTTGTTGTACACACGCGCAGCGGTCTTATCAATGGCAACTCTCACAGCTACACCGCGCCTTATGAAGGAAAAATCAAAACCCTGTATGTTTTAACAGGAAATAAAGTTGAAGCGGGACAACCGCTTTTTGAGCTTGATATGAGCAAAGAGACCTCCACGCTGCATGCACTTCAAAAAAACTATGATGAACTGCTTCAAGAACAAGAGATAACTCAAATAGAGCTGCAAACACTTAAAAACATCCACCAAGAGAGCCAAAAACGTGCTCAAAGTATTGATGTGGAAGAGAAAGAAGAGCTTCAAGCACTCTATGATATTCACAAAAAAACCTATGAACACGCACGACTGCTTTATGAAAAACAGCTTATACCTTTTTCTAAATATAATGAAAATAAAATGACTTACGATGCCTACATGCAACGCTATCATGATCTGATTAACAGAGGAAAAAGTGATAACAAAAATCGTCTTGCGAATACGCAAGAAATATTTAAACTTCAAGATCAAATATTAACACTTCAGCGAAGCATCAATGATTTTAAGAAACGCGAAGAAGAGATTTCTGTTGAGATCATGGCGTTGCAAAAACAGATTGCCAATGCAGTAGTTTTTGCAAAAGAGAGCGGTATTGTCCACAGTATCATCCGTAAAGAAGATGAATTTATCAAATACGCCGACAAAGTGCTTACACTAGAAACAAAGCAGACTCCTTATATTCTTACCAAAATGCTATCTAAAGAGGTATCTGCAGTTCACATTGGGCAGCCTTGCTACATCTATTCTGAAAAAGAGAATACACACTACAAGGGACATATCACGGCAATTGGCTACTCCATCACCGATGATCAGATCACAAATACGGTAGAAATTTCTCAAAATGAAGTTCCCATTCGTGTAGATTTTGATAATCCACAAATAACATTTCATATGAATGAATATCTGGATGTTTATATTCTCAATGACAGCCCCATTGCCCAAAAGATTATCTCCCTGCTTCCTAGAGGATTTCTTTTTTCATGATGCGCTATGGTAGAGATACAGCCGTAGCTTCGCTGCTTCGGCCTTTTTTATTCTACCTTTTTATTGCATTGGCAATCATATACACGCTTTATCCCTACATAGAAGAACTTAAAAAAGGCACATTAATTGGTATCGCCCTGATTGGATTGTGGCGTTATACCTTTATGATTCTCAATTACTCACGAGCAGCCTATTATGCTAAAATAATTTATCCACGTTATCGCAAACGCATTGAAACCATTCCTTTTGAAACACGATTCCCAAACCATATCTATTTTGTTGTTCCCAGCTACAAAGAAGATGCCTGGGTCAGTACCGAAGTTTTTCAATCACTGCTAAGCAATATCAATGAGATCCCATCTTATGCAACCATCGTTGTAGCAACGGGTTCTGCTTATGATGATAGCATCATTCAAAATATCTTTGAAGCCCACCCAAACACCAAAAAGATTAGTCTGATTTTCCAATCACAAAGCCGTGGTAAACGTATTGCTATGGGACATGCGCTACGTGCTATTTCTCGAAAAATCAACCAATCCAAAGAAGATAACGATTCTAACAGCATCACGGTTTTTATGGATGGTGATACCTACCTGCCACAAGGAACACTGCTAAGGAGCTTGCCTTTCTTTGCTATTGAACCCAAACTTGGTGCTGTTACCACCAACGAAATCGCTTATATTGACAGCGAATCCAAATGGTACAAAGACTGGTTCAACCTCAAGTTTGCCCAGCGTCATATTCTCTTTCAATCCCAATCGATTTCCAAACGTGTCTTAACACTTACAGGGCGTTTCTCAATTTTTAGAACCTCTGCAGTCATCAACGAAGATTTTATCGCGATGATTGAAAACGATATTATCATTAACCCTTATCATGGTAAATTTCGCTTTTTAATGGGTGATGATAAGAGCTCATGGTTTCATCTCATGAAAAGTGGTTGGGAGATGCTTTATTTGCATGATGTCATTGCCTATTCGCTTGAGAGCCGCGATGGAAATTTTTTACAAATCAGCACTTCGCTTCCTTTTCGCTGGTATGGCAATACGCTACGTAATAACACCAGGGCACGGGCGCTAAAAAATCAGCCCCTATTTATAAAATACCTCCTTTATGATCAGTTGCTGCTTATGTGGACTTCTATTGTAGGGCTTTCTACCGCCTTGATACTCTCACTCTTTGTCCATATTGTCTATCTTCCACTTTACCTTGCATGGGTAATTCTTGTAAGACTCGTTCAAATGAGTGCCTTTGTTCTTACCGGCCATCCTGTATCCATACGCACATTGCCTCTTATGCTTTACAACCAGTGGATTGGCTCTTTTATCAAGATTCGCGCATTTTTTAACCTTGCTGATCAAAAATGGTCTAAAAACGGTACGGAAGTTCAAATACATGATCACCATATTGACCCCATAAAATTTCGCTTTGCACGACAATTTTCACGATTACGCCTCTATTTTTCAGTCTCGGTTTTTGTATTTGTCATTTTTTTAGCCAATCCAAAGATATTAGCTTTTCCTCATCTCAATCTTATAGGTTCGGTATCAGCGGATGAGCATGCGCTTTTTTTTCAGGGTGTTGCCAACGATGGAAAAGATGATGCCAAAGCGCTCAACCATCTCATAAGAACCGCAAAAGATGGCACTACTATTATTCTTCCTAGCGGAACACTTGATCTTTTTGAACCGCTACGTATCGAACGTAGCCACATTAGTATTATTGGTAATGAGACCCTCTTGCTTTCACACATCAATGGCGCCAAGAAAGCTGTTATCGAAATCTCGGGAACACGCGGTGAATATATTGGCAAAACCCTCTCGGATCTTTATCTTAAACAACGTTTTAAGATTCATTCAAATAGACCCCTGGCTCAAGGTGATCTTCTTCTTATAGAAGAGCCCAATGATGAAACCTTTGTTAAAAAAACGCTGGGCTCCACACGGTGGTACAAATCTTTTCCAAAACTTCGCAGTGAAATAGTTGAAGTTGCCGCAACAACAGATAATAATACGCTAACATTGCCTTTTGTCTCTACAAGTCATATTGATGCGGGGGCTTCTGTTTATGCCATTTATCCGGTACATCATGTAACTCTTAAAAATCTTCATCTTGATACCACGTTTTCAACTTTGGATTATAAGCATGTTTATGAAAATAGTGATCCTGAGCATCTTATTGATGGGATCAAACTTCTCTATGCTTCTTATGTTTCTTTGGAGAAAATCACTATCAACAACAGTGGTTCAAGTCCCCTTGTTTTTGAACGTGCTTATAGGTGTCAAGGAGATGATATTACCATTAACGGTGCCTTAAATAAAGGCAAAGGCGGTAATGGCTATTTACGTTTTAATAAAAGTTTTCATAACACACTTCATAACGTTTCGGTCCGTGACATCCGCCATATTGTTTTTCAATGGGCCAGTGCCTACAACCATATCGATACGCTTTATAGTGAAGTTGATATTAACTTTCATGGCGGTGCTAGTCATGACAACAAAGTTGATAATGTCAAATTTAATGTTGATACCGCTAAGCATCCGTGGGGAGAAGTATTTATTACACCCAATAATGCACGCTGGGCACCACCTGATTATGCAACCAACAGTGTAAGCAGAGCATTATGAAGAGATTGCTTTTACTCTTTTGGATTCTTTTGATCTCTGGATGCGCCGGTGGTAATGGTGTGGACTTAAACTCCTCTGTAATGAGTAAATCTTCCCATAGTGCCTCAACAAGCAGTGAAGCTGCATCAAATGTAGAAGTAGCAAGCGAACCTGCAACACTCACAGCATCAACATCAAGTAAAACAACCACATTCTCAAGCAAACCCTCAATAGCTACAAGTTCGTCGTCATCAAGCAAAGCAGCAGTAATCATGTTTTCATCAAGTGAATCTGCAACACTCACAGCATCAACATCAAGTAAAACAACCACATTTTCATCGAGTGAATCCGCAAAAGCTTCCACATCAGCATCAAGTAAAGCAAGCACATTCTCATCAAGCGAATTGTCAATAGCTACCGTTTCGTCGTCATCAAGCAAAGCAGCAGGCGCATCATCAAGTGAGCCTGCAGTATCAACCTCATCATCAAGCAACACCAAAAACAAAACGTGTGTTACTTACGAAGATGATCGTTTCAAGCTTCCCGATCATACGCAACATATTTATCATTTCACTACCGATGTTAATGATAACCAAGACGATGCCGCAGCGCTTAATACCTTGATTGAAACTGCTGAATCTAATAGCACCATTATGTTGCCACAGGGCATTTTAGATATTTTTGAACCCATTCGTATTTACCGTAGCGATATAACCATTATAGGCAATAACACTACATTACTCTCCCACATTACAGGAAAAGATGAAGACACCTCCGTCATTGATATTCGGGGGATAAAACATCAAACTATTGGTACGACTGCAAGCGCTATGTTTAATCAAAAGCAGTTACATGTAAACGTAAATCGAACCCTAGCAAATGGAGAAATTTTACTGCTTGAGCAGCCCAATGATAAAACTTACGTACACGAGCTTTTAGGTTCTAAAGTCTGGTATGAAAAGCTGCCTACACTGCGCAGTGAAATTGTTGAAGTCACACACGATGACAATGGACTTTTAACACTCGCGCACCAATCAACAGCGCTTATTGATCCCAGCGCGGACATTTATCCGCTCTCCACAATACACCATGTCATTATCAAAAACCTCACGATTGATGCAACACATAAGAGCGACCCTTATGATTATATCTATGAAAACTCTGAACCCAACCTTATGGTAAACAGCATCAAAGCCTATTATGCATCCTACCTTATGATTGAGAATGTTACCCTAAACAATAGTGGAAAACATCCACTTGTCTTTGAGCGTTGCTACCAGTGTTATGGCCAAAACATTGCCATTGATGGTGCCATTAATAAAGGCATCGATGGTAACGGCTATTTACGATTTAATAAAAGTTTTCACTCCCATCTGAAAAATGTTTCCGTTAAGCATATACGTCATATTGTTTTTCAGTGGGCCAGTGCGCACAACAGTATTGAAGGACTTTACAGTGAAGTTGATGTCAACTTTCATGGTGGAGGAAGCCATGACAACTGTGTTTTAGATGCACAAATGAATGTTGATATTGAAAAGCACCATTGGGGAAAGCTCTATATCACACCTAATGATGCGCATTGGGCACCGCCTGACTTTGATTCTAATTTTGTTGAGGAACACTAATGAAACAACTCTTTTTATTTATTTTAGTATTATTTTTTATTTCCGGATGTGACTACCATAAGCCACCCAAAGAGATTGATCTTGATACGATATTTGATCCAACCCCGGTTTATAATGAGTCTGAGGCAAAAGCACCCAACGATGTTGAGAAATTTCAAGATGTGCTCAAACGCTGCAAACTACAACTTTATCGTGAAGGTATTAGTGTTGATTATGATGCTTTTGAGGGTTATAAATCACCGCAATTTTATGTGGATAGCGAAGAGAATCTAGTTTTTAGCACCGACAAAGAACCCAATACCTACAAAACACGCTCCGAGCTGCGAGAAGGCCCCGAAGAAAATGAATGGTATGTTGATGATTCAACAGGACACTTCTGGATTGCAAATTTGCAGGTTCTTAAACCTGATGTTGGTGTTGACAGCTTTACCTGGATGCAAGTACACGGCACTACGGATACGTTTAACTACCCGATTATCCGACTCTTTTGGGAGCGCCAGCGTAATGGAGAGTACGATCATCTTTGGTCTGTTGTTATTATTAGTGATGCTTACGATTCACAAGTTTACGAATATACAGACCTAGGAGCAAGACCCGAAGGATTTTTTAGAGCTGAAGTCCATTTTAAAAACAACCTTATGGATATCATTATTGACCATAACCTAATCAAAACCTATAATGTAACTTATTGGCAGGGAGTTAAGAACTACTTCAAAGCTGGAGTTTATATCAACCGCTATGGGGATGGTGGAGCGGTAACAGCCCGCTTTAGCGAACTTAATTTTTATGATTATCAAGATCCTGTCAATGTCGTGTCACCTCACCACTAATTTACTCTTCAATCTCCCATTCAATGATGTTATGCATCAAGCCGGTTACAGCCGGCCGTACGTTTTTGATGCGTTTGTTATAGACTTCAATACTGTTTGGAATATACAAAAATAGATACGCGTTATCTTTAACAATATCTGCAAAAATATCGCGTTGCAAGGCTGCTACTTTATCACGATCAATGCTCGCTTCCATGGCTGTAATCTTGGTATCAACCTCTTTGTTGTGATACCCAATAAAATTGAACCCCCCTGCTTTATCATTGTCACTATGCCAAATAAGATAGGGATCAGGTGTTAGTGAGAGCGACCATCCAAGCAGTACTGTATCAAAATTACGAGGAAATACTACCATGTTCAAAAATGCTTGCCACTCCATCACCCGTAATTTTACTTTAACCCCAACTTCTTGTAACTGTTGCTGCAAAATTTCTGCTGCATAAGGACGAATCGAACTGGAGTTTGAGGTGGTAATTTCAAATTCAAGAGGGTGTTTTTCATCATATCCTGCCTCTTTAAGTAGTGCTTTGGCACGTGTAATATTACGCTTTGGCACCGATATATCAGGATTAAAACCGGCCACACTAGGATGGAATGGTCCACTGCAAGCCTGACCATGTTTTAAAAATAGCACGTCTCCCAACATTTGACGGTTAATCGCTAAAGAGAGCGCTTCGCGTACGCGTGAGTCTTTAAACTTGTCGCGTCGTAGATTAAACCCCAAATAGATATATGTGTGGGAAATCTCTTCAACTCGATTAAAACGCGTCAGAAAATTTGAGTTGAGTTGCCGTTCAAACTGCATGGCCTCAAGAGAGCCCACATCAAGTTCTCCCGATTGAAGCATCAGAAAACGAGTCATGGGATCGGCAATAACATGAAAGGTAAGATACTCAATTTTGGCCTTGCCTTCAAAGTAGTGATCGTACGCTTCAAGTTCAATATTTTTTGAAAACTCCAAGCGTTTGAGCTTGTAAGGGCCTGTTCCTATAGGAGCCGTATTAAAAGCAGCGCTCATCAGATTTTTTTCATCTTTGAGTATATGATAAGGTAAGATCCCCATCATCCAAGTTTCAAGTGCTTTGAAATAGGGTTCTTTATAGATTACTTTTATGGTGTAATCATCAACGGCCTCTACTGACTTTACCATACGAAATGTTGATGTATAGGGAGATACAACCTGATCGTCATTAATCATGTCATACGTAAACACCACATCTTTAGCACGAAAAGGTGCCCCATCATGCCACGTAACGTTGTGACGCAATTTCAGGATCAGTGTGACATTGTTTTCAAAGTAAAAATCCTCTGCCAGATCACCTACAATGGTTCCCTTTTCATTATATTTAAGCAAACCGTTAAAAATAAATCCCGCGATATCAGAACTGGCACTGTCTGTTGCCAAAATAGGATTAAGCCGAGAGGGGTTTGAGGATGTTGCCAAATGTAGCGTAGAAGCAATAAGCGTACATGTAACAAGCAGATTAAAAAAAAGAAATCGCATCAAAACCTTTTTTGATGCGATTATAACACAGAGACTAGTTACCTTCTACAGCGCGGCCATTAAGCGGTTGTGTTGGACGATAATTGTGATTGTAATATTTGCGCAGCGCAGCGATCTGATCTTTGGATGCTTCAACAGGAGTACGCATCAAAAACCATTCAACATTTTCCGAACATGGAGGTGTTGTTAGTGAGCCTTTCCAGTGATAATAGTGCTGTATATCGGCAGGTAAGATATCTACAGGATCAATGCGAATTTTTTCACCGACATTTCCAAGAATGTTATCAAGTGCGGGATTATTCTTACCCTCTGTGTAAAAAACACCAATTACAGCAAGTTTCCCATCTTTATTTTGATGCACCATATGCATTTCAAGATCAAAATGTTTCCCATCTACAGTATTCTCACTCAAACCATGATAATGAAACTGCAAAAGTTGAAATTTTTCACCATCAATGTACAAATCACCCCCTTTATCCGGTGTGATTTTAATGGAATGCCCATTATCAACAACCTGAGCTATAGTGTGACGATCTTCATCAAGTTTAAGTACATATTTTTCTGGTAATGGCTTTGTTTGTACATTTTGAATGTCAATAGGGCTCTGCTCTTTTCCTTTGCTACATGTTTCAGAAAATTCACCCCAATGTGCAGGGCCATGTTTATCATAGTCCCAATGTGCCTCGGATGCTCCTAAAAAAGCAACTGTTGCCAATAGTGCCAATGGATATTTAATCATAAGAATACCTTTGTTTGAAAAGATGAGAGAGATTATTACATAAGAAAAATAAAATTTATAAACGGAATATGCGGTACCCGAAGGTACCAAAAACGATTAACGTTTGGAGAATTGAGGAGAGCGACGTGCTTTGCGTTTACCCGGTTTTTTACGTTCAACAATACGTGAGTCACGTGTCATCATACCAGCAGGTTTCAAAATTGAACGAAACGATTCGTCATATTTAACCAAAGCACGAGAGATACCATGGCGCAGTGCGTCAGCTTGACCACCAAATCCACCGCCTAAAACAGTAGCAACGATATCTACTGAAGTATCTTGTTTGGTCATATGAAGTGGTTGTTTAACACGAAGTTTTTTCGCTTCAAGCCCACCCAGCCATGCGTCAAGTGAGAGACCATTAACAGTGATTTTTCCACTGCCTGATGCCAACCACACTTTTGCTATAGAGCTTTTACGTTTTCCAGTTGCATAAGTTTTTGCCATCTAAAAAATCCTTATTTCTTAACTTGTGCAGTGTGTGGGTGTTCAGCACCTGCATAAACTTTAAGTTTTTTGAGCATTGCTGCACCAAGTTTTGTTTTTGGCAGCATACCGCGTGTTGCCAATTTAAAAAGCTTTTCGGGATTGTTTGCCAAAAGATCCGTCATTTTTTCACTAGTAACACTACCAAAGTAACCGGTATGTTGATGATATGCTTTCTCAGCAATTTTACCCTGACCTTTAAAAATCGCTTTAGAAGCGTTGACTACAACGACATAATCGCCACAGTCTATATTTGGTGTAAAATAGGGCTTGTTTTTACCGCGAAGAATCGTTGCGATCTCAGTGATCATACGACCGAAGGTTTTACCTTCTGCATCGATAAGAACCCAGTTGCGCTCGATTTGATCCGGTGTTGCAATTTTTGTAAATTTCATTGCATCGATCCTTTCAATATTCTCTAAATAAAGTGCGTGATTGTAGTGGATATAAACTTTTATCTTCCTTAATTTAAGGATCATATAAGATAATTCGCCTCTTACTTCACGCTTTAGTTTGCTACAAGCGGTAACAAAACCACCTTCTTTTTCTTAAAGAAAAGCTAATCTTAATGACTAAACAAATAAAGTGGCGTTACTATAAATATAACACCGTTGACAGGGGCATTTATGAAAATACGTACACTGCTATTAGGACTATTACTCGCATCCTCAGCACTCCAAGCCACAGAATTTCAACCACTGGGGTTTAAATCAACCGCAATGGGTGGCGCTGGTGTCGCCAATGCTTCGGGATCAATGGCCACATACTACAACCCTGCACTCTTGGCACATGCCAAAACTACTATGGAATTTTCTTTAGGTGGTGGCGTTCAGTATCGTGACAATGGTCTTGGGGCTAAAGCGGCAAAACTTGAAGACGATAATCTTTATGATGCCATAGACCATATTGCCAGTCACGCACCTGTAAATGGCAGTAACACGCAATATGATCGTGATGCCGTATCAAGTGCAGTTGATACTATTATGAGTATGGATGGCGAATCCTTTCAAATACAGCCTGAAGCATACCTTGGCATGCACTATACAAACTTTGGTTTTGGTATCTATACCACTACCGAAGCTTCTCTTATTCCAAAAATTTCACAAAACCATGATCAACTCATTTTTGAAAATGCTGGATTTTATTACATGTATGATCCCCTAACGGATACTTACAGCCAAACCACTCAAACTAATTATGAAAATAATGGTCTGGAGTATGCGCTGGATAACGGTCTTACTAATGCTCACGCTATAGGCATTCTTATTACCGAAATCCCGTTTAGCTACGCTTACAATTTTGACACTGCCATCGGCCAAGTCGCCCTTGGTGGGTCAGCAAAAATCATGGTTGGATCTTCTTATTATCAAACCGTACGTATTGATAATGAAGATGACAATAATGATAATGCTATCGATGAGACAACAACATCTACCACTTTGGGAATTGATCTGGGATTAATATACCTTCCTCAAAATGTTAAAACAATGCGTATTGGTTTGATGCTTAAAAATCTCAATGCACCAAAATTCAATACACCTGATGGTTTTAAAGATGTGACACTTGATCCTATGGCGCGATTAGGAGTCTCATACATGCTCACCAATACCCTAGAAATTGCCAGTGATCTGGATTTAACCGAAAACAAGATGATTGACGATGAAACTAAATCACGTGTCTTTGGTTTGGGTCTGGGATGGCAGCCTATCAGTTGGTTTAACCTCAGCGGTGGTTTAATGAAAAACCTTTCCAATAGTGCTGAAGGTCTTGCTTACACTCTGGGGCTTAGCGCCGGACCACAAATGTTGCATATGGATCTGGCAGCACAAATGTCAAATAAAACCAATAGCTATCAAGGTAATACCTTCCCTGCTTACGCCAATATTATGGTAGCCCTTACCTCTTCGTGGTAAGGATATGCACACACTTACATGTAGAAAATTACAAATAGATGTTACGCACTTTATGAGCAAAGCCCATAAAGTGGCAGGGACGGTTGGCCCTCAGCGGTGCTAAAGCACATCGCCTCTGGTTCCAAGCCTAAAAAAGCCAAGAAATTGGCTTTTTCTAACGGCTCTCACCCGTACAACCCCCAAAACAAGCGAAGCGCTCCCGACGGGATGTTTCTGTGAAAAGCTACCCATATCTTTCAGATATGGGAGGGTAATCCCCCCGTTTTTAGGCGCTGTCAAAAGTAGAGTTAAGCCGTCATGGCCAACTTCTGTTTCGGCGTGATACCGCCAAGTGCCATATTAGGGCGTTCGTTATTATACACCCATAGCCACCTTGTAGCATAATTTTGT
>JBNKJB010000040.1:0-7001 GCA_050290965.1 Sulfurimonadaceae bacterium
ATCAAAACTATCACCTGAACTATAAACGTTATGAATCTCATTATCTATAAGCTCTGAAACAGAACCCTTTATTATGATATAAAATGCAATGGAATTTATCTCTTTTGAGATTAGAAGTGTGTCTTCAGGGTAATAAGCAATATCTATTTTCTTCATCAAGTTGTCTAATTCACTAGAACTTAGCAACTCAAATGGATGGATAGATTCTATTAGTCTTCTTTGATCTAATAAACTCAAATATTAATCTCCAAATAAATTATGACTCTTCATGTCATGCTTTAGTGGCCTAAACAGCCCAAGTATAGCAAAAGAGATTTCTCTCTTTTGCACAACTATTAATGTTCACTAGCGCCCTCAGCACCGATTCCAGTTTGACTTCTGACATATTGTGCTTCAAAAGCCTCTTGTTCATCTTTAGCGTTTTGACTTTTATCTGTAACAGAGAAAAACCATATACCAACAAATGAAACAATTACCGAGAATAATGCAGGGTATTTGTAAGGGAAAATAGCTGTAGCTTTAATAAAAGCAGCCTTAGCTGCATCTGCAGCCTCAATTCCATTAGCAGCAACAGCAGCTTCAACAGCAGCTTTTAATTCAGCTGCATGAATAATCTCTGCCCATACAATTGGTCCTAAAATAACCAAAACAACTGCTGTTCCAAGACCTAAAGATCCACCGATAACCGCACCGCGTGTAGTTAATTTTTTCCAATACATTGAAAGGAAAAGAATGGGGAAGTTAGCTGATGCGGCAATGGCGAATGCAAGACCAACAACAAACGCGATGTTCTGTTTTTCAAATGCAATTCCCATCATGATGGCAATAATTCCAAGTCCTACCGTTGCCATTCGAGAAACTTTCATCTCCGCCATACCATCAGCTTTTCCTTTTTTAATCACTGATGCATAAATATCGTGTGAAATTGCCGAAGCACCTGCAAGCGTTAAACCTGAAACAACTGCAAGAATGGTTGCGAATGCTACTGCCGAGATAAATCCCAAGAAGAAGTCACCACCCACGGCATGAGAGAGGTGAATCGCTGCCATATTGTTACCACCAAGAATGGGTGAACCCCCTTCAACAGCTTGTTTTGCCAAGTCAAGATACGCTGGATTTTTAAATACCATAACAATGGCACCAAAACCAATAATGAAGGTCAAAATATAGAAATAACCAATAAATCCTGTTGCAAAAAAGACTGATTTACGCGCTTCTTTAGCATCACCAACGGTAAAAAATCGCATCAAAATGTGAGGCAGACCTGCCGTACCAAACATCAGCGCTATTGCCAATGAAATTGCCGACACCGGATCACTAACCAGACCGCCCGGACTCATAATTTCAATCCCTTTCATCTGGGTTGCCGTGGCAAAGAGTGAACCAAAGCTAAAGTCATAATGTGCCATAACCGCAATGGCCATAAATGTTGCACCTGAGAGCAGTAAGAATGCTTTAATAATTTGTACCCACGTAGTTGCCAGCATCCCACCAAATGTGACATAGAGAATCATCAATACACCAACCAGGATAACCGCAACTTCATACTGAAGACCAAAAAGCAGTTGAATCAATTTACCAGAACCCACCATTTGAGCGATAAGATACAAAATAACCGTCGCGATAGAACCCGAAGCCGCAAGCGTACGGATAGGTGTCTGGCGCAAACGATACGAAGCAACGTCAGCAAAAGTATATTTACCAAGGTTGCGGAGTTGTTCTGCAATCAAAAATAAAATAACAGGCCAGCCGACAAGAAAACCAATAGAATAGATCAGTCCATCATATCCTTTAAGGTAAACCAAACCAGAAATTCCCAAAAATGATGCAGCAGACATGTAATCACCTGCAATCGCCATACCATTTTGAAAGCCCGTGATACCACCACCGGCCGTATAAAAATCTTTAGCGGTGCGCGTACGTTTGGCCGCCCAATAAGTAATACCTAGCGTACCACCCACAAATAAAAGAAACATCACAATTGCAGAAACATTGAGTGTTTGTTTCTGAACTTCGCCTTCAATCGCTCCTGAAGCACCAAGCATCGCAAACGAAAGGGTTAACAGTACTATTATACGACGCAACATTCAGACTCCCTTTGCATTGTTTTTAATTTTTCGGGTCAACTCGTCAAACTCGCCATTGGCGCGATTGACATAAATACCTGTCACAATAAATGCAAAAATAATGACAAAAATACCCACGGGAATGCCTATTGTGGTAACCGTATCAGAGCCTAGTGGCGTTCCAAGCAGGGAGGGATCAAATGCAATCACCAAAATAAATGTAAAATAAACAAATAGCATTGCTGCAGTGAGGCTCCATGCCAACTTGCTACGCTCACGAACCAGTGTTTGAAAATTTGGATCATTTTTGATCCTATCTACCATATTTTGTTCCATCATGTCTCCTTAGAAGTTATAGTTGACAATAAAACGATATTCGTTCCATTCAACAGTATCGCCACTATTATTGACATTAAAGTCATCAGTAAAATTGCCGCGAAGACGCAGTTGAAGGTTGGCAACAAATTGCGGTTTGTAGATAATGTCAAATCCTGTCTCTGAAGCATCATCATAGGTATAACCGTTGTTATCATCCATAGCAAAATTTGCCCAGTAACCTACGGTTTTAAGATCCGGACCAAAACGTTTCCAGTTATAGCTTGCTGCTACTTTAATGGCACTTGTACCGGCTAAAAACATATGGCGTGTTACCATGCCTTGTGTATAAGCTGGCATTCCGCCCCATGGAGAAATTGTTGCGCTGCTATATACCGGTTCACCGTTATCATTAGCCGTACTTTGTGAATAGGCTCCAAAAAGTGAAAAATTTTCAACATTAAAGCCAAATTTACCTGCCCAATAAAGGCTGTCAACTTTGCCATCACCTCCTAAATTACCAACCAGCTCATCACCCACACTGTCTTCTTTAATAACTTGAACGCCAACAAACGGCTTAACGCTATCACTAAGCAGACACGTCCATGAAAAATTCGCTTCGCCATAAATGGCATTGAGAATATCATACGCATAATAGTCCCACAGCTGAACTTTAAGATTTTCAATGCCTGTATATGTTGCCGAGACAACGGAGACGCCATCCGTATGAGTACCTACAGAATAGGTACCCATATTGACAAAATCACCTACTTGATTGCTTGCATCCACAGCAGAATAACCCGAAGTAGCCCCAAGTAAGCCTCCTGCACCATAAGCACGACCAAAGGTACCTTGTGCAAAACGTGTTACATGTCCGGCAATCAATGTTGTCCCTGGAATGTCTGAGTTAATCAGTAAATATGCTTCAAACAAGTTGGGAAGCATACGCGCATCATCACTTCCGGCTAATGGGGTATCAAGTTTTTGACGTCCCCCTTTAAAAATCGTATTGCCGCGCTTGTATTGAACATACGCCTCACCCAAAATGGAATACGACTCATTATCCGGTCCAAGAAGCGTAGGATCCTCTTTTTCATGCATCAAAAAAGCATTAGTGGTATATAACGCCGTTCCAAAACTTAATCCATTCCAATCGTCAGTCTCAAATTTCAGATGACCGCCAATGGCATTTGCCGATCGAAAATAATCTTTACTGCTGTCGCTGTATTTAACATCACGGCCTATTGTAAATTCACGGATTTCACCGCTTGCCTTTCCTTGTGAAAACATCGCACTGAGATCATCAGCCGCATTACATGTAGAACCAATTGCCGCTACAGCAATTGCCGAAATGAGATACTTTTCCATACACCCTATCCTTGAAAATAGTCTTACAGGCTTATGGTAGAAACCAAACGTAGCATGAGTGTAGCATCGTGATGTTTTAAAAAAATTACGTGAAAAAGCAGAGAAAAAACATTTTTAAGTTACATTATGTAACACGAGGACGATCAATCATATAACCCATGGCACGTACATTAATTATAAAATCTTCATTAAGTGTCTTTTTTAATCGGTTTACTTCACTACGAATAGTCGCATTGTCAATGATTGCTTCATCCCAAACATAAATCCGAAACATCTCAAAATCTACAACACGCCCAATATTTTTTGCTAATACGTCAATAATCTGTAACTGCTTTTTAGTCATCGTTTGCGGAACTTTATCGAAATAGAGGGTGTTACTCTGAGCATCAAACGTATAGTTATTAGAGAGTCTTACATGTAACATAGGTTCTTGTTTGACGCTCATAACTTTTTCAATTCTTAGTGCCAATTCTTTAAGATGAAATGGCTTTTTCAAATAGTCGTAGCACCCTAAATCAAAAGCACGGGAGATATCTTCAATATCAACTAACGCACTAATATAGATAGCTGGAATGTATATTTTTTGACTATGAAGTGTTTCTAAGAGTGACAATCCATCAAGGTAAGGTACATTAATATCTAAAATGAGCAAATCAAACTGTTCATGTTTGATGGCATCAAGTGCTTCTTGGCCATCAACCGTATCAACAACCGTATGCCCTTGTGTTTCTAAAAACTCTTTAATGGCCGCGTTGAGTAGTAGTTCATCTTCAAGAAGTAGCGTTTTCAAGAATAAACCTGTATTGAAATTGCGTTAGTTCTTCGTTAGAATCCAACCGAATTGTCACACCTTCTTCATCACAAATACTCTTAACCAAATTCAGTCCTAATCCAAAACCGTCGCGGTACTGGCTCTCTCTGTAGTATGCCTCAAAAATTTTCTCAGTATCCTTAATGGGTATGGAATGACTTGAAAACGATAATGTTGCCGAATCAAGCTTACATGTAATCCTTACATGTATCACCTTATTACGTCTGGTGTACTTAATCGCATTAGTGAGGTTATTGTCAATGATACGCTGTAATTTTGTTTCATTAAAATGGATATAAGGTATTTTGTGGCAACTGCTTTCAAATTCAAATGATAATGTCATCACTGCCGCTACCTCTTCAAAAAAACGGATACGTGATTTAACATACTCCTGTAAATCAATCTGAAGCTTGGGATACTCGATCAAATCTTTTTTGACCAGGTAGCTAAGATCATCATAAATATTAAAAATCTGTTTGACTGATGCTTCAATTTTAGCAAGATATTCATCACGTCCGCGTTTCATACTATAGAGTTCAATATTAGTCATAATGACTGAAAGTGGCGTATTGGTCTCGTGAATCGCATATCGGATAAAGCGTTTTTGCGACTCAAGCAATTGCTGCAACAACAATGTTTTTCGCTCTACCCGCTCTTCGAGTGTTCGATTCAGCTCTTCAAGCTCCTGCTTTTGCGATGCAATGGTTTGTGCCATCTCATTAGCACTTTGCGCCATACTTTTAAATTCGGCAAAAAAAGGCTCGTTAGCGGGAATCGTTTTATAGTGCTCTTTGAAATGTGCAAAGAAATTCAAAAATCTGCGCACATCACGCTCTAGCAACTCATTAAAAATTTTTAAAAAAAGCCAAATAAATCCAAAAAGAATAAAAGAGAGTGTTGCAACTTCAAGCACCAAACGAATCAAACGTTTTTTAAGCTCGTTTTTCTGCTTTGCCATTTGCTCATGAAAAGGTTGCAAATAGTGTCCTACAATAACGTTGTAATGTTCACCTACATGACGTTTTAAGAGCAATACGTTTTCTTGTGTGCCGGCAATATTAATCCATGCTTCCGTGATAACTTCATGAGGAAGTTCAAATGTTTCGAGTGCCTTGGTATCGGCTTCAATACTTTCAGCTAAAAAGTGCATTTTTGCATCAAAAAGAATTACAAACTGGTAATGATTTTCATTAAAGGCTGAAATAAGTTCATTAAATGCTTCGGCCCTATCTGTTTGTTCACTATTTCTTAAAAATGTTAAAATTTTTTCAATCTGATGTGCTGTCGTACGCATTAAGCCATACTCTTTTTGTATGTAAGCTTCACGCTGTTTTGCACTGGTTGAACGAAACTGCTTATACTCTTCGTGAATCACTAACAATGAAAACAAAATGGAAAAAATAAGAATAAACCAGATTGAGAAGTAGTTAACCCGATGCAGGCGAATCGCATCAAACTTGCGATAGAGCCATCTATCAAACCATGAAGATACTTGAAATAACACTCTCAACACCTTCAGCCATCAGTTTAAGACGCAGATAATGCTCAAGAGCAACTGCCATTTCCCTAATATTAGCGACTTTTTAAGCATTTGGTACACTTCCTAAGCCAAAGTAATATCAAACCACTAGTGGGCAATTCACAAGCATAGGGCTGCGTTGCGCAATGTACATTATTATGCCTAAATCCAGTGTGTATTGCAAAAAAGTATTTTCAAGATTTTTATACAAAAGAGCCTTTGTAGCAAATAAGCTACAAAGAAAAAAGTAAGCAAGAGAGGTTTATTAACTAAAAATTCCGCTAATTGGTCCATTACCCTGAAGTCTATAATCTGAATTACTATCGTTAAGTCCCATCGTATGAGCTATAGTATCTAAAACATCACCATAACTTGCGCCGCCTAAATCCAAAACTCTTCCACCTTTCAGGCCAAAATTGGCACCGCCAATCAATGTATAAGGTACATCGTCACCAGAATGGGCACGAGCATCAGCCATATCAGCAACGGTCAAGATGATGGTATTGTCAAGCAAACTTTTGCCGTCTACATCTTCAGTAGCAGCCAATTTTTGAACTAAATAGGTTAATTTTTTGGTAAAGTAGGCTCGAAATTTCGCATAATCTTCAAGTGGCCGACCGTGAATAGATGAATGATAATTAGTGTCAATCCCTGACTCTGGAATAATAAAATCACTAGCGTCATTGCCAAGCATAAATGAAACTATGCGTGTTAAGTCACATTTTAACGCTAAAGTAATCACATCACTTTGTAGATCAGCTAGGGTGTCAAAATTAGCAGCATCGGCAATGGCTCCGCTAAATCCATCTGAATTAAATGTTGGTGTTGTACACACCCCGCCCTCTGCTGATGATGTTGTGGCGCTCAAACGTTTTTCAATCCGACGAATAGCATTAGCATGTTCATCCAAACGTGATTGCTC
>JBNKJB010000041.1:0-2236 GCA_050290965.1 Sulfurimonadaceae bacterium
GCCATTGTGAATTCCTTGTGTTGGTTTTTGAGCTGATGGGCTCAGCTGCTGCCCATCAACATGCAGTACCGCACCCTGATCCCCGACAAATGAATCGGGGATTAGGCTGGGGTCAATTTTTATGTATTGTTTTGAGCCGCGTCTAATTGCTTGCTGTAGAGCTCTTTCTGTTTTTTCAAGTAGCAATGAAGCATCCTTGGTAGATGTCCACGATCCATTAATAAAAAATTCATAGACCTCGCCACGGCCTCCGATGCCACTTACGGTTCTGTAGTAAGTAGACATCAGCTTGCTGCTTTCATATAGGCTGCTACGTTGATGCCATCTGCCGTCAGCACCTTGATTGCTTTTTTAGTGAAATACTTTCTGTACAAAGATGATGTAGATAGCCCTTTCATACGGCAGTACCCGTCGAGCGTCATCCCGGTTCGTTTTCTGATTTCGTAGGCAAGACTGTCATTATCAATCACAGGATTTCCTTTACATGTAATATTTTTATTTAGGTAAACTTGTGTAAAGTTTTCTAATAAACTATTCAAATTATGCCCAAACGGATAAATTAAGTCAATAGGAAAATGCCCAAATGGATAAAACATCAGATCGAATTCGAGCTGTTCGAGAAAAAATAGGGATATCGCAAGAAGATTTTGCCAATAAAATAGGGATTCCTTTCCGAACTTACTATCGGTATGAAAAAGGAGAGAGGGAGCCGTCGACAACAGCGCTGATAAATATTGCCCATTTGGGCAACATTAGTCTAAATTGGCTTCTTATCGGAAAGGGTACTATGTTTTTTCATGAAGATGACCTCTATGGAGGGCCTGCGAGCTTTAATGAAAATCAAGAGCAAGAGGAGCACAATGATGATCAAGTAGCTATTGCGTTTTTCCCCGATACATATGCTTCTGCCGGTAGTGGTAGAATCAATTATGATGCGGCTCCATCTGTGATGCATTTCAATCAGGAGTTTCTTAGAATGCAGCTTGGTATTAATGCATTTAAGAATCTGCATATCATTATTGCTGAAGGAGATAGTATGGAGCCGACTATAGGTTCGGGGGAACTGCTCTTTGTGCTTCCAGTAGAAAATGATCCATCACTGATTACCGGCGCAGTATATGTCGTCAATTGTGAGGGAGAGGTCTTTGTTAAGAGGCTTGAAAAGATACCATTTCAAAAATCTATTACGCTGCATAGCGACAACACCACTTATGCCCCAATCACACTCCATGATGAAAGAGTTGATCAGTGCAGGATTATTGGCAGAGTGGTAGGACATTTTTCAAGGATATAAAATGAAGTTACTGTTGATATTACTACCATTGTTTGTAATGGCAGACGGGATAGATAGTATTCCTGAAGTTTTCGTGAGAAATGGCATCGCCTATGCAAAATTTTCAGATACGCCATTTACAGGTAAAGGCAAGATGATTGAACAAACAGGCAGCAGTTGCGATATTAATATTGCCACGTTTGTCAAAGGTGAGCCAAAAGGGGCTTTTAGCATGTGGACATGTTCTGGAACACTTGCCAGTAAAGGAACTCTATCAAACGGAAAAATTGTTGGTAGGTATGAAATGTGGGATAGAAAAAATGGACAAAAAATCGAAGATAAAATATATGATAGTACTGGCAAAGAAATAAGTGGATGGCATAAGCATGTATATAATGGCACAGTTTTATCTGATTTAACTTGGAAGACAGGCAAGAAATCAGGTTATGAGAGATTCCCTGATGACTACGCATATCGATGTGATAATGGCTTATACTCATACTTTGAAGATGGCAAGTTTATTGACTGCAGGGAGTATTCTGAAAAATAATGCACCCAAACTACTATAAAACAGTCTTCAGGAATATGCTTCTTTCAGCGATTATCGCAGCTATCTTAATCGCCAGGTATTACATCAAGGAGTTGTTTTAAAATAATGCATTCAACCAAATCACAAGGAGTTACAAGATGTCCAGAGAGCAGGTAGCTTTAGAGCCTATGAAAATGTATGTAGAGATGATAGATCCCATAGCCAAAACCAAAATCAAAAATGAAAAAGATTTAGTTGAGGTCTATGAGAAAATACTTGCAGAGCTTCAGAAGCCTAATACGCCTGAAGTCTAAACCCAAAATATGCTGCAATAAGAGAGAGCACCTCTCCCTCTTTTTCGGGGGCCTTGCCTTTTAGCTGTACGACAATGTCGTTTGCAATATCGAACTCTTTCAGCCGTTCATATTCAGCAT
>JBNKJB010000042.1:0-12909 GCA_050290965.1 Sulfurimonadaceae bacterium
AACAGAAACAAAAAGCTGGTCAGGATGTATTGTACATCTCCAAAGTTTTCCATGTGTTCTCCCTTTTTGAACTATGAGATGTTAAAATTATAGACTGGGATTGAATATTAAGTATCATATTTGTTGATTATTTTTTAATCAACATGTCATCTATTTTTCTTTTTGTTAGAATCTCCCCCACGACAATTTAAAGATTAAGGGCAATTAGGATAAAATCTTTGCTCTTATATAATACATGTAATGTGGGGAAAGCATGAGCGATCTGCTAGACAATAGTCAAATAGAAAACGTAAACATTGAAGAAAGCCTCAAGGCCAGTTACCTCGATTACTCCATGAGTGTTATTATCGGGCGTGCCTTGCCTGATATTCGTGATGGTCTCAAGCCGGTACACCGTCGTATTTTGTATGCGATGGACAAACTAAACCTCTCAACCGGAGCCAAGTTTAAAAAATCGGCACGTATTGTTGGTGATGTTATTGGTCAATACCACCCTCACGGTGACACTGCCGTGTATGATGCACTGGTTCGTATGGCACAACCTTTTAGTATGCGTATGCAACTTGTAGATGGACAAGGAAACTTTGGTTCTATCGACGGAGACAACGCTGCAGCCATGCGTTATACCGAAGCCCGTATGACTCGTTATGCCGGTGCACTACTTGAAGACTTGGAAAAAAACACGGTCGATATGATTGACAACTATGACGGTACCACCCAAGAGCCTTCAGTACTGCCAACGCGCGTTCCCAACCTGCTTATTAATGGTTCTAACGGTATCGCTGTCGGTATGGCCACCAATATACCGCCGCACAATCCAAAAGAGGTTATGCAAGCCCTCATTCACCTTGTCCAAAATCCCAAGGCTGAACTTCCTGAAATTATGGAATTTATTAAAGCACCGGATTTTCCTACCGGCGGTACTATTTATGGTAAAAAAGGGATTATTGAAGCCTATGAAAGCGGCCGCGGACGTATTAAGGTACGTGCTAAAACGCATATTGAAAAAACCAAAAATAAAGAGATTATCATTATTGATGAACTCCCTTATATGGTTAACAAGTCACGCTTAATTGAAAACATTGCCAATCTGGTAAAAGACAAGCTTGTTGAAGGCATTAGCGAAATTCGTGACGAATCAGACCGCGAAGGTATCCGCGTTGTCATTGAGCTTAAACGTGATGCTATGAGTGAGATTGTCTTAAACAATCTTTTTAAATCAACCAACATGGAGACCACTTTTGGGATCATCATGCTGGCGATCATCAATCAAGAACCTCGTGTTTTTAGTTTGATCGAGACACTCAGCCATTTTATCAACCACCGTAAAACAGTCATTATTCGCCGTACTATTTTTGATCTGCAAAAAGCCAAAGCGCGCGCTCATATTTTAGAAGGGCTTAAGAAAGCCCTGGATCATATTGATGAAATTATTGCCATCATTAAAGCCAGTGGCAATATTGACGATGCCAAAGAGAATTTGATTTCACGTTTTGAGTTTAGTGAGATTCAAGCACAAAGTATTGTGGATATGCGTCTGGGTAAACTGACCGGATTAGAGCGTGAAAAAATTGAAAACGAACTCAAAGAGATTCTTGCTCTTGTTGAATACCTTGAGTCCATACTGCGTAGCGAAGAGATACTGCTAGGTATTATTAAAGAAGAGCTTGAAACGAGTTTAGATACTTTTAAAGATGAAGAGCGTCGTACAGATATTGAAGACAACTACGACGATATTGACATTGAAGATCTTATTCCTAATGAACCTATGGTCGTTACCATCTCGCATCGCGGTTATATCAAGCGTGTACCGCTTGATGCCTACGAACGTCAAATTCGCGGCGGTAAAGGCAAAACAGCCGTTACCGTTTATGAAGATGACTTCATTGAAAAATTCTATACATGTAATACGCACGATACCCTCATGTTTGTTACCGATCGCGGACAGTTGCACTGGCTTAAAGTGTACCGCATCCCAGAAGGCAGTCGTACCGCCAAAGGCAAAGCCGTTGTTAATCTTATCAATCTTGAGCAGGATGAGAAAATCCGTTCGATCATTCCTACCACTGATTTTGATGAAAACAAATCACTCGCCTTCTTTACGCGCAACGGTATTGTCAAACGTACCAACCTTAGCGAATTTTCAAATATTCGCTCTAATGGCGTACGGGCTATTGTGCTTGATGATGATGACACACTCGTTACGGCACATATCACTACAACCGAGACTCAATACCTCTTTATTGTGACCAAACGGGCACAGTGTATTAAATTTGAAATGGATAAAACGCGTGAGCAAGGCCGATCCACTCGCGGTGTACGCGGTATCAAATTTAAACACGAAGGTGATGAAGTTGTTGATGCCAACATCATCTCCAATGATGAACAAGAGATTTTGATGGTGAGCGAAAAAGGTATTGGTAAACGTACGACCGCTTCAGAATACCGTCTCACCAACCGTGCAGGAAGCGGTGTGATTGCCATGAAACTCAACCACAAAACCGGAAGCAGTGTTATTGGCTGTCTGATGGTTGATGAGAACATGGATATGATGGCACTGACCAAAGAGGGTAAAATGATTCGCGTTGATATGCAATCTATTTCTAAAAGCTCTCGTAACACCAGTGGCGTTTATATTGTTAAAGGTGATGATGTTGCTAGCATCTCACGTTGTCCGAAAAAAGAAGAAGAGCAAGAAGATGATGAAAACTCTCAAGATGAAGGCCCTTCTAACACCCTCCTTTAATCCATCTATTTGAGTCCACTTTGGACTCACCCCCTTTATCTACATGTAATAACCACGATTTTAGAGACCCCTAAAGAGTATTTATGTTATAAATGGGCACCTCTAAAAACCCTAATCAAACTCAGAGGGAAGAAAGAAAGATGAGATGGTGCAGAACTTTTCTTGAATCATAGCCGTAGCTATGATGATAGAAAATTCTGTGCCAGATCGCTTTCTTTATCCCTCCCATAGGGCGATAGAGAGAAATCCACACTCTGCGTTGTCCCTTTTCGCCTTAGCTTTAGCTAGGGCTTCAAAGGATCGCCTTGATTGTGAACTTCTCTCTATCGCTGAGTTTGACTAGGGGTTTTAGAGGTGCCCAAATTTCAAACTCTTATATCAAAGGCCGTAACCAATGGCTCGAATATACATTGTCATTTTATTATTGGTATGGACACTCCATGGTGCTAGTTACGAATTTGAAGTTGGAGGTTTTTATCCCAAATTCACAGGCGATATTACCAACCCTTCCAGCACTGCCACATTTGATGATGATCTGGCATACCGACACGCCCTTATCTCCTATTTTGGGACAGATATTAAATTTTTTGATCCTTATATTCCCGATATCAAGCTAGGGTATCTCAATATTATAGAGCGTCAAAGTGTTGCACTTGCAGAGAATAAAACATTTGCCAAACAAGATTACAACGGTTCTATTACCTCACAAATTGACTACAAAGTATTAAACCTAACACTCTACAAAACAATGCATCAACCACTCTCTATTAATTTTAGAGGCGAAAGCCTTCCGCTTGGCGATATCTTTTTTGAACTCGGCGGCAATATTAAATATCTTGATTATAGCTTTAATGTTCATAATCACACCGATGATCCGCTTAAAGATTCTATTGTCATTGATACTTTTATTCTGATGCCCTATTTTGGATTTCGTTATCAGTATGGAATCATAGCGCTCTTTGCTAATGGTAGCGCCCTTGGTTTTAGTGATGCCAGAGCCGACAGTATTCGTGGGGGTATGAGTATTCGTCTTATGAAGCATCTTTCCATCAATGGTGGTTACATGTATGAAAACACCAAATTAAATGCGGATGATGACAAAGTTACATTTACTTCGGCTGGTCCTTATGGCAGTATTAGTATTCATTTTTAATTTGGAACAGGGTTTGCTTTAAACCAACATAAAGAAGCCATCTGAGAATAAATGACACACTCTAGAGCGAAGAGACAGCTTTAAGTGCAAGGCAAAACGGCGCTGGCGATGCCATAGCATCGTTTAGACGTTTTACCGCAGCAATTGAAGTCGTATCTTCGCTCCCGAAGGGCCAAACAAAAAGCATACAGATACAAGGCGTAGCGCCGCAGGCCTGCTTATTGCAGGTCAAGGAGCTGCAACAGCGTAGATGTATGCTTTTTGTTTGACTAAAGTGTGTCATTTATTCTCAGATTGCTTCTAAAATTGACGTAAAGGAACGCTATGAAATTCTCATTCTCTGCGCTTGTGGGTGCCGCACTTGCCGCAAGCTTTCTGGGATGTGCCCCGATGGAGCCTGCCGAAGCGCAAGTAACGGTATCTGCGCAACCAAACATGAACTGTAACATGGAACACAAAGATGTGACATGTGATGTCAAACCAGCAAAACCGATAAAACCATCTTGCGGATGCAGCAGCGAACAGGTTTACAAACAAGAGTGCGTCTGCAAAAAAGAGACGGCACTCTTAACACCTTATGAAGACCTTCGTATTAGCGTTGTCGGCCAAGGTGTTGCACCAACAAATACCGTCTCGCCGGCCCAGGCTTATGCACTGGCTAAACGTGCGGCTATTTCAGATGCGTATCGCTTGCTTGCCGAAAAAATTAAAGGCGTGCGTGTTGAAGGTCAAGATCTTATCAAAAATATGATGGTACAGCGTTCAACCATTCAAACTTACGTTGATGCCCGCATCCGTAATGCACATATTGTTGAAACCAACTTTAAAGAGGGACTTTGCGAAGTCGAAATGGAACTGGTGCTATCGCATGCACCGTTTACGCGCTAATTCTCTTTGTACCACTTGGGGCGCAAAACTACCATATTGGCTACCGATGTGCGGTTAAAGATGCCCTGCTTCTTAATGAGTCTCTGCATATAAGCAGGGCCATGACCCCTTGTAAAGGCACTATTGTTGATACGCTTTTGATTCCCAAAGAGGGCAAGTCATTACAAGCATTATTAGAGCAATCCGAAGATTTTTTTGCACTATTGCAACGCCATAACCTGCATGTCAATAGCCGTGATTTGGTTCATAATGCCCACGCAAGCAGTCTCACTACCCTCACCTTTCCTACCCAATGCTTTGAAGTCGAGTTTAATAACGATTTTGCTAGAATCGCGCTAATTAAATAGATCATCTAGCGGAGGGTGTGCGTGAAAATCGCTATTGTCGAAGACGATATCAATATGCGCAAGTCGCTTGAAATCGCTATGAGTGACTATGATGAGTTTGAAGTTGTTAGTTTCAAAAACGCACGTGATGCGCTCAAAAAACTGGATGACACTTTTGAGCTGGTCATTTCCGATATTAATATGCCCGGTATGGACGGTATTGAATTTGTCAAAACGCTTGATGGTCGTTATGAAGTGATTCTTATTACCGGCAACGCAACGCTTTCACGCGCTATCGAATCCATCCAATTGGGTGTTAAGGATTTTCTGCTCAAACCTTTTGAAATTGAAACGCTCGTTGAAGCCATTCGACGTTCGGACAAAGTACAACAGGTGCAGAAAAAGAGCACAAAAGCTGTGCCATCTACGCAATCAAACGCTTTTGCAGCACGTTCAAAAGCACTAGAAAAGCTCTTACATGTAACCGATAAAGCCGCTAAAACCGATGCAAGTATTATGCTGCTTGGTGAAAGCGGTGTGGGCAAAGAGGTGTTTGCACGCTACATTCACAATCAATCCCCACGCGCCAAAAAACCTTTTATTGCCATTAACATGGCGGCCATTCCCGAAAATCTCATTGAGAGTGAACTGTTTGGTTTTGAAAAAGGGGCATTTACAGATGCTACAGAAGCCAAAGCGGGGCAATTTGAGGCAGCAAGTGGCGGCACAATTTTCTTAGACGAAATTGCAGAGATGCCTTTTGGATTACAGGCCAAACTACTGCGAGCTTTGCAAGAGCGTGAAGTGCAGCGTTTGGGATCGTCTAAGCCTATTAAAATTGATGTCCGTATTATTTCGGCTACCAATGCTGATATCCAAGATAAAATTGCACACAGTGAATTTCGCGAAGATCTGTTTTACCGACTCAATACCATTCCGCTGCACATTCCACCGCTACGTGAACGCATTGAGGAAATTTTGCCAATTGCCGAAGCGACACTCTTGCAAGTGTGCGCACAATATGGGTTTGAATCAAAGCAGTTCTCCGAAAAAGCTAAAGAAGCATTACAAAGCTACCAATGGCCTGGCAATATTCGTGAGCTTATTTCGGTTATAGAGCGTGCCGCCATACTAAGCGATGGCAATGAAATCACCCCGGATGCACTTTTTTTACAAAGTCGCGGATTGAGACCCAAACGCACGATTGCTACAATGGAGCAGGAGCTGATTGAAGAGATTTTGCTAACATGCGATTATGATATTTCCCAATGTGCTGAAATGTTGGGTATGGATGAAAATACACTGAAAAAAAAGATGAAACTTTACAACTTACAAGGAGCCTGAATGAAAACCTATAATGTCGCTGTTGTCGGCGCCAGCGGTGCCGTTGGAGAAGAGATTCTACGCGTACTCGAAGAGATTGATTTTCCTATAAATAAACTTGTACCGCTTGCTAGCAGCAGAAGTGCCGGAAACACGATTGAATTTAATCGTAAAGAGCTCATAATCAAAGAGCTTACCGAAACGATATTTGAAGAAGAATCCATCGAGATTGCGCTCTTTAGTGCAGGGGGAAGTGTTTCGGCAAAATATGCACCGTTTGCCGCCAAAGCGGGTGCGGTGGTTATTGATAATACCAGTTTTTTCCGTATGCAAGAAGATGTACCACTGGTGGTGCCCGAAGTCAACCCTGAAGATATCAAAAAGTGGAAACAAACCGGCATTATTGCCAATCCCAACTGCTCAACCATTCAAATGGTACAGGCGCTCAAACCACTTGATGACGCTTTTGATCTGCTGCGTATTGATGTGAGTACCTATCAGGCCACATCCGGTGCCGGAAAATCCGCTATGGAGGAACTGGTACGTCAGATGCAAGACTTCTTTGCCTTCAAACTGGGTGAGTCGGAGCATAAAGCTTTTGTACACCAAATTGCACTCAATCTGATTCCGCAAATTGATGTGTTTACCGATAACGGTTACACCAAAGAAGAGCTCAAAATGGTTAATGAGACTAAAAAAATCATGCACAAAAGCATAGAAGTCGCAGCGACTTGTGTACGTGTTCCCGTGCTTCGTGGTCACTCCGAGTCTATTACGCTAACTTTTGACAGCAGTGTCAATGCCGATGAAGCACGCGAAATTCTAAAAAAAGCACCCAATATCATTGTAATCGATAATCCTATGCAAAGCGAATACCCAATGCCCGCTAGCTGTGTCGATCAAAATGAGACGTTTGTTGGACGTATTCGCAACGACCTTTACCGTGATAATGTCCTGCATCTGTGGGTTGTTGCCGATAACTTGCGTGTCGGTGCGGCAACCAATGCCGTGCGTATTGCGCAAAAATGGATTGAACTGGGATGTGATACCGATGTTTGAAAAAATTTTTGAAAATATTCTTTGGAACAGTCGCTTCTTTACACTTTTAGCGGTTACTTTTGGGATGCTTGGTGCGGTGATTCTTTTTTTAGTCGCCAGTCTTGACATCTGGTCGGTGATGGTAATAATTTGGGATATGCTGATACACCATGCGCATCCCGAACATCTACACGAAGATGTTGTTGCCAGCATTATCGGTGCGGTAGATCTTTTTCTAATCGCTATTGTGATGCTGATTTTCAGTATGGGGGTGTATGAGCTCTTTATCTCCAAAATCGACGCTGCCGAAGCGTCTGAAAGTTCTGAAGTACTTAAGATTCATTCGCTTGATCAGCTAAAAGACAAGATTGCCAAAGTAATCATTATGGTGCTAGTAGTCAGCTTTTTTCAGCGGGTGCTGCATACCAAATATGAAGGTGCCCTTGAGATGCTCTATTTTTCAGGCTCAATTTTACTGCTTGCACTAGCACTTCATTTTTTACACAAGGGAGACAGTCACTAATGTCCAAAATATTTGTTGATGCCTGTTTGGGCAAAGAGACCCCCTACACTCCAGTATGGATGATGCGTCAGGCTGGACGTTATTTGCCTGAATATATGGCTGTCCGCGCTCAGGCCGGTAACTTTTTAAATCTCTGTCACGATCCTCTTAAAGCAGCGGAGGTCACCCTTCAGCCACTTGATATTGTTGGGGTAGATGCCGCCATATTGTTTAGCGATATTTTGGTGATTCCCGATGAGATGGGTATGGATCTTAGTTTTGTCAAAGGTGAAGGCCCTAAGTTTAGTGATCCCATTGCCACGCAAGCAGATCTTGATAGACTTATTGGCGGCGAAGAAGCAGCAAGCAAGCTTACCTATGTGTATGATACCATTAAACTTTTACGTACCCAACTTGATGCGCGTGATGACAACAAAGCCCTTATTGGTTTTACAGGTGCGCCATGGACTCTGGCCACTTACATGATTGAAGGTCAAGGAACCAAAACCTATAACATCTGCAAAAAGATGATGTACTCCAACCCCGAACTTCTGCACAAAATTTTGGCCAAAGTGACCGAAGTGGTCAAACTTTATATGGAAAAACAGATTCAAAGCGGTATTGATGTGGTGCAGATTTTTGATAGCTGGGCTGCAGCTATTGAGCCCAGCAAATATGATGAGTTCTCATGGAAGTATATGGTTGAGATTTCTGAGTACCTCAAAGAGAAATATCCGCATATTCCTGTGATTATGTTTCCCAAAGGCGTTGCTTCATTTATTGAGCGCGGACTCGTTTATGGTAACTTTGACGTTTTTGGTGTTGACTGGGGAACGCCTATGGCAATGGCCAAAGAGAAACTGGGTGATCGTTATGTGCTTCAGGGCAATATGGAACCGTGCCGACTCTACAGCAAAGAGATGACAACCGAATGCGTTGAAGCTTTGCAAAACATCATGGGCGGCAAACGCCATATTTTCAATCTGGGTCACGGTATTTTGCCTGACATTCCGGTTGAACATGCCAAGCACTTTGTTAACGAGTGCCACCGTGTGAGCCAAAAGCCTTTATAATTTTCTTTCTGAACGCACTTTGAGCAAAGCCCAAAGTCCTACGCTATTAAAGCTTGCCCCTTTGGGGCAGATGAGTTCTTGCAGTTTTGCAAGAAGTTTATTCTTTACATTCAAACTCAATGTGTTAATATAAAACATTAAATTACTTGAGTACTATCATGAACCAACCTCTTACACACCCTTTAGAGTTTCGCGGAAGCGGAAGTGAATACGCCAAAATCTATTTTGTCAATCTGGCACTAAGCATTGTCACGCTTGGCATCTATTCGGCATGGGCCAAAGTACGCAACAAACGCTATTTTCACGGAAACACCCTAATTGATGGCAACAGTTTTGATTATCATGCCCAGCCTTTGCAAATTTTAAAAGGGCGGCTGCTGGTGGTAGGACTTTTTATTCTCTATAACGTAGCTATTGGTTATATGCCCCTACTTGGTTTTGCTTTTTTAGTGCTTTTTTTACTTGCCCTGCCTTGGCTGGTTCTAAAATCTAAGCAGTTCAATATGCGCAACACCAGCTACCGACAGATCCGTTTTGATTTTTCAGGATCTTTGGGCAAACTCTTTCTCTATTATGTCATTATGCCGATTGGCTCAGTGCTCACACTGGGGCTCATGCATCCTTATACCGTTTTTAAACAGCGCGAATATATTGCCAACAGCACCATTTTTGGCCGAAGCCCTTTCTTTTTCAAAGGTGATGTCGGTACGTTTTATCAAACCTATATTATTGTTATTCTTGCCAGCTCTTTATTGATGTTTGCCATTACAGCACTGGTAATAGCAATTGCTGCATTTTTAGGCGATGGCGGCGCATTTTTAGAAGGATTTAAGGAGGCTTTTGCACATAAACAGGTGCAAGAATTGGTCTCTTCTGCCGCTTCGCAACCTGATCTTGAAACATCGCCTCAAACCTATCTTGCGGCGGTTTATACCGCTATTTTTGGATTTTACGCTTTTATGATTATTATCTCACTGGCGGCGACAACCTACATTAATACCCGTATCACCAACCATATTTTTAACAACCTCAAACTCAGTTTTGTGCGTTTTAAAATGGATATTCGTTTTTGGAAACTATTTGGGATTCACCTATCTAACATCTTCTTAATTCTGCTAACACTTGGGGTGTATCTTCCCTGGGCCAAAGTGCGTGTTGTCCGTTACAAGTTGAGCTGCGTTATTGTATATGCAGCCGATTTAGAACAGTTTGTTGCTTCCGAGGCCGAACAAACCAAAGCTCTTGGCGAAGAGATGAGCGACTTTCTTGATGTTGATATAGGCTTTTAATGAAAGCATCGCTTTTTGATGCCAAAACATCGCAGCGTATTGAGGCAACCTTACATGTAAAGCCCGAAGCGCTTGAAATTTGCACCTCAGATACAAGCACCACATACCCACTGGACTCACTCCGTTTTTCGCAGCGGCTAGGCACAATGCCGCGCACTATTTATCTACCCGATGGCAGAGCATGCGAAACCAACGATAACGATGCTATTGATGCTTTTTTAAAACAGCACAAGCATCACGGGGCATCGCGGCTGCTGCATACGCTCGAATCAAAAATGCGCTATCTGCTGCTTGCTTTGGCAATAACGGCTGCATTTAGTTACGCTTTTATTGCGCACGGTCTGCCCGCCATTGCCAAATACGTTGCGCAAGAGCTACCGGCTGTTTTAGTTTATAGTATTGGCAGCAGTACACTGCAAACACTGGATCAATCCCTGCTAAAACCTTCGGAGCTTAATGCATCACGCCAAGAGAGTCTGCAACATGCCCTGGCACCTTACATCCAAAAAGATCGTGAATGGCCGCGGGTTCAGGTGGTATTTCGATCAACGAAACTTGGAGCTAATGCGTTTGCTCTACCCGATGGCACTATTGTTTTTACCGATGATCTTGTCAAACTGGCACACGATAATCGTGAACTGGTGGGAATCTTTTTTCATGAACTTGGCCATGTGGAAAACCGCCATGCGCTTCGAACGGTTTTGCAAGATTCGGCATTTTTTCTGCTGCTTAGTGCTATGACCGGTGATGTCAGTACGGCAAGCGGCATCTTTTCAACCCTTCCCACTATGCTGGTTGAGAGCAGCTTTTCACGTGATTTGGAGCGTGAAGCGGATGATTATGCCTATAAAATGATGCAACATTATCAGATTGACCATGAGTATTTTGCCCTGATTATGGAGCGGCTCATGCAGAGCCATCCCGACAGCGTCGATGGTGTAAATGCTTATTTGCAAAGCCATCCCCCCACCGCCAAACGCATTGCGCGGTTTCGCCACTTAGAGTAATATGCTACCATTGCAATAAACTTCTTGCAAAACGGCAACAAACCATCTGCCCCAAAGGGGCAAGCTTTAGTGCCACAGCGGCCAGCGTAGCATTTTGGGCTTTGCTCAAAGTGCGTTCAAATAGAATTATAAAAAAAGGAGCCTCGATGGCGTCGATCTTTGGCCCCGTGCATTCGCGTCGCTTTGGTGTTAGCCTAGGGGTTGATCTCTCCCCTGCCTTAAAACAGTGTAATTTTGACTGTCTTTACTGCGAACTCGCCCCCGCCGCTACCTTGTCGCATCAAACCCAAAGCATTGAAATGCACAGCATCATTGATGAGCTTCAAGACGCCCTGCTTCAGCATCCTGATTGTGATGTTATTACCATTACTGCCAATGGTGAGCCTACGCTCTACCCCGATCTGGACGCTTTAGTAGATGCTATTAGAGCCTTACATGTAAGACCCCAACTTCTAATTTTGACCAACAGCGCTACGCTTGATGATCCGCAGACCTTTCATACGCTTTTAAAATTTGATCAGGTCAAACTCTCGCTTGATGCAGCATCACAAGAGGTTTTCAAAAAAATTGACCGCCCCCATGAGCACATTAGCATTGATGATATCATCTTACATGTAACCCGTTTTTCCAAAGCCTTTGAAGGGAAACTTTTTATAGAAATTCTGTTTGTAGCCGGCATTAATGATACCCCGCAAGAGATTGAAAAGCTTAATCAAGCACTCTTACATGTAAGCTGCGAACGTATTGATATCGGCACCATTGATCGTCCGCCTGCGTACCCTGTAAACGCACTTGATTATAATGAACTCCTGCAACGTGCCATGCTTTTTGATGCCGCCTTGCCCATTCACATTGCATCGCGCCATACGCAAAACATCACACCTTCGTTTTACACTACCGAGGAGATTTTAAACACTCTCGACAAGCGCCCTCTAACTCCTGATGATGTCGCCATTCTTTTTGATGACGCTTCGCAACAGACTCTAAAAGAGCTTGTGGATGAGGGAAAAATTGTTACCACTGAGCGCTCCAATGTTGTTTTTTATATGCCTGCACAAAACCGCAAAAGAAAACGCCAAAAATCTTGACTTTAAAAAAAGCATCAAGTATAATTACGGCCTCCAAACAATCCGGATTAGCTCAGCGGTAGAGTAGGTGACTGTTAATCACTTGGTCACTGGTTCGAATCCAGTATCCGGAGCCACTTTTTTAGACACCCCACAAACTCCCATAAATACGACGTTAGAAAACATTTTGGCTTCACGAAACCAAAACTATGATACTAATTCGAGAAACTGTGATACTACCCCTTTAAGACTTTATAAAGTCGGACAAACTTTTTACTATCGTCGCAGAATTAAACAAAAACTATGTAGAATTTCACTTAGAACTAAAAATATCAAAACTGCATTAAAGCGTAGAAAGGTGTCAAGCGCGGAGTTAAAATAGGCAGCTGAGAAGGCTGTCGGATTGTAGTTTTTACGACCAAAAGCTTAAAGAAGCGGATTAAATTCGCTAAAGTCCTTTTTCTGTTTTTGAAAGGGGGCATATGCTTAAAAAAGGT
>JBNKJB010000043.1:0-19763 GCA_050290965.1 Sulfurimonadaceae bacterium
TTGTCTCATCATTTGTGGTGTGGTACATTCTTAAAATGACAATGGGCATCCGTGTGAGCGAAGAGGAAGAGTATGATGGCGAAGACATGCACGAAAGCGGTATCGAAGCTTATCCTGAGTTTGCCAAAAGTCTGAAATAAGATTATAATTGCCTGAATTTTACACAGCTAAGGTGGAAGAACGCAATGTTCTTCTGCTATAGTTGAAGTTAAGAGTCAGCGTTAACGCGGCACAACCAAACTTATTATAAAGATGGAGTTTATCAATGAAAAAAATCGAAGCGGTTATTAAACCTTTTAAACTTGAAGATGTGAAAGATGCACTGGCAGAGATCGGTGTTACAGGTATGACAGTGAGTGAAGTTAAAGGTTATGGTCGTCAAAAAGGTCACAGCGAGCTTTATCGTGGTGCTGAGTATGTCGTGGATTTTCTGCCAAAAGTAAAGATGGAAATGGTTGTCAATGATGATCAAGTTGATCAAGTGGTAGATACCGTGGTTGAAGCAGCCCGCACGGGTAAAATCGGTGATGGTAAAATCTTTGTGAGCGACATTAATAAAATTGTACGTATCCGAACGGGTGAAACAGACAGCGAAGCAATCTAAAACCCTTATCTTTCCCCACATATCTCTGCAAACTGATTAAAATATAATCAGTTTGCAACTTCTGTTCTTGCAATATTGTGTTAGCATCTACGACTTTAAATTCTACAGATGGAGTTGTAATATTATGGATGCAGGCAATCTCTCTTACATTCTCAATACATTCTTTGCACTGTTTGCAATGACCTTGATTATTTTTATGGTGCCGGGCTTTGCTATGCTTGAAGCTGGTTTGGTACGTACCAAAAATGTCACGGCGGTTTTAACAATTAACGTGATGATTTACGTTGTCGCATCAATGGCATTTTTTTTAATAGGCTACAGCGTGGCTTTTGGTGCATGGGGCAGTGAAACCATGAGTTTGTGGGCAGCTTTTTTGTTTCAGATGGCTTTTGTGGGTAAAACAATCAATATTATGAGTGGTGGGGTAAGTGAACGGGTGCGCATTATTCCACTGGCGATTTTTGCGCTTCTTATGGGCGCTTTTATTTATCCTGTTGTGGTCAATATTTCATGGGGTTCTGATTTTCTTGATGGTACTATGTTGGACTTGCATATGTATGATTTAGCAGGCTCAACCGTGATTCACTCTACTGGAGGTTGGGCACTTTTGGCCGCGATTTTAATTATTGGCGAACGTAAAGGACGCTATCAAAATGGCAAAATAAAAGTGATTCCCGCATCCAATATTCCACTGGTGGTACTGGGCGCTTTTTTGCTTTGGATTGGATGGTTTGGTTTTAATGGCGGTTCGGTAGGTTCTATTGCATCAAAAGAGAGTGCAGATGCGGTAGCATTGACCATTTTAAATACCAATACCGCGGGTCTTGCTGGGGGTCTTATTGCAGCCATCATGATGTATATGCGCTATCGTCTTATGGATATTACCATGATTCTTAACGGCGCATTGGGCGGTTTGGTTGCCATTACGGCGGGGCCGGATCTTTATGATATTTATACGCCGATTCTTATTGGTGCTATTGGTGGAGCCTTGGTGGTTTTTGCGGTACCGCTCTTTGATAAACTTGAAATTGATGATCCCGTGGGTGCGCTTTCGGTACACCTTGTTAATGGTATTTGGGGAACATTGGCGGTAGGTATTTTTGCCTCAAATAGTGATGATATTACATTGTTGGGGCAGATTAAGGGCATTGTTGTTGTGGCACTTTTTGCATTTGTTATATCATACGCGGTACTCTTTATTATCAATAAACTTGTGCCCTTTCGAGCAAGTGATGAAGAACAGATTCAAGGTATGGATGTCTCTGAGTGTGGTGTTGAAGCCTATCCTGAATTTAAACGCGCTATCTGATTTAGCATTCGATAATACGGTTTCGTCCCTGTTCTTTAGCTTTGTAAAGTGCTTGGTCGGAACGTTTGATAATCTGTTCAAGTGTGGCATCGCTGCTATTGAGCGATGCCAGACCAATACTTACTGTGGTATGAATAGGCTCTTTGTTTTCTAAAACCAAAACTGCCGATGCCACTGAGACGTTTATTTTTTTGCATAAAAGTTGTGCATGTTTCAAGCTGGTGCTTTGCAGTAGGATGATAAATTCTTCCCCGCCGATTCTTCCAAAAAGATCTGTTTTTCGCAAATGCGAACTTATGGTTTTTGTTACAAGCTGGAGCATCTGGTCCCCAACAGCGTGACCGTAATGGTCATTGATTTTTTTGAAAAAATCGATATCAATCGAAAGTATGATCAGATCCGTGTTATTTCGCAAGGCTATATCAAAATAGCGTTGTGCCAGATTAAAAAAGTGTCTTCGGTTGGCAATGCCAGTAAGCGGATCGACTTCGGCTAGTTCGTGCAGTTTTTCATTGGCTTTTTGCAAAGCGGCCGTGCGTTCAAGTACCTGGGACTCTAGCTCCTCGTTAAAGCGTTCCACCATAAGATTGCGTTTTTGCAGCAAACGGTTGAGTCGGCTGATCTTAAAGAGAAATAACAAAATCAGCAGCAAAATTCCCAATGCGATCGCGATCCAGTTGGCATAAGAGTGAAAGACTTCGCTTAAGGTAACTTTCGTAGAGATATAAGGATCAATCTGTAACGATTTTAGCAGATCATGGATTGGTTTGTAGTTGAGCGGAATGCCCCATCCTCCAATGTCACTTTGCATCAGCACTTCAGGATTTTCCACCATTTTTAAAAGATTTCCTAGCAGCGCATCAGCAACCTCGGGAGGGGTATGCGGCAATTTTGCCAGCGGCCATTCCGGATAAAGGGGTGTGCTGATAAGATAGGGAAAGTTTGGATAGTGCATCGCATTGATGATTTTGATCTGTTCGAGTGAAATAGCGCCTTCTCGTGCCATGCGTTCGAGGGTGTCGGTACGCACGGTAGCAACATCCACCCTTCCATCTAGTAGTGCGTAAACAACATTGTCATGAGTTTGAAGATATGAAAGTGATTTGAAATCTTGCGGATCAATACCGGTTTCTTTCAAAAGTTTTAGTGCCATGATCCAGCCCCCGAAGGAGTCAGGGTTTACGGCACCAAAACGTTTGTTCTTGATATCTTGAAGTGTATTGATGTCAGGATTATCGCTTCGGGTAATGATAACCGCTCCAAAGTGGTTGAGTGGTCCGTAAATGGAGGCATTTTTCAGTGTGGCGATTCGGCTGATACCATAATAGTGCTCAAGCTTGACATATTGCACAGTATTGATCAATACAAAATCGATACTCTGATTTTTGACTGCTTTTAGAATCGCTTCGAAATCGAGTGGGACTGCTTCAAAATGGTAGGTTGAGAGATGGGTGTTAAGATAATCTACCATCGGCTGCCACCGTTTGAGCGTGTAGGCATCTCCCCGTTTGGAGAGAAAGCCGATACGCAGCGGAATGCGTGTAAAGTTGAGCGGGTCGAGAATCTCTTTCAGGCTGATCGGCTTTTTTAAAAGACCTCCCAGACGATAAAACTCTGAAATTGCTGCAAAACGATTAAAATCAAGTGTCGGTTTTCCAATTTTTTCATCACAGCAGAGTCCGCGCAACACCATGCCTTCATATATCAGGTTTGAGAGCGATTTGTTTTGGGTGTTATAGCGCTCAAAGATCATTTTAGCCGTTTTGTCTATGTGTTTAAATGCCTCTTGCCAGCCCCGTCTGCTTGCTTCAACGAATGCCTTGACCCTTTTGGGATGTTCATCCAACTCCTGTTGGGACGTAAAGAGCAGGTCGCCGTAAAAGTCGTATCCGAAATCTTTTGGATTGATGATTGAAAAGCTGATGTTGCGCTCTTGGAGCATAAACGGTTCATTGGAAAGGTAGCCTACCATGGCATCGGTTTTTTTATTAATAAGATCATCAATATTGAAAGAGTGCGGTTGTTTGATGACATCATCATGGGTGACTCCCTGGCTTTGCAGCATCGCGTTGATCGTGGCCGAAGAGATTTCGTCGTTGGTTGTCATGATGCGTTTGCCGTGCAGCGCGAGGGGAGTTGTTAATGCCGGATCGGTGGTGATGAGTATTGAAGGGGAGTGATCGAAAATGGCATCAAGAATGACGGGAACGTCGCCGTGTGCTTTGTGAAGGATCAGCGAGGAGCGTCCGATGCCGAATGTGGCATGCCTCTGGAGTACTTCATTGGTAACATCGAGACCCGGTTCATTCTCTTTGATGGTGACATCAAGACCGGCCGCTTCATAGAATCCTTGCTCCTTCGCCACGTAAAAGCCGGCAAACTGAAACTGGTTTTTCCAGAGCAGTTGCAGGGTAACGGGCTCCAGTGCTTTTGCAAAAAGTAGTGTTGATAGAAGCAATAATGCAATGAAAAGTTTTATCAGAATCATGCAACCATTGTAACACTTATAAAAATAATTTTGCACAGATATTTATAAAAAAAATAGGCTTTTGCATTTCAAGAGGGTAAGATTACAACTATTGTTATTTTTCAGGAGATGAGATGGCAGATGAACGCGCCGGTAAAAAGGCCCCTTACGAAATGCTTGAGAATATTCCTCAGCTGGTGGCGTCGTATTATACACGTACACCAAATATAAATGATCCGGCGCAAGCGGTTGCTTTTGGAACATCAGGACATCGAGGCTGTTCGAGTAAAAACAGTTTCAACGAAGATCATATTTTTGCGATTACGCAGGCTTTGTGCGAATATCGAAAAGAAGCAGGTATTGAAGGCACGCTTTTTATTGGCAAAGATACCCATGCGCTTTCCACTCCGGCACAACTGAGCGCACTTCAGGTTTGCATTGCCAATGGTGTTACATGTAAGATTGCCAAAGATGACGGTTACACACCCACGCCGGTGATTTCGTTTACCATTTTAGAAGCCAATAAAAGCGGTAGCGCATTGTGTGATGGCGTTGTGATTACACCTTCGCACAATCCTCCAAGTGATGGCGGCTTTAAATACAATCCGCCAAACGGTGGTCCGGCAGATACGGACATTACGGATCGTATTCAAAAAAGAGCCAATGCTATTATTGAAGCAAATCTTGAAGCCGTGCGTAAAGTTTCGGTTGCAGAGGCACTAGAGAGTGGCTTGCTTGAAACCTATGATTTTATTACTCCCTATGTTAAAGCCTTGCGTGAAATTGTTGATATGGATGCCATTAAAGCCTCTGGTTTAAAAATTGGGGTAGATCCCATGGGCGGTTCCGGAATTGCCGTGTATCAAAAGATTAAAGAGATATACGGTTTGAATATGGAGATTGTTAATGAGCGTGTCGATCCCACATTTGCTTTTATGACCTGCGATCATGACGGTAAAATTCGTATGGATTGTTCATCACCTTATGCAATGGCATCGCTGATTGGGCTGAAAGAGCACTACGATATTGCTTTTGGAAATGACCCCGATTTTGACCGTCATGGCATTGTCACTCCAAGTGTGGGGCTAATGAATCCCAATCATTACCTTTCGGTTGCTATCTGGTATCTTTATGCGCACCGCAAGGAGTGGCCTGCAACGTTGGGCATTGGAAAGACACTGGTTTCAAGCTCTATGATTGATAGGGTTGCCGAATCCATTGGCAAAACGGTGGTTGAAGTACCGGTGGGATTTAAATGGTTTGTAGAAGGGCTTTATAACGGCACTTTAGGATTTGGCGGTGAAGAGAGTGCGGGGGCATCGTTTTTACGCCATGACGGTTCGGTCTGGTCAACCGATAAAGACGGTATAATTCTCAATCTTTTGGCGGCTGAGATAACGGCGGTACTGGGAAAAGATCCCGGTGTCATTTATCAGGAGTTTGAGGCACGTTTTGGCAAAGCCTATTATGCGCGTATTGATGCCGTTGCTTCACCACAGCAAAAAGCGCTGCTTAAAAATCTTTCACCGCAGAATGTAACATCTACATCACTTGCTGGTGAGACGATTACAGGTATTTTTACCCGTGCCAGTGGCAACGATGCCTCAATTGGTGGATTAAAAGTGGTAACACCAAACGGCTGGTTTGCGGCGCGCCCTTCGGGAACCGAAGATATTTACAAAATTTACGCGGAAAGTTTTGTTTCTTTAGAGCATCTTGAACGCATTCAAGAAGAGGCCAAAGCAATAGTATTAAAGGCTATATCATGAATCTTAAAATTTTACTTGCGGAAGATCATAAAATTAATCGTATGATGGCGGTTCGTCAGCTTGAAACTTTAGGATACGAAGTGGTTGCGGTTGAAGATGGAGCGCAGGCATTGCAACAAGGATGCGAAATGCATTTTGATGCATTTTTGCTTGATCTGCAAATGCCCAACTTAGATGGTTTTGAAGTGGCAAAGGGATTGCGCGCGCGGGGAGTATCGGTTCCTATCGTTGCGGTTACGGGAACGTTAAGCGAAGCGGATCAGCAGCGCGCCGTTTCATGTGGATTTAACGCGTGTATCATCAAACCTTTAGAAGTTGAGGCTCTGCGTGCGGCACTGCCAAAGGGCTAATCATAATGTGCATCACGCACAATAAATCCGCCTGAGCGTGCGTCAAAGTCAAGCTTTAATATCCCCTTGGCTTCAGCCGCTTCAAGCAATGCGCCAAATGATTTAAATCCGTAATAAGACTCGTTAAAACCGGGCTGGCGGCGTTTGATGGCTTGCTTGATCATAGAACCCCATATTAGCTCTTCTTCTCCACGTTCGGTAATTAAATCTTCATAAGTATCAACCAGTAATGCCCATGCAACATGCTCTTTCTCTTCAAGCGATTTGTCTGCTTTGGGCCTGTTACCGTTTTTCTTCTCTTTTTTCTTCTGCGGCTTTTCGTTGCGCACCAGATCATCATAGTAAAAAAACTCGTCGCAGTTGGCAATGAGCAGATCGGAGGTGGAGTTTTTTACCCCCACGCCAATAACGGTCTTGTTGTTCTCGCGCAGTTTGCTCACTAATGGCGAAAAGTCAGAATCGCCGCTGAGAATAACAAAGGTATCGACATGCTTTTTGGTGTAGCACAGATCGAGCGCATCAACAACCATGCGGATATCGGCAGAATTCTTGCCCGAGATTTTGATATGGGGAATCTCGATCATCTCGAAACTTGCTTCGTGCAGCGCCTTTTTGGCATCGCTGTAGTGTTCCCAGTCGCAGTAAGCTTTTTTAACGACGATGTTGCCCTTAAGCAGCAGCCTCTCAAGCACTTTGTGGATATCAAATGTAGTGTATTTAGCATCACGAACGCCCAGCGCGAGGTTTTCGTAGTCGCAGTAGAGTGCCATGATTTTAGTGTCATTGATTGGATTCATGGCGTAAGCATAGCAAAAAAAAAGATACTGTGGGTTCTTGTAGGGTTATGTTATTTTAATGAAGGTTGCTATAATCGCTGCATATGAGCATCATTGAAATGGAAAACAGCCTACGCTATCTCATCGATCATTTTGAACTGCAGCGCTTTATCTTTGATCTGTTTTTGGCCTATGGCAACCTAAAATCCACTATCAAAAGATTGCAAAGAAGTGGCTTACATGTAAGTATAGACGCGCTCAAAACCGCCAAAGAGATCATAAAACACGCTCCACCACAAAAGAGCGCCCGCCACGCCCGCCTATCTCTGGGCATTTTCTTATGTCAACGGCGGGCTTTTTACTTTACATGTAAGGTAAGGTCAAGAAAAAGTGCCATTGCTTGTGCTTTAAGACTCCTAAGAGTGGGGGAGTTATGGAGTATTACGACGAAGAACAGAGTCATGTCAACAAACAACTCTATCAGACACCAAAATTCTTTGATGAAGCCGATGTCAATCAGCTTGTTTGTCTGGCAAAGAGGATATATCCTAAAAAGAGAGACTTCAAAAGCTTAATAAAATAGCCATAGAGTGAATCATTAGGGGCGAGATCTGAAGTGCCGATATGATGCACACAACGCTGTAGTGGTTTTTTGGTAAGGGCTTTGCTCTGCCTTTTTATGGCGCTTTGCATGTAGAAAATTTTTATGTGTGATATTTTAAAGATTTCTACTATAAAATCACAGGTTTATTTTTCTGTCTTTCTTGAAACGATATATTAGTTATGGCTTAGGGATCCAAGGATGTGCAAATGCGCTTAGACACTGTATTGAAGCAATGGGTTGTTGCTTCATAAATAATCGGAGATATAAATGTCAAAAAAAATAATTGCTGCTGTTGTGGCGTGTGCCTTTTCTGTGGTTTCGACTTTTGCTGCTGAAATGACGTGTCCTTTAATTTCCAAACAAGAGCTTGCAAAAGCCATGGGAACCGATACGCTGAAGCTGGCAGGGGCGCATGCGGCAGGAACGTGCACGTGGTTTGTGGACGAAGTGAATAACCTGACGGTTCATACGATTAAGCGCCCCAATACCAAAGAGGCTGCGGAGCTTTTTGATGCCTACGTCACACAGGCATTTGCCGGATATACCGATGGTGTGAGTCATCCAAAAGTTGGAGATAAAGCTTTTCTCGGAGCGAGTGTCCCGGATGCTCCGATGAAGGGTGTGGGGATGATGATTTTAAAAGCGGATATGGTACTGAGCGTGACGTATTATATGAACGGCTCAGGTACTTCAAAAGAGGCACTTGAAGGCATTAAAAATGTCGGATCAGTTGCATTCTCGCATCTTTCCAAAGCCGATCAAGCCTTTGGCGCATGCCGATGGACGCCTACGGCCGAGATCGATAAGCTGCTGGGCAAAAAAGGGGTGATCATCCACCGCTTGGGCGATGATCAGTGTATCGTCTATGTGCAGCCTGGTGATGGTACCCTTATGGTGATGGGTGATGATATGGTGAGTGAAAGCACTTTGGGTAACATGTTTGAAAGCACCAAAAGCAGGTGTAAAACGCAGATGGTTCCCTATCTAGGCGCAAATGCCTTCGCCTACTATGAGTGCGAAGCACCTGCCAATCCCGTGATGGTCGTCGAGATGGTTGGCAACGGACGCCACATGAGCGTGACGTATCAGCCCAACAACCGTGCGGCCACTCCTAAAGATATTGAGGCCATGAAGCCACTACTACAACATATTCATAAATCTCTGTAATCGTATTTAGGCGTTTGATTACGCCTAAATCCATAGATTTAAACAGTGATATAGAATTCTAAGCCTTTTTGTTCTTTCCTCTCTTTTTTATAGTTGTATCCAATAAGTAATGGTTTAATTTTTTACTCGGTTTTTTTTTAGAGGTGTCCTAAAGTATAATAGCGCGCAACAAAATCAGTATGAGAAAGTGAATAATAATGAGCATCTATAGAGAATATGACATTCGTGGCATTGTGCCGCAAGAACTAAGCCAGAGTGAAGTGACAAAAATTGGTTATGCGCTGGCCAAACGTATTAAAGGTAACTATGTAGCCGTGGGCTATGATGCGCGTACGCATTCCCCAGAATTGTTTGAATATCTGGTTGCCGGTCTTAATGCCGGAGGAAAAACGGTGTTGGATATGGGGCTGGTTCCTACTCCGGTAAACTATTTTGCCAATTATCAAAATTTTGATGCCATCGAGCCGAGTGCTTCGGTGATGATTACTGGTTCGCACAACCCCAGCGAATATAATGGTTTTAAAATCACGGTAGATAAAACCCCTTTTTTTGGTGAAGATATTTATGCCATGGGACGTGAAATTGCCACCATGTCAGTGCCCACAAAAGTAGAGCGCAAGGTCATTAGCATTGATGCCAAAGAGCGCTACATTGATTATATGGTCGAACAGTTTGCGCATCTGCGCGGCATGAGCGAGCGCATTGTTTATGACTGCGGCAACGGTGTAGCGGGCGTGGTGCTTGATGAAATCTTTGCACGTCTTGGCTTACATGTAAAGGGGATTTATACCGATCCTGACGGCACTTTTCCCAATCATCACCCCGATCCTTCTGATGCCCATACGCTCGCAGATATTGAAAAACTCTTAAAAGAAGAGGGCGACATTGCCTTTGCGTATGACGGTGACGGCGATCGCATCGCGGTACTGACGCACCAATACAACATCAAGGGCGATCAGATGGCGCTGCTTTACACATTGGTGATGGATAAACCCACCGTTATTGGCGAAGTGAAGTGCTCTCAGGTAATGTACGATGAGCTTGAAAAGCGTGGCTGCAAAGCAATTATGTACAAAACCGGACATAGTAATTTGAAAGTGAAGATGAAAGAGACCGGGGCCGATCTGGCGTGCGAAGTGAGCGGGCATATCTTTTTTAAACACCGCTACTTTGGGTATGACGATGCCATTTACGCCACGCTGCGGATGCTTGAACTGATAGCGCAAGGCATCAATCTTGACGCCGAGCTGGACAAATTGCCACAAGTATTTTCAACCGAAGAGATCAAGGTTAAAACCACCGAGCAAGAAAAATTTGCCCTTATTGACAAACTCAAAGTCTTGCTTAAAAACCCGCCTGAAGGTTTCCCTGCCATCCGCGACATCATCACGGTTGATGGCGTGCGGGTTATTTTTGATCACGGCTGGGCGCTGGTGCGTGCTAGTAACACAACACCCATTCTGGTTACCCGTTTTGAATCAAACGATGAAGCAACAGCCAATCATTATGAGGCGGTGATGAATGATTTGATTGTTAAGGCCAAAGAGCTGCTGGCCTAAGGGCGCGATGCCTAGCCCTCTTTTGAAGGTTTGGGCGGCGCTTTAAGAATAAACTTTTTTGGAGCGCGCTTGGGTGCGGCAGGTTTATCATTGTAAGATTGAGACGTTTTTCCAAAAGGTTTGGCTCCTTTTGAGTCGTAGCTTTTGGATTTATCAAACGGTTTTTTTCCCTCGCCATAGGGCTTTTTGTTTTCGCCCGATCCTCTTTTGTCATCATAACGATCACTCTTTGGCTTGCCTTCGTAAGGGCGTTTGCCCTCAGCAGAACCTTTTTTGTCGTCATAGCGGTCGCTTTTTGGTTTGGAACCAAAAGGCTTTTTAGGGCCGTCAAAAGCTTTTTTGCCTTCGTAACGGGCCTTGTCGCCTTTGGGCTTAAAAGGTTTTTTTGTTGTTTTTTCATCTTCGGATTTTGGGGTGCCGTCATAGCGATGATTACGTTCGCCGCTCTTTTTAGAAAAAATCGGTTTGCCGTTTTCATCTTTTTTGACAAAGCCCGAAGGTTTTCGTCCGCTGTGAGAACGTTTGTGATCACTTTGGTTACGATTATCATGGGCGTGACGTTCGGTATTGGGCTTCTCTTTGGCGGGGATAGGTTGGGCAAAGCCTTCAAGGCGTTCTTGCACAAGCGTACGCCCAAGAATGGTTTCAATAGGATAGAGCACATTTTGCTCTTCTGGCGCTAGGAGCATAAAAACAAATTGATTGGCAAAAGAAAGTCTATTAATATAGGCTTCGCTATCTTGGGGCAGGTCATAGACAATAATCAGATCAAACGCTGATGTGATCTCTGCGGCAACCGTGATATGTTCTGGTAATTCCAGCGCTAATGTTGTAACAATGGCAATACTCATTGAAGAGTGTGAAGCAATTAAAACGTCAAGTAATTCGTTTTTGCGTTCAGATGTACAAAAGTAAACGCGGTGGTTGTGGCGCTTAATAGAGATGGGTGGCAATGCCATAGGGGTCCTTAATGGAAAAAGTGTAAAACGGTCGTAAATAAGACTCAAGCGCAGACCGAGAACGTGAGCAATGAATGATGACATTATATCAGATGCAGCTACAGAAGGTAAAAGAGAATGAAAGTAGTGAATCGACTCAATTTTCCTGATCAAAACGACAATTTTAAAAGCATTTAATAACATCTTTAGAATGTTTTTGAAATAATTTTTTTATAAAGCGTTCTCCTTTATAGACTTTGGTCTTAAAGTAACTTCCTCATTTGCAAAGTAAATTAATGAAATTTTTTTTTATCGTATTAATGCTCTTTATGTTTTTTGGTTGCGGTTCAGATGACAACAATGCTTCAAACAGTTGTAAAGTCTATTTGGAAACTGATGCAATCCGTAGTGAACTTGTCCAAGAAAAGAGTGGTGGATATGTAGATGGAGTAGTAGAAGTGGTTTATACTAGTAAGGAGACGTTCGAGAATGATTATGTCAATGCCTTTGGTGATAATGATCTTCTGTCTATTGATTTTACAAAAAACGCATTAGTGTGGATCACGGTTGGACCAGGCTCAAGTAGTGGTGATATAACCTGTTTCCAAGCGGCTCAAATAGATAATGTATTGGAAATCCATTATGCCTACAAATATCCATCTGGTGTTATAAATGCTGATTACAATTATCAGACGTATATTTATGAGATATCAGTGGTAGATAAAAATACCACCGCTACTTTTATTCGCCATTAATAGGGGTAAATACCATTGCTCTTCGCTCATGACGTTTCATACACATTGCAAAACAAAAGCAAATTTTTGGCATAAGCCCCCGCTGTTACATGTAAAGCTATAATACGCTTACATGTAACAAGGATAACTCATGAAAACCCATACCCTTTTGATGCCACTGGATATGCATCTTCATTTACGCGATGGCGTGATGCTTGAAACGGTGGCACCGCTGAGCTCATACAGTTTTAGCGGTGCGCTGGTGATGCCCAATCTGATGGAGCCTGTCACGACAAGAGAGGCGGTAATACAGTACAAACACCGTATTAATGCCTCAATTGGTCAGCTTGATGATGTGGATGAAGAAGCGCTGATAATGAGCGACTTTTTTGAACCGTATATGACGCTTTTTTATCAAAACTACACACCTAAGTTTCTAAAAGAGATTCGTGATGATATTACGGCCATCAAACTCTATCCCGCAGGTATTACCACCAATAGTGAAAATGGGCTGAAAACATTTGATATCGAAGCGATGCGTCCGACACTTGAGAGTATGAGCGAGCTTGGAATTCCACTGTGTGTGCATGGCGAGAGCGACGGTTTTGTGATGGATCGTGAAGCAGAATTTATGAGCATTTACGAACTGCTAGCGCAAAATTTCCCGCAGCTTAAAATTATAATGGAGCATATCACCACCAAAGCGGCGGTTGAGATGCTGGATAAATATCCCAATCTCTATGCCACAATTACACTGCACCATTTGCTAATTACACTTGATGATATGGCAGGCGGCATGTTAAAACCCCATCTGTTTTGCAAACCCATCGCCAAACGTCCCGAAGATAGAGAAGCACTCTTACATGTAGCGCTTGCAGCCCATCCCAAAGTGATGTTTGGCTCCGATTCGGCGCCGCATCCACAACATAAAAAAGAGTCGTGCGGTTGTGCTGCGGGTGTTTTTACCGCACCGATTGCACTGCAACTGTTGTGTGAGCTTTTTGATGCGCATGGCAAACTTGACAATTTACAGGCGTTTATAAGCGACAATGCACAAAACATCTATGGAATTTGCCCCGAATTCAAAGAGGTAATACTTGAAGAAAACGCCTTTAGTGTCCCCGAAAAATACGGCGATGTTGTTCCCATGTATGCTGGCGAAACAATTAAGTGGTCTATCTCCAATGTCAATTAAAGTACTCCTGCTCGAAGATGACGCACTCTTTGGAGAGACGCTGGGCGATTTTCTTGAAGAAGAAGGGTATGATGTTAAACTCTGCCGCAACGGGGAAGCGGCGCTAGATAGCACTTATGGGGATAAGTTCGATATCTATCTGTTTGACATCAACGTGCCGCTAATTGATGGCATGACGCTGCTGCATGAATTGCGAGGAGCTAATGATACGACACCGGCTATTTTTGTAACCTCCTACCAGGATAAAGAGACCCTTGCCAAAGCGTTTCATGAAGGCGGCGATGATTATATGAAAAAGCCTTTTGATATGGATGAATTGCTGATACGTATGCAAGCACTTTTGCGCCGTAGCAAGGGTGAGCCCAGACTCTGTGTTGATACCCTTTGTCTGGATCGTGATAGTCGTATGGTGTATTACAAAGGCAAAGAACTACGTTTTTCGGCCAAAGAGTTTACGTTACTGGAACTTTTTATGCGTCATGTCGGCGATGTGGTTACCAAAGAGATGATTGTCGAAGCATTGTGGAGCAGTTCTGAGAGTATGAGTGATGGAGCCATCCGCGTGTATATCAATCGACTTAAACAAGAACTTGACGATTTTGTCATTGAAAATATTCGAGGGGTAGGCTACCGGTTTGTTTCGTAATCTAACCTGGATTATTTTAAGTTATTACCTTATTACGGTCTTTTTAGTTGTGGGTGGGCTTTACTATTTTGTGGTGGTACTTGGATTTCAGCAAATTGCTCTGATTGCCGCCGTGACCTTTTTTTTGACAACATTTATGGGAATTATTATGGCAGCCTTGGCACTTGAACCGCTTCGGGCCCATTTTAGTGCGCTTGAGCAGTTTGTTAAAGAGACACTTCACGAATTGAACTTGCCTGTCAATACCATTACCGCCAATGCTTCAATGCTTAAAAAAAATCAGAACGACCCTAAAATATTAAAGCGTATCGAACGTATTGAAATGGCGGCGCAGATGCTTCAAGAACGCTACAACGAGCTTAATTATTTGATTAAAAAACAGATGCACCAAGAGGAGATTGAAACCTTTGATCTCAAAAGCCTTGTAGAGCAGCGTATTACTTTTTTAACCTCTCTTTACACCCGAATGCATTTCGAACTTCAGCTAGATACCTTGCTTATCACCACAGATCGGAGGGGTATTGCCAAAGTGATTGATAATCTTATTGAAAATGCAGTCAAATACTCTCCTGAGTCGGATCGTATTGACATTATTATGAAAAATGAGAGTTTGAGTATTACGGATTATGGTAAGGGAATGGATCAGGTAACCTTGCTACATATCTTTGATCGCTATTATCAAAATGATGCTACCATGCCGGGATTTGGTATCGGTTTGGGATTGGTTAAGAGCTACTGTGATCGTTACAAAATTGGCTTGAATGTTGCCAGCAAAGAGGGCGAAGGTACAAGTGTTACGCTTGGCTTCAAGGAGGTAAAAGCATAATGGAACAAACGCACTGGCTTGATACAGCGGAGCAGATGCTAGATTATGGGGTGATGGGGCTTTTGGTGCTCATGAGTATAGTGGCGCTGTGGCTTTTTATTGAGCGATTGATGTTTTATAAAAGTGTCAAACTCGAAGAGTATGAAAGCCGCGATTTGCTAGAGCTGGATCTCTCTGATAACCTTTCTACTATTGGTGCCATTGCATCTAACGCTCCTTATGTGGGACTTTTAGGTACGGTTATTGGCATTATGATCACGTTTTATACGCTTGGCGATACGGGCAGTGTGGATACAAAAAAGATCATGACCGGCCTTGCACTGGCGCTTAAAGCTACGGCAATGGGGCTTTTGGTGGCAATGCCTGCCATTGCTTTTTATACGGTGGCACTACGTAAAATGGAGCGTATTTTGGCCCATTTTGATGCAAAGAAGAAGCAATAAACATGAAACCGCGCAAGCGTTTTGACCAGATCAATGTAATTCCCTTTATTGATATCATGCTGGTATTGCTGGTGATGGTGCTCACGACAGCAACATTTATCAAGCAGGGGATTATTCCGGTTGATCTTCCAAAAGCTAAAGAGAGTGAAGCCAAAGAGCAGCCTAAAGAGGTACATATTACGGTAGATAAAGAGGGTAATATCTATTTGGAAAAAAATAAAACCGCACCCAAAGCGCTCGAAGCTGCTTTGGCAACGATTGACAAAGATCAAGTGGTGGTTTTAAGCAGCGATAAAGAGGCCCAATTTCAAGATTTTGTTACCGTGATGGATATTCTAAGACGGCTGGGACACGAGCAAATTTATATCGTTACGAAAAAATAGGCTTATTAGGATCAAAATAATAAGTCAAAGCAAATTTATGTATAATAAAACCTAAAAGTACCTAACTATGCTTCAATCACTTGAACACGACATTATTCAATCTGTTATTGATTCCCAAGAGAGTTTGATTGTTATTTTTAAAGACGATGAACCGATACTGCTCAATAAGGCATTTCGACATTTTTACGATATTGATGATCTTGACAGGTACCGTCGTAACTATAAAAATTTTCTAGATCATTTCGTGCCACATCCCCTCTATTTTCATAAAGAACATGCTGCAACTGCTGCCACATGGTTTGATGCTTTAATGGCGCGCAGTGAAATGGATCGCGTTGTGAGTATGATGAGTGCCGGGTTTGAGCCTCATGCCTTTTCTGTGGCAATTACCCAGGTGCATGATAGCTATCATATTGTGACATTTACCGATATTACGCAGACGCTGATTAAACGCATCATGATTGAAAATAATGCCAATATTGACATAAATAGCGGCGCGTATGCCAAAGATTATTTCATGCATATTATCCCCAGCTATGAAGACGCAGCACGTTTTAACGAAAAAAATATTGGGGTAATCCAAATGACAGTATTGGGACCCGATGGTGAAAGTGAATGTCATAAGAGTGAATTTCTTGCCAGTTTTGTGAGCCATTTTAAAAATAGTGTCAGACAAGATGATATGTTAGTACGCTGGAATGGACATCGCTTTTTGTTGGTATTTCTTGTTGATAACGAAACCAACGCCAATCGTATGCTAAAAAAACTGCATCAAGCGGCTACACATGAACCGGTTAATATATTGAATATAAACTTTTCCATGGCATTACAACAAAACAATGAACCGCTGGGAAGAGTTTTAAATAGAATACAAAATTAGAACTGATCTGACACATTTCCATCGATAGTGTGTTAAGTTATTCTCCCGCATCCGAAAGATGCGGGTAGCTTTAGGGGCTGTATGGGTGAAAGCCGTTAAAAAAAAGCAAATTTCTTGGCTTTTTTAGGCTTGGAACCAGAGGTGATGTGCTTTAGCAAGCTGTCAAGTGCCTAATTCTCCCGCATCCGAAAGATGCGGGTAGCTTTAGGGGGTTGTAGGGACAAACTTGTCCCTGCCACTTTAGGAGCTTCGCTCATAAAGTGCGTTAATAATGTATGTGCCACCAAAGTACATACGCAGGCCATACACTATAAGGCCAGCTGTAGGTTCTAATTTCAGGATTAGGCTCGCCACCGATAGAGCTCTCATTATAGTTTTGTTCTTTAACAATAAAAGAACCATCGCTTTGCTGAGCAATATAGGCATGATCTCTAAATGATCCTGCTTTGCAATAGCGGGTATTGTAATTCACTTTTTTAGTAAATCCTCCCCCATAGGTAGACGATGTCGCATGATACCCTTGTTCCAAAAGCATCGCAGTCGCTGCTTCTTTAGTATCTGCGGTATAAATGTTTTTCCATGCGCCACTTTTGTTAGGAACAGGGCGCCCATAGGTACCGCAGTATTTAATAGCATAATAGGTACTTAAACTAAATCGTGTTGCCGGTAAGGTGGTTTCCAAAGAAGAATCATCTTCGTCCATAACGGCTGCTGCTTCGGCAGCTTGATTAAAGTACCAATCCAATAATTCATCATGATACACTGCGGCGCGCATTCCTTTTGAAGCTGAAACGGCCTCATTAGATGCATTGACTAGAGCATTGGCAACTGCAATAGTATCACTTGAAATACCTCTTTCTTTAGCTTCGGTTTGGTTAAATGAAACGGTAGTGTTGTAGTCCCCTGTAAAAAGATCCATCACAGAATCCAACTCGGTTGAGATTTGTTCAAAAGATGCTCTAGTAGTTACTGTATCTGTAGTAGTGTCGCCACAACCCCAAAAGAGTGTTCCTATTAGAAGCCCTTCAATGATTAGAGTTAACGCTTTCATTTTTCTACTCTCCTGTTTTTTTGTGATTAATTCAACGATATCAGAAATAAATGAGTCACAAGTTAACCCAAATTAAACGGAAGAAGTGGCTTTAGGCCTTATACAGCGCACTAAGTCCATATTTTAGGGCTTTTTAAAAGATGTAAAAAAAATGTAAATTTCATAGAAAATTACTGTAATAAGTTAAGAAACATACATTTTTTTAGTAAAAAAATTTAAAAAATAGAGAAATTAACATTAAAAGTTAATGAAATTGCATCAATTTTTTACATTAAGTTATAAAATTTATATTTTAAAAAGATATCGAATGCAACAAAATCAATGAAGATGCTGATCGCTTTGGATAACTATAGAGTTGGAGAAGATTATTTTATGAGGTGGTGGCAATCTCTCACTCGAACTATTCTTTACAAGCCCGTATAATATGCTTGATAGCGAGGCGTTTTGTGAATTGAACTACATTATCAGCATTCATGGATGTCAATATGACACCCTCAATAGCCTTTACATTGGCTGTTTATTCGTAACCTTTGGAAGTGATTTTATCATCATGACCCCGAAAAAGTTACTGTGTGAAAATCGCAATCAGCGCGTCATTGATGTAGTACACATCGCGCCCCACCTTTTGAGAACGCAACATTCCAAGTATTTCAAATGTTTTGAGGTATTCAGCTGCTGTTTGACGTTTGGCTATGCCGCGATCTTCCAAAAACTTGATCTTGCAATAAGGGTGTTCAAAGATCAACTCTATCAGCTCTTTTGAGTAAGCCTTACCGGCACGCTCTTTGGCTGTTTCGTTGTAACGGCGCATCAGTTCGTTAATGGCTTCGATCTTTGCTTTGGTGGCTACGGCTGTGGTTTCGATGGCTTCAAGTATGTAAAGTACCCATGATTCCCACGCTCTTTCCTCTGTTACTTTCCTCAAGCCCTCATAATAGGCGTTCTTGTTTCGGATGATGTACTGGCTCAGGTAGAGCACCGGTACGTCAAGCAACCCTTTTTCGATGAGGTACAGGATATTGATAATCCGGCCGGTACGACCGTTACCGTCGCTAAAAGGGTGTATGGCTTCAAACTGGTAATGCACAATCGCCATTTTAACGAGTAGGTCGATATCGTCTTCGGCATGTATGAATGCTTCAAGATTGGAGAGCTTTTTACGTATGACCGCCTCACCCTCTGGGGGAGTGTAGAGCGTTTCACCAGCTCCCGCGATCTTGGTGCCGGTCGTTTTGCGGATACCGGAACTGTTTTGCTTGATAACCTGCACAATCTCGATAAACGTGTTGACACTTAGCGGACGTTTCATGAGTGAGGTAAAGCCCGACCAAAGTGCCTCTCTGTAGTGTAATATCTCTTTGGTGTGGGGATTGACGCCTGCCTCATCCGACGTACTTTGATACAGTTCATCATTGGTGGTGACGATGTTCTCTATTTCTGAGGATAACCGCGCCTCCTGAAGGATAATACCATTAATCAACAGGTCTTGATTGGGTAACGTCTGGGCAAAGCCTTTCAGCTCGCTTAGTGCCCGGTTCGCTGCTATACTCTGTTTCAGTACGGCTTTGGTCTCGATGTCGGCTGTCGGGGGCAATAGGGGTAGATCGTTATAAGGGGTGTTACGGTCAAATGACATGACGTTAAACCTTTAAGATCATCGACACATTCAAAAGATATGTCGATAAAAGTGTTGATATATCGACATATTAGCAAAACATGTCGATAAAATCTAAAATCTTCGACATATTTTTAGAACGTGTCGATTTTTTGCGAAATTTCCGACAGACAAATATGTTGTCATGGTGGAGTAAATATCTGAGTCTAGTTAAAAAAGTGATCTGGCTAGAATGCCACTTATTTAAGCTTTTCCCTCATTCCAAAGCTCCAGATTTGGAATGCATACTTACACTATTTTTCTCTTCGGTAATCCCCCCGTTTTTAGGCGCTGTCAAAAGTAGAGTTAAGCCGTCATGGCCAACTTCTGTTTCGGCGTGATACCGCCAAGTGCCATATTAGGGCGTTCGTTATTATACACCCATAGCCACCTTGTAGCATAATTTTG
>JBNKJB010000044.1:0-38466 GCA_050290965.1 Sulfurimonadaceae bacterium
TACATGCTGATGATGGAAACACTCTCTGAAAACAGAGACCTAAAAGAGAAACTAAAAAAGGCGGAAGATATGTTACGAGAAATCAAAATGGAACAGTTGCCAAGTTATGGAGCTTGGAATGGAGCGGGGAGTCGAGCGCGGCAAACTTGAAGGTAAACTTGAAACAGCGCGAATCATGATTAATAAATTCGGCCTCTCTGTTGAGAATATTGCGCAGGAACTCGGACTCTCCATAGAGGCACTAAAAACCTATTTGAAGCAATAAAGTTAGCGTCATCATCAAAGATCATCCCGAATACGGCAGCGTCCTTGGCGATGCCAACCTCCTCACAACCATCACCGACCGCTACGGCGAAACTACAAAGATCTACTACACAAACACCATCGCCACCAGCATCATCGCCCCCAACGGTGATGAGACGACCTTACATGTAGATGCCAACCGTAACCTCACGGGAGTTACCTTTCCCGACGGCACTACCCAACGTTTCGAATACAACACCAATGACCTTATGACCAAAATGATTGAGCCTAAAGGCAATAGCTTTATTCACGAATACGACGAACACGGCAGACTGCTTAATTTTAAAGATGAACTTGGCGGCATATGGAACTATGAAAACAGCCGAGACACTACCGAGCACTCCCGAACCCTCACGCAAACGATGGCAGAGGGAAGTAGCCGAACCCAGCAGTTTAAACACAACACCAACAACACAACAACACTCAATGAAATAAGCGCCGAAGGCGATGAGCGTAATATTACAAGGGGCGCTGTTCGGTTACAGGGATTATGATGCCCAGGCAGGTAAGTGGACGGCGAAAGACCCCATAGGTTCTAATAGCGGGGATGCTAGGTTCTGGGATGCCTGGGCAGTGTCAAAGCTGAGAATGGTTGAAGTTTTTAAAAGTGTCTTGAAAAAGTTCTTGATATTTTATCCATTTCATTGTAGGATGCCCTAAACACTACTATTGTAAGGACAATTATGAAACGTATGCTAACGACAACAGCACTAGCGGCGGCACTTTTGCTTGGAATCAGCGGATGTTCCAATAAAGAGGCGCAGGCTCCTGAGGATGATTTCAAGTGTCGTATCGACGGTTCATTGGCACCGGAATGGGCATGTGGCAATGTCTCTGAAACAGGAATGATAACTGCTGTTGGAAGCGCACCGCTTAGTAAACTGGGACAAGGATTTTCACGACGCGAGGCCATGGCAAACGGACGTTCAAATTTAGCACAGCAGATTGAAACGCTGGTCAAAGATAAAGTGGAGACTTTTACACGCTCAACGGGTGTAGCAGAGGGTGAAGTGGCAGATAAAGTCTCTACACAGGTGTCCAAACAGGTAGCAAAAGTGACATTAAAAGGTTCCAAGCAGATTAAATACTGGCAAAATCCGGGCACACAAGATATTTATGTACTCATGAGTGTGGATGAGTCGGCAATGAATCAGGAGATTGTGAATTCCGTAAAATCAAGTTTTAAAAATGATGATGCGCTATGGCAGCAGTTTCAGTCAAAACAAGCACTTGAAAGTCTTGAAAAAGAGTTTTTAGCTCAATAACTGATCTTAAAATGCACTTTTTTCCCCGCTTTTGTAGCGGGTAATTCCTTTTAGCTATAATACGCCTTTACATTATCTCACCTCTTGTTAAGTATAAGGCTTTCATGAAAAAACTCGCCATAATCGGTAAACCCAATGTTGGAAAAAGCTCATTTTTCAATCGTCTTTTAAAAGAGCGTGATGCCATTACCTCTGAACAGGCCGGAACAACGCGCGATATTAAGCGTCGAGAGGCCAATATTTTGGGAAAAGCCATTCAAGTTGTTGATACGGGTGGATTGGATCAAGGCAATGAGTTGTTTGATCGGATTCGAGAAAAATCGCTTAAAGCAGCCTATGAAGCTGACATTATTGTCTACATGGTGGATGGAAAAAGTCTTCCCGAAGAAGATGATAAGAAGTTTTTTTATGAATTAGAATCAATGGGTAAAGCCGTAGCATTGGTGGTTAACAAAATTGATAACGACAAAATGCAAGAAAAACTTTGGGAATATTATGAGTTTGGAACGGATGCCATTTTTGGTATATCTGTATCGCATAATCGTAATATCAATGTACTTTTACAGTGGATTTACGATCTAATTCCTGATAGCGATATTATCGTAAACGATGAAGTGGATCCCGAAGAAGAAGAATTTGACGACATTGAGATTGAAGCTGAGCCTGAAACCTATGACGAAGATTTTGATGCATGGGACGAAGAGGATGAAGAAGACGAGGAAGAACTTCTTGAATATGAGGAGTATGATACACTAGAGGACGATTCGGTTTTTGGCCAAAACGACAAGATTCGCCATTTTGAAGAAGAGCAGGCGAATGCATTTCGTGTGGCCATTATTGGTAGGGTCAATGTGGGTAAGAGCTCACTGCTTAATGCTTTGCTTAATGAAGATCGTTCTGTTGTGAGTTCCGTAGCAGGTACCACCATTGATCCGATTGATGAGACGATTGTTTATGATGAAAAACAGATCACTTTTATTGATACGGCAGGTATCCGTAAACGTGGCAAAATTTTGGGAATTGAAAAATTTGCATTATTGCGTACTGAAAAAATGCTTGACTCCGCGGATATTGCACTCTTGGTGCTTGATGCGTCTAAACCTTTTTTAGATCTGGATGAAAAGATTGCCGGACTGATCGATCAAAACCGTTTAGCGTGCATGATTGTGCTTAATAAATGGGATCTTGTTGATGGAAAAGAGTATGACACCATTGTGCAAAGCGTACGCGATCGGTTTAAATTTTTGCATTATGCGCCTATTATTACCGTCTCGGCTCTTTCCAAACAGCGTGTGCACAAGATATTTGAAAAATTACTTCAGATTAATAGCAACTATTCACAGCGTATTACGACATCAAGATTAAACGAAGCACTTGAATGGGCGCAGCGCAAGCACCATCTACCTTCGATGAATGGACAATCTATCCGAATCTATTATGCAACGCAGTACGAAACAAGACCACCACGTTTTGCTCTGATTATGAATAAACCTAAGGGATTGCATTTTACCTATAGACGCTATTTGACAAACCAGTTGCGAGAAGCTTTTGATTTTGAAGGCGTGCCGCTGCTGTTTAAAGCTAAAAAGCGCGGCGAAAAGTAAGTGTGGCTTAAAAGGGTTTCACCACTACCAATGCAACAATGATTATCATTAAAATGGTAGGTACTTCGTTATAGATGCGGAAAAATTTACCATTTTTGTAGTGGATGTCGGTTTCAAGTTTTTTTCGCATAACACCCAATGAGAAGAAATAAATCGTCAAGATTGTTACAAAGAGCAATTTGGCATGAAACCATCCCCCGCTCGAGAAAATATTGACAGGGTAGAGCCAGATTAGGGCAATGCCTGAGATCAGTGTTGCCCAAAATGCAGGAACACCGATATAATTAAAAATTTTATACTCCATCACTTTGACAACACTTAAGAAGCCTTCGTTTTCACTATGTTCAGAATGATAAACAAAAAGTCGGGGCATATAAAAGAGTACGGCAAACCAAGAGATTAGTGAAATAAGATGAAACCATTTAACCCATTCGTACATAAGAAATCCTTTTTAAAAATTGTGTTCGATATAGAACATATTGTAATTTGATCCGCCGCGATGAACATTGTTGATCAGTCCATAAATACCGGATCGATGTTTGAGTACATAGCCTAGATAGGTCTCTTGTAACGGTGTTACATGTAAGAGCTTTCCCGCATCAAAATCTAAACTAACTTCAAGATAGTTTAGAAAATGAGAGTTGTTGTCATGGTTTTCTTGCGCTTCAAGGCGTTCAACGGTGGGAATACCAAACGCATATGAAACGCCCTCTGCGGCACCGATGCGTACACGGTTGTGCCAAAAATCAAGGTGGGTGTAAAGTTTGAGGTAAAAAGTAGTTTCAAAAAAATCATCTTGATAGCTTTTTTCCAAAAAACGGTAAAGCCCCCCTTTGGCATAAATTTCAAAAGGCCCTTCAAAGCGTTTGAGCAAATAGCCCACATCCATTCCCGCAACTGCTGTATGAGTAGGGTGTTCAGAACTCTGCAAACTTAAGATCTCCCCAAAATCGTTTTGGTTTGCTATGCCAGCGGCAATACGCAAAGAGTAATCGCTAGAGGATGCTAAGGCAAAAGGTGTCCATAAAAGCCAAATGAGTAATAGTCGTGTAATCAAATGAAGCGTTGCACCCATTCACGAAGTTGTTGGGGATTGAGTGCTCCTGAAATGCGCTCAATTTCATGATTGTCTTTAAAAATAATAAGTGTTGGAATAGAGCGAATATTAAAACGAGCGGCAAGTTGTTGCTCGGTTTCGGTATTAACTTTGCCAAAACGGGCTTTAAGCGCAAATGAACGCGCCGCTTCTTCAAAAGCAGGTGCCATCATTTTGCACGGACCACACCATTCAGCCCAGAAATCTACAACAATCGGGATATCGCTATTGATAACCTGATTGTCAAAAGCGTCGGGGTTTAAAGTGATTGGTTTGGTATCAAGAAGTGAGTTTTTGCACGCGCCGCAGTTAGCTTTGGCGTAGTGCTCTTTGTATGGAATCGCATTGACTTTCCCGCAATGGGGGCAGACGACTTTCAGTGACATATTTAGGCCTCTTCGGCTACTTCAAGTTCTTTAACGGAAGTTTGATGCTTATGATCTTTAACTTTATCGGCAAGACGACGTAGTGCTTTTGATGTGCGGTCTATGGCAATGTCAATGGCAGCATCAAGGTTGTGATCGGCTTGTTTAATAACAACAGGGGACTGGTGGGCGATATGGAGTTCAAACTCAACGCTGACACCTTCTTTTTCTTTGGAAATGTACGTATTGGCTGTAGTGATCTCTAAACCATATTTTAAAAATTGCTCTTTGGCAGCTTGAAGATGTGCTTGAGTGTGATCACCTACAGTGATGTCTTTGGAACGAATTTGTACATTCATAATAAATCCTTTTAAAAGAGGAAGCCTCTATATTTTCTATAGTTAATATAACACATATATTCTAAATCGAATGTATCCAAAGAGGTTACTAAAGCCATTTTTTAAGTTTAAAGTTAAAATAGCTTAAAATCTCAACGGAATCAGTGTGTATAAGTTGTCTTGAGGGCTTTTACGCTAGGATTGTCTTAAATTATTGAGGAGAACAATGATGAAATTATTTTCACTTTTTATAGCCTTGATGCTGAATGCAGCAATCTTGCCTGGGCTTTTGGCGCAGGAGTGTTTTGTTGCCGGCGAGAAGATAGTTGTAAACTGGAAAGCGTTTAAAACACCAAAAAAAGTAGGAGTTTCCGGTAGTTTTGATGATGTAGTGATGCGTCTTGAAAATAACAACACGGCGGCACCAATGGCTCAGATATTACATGGGCGTACGGTCACCATTAATACTCAAAGTGTTAATTCCGGTAATCCAGAACGCGATGCAAAATTGGTGAATGCGTTTTTTAAAATGATGAGTGGCGATCAGATTACGGCAAAAATTTTGAAAGCTGATGAAAACACCATAAAAGTTTCGATAATGCTTAATGGAAAAACACGTGAGGTGAGCATGGATTATCATTATGCTCAAGAGACAAACACAACGGTGGCTAACGGTACCATTGATTTACTCGATTTTGCGGCAGATGGCCCTTTGGCGTCTATTAATAAAGCGTGTTATGATCTGCATGAGGGTAAAACATGGAGTGATGTTGTTATAGGATTTGAATTGCCCGTGAGTGCTGTAGCCTGCCCGGGTAAAAAAGAGGAGAAGCTTTCAGAAGAGCCTGATATAATTCCGCATTCAATCTAAGGAGCGGTATTGAGAGTTTTTACCGGTATTCAGCCCTCGGGTGATCTTCATATTGGCAACTATTTTGGTTCGATCCAGCCGATGATTACTGCGCAACGTGAGCATGAAGTTTTTGCCTTTATAGCAAATTTGCATGCCATGACAACTGTGAGCGATGGCAAAAGATTAGCCGAACTTACCTTGCAAGCAGCTACTGATTTTTTGGCTTTGGGTATGGATGCAGAGCGTTCTACCTTTTGGGTACAATCAGATGTCAAAGAGGTGTTGGAACTTTACTGGGCACTTTCGTCGTTTACTCCAATGGGGCTTTTAGAACGGGCACACAGCTATAAAGATAAAGTAGCCAAAGGACTTGGCGCACATCATGCGCTTTTTTCGTATCCGGTGTTAATGGCAGCAGATATTTTACTGTTTGAATCAGAAGTGGTTCCGGTGGGAAAAGATCAGATTCAACATGTTGAAATTGCGCGTGATATTGCCATTCGATTTAATAATGAGTATGGTGATGTGTTGAAATTGCCTGAATATCAGGTTGATGATAATGTCAAAACGGTCCCGGGAACGGATGGACAGAAAATGAGTAAGAGCTATGGCAATACCATCAATATTTTTGGTGAAGAGAAGCAGCAACTTAAAGCGATTAAAAAAATTGTAACCGAAGCGGTGCCAATGGAAGAGCCTAAAGCGTATGAAAACTGTAATGTATATAACATTGCTAAACTTTTCTTAAATGATGACGAGCAGCGTGCCTTACAACAGCGCTATACGCAAGGTGGTGAAGGGCATGGGCATTTTAAACTCTATTTAGCCGAAGTGATTTGGGAATATTTTAGACCCTACCGACAAAAACGTGAGTTTTTTGAAACCCATCAAGACGATGTGCACGATATTCTTGCAATGGGCGCTATCAAAGCGCGCGAGACAGCGATGCCTGTTATTGAAAAAGTACGCAGTGTTACTGGCATTGCGTATTAAGCGCACTCAAGCGCTGCTTCATTTTTGCAACTAACCTTATTCTCCAAGTGGCCTCTTTAAAAAAGACTTTATAATCTCTTACATGTAACATCATTTATAGCATACCAATAAGGAACACTAAATGAAAGTAGCTATTTGCGGTAAAAGCGGTTTGGTTGGTAGTAAACTCGAAGCTTTTTTTAGTGCCCGTCATGATGAGGTTGTTGGAGTTAAAATACGTCACGATACGCCTGTTGAGGAAATAGCAAAAACACTGAACGGGGTATCACTTCTCATTAATTTAAGTGGTGTTAGTATTTTGGCACGATGGAATGAAACGTATAAGCAGCTTCTTTATGAGAGTCGTATCCAAAGCAGTAAAAAATTGGTGCAGGCCATGGGTATGCTTGAGCAGCGCCCAGAGCTTTTTTTAAATGCTTCGGCTGTGGGAATTTATGCTAATGGGCAACAACATGGTGACGGTTCTAAAGCGTATGAAAATGATTTTCTCTCCAAAGTATGCCAAGATTGGGAAGCGGAAGCGTTAGCGGCGCAAACGCTGGGTGTGCGTACCGTCGTGATGCGTTTTGGTGTTGTTTTTGCTAAAGAAGGGGGTGCGTTGCAAAAGATGCTGCCCCCATTTAAAGTGGGCGTTGGTGGCAAGGTAGGCCGTGGCAATCAGATGGTATCATGGATTCATATTGATGATCTTGTGCATGCCGTTGATTATATATCTAAACATCCTTCGATTCGTGGCGCTGTCAACTTTTGTGCTCCGTATCCTTTGAGTAACAGTGCTCAGACCCGTATTATGGGAAGGTTACTCAATCGTCCCACCCTTTTTACACTGCCCGCTTTTGTTCTAAAATTGATTTTTGGTGAAGGCGCTGCCGTTTTACTTGACTCCAAAGAGGTGTATCCCACGCTGTTATTAGAGGGAGGATTTCATTTTGAGTATCCCGATTTCGAACAGGCTTTTAGCCATTTGATACAGTAGCATGAAGCGTGTAGCGTCATGAATATCATAAAATAGTAAGGTTGCAAGAGTACAATTTCATCTATGATAACGTATATTAAAGAGCAAATTGCAGATTCAGCTGCAACCAAACAGAACATTCTTGAAGATCAGGCACTTTTAGAGACCATTGCATCTGTTGCTAAAGCGTGTGTTGATGTGTATCAAAACGGTAAAAAAACGTTGCTTGCAGGTAATGGCGGCTCTGCTGCCGATGCACAGCATATTGCTGCGGAGCTGGTAGGGCGTTATGGGTTTGATCGTCCCTCTATTCCATCTTTGGCACTCACAACCGATACGTCCAATCTGACAGCTATTGGTAATGATTACGGATATGACAAGGTTTTTTCGCGTCAGCTAGAAGGCATGGCACAAACGGGAGATCTTTTTATTGGTATTTCAACATCGGGCAATTCGCAAAATGTCATCAATGCTTTTGAAAGTGCGGCATTAAAAGGGGTTACTACGGTTGCATTAGTGGGACGTGATGGTGGTGCCATGGCACAAATGGCTGATTATGCCATCATTGTGCCTTCTAATGCGACACCGCGTATTCAAGAATCGCACATACTCATTGGGCACATTCTTTGTGATATTATTGAAAAAACACTTTTTGGCGAAGGTGTGTAACGTTACATCAGCAATCTCAAACAAAATGAAAAAAAATGACCTCTTCTCCTGCGCTTTTTTTAGATCGTGATGGCGTGATTAATGTGGACAAAGATTACGTGTATCAAATCGAAAATTTTGAATTTGTTGACGGTATTTTTGATGTGGTGAAACAGTATCATGAAGCAGGTTATCTTGTGATTGTGGTCACCAATCAATCGGGCATTGCACGCGGATATTACAGCGAGCAGGATTTCTTACATGTAAGTGCATGGATGACGCAGCAGTTTAAAGCGCATGGAGGTAACATTACGCATGTTTATTATTGTCCGCACCATCCTGAGATTACGGGATCGTGTCGTTGCCGAAAACCGGGTAGCGGTATGCTGATTGATGCCAAAAATGCCTATCATATTGATATGACGCGTTCATTGATGATTGGCGATAAAGAACGCGATATTGAAGCCGCCATTGGTGCCGGTATTGAAAATACGATTCTTTTGAGTCATCATGAGTATCCCAATACCAAAGCGCGTCGCATCATTCATTCACTAAAAGAGCTATTATGCTGATTTTAAATACCGGAGGAACGTTTAATAAACGTTACAACCCTATTAGCGGTACACTTGAGGTGCCTTATGATAATCATGCGGTAGAAGCGGTATTGAAAGCCTTACATGTAAGCCATACACCCCTTGCCGGTGTTGTTTATAAAGACTCATTACAAATGACTTCTGATGATCGCAAAATGATTGCCAATATTATTTTGCAGTCGGAAGAAAAAGTCTTTATTGTCATCCATGGAACAGATACCATGCATTTAAGCGCAGCATTAATGGATGGACTGGTGGAGGATCAGGCTGTGATATTTACGGGCGCAATGGTGCCTTTTAGTATTGATCCCGTTGAAGCGACTGCAAACTTGGCCATGGCATACGGCTTTGCACTTTCAAATCCGCCCAAAGGGGCTTATATCTGCATGAGTGGTATGCTGCTTCCTTATGATCGAATACATAAAAATAGAGAGCAGGGAGTTTTTGAACATGCCTAAAGTTGCATGCGATCACTGCCATTTAGAGTTTGATGATTCGGTGATGATCCATGATGAAGAGCACCTTTTTTGCTGCAAAGGGTGTCAGGGGATCTTTCATCTGCTAAAAGATGAGGGGCTTGATACTTTTTATGACAAAGTGGGTGATACCAAACTCTCGCCACCAACCGAGCAGTTTGAAGATAGTTCCAACTTTAATGCCCCAGCTTTTTATGAGCGTTTTGTCAAAATCAACGATGAAGGATTTTGCGAAGTAGCGCTTGTAATCGAGGGCATCCATTGTGCGGCATGTGTGTGGCTGAATGAGAAGGCACTGGACAAAATGGATGGCGTGGTGTCGGTGCACATCAATTTTACGACAAACAAAGCGCAAATCGTTTGGGCTGATGAGGTGGTGAAGCTCTCTAAAATTATAGACATGATTCGTGCGATTGGTTATAACGCATTCCCATATGATCCTTCTATTCAGGAGATGCGTGCTAACAAAGAGCGCAAAGATTACTATTTGCGTATGGCTGTTGCCGGTTTTGCGCTCATGAATATGATGTCCATTTCGTTTGCACAATATCATGGGTATTTTACGGGAATCGAAGAAAATATTGTGACGATTCTTAACGTAGGCGAATGGGTGCTTTCGACTCCGGTACTTTTTTATAGTGGTTGGGTCTTTTTTAGGGGTGCTTATTACGGTACGAAAAACCGTATTGTCAATATGGATTTACTGGTAGCAACGGGTGCCGTGCTAACCTATTTTTACTCTATTTATATCACGCTGTTAAAACTGGGCGAGGCCTATTTTGATTCGGTGACGATGATTATTGCATTTGTGCTTTTTGGTAAATTTTTGGAGGTGTTAAGCAAAAAGAGTGCGGCAGATACCCTAGATGTCATCTCCAAACATGTACCGACCGAAGTGAGTATTGTTCGTGGTGATGCCATTGAAATGATGAGCGTGCATGATGTGAAAGAGGGCGATGTTGTGTTGCTTCGCGCAGGTGAAAAGGCAGCGCTTGATGGTATTGTGCTTGAGGGTGAAGGCAATATTGACGAATCCAGTCTCACAGGCGAGAGCGAACCTATTTTCAAACAAAAAGATGACACAATCATTAGTGGTACGGTGAGTGTTGATGCCACACTACGTTATGAAGTGAGCCGTGATTTTGCCCACTCAACGCTTTCTGCGCTGGTTGCCATGCTAGAAAATGCAATGAGCAAAAAACCAAGAATTGAGCAGATAGCTAACAAACTTTCAGAGTATTTTTCCACTACCATTTTACTTTTGGCACTCATGACATTTATTGTATGGTGGTTTTGGCCGCACGATTTTGATACCGCTTTTATGGTGGGAATTTCAGTGATCATTATTGCCTGTCCGTGTGCTTTGGCCCTTGCTACACCGGTTGCTACACTCGTAGGTCTTGGGCTTGGCGCATCGCGCGGTATTTTGTTTAAACAAGCTGCCCAACTTGAAACAATGGCAACCATTACTGTGGCGCTTTTTGATAAAACCGGATCATTAACCGAAGGCAAGCCGGAAGTTTTACGCGTGACATGGCTGGATGAAAATGTTGATAAACATCTGATTTACTCTCTAGCCGCACCCTCAAAACATCCTGTAGCCCAAGGCGTTGCGCGTTATTTAGAAGATGGCCGTAGTGCGTTGGCATTTGATGAGTTTGACGAAATTGCGGCGCGCGGCATTTATGGACGTTATGCAGCACAAAGCATTGTTGGGGGTAATGCCCGTTTGATGGCCGAATATGGTATTACATGTAAGAGCTATGAGTCTAGTGTTTTTTATGTCGCCATTGATCAAAAACTGGTGGCCACTTTTGAACTAAAAGATCGCATTAGAGAGGGTGCTAAAGAGGCACTTGATATGTTACGCTCTCATGGGGTAAAGGTAATGATGCTTACGGGTGATCATGAGCGCGCTGCACGTGAAGTGGGCCAAGAGCTAGGAATAACAGATATTGCATATGAGCTTAAGCCCTCAGATAAAGAAGCAGCCATTGTTGCACGACAAAATGAGGGGCATAAAGTGATGATGGTGGGTGATGGCATCAATGATATTTTAGCGCTTGCACGTGCCGATCTAGGGATTGCAATGGGGCGCGGCAGTGATATTGCCATTGAAGTGAGTGATGTGGTTTTAATGAACGATAGCATGCCTTCACTCAAAGAGGCGTATCAAATTTCACGTACAACATATGCGCTTATCAAGCAAAACTTAGGACTTTCGTTACTGTATAATGCTATTACCATCCCCCTTGCCATGGCAGGTTATATTATTCCACTGATTGCTGCAGTGTCGATGTCGGTGAGTTCGTTATTGGTCGTAGGCAATTCAATGCGTATTCGTTATAGTTGGAAACGACAGTAGCGTTTTGTAACATTTATTGGACTTCGTGCTGTTTGCAAGAAGTCATCTGCCCCAAAGCGGCAAGCTTTAGTGCCACAGCGGCCAGCGTAGCATTTTGGGCTTTGCTCAAAGTGCGTTTAAATTAAAATAAGGAAAAGCATGGATAGTTGGGTAGTTGCTATGATGCTAGGGGCTTCGATTTTTCTAGGACTCCTTGCATTGACTGCATTTTTATGGGGCATTAAAAGCGGTCAGTTTGATGATAAAGAGAAATTTTTAAATCAGGCACGTTTTGATAATGATAGTGATTTGAATGATGCCGTTGAAAAAGAGCGTAAAAAAGAGAGTTTAAAACAACGGGACTATCGCCCAGAATGAGCGTGTAGGTGTAAAAAAATTAAGACATTTTGAGAAAAAATGCAGTGCCGCCGCAGGCGGCAAAAACTAAAATTATTTTAGACCAGAAATATAAGCGGCAACGGCTGCGATGTCCTCGTCAGAGTAGGTTGCTACTTGGCCTTTCATCAATGCACCCATACCTTTTTTGTTAGTAGTACCAGCTTTGTAGCCTTTGAGGTCTGCAACGATAGAAGCAGCGTCACGGCCTTGAATGATTCCAGATTTACCAAGAGCTGCTTTTTCAGCATTGGCACCGTGACATGCAGCACATTTTTTGTATAGAGCAGCACCATCAGCAGCCATAAGAGCAGCTCCGGCTACTAGCAAAGAAAGAACGATTTTTTTCATTTAGATCTCCATGATTTTTTAATGCAGGGTTGATTATAGTTGCTTCTATCTTAAAGAGTTATAAGCTTCATTCACTAAAACAGGGTTAACCTTCTATTTGATACAATAATACACTTTTACATGTAAGGGCAAATTGTGCGCTATATTGACGACACGTTATCAAATAAAACGATTCTTATTACTGGAGGTGCGGGTTTTATCGGCTCGAATCTTGCGTTTTATTTTCAGCAAAATCATCCTAATGCTAAAGTAGTCGTTGTTGACAGCTTTCGTAGTGGAGCAACACTTTCAAACGGTAATCTCAAAAGTTTTGGACACTTTAAAAACCTTATAGGATTTAGGGGCGAAGTGATTAGCGGTGATATTAATGATCCTTCGCTGCTGGTAACACTGCTAAATGATTACCGTTTTGATTATATTTTTCATGAGGCGGCGATTTCTGATACAACGGCACTAGAACAAGACCTTATGATTAAAACCAATGTAGGAGCCTATAAAAATCTTCTGGATTTGGCAGTAGCACATGGTGCTAATATGATTTACGCCTCTTCTGGGGCAACGTATGGTAATGCAGAATCACCTCAGTGCGTAGGACGCGAAGCACCACAAAACGTGTATGGTTTTTCCAAACTTATGATGGATCATCTGAGCCGAGAGTATATGCAAAAAGAGCAGATTGCCATTGTCGGACTCCGTTATTTCAATGTGTATGGTCCGCGTGAATTTTTTAAGAACAAAACGGCATCCATGGTGGTGCAATTTGGGCATCAGTTACTTTTAAAACAACACCCCAAACTCTTTGAAAATTCAAATAAAATTTTGCGCGATTTTATCTACATAGAGGATATTATTCAGGCTAATATTTTAGCGATGCATCCACGTCACAGCGGCATTTACAATGTAGGGACCGGTAAGGCCCGTTCGTTTCAGGATATTGTAGATATCTTGCAACATGAACTTGGCACCGAGTACGCTTGCGAGTATATTCCCAATCCTTTTATTGGACGCTATCAGTTTCATACTGAAGCTGATATACAAGACACAAAAGCAGCGCTTGGCTATCTTCCCCGTTTTGAACTTGAAGACGGCATAAAAGCGTATGTTCCCGAAATTAAGCGTCTCTTTGAAGAGGAAGTGCAGTAGTGGAGGGATTAACACGCATGCAAGAGCAGTCTCCTGCTATTTTAGTCGTGGGTGATTTGATGATTGATCACTACCTGTGGGGTGGATGCGAACGTATTTCTCCCGAAGCTCCGGTTCAAGTGGTGGATATTGCCAAAGAGACTACCGTGTTAGGTGGTGCTGGCAATGTCATAAACAATCTTGTCACGTTGGGTGCGCAGGTGAGCGTTGCCGGTGTGATTGGTAATGATGCCATTGGTGCAGAGTTATTGCAGATGCTTCAGAGCATCGGTGCCACATATGATGGCGTTATGGTTCAAGAGGGGCGCAGAAGCAGTAAAAAAAGTCGGGTCATTGCGGCCAATCAGCAAATTTTGCGTTATGACAATGAGTCCAAAGATGCGATAGCAGAGTCTACTGCTGCTAAGATATTAGAAACCATTAATAGTGCCATGGCCAACTATCAGGTGGTGATTCTTTCTGATTATGGCAAAGGGGTTTTGACTCAAACGCTAGCACAGGGGGTCATCGCTTCGGCAAAGAAGTATGGCGTTAAAGTGTTGGTTGATCCCAAGGGAGTGGATTATTCCAAATATTGCGGAGCGCATCTGCTTACTCCTAATAAAAAAGAGGCAATTTTAGCAACCGGTATAGATATTAAAGATGATACTTCGCTAGAGCAAGCCTTATTGTGGCTTAAAACACACTGTGAGCTTGAGCGTTCCATGATTACGCTATCAGAAGATGGCATTGCACTGCATGATGGTATGCTCAAACGTTTTCCAACCGTAGCACGGGAAGTGTTTGATGTTACTGGAGCAGGTGATACGGTGATTGCATCGTTAGCGTATGCGCTTGCTTGCGGTATGAGTATTGATGAAGCGGCCAAGTTTGCCAATTTGGCTGCAGGCGTGGTTGTGGGTAAAATTGGTTCGGCAACGGCCAGTTTGGATGAGATTGTCAGTTATGAATCCAGTCTACGTCAAAGCAGTTCAGACGTCCATATCAAAAGCGTTGATGAGATAGGTCAAATTGTCAAGTATTGTCGCGCGCATGAGCGTCGCATTGTTTTTACCAATGGCTGTTTTGATATCTTACATGTAGGCCATGTCAAGTATTTGCAAGAGGCTAAAAGCTATGGTGATATCTTGATTGTTGGACTCAATTCCGATGCCTCGGTACGTAGTCTAAAAGGAGAGACGCGCCCCATTAATACTCAAGATGACCGTGCTTATCTTCTTGCCGCGCTTGAATCGGTGGATTATGTTGTGATTTTTGATGAAGAGACACCCTATGAACTCATTAAGATGATACATCCCGATGTTTTGGTTAAGGGGGGTGATTATCGTGGTAAAGAAGTAGTGGGAACCGAATTTGCTGGGGAATTGCGACTGGTCGATTTTGTTGATGGCAAAAGTACAACGGCAACAATTGCTAAAATTAATAAAGGAACGTTATGTTAAAACTGTTTATAGGGCTGCTTTTTTCTCTGCCGCTATGGGCATTTCATAGTGCTGAAGTCAATATTAACGAGAAGGATTTTGAAGGTGCGTTAATGTTTGATATCGGGCAGTTTAATGAAAGCCTAAGACCCGATACCACGTTTGTGGGTGTAAGTTATATCAAAGGCAGTGAATCGCATAGTGATTTTTCAAAAACCGAGGGAATGATAGGAGCAGACTTTTTACTGCAACAGGCTATTGGAGCGTATCCGGCCTTAACGGTTGGAATGGGCGTGAAGTACCGCTATGTCAAAGTGGAAGATACAAGCTTCTCCGCTATTCCGATTGGCTTAGAGTTAAAGTATGCCATTCCCGTTGGTATTCGTATTCCCATACATGTAGGAGGAATGTTTTACTATTCGCCCGAAGTGCTTAGTTTTGATAAAGCAAAAAATTATATTGAATACCGACTTTATGGTGATGTCGAATTGATTGAGCGGGGTCATATTGTTGTAGGGTATCGTAATATTGATACCAACTTTAAATACATCGACCGAACCTACAACGACTCCTGGTTTTTTGGGTTTCGCTTTCAGTTTTAATGGGCGAGATACTCTTACATGTAGAGCATGTTGATTTTGGTTATGATGCCTCAACACTGCTTTATCACGATTTTTCGCTTTCACTGCATCGTGGCGAAATTAAAGCGGTAGTAGGGCCAAGCGGTTCGGGAAAAAGTACGCTTTTTGAATTGATTCTTGGAAATCTCAAACCGCTTAAAGGAACGATTCGTACAGCTCGAATGTCGCAGGTTTTTCAAGATCCTTACAGTTCGTTTCATCCTTCATACAGTTTACGCAGTCAAATTGCCGATGTTGCAACGTTTGAGGCTCTGGAAAGTTATCTTGAAACGATGAAACTCAATGCCGCATTGCTTGATAAACTGCCGCATGAACTCTCAGGCGGGCAGCTACAGCGTGCATCAATTTTACGTTCTTTATTAATGCAACCGGATTTACTGCTGCTTGACGAGCCCACATCTGCGCTTGATAATGTGATTCAACTGGATGTGATGCAGATGCTGCTGAGTCAGTTAAAATCAATGGGAATGTTGCTTATTACACACGATAGTGATCTAGCGCAGTGGTGTGCTGATGAGATCATTACCGTGGGAGTATTGTAAAACCCTACAGCCACTTTATGCATAATACACGCTATAATGACTCTATTATGATACTTTAGCAAGACTATTGTAAGGTATCACCAAAAGCTGTGATGTGTTTGCACATCATTAGAAACTTTTTTTTTCAAAAGGCATTATGAAAACGTTATGAACCAAAATATGCAAGAATCTGACGCGAGGCTTCAACGGGCACTGTTTACTCAGCAGCGTCAGATGCGTATTTATAAGCGTTTGCACGAAATGAGCAAACGCATTAACGAAACAACGGACGAATCTGATCTCTTTGAACAGGCTATGGGATTTGTAGTTGGAGATCTCAAGTTTGAAAAATGTCTTATCATGGTACACGACAAAGTTAGTGGGCGCTTTCGTATTGCAGCGGCAAAAGGCTATGATCTTTCAAGCGAACGCGCGATGCTATCCGTGTTTAATTTGCGTTTTTCAAGTGATATTATTAATACATTAAGAGAGACTCAATCCCCTTTAATCCATACACCAAAACGTCCCAAAAACATTCTTGTCAAAGTGCTTACGATGCTTTTTTTAGAAGAGGCGTATTTTGAGCTTTTTGGCGGTGATGTCAATATCCCTTATGGGTTAATTATAGTGGGTAACGGTCTTGGTGTGCATAAGGGCGCAACACGAATCAACTCTAATGAAATGTTGATGCTGGCATTGCAAAATCACACGGTTCAGCTTTCATTAGCCATTAATAATATTATTTTTTATCAGGCATGGAATGAAGAACACTCTCGTCTTAAGAATCATATTGCAAAACGTACGAGAGAATATAATGAACAAAAAGATACTTTTGAAGCAATTTTTCGCACTTCTAAAGATGGTATTGCTCTGATTAATGCAAGAAATTATGTTTTTATAGACGTTAATGATGCCTATGCTGAAATGATAGGTTATAAAAAAGAAGAGCTTATCCGTACGAGTTGTATGGGTTTACATGCCGAATCAGAGCTTATGCGTATTAAAAAAGTGATTACTTTAGTTCTTGAAAAAGGCTCTTATAAAGATTTTGTAACAAGTTGCCGACATAAAGACGGTACTGATATCAGCATTGGGATGTCGTTGGCTTTGATGCAGGATAAAGAGCGTATTCTCATTAGTGCCAGAGATATCACACATCTTAAAAAGCTTGAACAACAGCTTTTTAAAGAGAAAGAGCGTGCAGAAGCCGCCACACGTGCAAAATCAGAATTTTTGGCCAACATGAGTCATGAGATTCGCACGCCAATGAATGGCATTATCGGCATGGCGCATTTGGCACTACAGACTGAGTTAGATACGAAACAGCATGATTATTTAGTACGTATTGATGATTCTGCCAAAAAGCTTCTTGGTATTATCAACGATATTCTTGATTTTTCCCGTATTGAAGCAGGAAAACTCTCTATTGCACATATCGATTTTGATCTGTACAAAGTAATAGAGAACGTGATGGGAAGCGTTGAACATCAGGCTCATGAAAAAGGGCTAGAACTGATTGTTAAGTATGGCGAAGGTGTCGGACAATACTATTACGGAGACAGTTTGCGTTTAGGCCAAATTCTAAATAATCTTGTGGGCAATGCCGTCAAATTCACCCATTCCGGTGAAATAGGCATGGTGGTTTCGCAATCTAATGGCGATCGTGTTCGTTTTGAAGTGTTTGATACGGGAATAGGACTTAAAGAAGAAGCGCTTGAATATCTGTTTGAATCCTTTTCCCAAGCGGATAGCAGTACAACCCGAAAATATGGCGGAACAGGTTTGGGGTTAAGCCTCTCTAAACAGCTTGTAAGTCGTATGGATGGCAAGATTTGGGGAGAGAGTGAACATGGTCGTGGCAGCCGGTTTATTTTTGAGATACCGCTTCCTATCGTGAAAGAAAAAGAACATGAAATTGTCCGTTTTGAAGATAAGAAGGTGTTGGTTGTTGATAATAATGCCACATGGTGTGAAGTACTGACATTACTCCTTGAGCGTTTTGGCATTCAAGTGATTACGGCAAAAGATGGTAGAGAAGCCCTTGGATTATGTCAAAGCTATCTCTTTGATTTGGTTTTAATGGATTGGAACTTGCCAGAGTTTGATGGGATCGAGACGATACGCCGTCTTAATGCCAGCATCCAACACTCTATGACGCCTAAAGCAATTATGATTGGTTCGTATCGTCATGAAAGTATTGTAACGCTGGCTAAAGAGGTAGGAATCGAGATTTTTTTAAAAAAACCAATCAACCCTTCAGTCTTGCAAGAGTTGCTGGTTAAAGTTTTTCGTGATTTGCGCTATAGACAAATGCTTCGCGTTGCAATGTTTAAATCCCAATTGCGTAAAGCAAATGAGTTACGGGTTTTATTGGTTGAAGATAACAAAAGTAATCTTAGGATGATTCAGGGGCTTTTGGCTGATAGCGGTATTGAAATCGATGTAGCCAGTAATGGTTTAGAAGCTATAACATTACATACACCTAAAAAATATGGGGTGATTTTAATGGATCTTCAAATGCCGGTGATGGATGGCTTTGAAGCAACACGCTTGATTCGTATCCAGGATCAGGAGGTTCCTATTGTAGCACTTAGTGCTGATGCATTGGCTGAAGATGAGGAAAAAACCAAGCAGTATGGTATGAATGCACACCTGAGTAAACCTATTGAAGTGGAAAAACTCTATTGCACACTGTTGGAATTTTTATTAAAAGAGTGTGAATTAACATTTTCAGCATCAGAACGACCAGCAGTTGTTATAAAAGAAGTCAATACGCTTCGTAAGGGACATGTTGATATCCGCAAGGGGCTTTATTATGCGGGTGAAAATATGCAACTCTATACGAAAATGGTTAAAGATTTTATACAAAATTATAAGGTACTGGATCTTGAAGCTCTTGATCCAACAGAATTTAAGCGTTATATTCATACCTACAAAGGACTTGCCGCCAATATTGGTGCCACAGCACTCTCCAAGATGGCTCAGATTGAGGGTAACGGCAAAGATGCTGCTGCTGATCTTATCTATGCCAATGCGGAAGTAGTGTGTGAGCTTGAAGATTGGCTAGCGGCTGCCTCTTCTGTACCCGAAGAAGTGAAAGAGAACACCCGAAGTACTTTAGCGATGCAAAAACGTCAAGCACTTTTGTATGACCTGCTTGATGCCATTAAAAGCAAGCGCCCTAAAAACTGCGAATTAGTTATTGATGAATTGATGGCATATGATCTGAGAAAAAACGACAGAATCATCTTGCAAGAGGTTGCGGGTGCACTTAAGAAATATCGTTTTAAAGAAGCTCAGATATTAGTTGAAGGGAGTCTTGATGAATAAGAAAACAATATTGATTGTTGATGATACTGAAACCAATATTGATATTTTATTGGATCTGTTGCATGCGTATGATGTTGTGGTTGCAACTGATGGCCCCACAGCACTTGAGATTGTTTCTGAACAGCATATTGATTTAATACTGCTTGACATCATGATGCCTGAAATGGATGGTTATGAAGTGTGCCGTCAATTAAAACAAAATAGTACTACGTCCGAAATCCCTATTATTTTCATAACGGCCATTTCTAGCGAAGAAAGTATTGAAAAAGCGTATGATATTGGTGGAAATGATTATATTACCAAACCCTTCAAGCCCAAAGAGTTGTTGGCCAGGGTTAACCGCGAGCTTCAGCTGAAATCACTGATTACGCATCTGGAGTTCATTGCTTCACACGATGCAATGACTGGCATCTATAATCGCAGAAAATTTTTTGAACTTGGAGAAGATATGTTTCAAACAAAGCATCCAGACATTCATGCGGTGATGCTTGATATCGACAAGTTTAAATTAATTAATGATACCTATGGCCATCCTGTTGGAGATCAAGTGATTGTGGCGGTAAGTGGTGTTATTGGCACTTTTTTAAAAGAAGGTGATATTTTTGGGCGTCTTGGAGGGGAAGAGTTTGCCATTTTATCAATAGATTCTACGCAAGAGCTTCAGGAACGTTTAGAGAAAATTCGCGCTGCTGTTGCCGCTAAAAATGTGTTTAGTGACGATGCACAGCAGATCAATTTTACCATTAGTAGCGGTATGACCCGATGGAATGAGAGTATGGAAACGATTGATGCCTTATTGAAACTGGCAGATGATGCTCTGTATGATGCTAAACAGAGTGGGAGAAACAAAGTTATTTTTAGACTTTAGGGTGTTTGGTTCGATAGGCGATGTAATCTTCAATGATCTGACGATGGTCAAAAGCATACTCTAGTGTCAATAAGGCATCAAAGGGGATAATACGCGCATTTTTGGCATCATCACCAGCACGTGGCAATGTGTTAGATGAAGCAATATAAACTGCCGATACGGTATGAAAACGTGAATCTCGTGAGGGGTCAGAATAGATTCCCAGTAAATGTGTAATACTAACATCAAGGTGTGTTTCTTCGCGCATTTCGCGCGCTAATGCCTCTTCAACACGTTCCCCTACATCGACAAAACCTCCAGGCAGCGCTGTACCATAAGGTGGATTGCGACGATCAATCATGACAATACCTTTAAAAATACCATTGATGGTAATTTCAATAAGACCATCAACGGCAAGAAGAGGGGTTGTGATCATAGCAAGCCTTTTATCGTAGATAATTTTGTGTTAGTAAAAAACCTATTCCTGCCATAAAAATGGTGCCAAAAAGGTTTAAAGAGATGTTGGTAAATGCCAGAAAATAGTGCCCACCTTGTAAAAGTACAAAACTTTCGATGGCAAAGGTGGAGTAGGTGGTGAGTGCACCTAAAATACCGGTGGATAGAAATGATTTTACATGTAAAGAAAAGAGAGTGGTATAAAGAAAATAGGCAAAAAGTATGCCCATAAGAAAGGAGCCGATGAGATTAACACCAAGTGTTCCTACAGGTAGGTCATGAGGAAGTTTATGGGAAAAAACACCACTTAACCATGCCCGCATAATAGCGCCAATAAAACCACCACTTCCAATCGCTAAAGCTGTTTGCCATGTCATGATGCCGATATCCCAAGCGCTTCTATTTCCTGATCATAAAGATGCTGCATGGATTCTTGAAGATTACTGTACCACTCTTTATCGTCTTTATTGACAGTAAACGCATCCATGAAAATAACTTTAATGGTACCGGGGGCATAGTGTTTGGTTTTAATATTGAAATAGCGTGCGGTATTAATGAGCAATACCGGTTGTACCCTTAGTGCATATTTATTTGCAAGCACTTGCGGACCAGCTTTGAATTTGAGCATTTTACTGCCGTGTGAGCGTGTACCTTCTGGGAAAATGGTAATAACGCGTCCAGAATCGAGTCGATCTTTGGCATCTTTAAGAAGCTTAAGTAGCGCAGTTTTACTTTCGCGTTCTACAGGAATGTCATTGGGAAGCTTAAGCAATAGGCCATAAAAGGGCACTTCAAAAAGCTCTTTTTTTGCAACCCATGCTAAATCTTTTTCCGTAATGGTTTCCATGACTCCAATATCAATGTCGCTTTGGTGGTTGAGCATAAACATCTGCACATCAGAATCAACTTTTCCTTCAACAGTAACGGGAATAAAAATAAACAAACGGATAAACCAAGCACTTATTTTTTGCGCTTTTGGTTTGGGTACAAAAGGAAAAAGTACGATCATGAGCGTCATGCCCACAAAGATCATTAACAGAGCATAATAAAATTTAAGGCGTGCAAAGATCGGCATCTTTGATCCATCCTATATGATCATTGTCAAGTTTGATTTTAAGGTATCCGTCAATGCGACCTTCAATAATAAATTGTCGCTCCTGTGTTGTTGTTTCAAATACGGTGGCATTTTGCATTGGAAGCAGCGTGATAGGCGTCTCTTTTTTAACACAAGCATGCTCGGTTGGAATTGCTATTAAACTGCTGTATCCCAAAGAGAGTACCATAATAAAGAGATAAAAATAGCGTCGAAGCCATAAAAACATCAATAGCGATACGGCTGCAATACCAAGAGCCGTATAAAGTTTCATCTTCATATGGCGATGATCTACAGGTTTAAGGTCACTCTGGGTTGAGACGGTGTCATCATCAACAATAATGGGAATAATCAAAGTATCAAATCGTTGTTTTGGAAGATTGAAATAAGAAAATTTAAGTTCTTCTTTGTGCTTGGGAACAAGCGTGTAATAGCTAAATGAGGCATCAAGAAGATTGGATGTATTGGATTCAAAGCCTTGTTTGAGTCTGTGGGGTAATCTAAACGTACTAATGACGCTATTTGAACTTTTGAGCGAAAAAAGTATGATGTTATTGTTGGCATCATAGGTATTTGCCTTAAATTGTATCAATTGCAAATCATCAGCAATAAGATTAGCAAAATCTTGAGGTGGATTGAGTGTAATGACATCAATAGTGCTTCCCTCAATAACAATAGGTTCGCTTTGTAAAAAATCGCTATATATCAGTGTAATGGAGGTGTCGGGAATTCGCACATGTGAAGCGGTTACCTGAAAATAGAATGTATGATAATAATAGGGAACTTCATAGCGTTCACGAGGTTTTTCTTCAAGCAATCTAAGGCCGGCACCACTTGAAAAATTGTAAGCAATACGTTCAAAATGTTCTTCGGTTGAAAGTGTTTTGAATGTTAATGCCAAGAGCTGTCCCTTATACAGTGATGAGGGAAGGGATGTAATAGAGCTGTAAATAACTTTTTCGCTGATAGGGGGTTCATCGCTATAGCCAAAGAAGGGTTCCGCATAAAGCGATAAGAACAGTGTCAATAGTAGTGTGACTAATCGCATCAGGCGTGTAAAAATCCTTCAAGCATTTTGCGCCCATCATCAGACCCTAAAATAGCTTCCATAGCACGTTCGGGGTGTGGCATCAGGCCAAAAACATTTTTTTCTTTATTACAAATACCTGCAATAGCATCGACAGAACCGTTAGGATTGCTTACATTGCCTTTGGCATCGCAGTAATGCAGAAGCACCTGATCATTGGCGTAAAGTTCGTCTAATCCAGCGTTATCAATATAAAAATTGCCATCATGATGTGCAATAGGGATATTAACAATTTCATCTTTGTTCATACGATTTAAAAAGGCGTTATTGGTTGAAGCAACTTTAAGATGATGGTGTTTAGAGATAAAATGCAGCATCTCATTGCGTTTGAGCGCACCAGGAAGTAAGCGTGATTCGGTTAATACCTGAAAACCGTTGCAAATACCCAACACCTTGCCACCAGCATTGGCGTAAGCACTTACGGCATTCATAAGCGGGCTGAAACGGGCAATGGCTCCACTGCGCAGATAATCGCCATAGCTAAAGCCACCGGCAATGACAAGCAACTCAATATTGGCGGATATTTTGGTTTCTTGATGCCATAAAATTTGCGTGTCGCAGCCAAGAGTTTTAAAAGCGTATTGGGTATCGTATTCGCAATTAGTTCCGGGAAATTGGACAATGCCGACATTCATAAAATCAGCTCGATGGCGTAATCTTCAATTACGGTATTGGCGAGTAATGATTCACACATTTGTGTTACAGCTTCGCGTGCTTTGGCTTCGTCATGCTCTTGCAAGTGCAAGACAATCTGTTTGCCTACACGTACATTGTCGATTCCTTCAAACTTTAGTGAATCAAGTGCATGATGTACTGCTTTACCTTGTGAATCTAAAACGCCTGCTTTGAGTGACACATTGACAATTGCTTTCATTTATTTCCCCCTTGCAATGCACGATCCATAATTGCTTCGTAGGTTGTTTCTTTGGTCTCTTCGCCCAAAATACGGCGAAGTACCTCTTCGTAAGCTACTTTGAGACCACCCATTCCTTGACGAAAACGATCTTTGTCCATTTTTTCACCGGTTGTCAGATCCCAAAAACGGCAATTATCAGGGCTGATTTCGTCTGCTAAAATAATATTGCCCTCACGATCTTTGCCAAATTCTAGTTTAAAATCTACAAGATTAAGACCTTTATCATAAAAGTAAGGACGTAATATGTCGTTGATACTACGCGCCATGGCACGTAGTGTGTCAAGCTCTTCAAAGCTCTCTACAAGTTCTAAAATTAAACAGTGCTGATCGTTAAGTTTCGGATCGCCAAGTGCATCGTTTTTGTAATCAAATTCCACCAAAGTAAAAGGCAATACTTTGCCATCTTCAATGCCAAGATTTTTGCTAAGACTACCTGTTGCAATGTTGCGCACAATCACTTCAATAAGAATAATATCAACATGTTTGTGTAGCATATGGTTTTCATCAAGCATGCTCACAAAATGGGTTGCAATACCCTTGCTCTCAAGGAGCTTAAAGAGTTCCGTAGAGATACGATTATTAAGCGCACCTTTGCCAGTTTCACTCGATTTTTTAGCACCATTAAAAGCAGTGAGATCATCTTTAAACTCAGAGATCAGCAGATCCGGATCATCCGTTTTATACAGTCTTTTTGCTTTGCCTTCATAAAGCAGCTCTCGTTTTTCCATGACGATTATTTTCCTTTAACTATGGTTAGGGCTTTAACAATATCCACACCAACTTTAAGTTGAATATCTTTATTCATCATCGCAGGAGTGATCGTTGTTTTATTGTTATCTGCATAGCGCATCTCTTCACTTGAAGATGAGGCATTGTCATCAATTTTTTCAAGCTCAGTTTCAAGGTGTTGTTTTAAATCAGACTCTTTAAGGCTAAATTTGTTTTCGCGCGTTTTGATTTCACCGGCAGCCACGTCAATATCGGGGCTAACACCTACAGCTTGAATGGTACGCCCGCTAGGCAGATAATAACGGGCAATAGTGAGTTTAATGGCTTCGCTTTCGGTAATAGGCAAGATCACCTGCACACTACCTTTTCCAAAGGTTTTTTGACCTACCAATACAGCACGTTTATGATCTTGAAGTGCCCCACTGACAATTTCAGAGGCACTAGCACTCCCTTCGTTAATAAGTACTACAAGCGGTGCATTCGTAATGGTGGCGGATTTGTGAGCAGTATAAGAGCGGTTTTCTGCCTCATCACGCCCTTTTTGCGATACGATTTCACCACCATCCACAAAAAGATCCACCAAACCTACGGCTTGATCTAAAAGGCCACCGGGGTTGTTGCGCAAATCCAAAATGATACCCTTGTCATGGCTCATATGTTTTTTTAGCTCTTTTTTGACATCATCAACCACTTTTTTGTCAAAACTTGTAACACGGATATAGAGAATGTCATCACCGATTTGTTTAGCATAAACGGATTGGATCTTAATAATGTCTCGAATAATATGAAATTCCAGAGGTTCCATTTGGCCCGTGCGTACTACGGTAAGATCAATAGGAGTTTTAGGTTTACCGCGCATGATATTAACAGCATCATCAATGTTCATATTAAGGGTAGATTCACCATCAATTCGCAAAATAATGTCACCCGCTTCAAGTCCTGCTTTATCCGCAGGTGTTCCTTCAATAGGGGCAATAACGCTTAGAGCACCATCACGCATACCTACCGTGATACCAAGCCCGCCAAATTCGCCATCGGTTTGAATTTTAAGATTGTCAAAACTTTTACTATTGAGGTAAGTAGAGTGGGCGTCGAGATTGCTCATGAGCCCTTGCAGTGCCTTGTCCATCATCTCTTCAATAGTGATTTCGTCTACATTGTATTTTTCGACAATACCGAGCACTTTGGTAAATTTAGCCAGAGCTTGAAGGCGAGAAGCCTCAACGGTAGGTTGGGTAGTATTGGTTTCATTTTTGGCAAGAAGTGCCGTTCCTGAGAACAGCGTTGTCATGCTTAATGCAGCGACAAAGCCAAATAACATCATTTTTTTGCTTTTCATGGTTGTTGCAGTATCCCGTTTTTCGAATCTGGTAAGGTGGAGGATTATAGGTAAAAATTGTTTAAAAGCTTATTACATGGCGCTATTATTCGACGTTAATAAGAACATCTCCGATTCGAATATTTTCGCCTTTTCGGATTTTGGCGCGTTTGCGGGTTTCAATAATGCCGTTACGTTCGATGACACCGTTTGCAATGAGCATTTTGGCATCACCACCGCTATCAACCAGATCAAGCAATTTAATCAGTTTGTACAGCTCAATATACTCCTCTTTAAGCGTGTAGTGAATCATGCGTTTTCATCCATAATGTTATATCCTAGTTCATGCATTTTTGCATCAATAAGCTCTGTTGCTTTTTCAATGGTTTTGTAACTGATATCAGGAAGCGTGTCTCCCCAAATGGTTTCGGCCTCTTTGAAACCTTCCATAATGCCTTTACGCCCTTCGCGCATCATGCTCTCATCGCCATTTGATCCCAAAATGACAAAATCAGCAATACGTTGTGCCGTTTGCTCAATGCCAAAAAAACCATCGTTTGAAACCAATGCTGAGGCTTCGTCTGTTGAGAGTGAAGCAATAGGTTTGCCATTGTAACCGATGCTCTCTAAAAACGATTGAAATTCTTGGTAGTTTTGATCCACTTGGTCGTTTGCTACTGAGGCTTGCCAATCAAACGATTGGGAGGAAAAATCAAAAGAAAATTGACGAATTTCTACTGAAAATTGCTGCTGCGAAGCATTTTTTTTGTCGATGTTCATCAGGGTATATGAAGCGTACAAATTGGTGGCGCTAGTAGTAGATGAAATATTCATGATGATTCCTTTACTCATATAGTGCATAAGGGTAGTTATACAAACAATATCGGCATATCAAAGCATTTATTGATGGAGAAGCTCTTTTACATGTAAGGCAATTTGACGCTCTTCATCGGTAGGGATAATCAATATTTTAGTAGGGGAATTCAAAGTATTAATAAACGTTTCGCCAGCACTGTTTTTGAGTGCATCAACTGCTAATCCAAAATGTTCAAGTCCTTGACATGTCAAGGTACGAATCAATGCGGCATGCTCGCCAATTCCCCCTGTAAAAACAACCGCATCAACGTTTCCTAAAGCGGCACTGTAAGCACCAATTTGCTTTTTGAGACGGTACGTAAACATTTCAATGGCAAGTGTGGCATTAGCATTATCATTATGTGATGCTTCAATAAGTTGGCGCATATCGCTTTCACCACCAATGGCCTTGAGACCGCTACGTTTGTTAAAAAGAATATCAATTTCATGAACACTTAGACCTCCTTCGCGCATCAGGTATAAAATGATTCCCGGATCTACTGAACCACAACGTGTCCCCATCATTAAGCCCTCAAGCGGAGTCATTCCCATTGTGGTATCCACACTCTTTCCGTTTTGTATGGCACATGCACTCACGCCGTTGCCAATATGTAGAGTAATGAGATTAAGCGATTCAAGTGGGCGCTCAAGCAGTATGGCGGCTTGTGTGGCAACATAATAGTGTGAGGTTCCATGAAAGCCGTAACGCCTAATATGATCACGAAAATAGAGTTCATGGGGCAGTGGATAACGGTAGGCGTATTCTGGCATAGAGTGGTGAAATGCGGTATCAAATACAGCAATATTGGCAATACCGGGAGCCAGCGCTCGTGCGGCGACAATCCCTTCGATATTGGCTGGATTATGTAAGGGCGCAAGCGGGATGAGCTTTTTGAGTTCATCAATGAGTGCCGCATCAATACGCGTTGGTTTTAAAAAGCGTTCACCTCCATGAACTACACGATGTCCAATGGCATCAAGTGTACGAATGTCAAAGCCATTATCCATAAGACGTTGTTGCATGGTTTCAAAACCTGCATGATGGTCATGGAGTTCTTCAATGAGGCCATGGCATCGTATCTGTAGTGATTCACGCTCAAACAACGTATACTTAATGGAGGAGCTACCCGCGTTAATAACAAGAATACTCATAGTTGCTCCTGTGCCTGAATAGCGGTAATTAAAACGGTATTGACAATGTCATCCACCAAACAACCACGGCTCAGATCGTTAACCGGTTTTTTGAGTCCTTGCAGTACAGGGCCGATTGCCACGGCACCCGAAGCGCGTTGTACTGCTTTATAGGTGTTATTGCCGGTATTAAGATCAGGAAAAATAAATACCGTTGCTTGTCCTGCTACTTTGGAATCCGGCAGTTTGCTTTTAGCAACGTCAGGATCAATGGCGGCGTCATATTGAATGGGGCCCTCAATGAGCAAATCAGGTCGAAGCTCTTTGGCTATGCGGGTTGCTTCGCGTACTTTTTCGACATCAGCGCCTTTGCCTGAATTGCCTGTAGAGTAAGAGAGCATTGCAATGCGCGGTTCAATGCCAAATGCTTTGGCACTTTGTGCCGAACTGATGGCAATTTCAGCTAATTGTGCGGCATTAGGGTCTTGATTGACAGCACAATCTGCATAGACCAATACACGAGTTTCAAAACACATCAAAAAGAGGCTTGATACCAGTGAAATACCAGGGATGGTTTTAATAATTTGAAGGGCAGGACGTATGGTGTCTTGTGTTGTATGAATGGCGCCTGATACCATACCATCAGCATCGCCGTTATGTACCATCATGGTAGCAAAATAGGTAGCATGCTCCATCGCATCGCGCGCTGCTTCGTATAAAAGACCTTTATGGGAACGCATCTCAAAAAATTGCTGAGCGTAGCTTTCAAATAGGGGGCTTTCGCAAGGTTTGATAATCGTAGCTTTAGTAATGTCAAGTCCTACTGAAGCCGAGTAATGTGCAATTTCATCAGGATCACCCAATAAGATGATGTCTACAGCGTTACGACGTAATAAGATTTCGGCGGCACGCAAAATGCGTTCATCTTTACTCTCTGGCAATACAATGCGTTTGCGATTAGACCTTGCACGTTCAAAAAGAGCATATTCAAACATTACCGGTGTCACAATATGAGAGGTACTTGAAGTAATGCGTGCTTCAAGACGGCTTATATCAGTATATTTCATGAAGCTTCCGATTGCCAAAGCAATTTTTCGATCACGATCTGGTCGAATGGTAGCAGGAATAGCTTCTACGGCTAGTGTTGTTTTATAAGTGTCGCTATCAATTGAAAGTATGGGGATATTAAAAAGATCAAGCCCTGAAAGAAGTTTAAAAAAATTTTCGCTGGGGATAAAGCCCCCCGTTAGCAAAATGCCTGCAATAGAGGGAAAGTTTTTGGAATAGTTGGCAATAAGTGCCGTAAGGATCACGTCAAGTCGGTCACCGGGTACAATCACCAAATCACCATCATTAAAATGATCCAAAACGTGCTCAACATTCATGGCGGCTATTTTACTTTGGCGAATGATGCGCTCAAGATCTTTTTCTTCACCGTGTAGTAATCGACAATGTAAACTATGGAGGACTTCACCTACAATAGGGCGGTCAAGCTCTTCAATTTCGGGCAAACAAAAAATGGGAAGCGGATCACTAGCATAGCTTTGTTGGAGTTTATTATGAATAGCCCCTTCAAGTCGGTTGACAAAGAGTGCAATATGTTCAAGCCCTTCATCTTCAATATTTTTACGCTCTTGTTTGATTTCATGTTGCAGCGCATTAAAGCTGCGTGTTTTAGCGTTAATAACACTAATAAAAGGAACACCAAGATTTTTTGCAATTTCGTAATTAATATTGATTTCGAGTGCTTTATTGAAGCGTTCACGGTTGAGTCCTTCTACGAGAACAAAGTCGTGGGTGGCTTCAAGAGAACGATATTTTGTGATAATCTGCTCAATAAGTTGATGCATTTTGTTATCTACAAGCAGGTTTTGAGCTGTATCAATTTCAAAAGCATAACTCTCTTCAATGCGCTGTTCTAATGAAAAATGACGTAACATAAATTCAATATCACCATCAGGTGTTTTATCGATAATCGGTCTAAAGAATGCAACACGCTGCATGCGACTTTTAAGCCATTCCATCATTCCCATAGAAATAATGAGTGACCCGGCATTAGGTTCGTGAGAGGCTATATAAAGGCTTTTCATGGTGATTTACACTTTAAAATAAATTGGTACTATCAATCATATCGAAATGAAGCGTCTATCTCAATACAGTGAAGTAATAAATTTTATTTTTAAGTCATTTCAATTTAAATAATTATTACTAATATAAAAAATATAGATTGAGTTAATTTTAAACTAAGTTTCACGCTGTTAAGATTTGTTCGTACTATGAGGAGTCATTCATGAAATTAATCACAGGAATAGTTGGGTTAGCACTCAGTATTTCGCTGGCTTATGCGGCATCTGGCAAAGAATTAGCTCAGGGATTAGGTCTTAGTGCAGGATCTAAAGCCATAGCACAGTGGGAAAAAGTGTTTGAAAAAACGACAAAAATGGAAAAACTAGGCATTGATAAGCTCTCGGATGGGGATAAAGAGACTTTGAAAAAATATCTTATCGGTCATGCTGCGGATTCCGATCAGCCTGAAGCAGCCGGGTTATAAAAGGAGTGATGATGAAAAAAGTTCTATTAGCAACACTGCTGGCATCTTCCGTATCGTATGTATTAGCAGATGAAGCAGCTTTACAACAGCGTATAGATGTTCTTGAAAATAAGATTGCACAACTAGAGAATAAAAGTAGCGATTATCCTGATTTTGATGATTTGGAATCTCGTATTGATAGTATTGAGTTGGCAACACTGGTTAATAAGATCGATTTTGGTATTGATTTTCGTACGCGCATGGATTATTTTGATTATAAATATTCCGGCGGAGATACGGCAAGCAATAAAAATATCTACTCAAACCGTGTACGGCTGAATATGTCATCAGATATTACCGATACTATGAAGTTTACAGGGCGTCTTAGTATGTATAAAAACTGGGCCGATTCGCAAATCAATGCTTTTTCGGGAATGGATCCTATGCAGGGGCGCCGTCCAAACGATGCTACAGTATTTATTGAACGTGCCTATGTTGACTGGACGGTTATTGATGCAGTATATCCACTGATATTGACCATTGGTCGTCAGCCAAGCTCGGATGGCCCATCACATCAGTTTAAAGATAACACGGTGCGTAAAGCGACCTATTCGGCACTTAGTTTTGATGGGGCGGCCGATGGTATTGTAGCTACCATTGGTTTGGGTGCAACAGGGATTCCTAGTGCGGCACTTCGTATTGGATATGGCAAGGGCTTTCAAAATCCAACATCAACTATGATGGGTTTTGTTGGCAATTCCAATACAATTGATGATTCTAATGTATTGGGAGTATTTTTGGATTTTGGGCTAGGAATGGAGGGCTCTTTAGTACAACTTAGTGCTGTATCCGCAACCGATATCGTCTCTAATACGTTTGATGCTACAGGCTCAACCAACACTAATATTGGGGATATGATGCTCTATACCGCAATGGTGGAATTTACTAATGTAGCCAAAAGTAATCTGGATGTTTTTGCTCATTATGCTGTTTCAGTGGCTTCGCCAAACGGTGAAATTGGTAGTATGTTGATGGGTGATGGCAATAGCTATCCGATGGGACTTTTAACCAATGTAGCAGGGGACACCGATGATAAAACGGGAAGTGCCTTTTGGGTGGGTGCACGTTATACTTTTGAGTATGCCAAAATGCTGAATCGTCCTCGTATTGGGATAGAGTATAATCAAGGAAGTGAAAACTGGTTTAGTTTTACGCAAGGCTCTAATGATCTAACCAACAAACTTGCAGCACGTGGTACGGCACTCGAAGCTTATTATATTCAGCCGATTAATCGTTATGCCTATTTGCGTCTGGGTGCGCAAATGATCGATTACGAGTACACAGGGTCAGGCTATCAGATTGGTACGCCCATGAAGGTAGCGGATGTTCCCGGAGAACTTGATAAAATCAATAATTACTATGTAATGTTTGAGTTACGCTATTAATTTTAAGGTTTGAAAATGTTTGACAAAATGAGTATTCGATTTAAAATATGGGTCATAGTCGTGATGGCTATTATTGCCTTGCTGCTTATTGGGAGTTTGGCGTTTAATGCTTTTAATGATGCATCACAAAGTTTTAACGGACTCAAAAGCAAACAAATCAAACTGATTAATATTTCAAACAACATGTCGCAAAGTGTCAGCAAATTGCAAAACTTGCTTTTAACGGCATCGGCTTCAAACCTGCGTTTGCAAAGTGATTACAAGCAGCAGGTTGAAGCGCTTGAAAAAACGTTGCAAGAAGATATTGATATTCTTGCGGATTTAGCGCAGAAACCTTCCATGTCTAGCCTTGCTCCAATTGTTAAAAATATTGATGCCCGTCTGAAAAGTTTAAAAGTCATTGGACTGGGTATGGTAGAAGAGTATACAGACGAAGATGCAGATATCGGTGATCGTGTTGACGCTGTTTCAGGATTTAATTCGGTGGCTGTTAAAACCCAAGAAGAGCTTGAAATTTTAAATGATTACTCTTCAAAGCAGTTGGGTGAAAATGTAGAAAGGTTTAGTGAAACATTAAGCTATTATAAAAACCTTATCGTTACGGTTAGCATTGTTGTTGCAGTTGTTTTGGTGTTATTGGCTTTTTGGATTGGCGCAATGATTCAACGCAAAATTCAACGCCTACAGCGAGTGATGGAAAACATTGTTGATACCAAAGATTTTACTGTTGTCAATGAAAATCTGGGAAGCGATGAAATTTCTATGATTTGTGATAGTTTAAATCATATGACTGCTTCAACACGTACTGCACTTCAAGATTCAAAATCAAGTGCGGAAAGCACAATGGATGTGGCACAGAGTATGCAGCGCAATTTTATGGAAATATCGCATAGCATTGATGGCACGTACGAGACAATTTTAGAGGCTTCGAAGTATGGTGATGAGGTTAACAAAATGATTGATAACGCCATGAGTCAGGCCAAACATGTTCAAGATGAGATTATGCTGGTTCAGGGCAATCTTAATGGGGCCAACCACAACATTATGCAGCTTATTAATGATATCAATACCTCAGCAGAACTTGAAATGGGCTTGGTAGAGAGTTTGTCACAGCTTAATAGTGATGCCGAGCAGATCAAAAGTGTTTTGAGTGTGATTTCTGATATTGCCGATCAAACGAACCTTTTGGCACTTAATGCTGCTATTGAAGCGGCACGTGCTGGTGAACATGGACGTGGGTTTGCTGTTGTGGCTGATGAAGTACGAAAACTGGCAGAACGCACGCAGAAATCTTTGACAGAAATCAATGCTACCGTTAATGTCATTGTGCAGTCAATTAGTGATGTTAGCGATCGTATGAATACGAATGCTCAGAGTATTCAAGCATTAACACAAGTGTCAGCTAGTGTTGAGCTTGAAGTAAGCAAAACATTTGAAACCATGGAAGAAACAGCTAACGCAATGGAACATTCACTTAAAACTTTGGGGCATACCAATGAAAATGTGGGACTTATTATCTCTAAAGTTAGTGATATTGACGCTAAACTACATCATAATGTTAAGAGTATGAATACGATTTCGCAAGAGATTTCGCAACTGACCTCTAATGCCACCGTATTGGATGAAAAACTACAACAATTCAAAACTAACTGACAAGACAAATTTACTCAAATTTTGATACATATCAAAGATTGTTTGAGTAAAATTTTCTTAATCAAGGAAGTTTGAATGAAAGAAGAACGCGCCAGTTCTACTGCCTATACCGTGATACACGGTATTTTACACACTGCAAAAAATCCGCAACTCTCGCATTTGGTTGATGAAGAGAGTATTGCCGCATGTACCAAAATACTATCGGCTTCCGCCGAGGGGCGCAGGCGTCTCGCCGAGTTAGACAGCCCGGTTAAAAGCAGACTGCTTCCTTTTTTAGAGTGGCTGCTGTTGCCGGGGATTACGCTCAACTATGTTTTAAGAAAAAGGGTCATCGAAGAGAAGGTGCTTGCGGCCATCGAAGAGGGCTGTACCCAGATTGTCAATATCGGGGCCGGTTTTGACACGCTGGCATGGCGGCTTAGCCGGCGGTTTGCTTCTGTCACCTTTATTGAAATCGACCATCCCGCTACAAGCAGAGAAAAAACAGAGGCTTTACGCAGTACCGATGCCCCTTCAAACCTCTATTTTGTCGAAGCTGACCTGAGTAAGACGTCACTGGAAGAGGCGCTTGAGGGGTGTGACGGGTTTAATGCAAAGCGTAAAACACTCTATATCTGTGAAGGGGTGTTGATGTATCTTGATGAAATGCATGTCAGCGGCGTTTTTGAATCGCTGAAAAACCTTACAGGCGAGGGCACTATTTTTGTCTTTACATGTATGGAAGCGAACGAGAGTGAAAAGAACAATGTCCGTACGCTGCTGCACCTCTATTTAAAACTGAAAAATGAACGTTACCTCTGGTACATACGCGATACCGAGCTGCCCCGCTTTATAGAAAAACACGGCTATGCGCTTGTGGAGATGGCTGACAGCGAAACGTACCGCAAACGATATCTGCCCAAAAATTATGACGGTCTCCTGCATCGGGGTGAGTATGTCGTAGTGGCGAAAGTGAGTTAAGAGATGCAATACAGTTTTATCCATGTCACAGACGAAGAAATTCTTGATAAAGTGTTCCGCTTTCGATACAAAATTATGCATAGTGAATTGGCCCTAATTCAAACCAGTGAAATTGAAAAAGAAACGGATGCCTATGACAAATATAGTGATCAGTTTGCCATTTTAAACAGTGTCGGGGAAATATGCTGTACCATGCGCCTGATTCATCACTCCCCCATAGGCTATCCCACGGAAAGATTTCTGGATCTGACACGGCCGGAATACAGCTTTGAGCGCGACAAACTTTCTGAAATGTCGAGAATTTTTATCGATCCCAAATACCGTAATATGCGCGAAACAAAAATTTTCATCAGCAATATCGTTAAAACTCTTGCATACGAAAAGATCAAGGAACATGGCGTCGAATACTGTTACGGTATGCTAGAACAAAAGTTTTTAAGGCTTGTCAATATGTTCAAGATACCTTACCGGCCTATCAGCGGGCCTGAACACGATTTTAACAAGCAAAAATATCCCAGCATGTTACATGTAAAAGAGTTGGAAACGTTGAACCCTCAGCTTGAAAAGCATGGGAATGCGTCGGTGTTACACTTAGATACAAAAATTCGTCCTGAACAAATTATCATATGAGCTATAGGTTATTATATTTTAATATGATCTATAATATAATTTGTGTTTTAACAAGATTGGTGATTAAGTAAGGGGACTGATCTATGAAATGTATTGTTTTTGGGAATAAGCTTTTGACACTCTTTCAAAAAAAAGCTTTTACCGAAAACCTTCAAATTGCTACTATTATTACGACTGTTGCATTATGTTTTAGTGGACTTTATGCCGATGAAACCGAGACTTTGACAAGTATCTCCAATGCAATGAATCATTACGAAGAAGTGGCGACACTCACCAAAAACAATGAACGCTACCAGCCTTATATCGTTTCCGTATTCAAGGGAAAAGATATGGAAAAACTGGGAATTAAGGATCTTGAAGAGGCTTTGACCCTTGCGCCGGGTGTCGACATCACCACCGATAACTTCAACAACCGCACCATGATCTTCCGCGGTTCCAACCCCCAGGCATACGGACAGACCAAACTCTTTATCGACGGTACGCTGGTCAACGAAGTCTTCTTCGACTCCTATACCCAGTACCTTAAAATGCCCATCGAGATGATCAAACGCATCGAAGTGACGCGGGGACCGGGAAGCAAGACCGACGGTGTCAACGCCTATGCCGGTTCGATCCATGTCATTACCTATGCGGAAGAGTTTGAAGAGTTCGAATCTCCTGACAAAGTGGTTTTAAAAGGCGGATCGTATGATTACCTGATGGGCGGCTTTGTCAAAAGCTACAAAGTCGGGGATCTTAAAATCTTCGCCGACTTCTATTACCAGCAAGATGACAAAATGCTCTACGCCGGGCAGGACGGCTACTCTCAGGGGAGTATGAGTTTTGAGATTCCCGGCGTCGTCAATTACGACAACCGCTACCTCTCACGCAAAGGCGATGCGCCGCTTTGGATTAAAAACTGGAATCTCGGCATCACCATCGACTATCAGGATTTCTATCTCAAAGCCCGCCACAACGAGTACACGCACGGAAGTGCCTACGGCATCAACTGGTATTTGCCGAACAAAGAGGACCATCAGGATCTGCCCAGCCAGTATGTCGAAGTCGGCTACGACAAAACGATTCACGATGTTACGCTCAGTCTCAAAGCCGGTATCAAGAATGACAGCTGGGGCCATGAAGCACAACTGGGCCCGACAGGATTTACATTTTTTAACTATTATGCCTACATGAAAGGCGATCCGTCGTTTGACATTACCAACGGCACCACATTTGAAGAAGCCAATGGGCGACATTACGCCAAGCAGCGATCGTATTACACTTCAGAGTTTGTCAGATACCAAGGGTGGGATGAGCATAAAATTACCTTTGGCCACCGCTATCTCAAAGAAGAGACTTACGATACGCTCACCAAACTACACAATTGGTACACCGGCGTTGGATTGGCCGACTACAGCGACGATCTGCCGTTTTTTGACAAAGACGCCTCAAGAGAGACCCATGTCTTCTCGCTGCAGGATGAGTATTACGCAAGCGATGTATTAAGTCTGATCTACGGTTTTAACTACGAGAAGACGAACCACACCAACGAGATGTTTGATCCGAGAATTTCGCTGGTGTACCAACCCAACCGGAGAAACATCTACAAGCTGATCTACAGCCAGTCGCACCGCAATCCGTCATGGCAGGAGATGTTTACAAAATACAACGCATCGAGATGGGGTAACCCGAATCTTGACCCGGAACGCGTTAGCGCGTATGAAGCCTCCTATATTCACAACTTCTCCACAGACAGTTACTTTCAGGCCAACATCTTCAAGCTCCAGAATGAGGATCAGATCTATTACGAAGCATCCAGTCCTACATCACCGACTTTCTTTAACGGCAAAGGCACGGACATCTACGGAACGGAAGTGGAGTTCAAAGGCAACCTCACCGCTTCAGACCAGATTTATCTGAACTACTCCTATGTTGACGGCGAAGAGAGTAACGGCGACAATCTGGCCAATGTCGCGCAGCATATGGCTAAAGCCTATTATGTCTATGACCTGAACGAAGCCCTTTCATTGAGCGGTGTCATCCGTTATGTCGGAGCCAAAGAGCGGCTTGCCTATGATACGCGGGACAAGGTCGATGCCTACACGAAGGTGGATGTTGCCGTACACTATGAGAGCCCCGGTAACGGTTACTCTCTGACCGTGAGCGGCAAAAATATTTTCGATGCGGATATCCGCTATCCGGCAGAGCCTTACTATGTCAACGACTATCTCCAAGAGGGACCAAACTTCATGGTCACCTTCGGAAAGGAGTTCTAAGATGAAAAAGCTTCTCTTGATCTCCCTGCTGTTGACAAGCACTCTCTTCGGGTATAGTTACAACGAGCTGCTCATCCAGGCACAAAGCAGTATCTTTCCCAAAATTTTGCTTTTAGATAAAAAGCTAGATAAGAAACTTGTTGATGGCAGAATTGTTTATACTATTGTTTGTGAAGAAAATGATTACTATATTGCTGAAAAGTTGCGCGATATGATGAATACTCAGTATCAAAACCATCTTGGCAATTATACTTTTGAAGTTAATATTCTTCTTTTCTCACAAGTTAACACCAATACAAAGGCAACAGCAATCTATGTACTCAATTCCGATACGGGTGTGGAGAAAGTCACCCAGCTTGTTAAAACATTAGGCTGCATAACCTTTGCCTATGATATTGCCAACCTTCAACATGGGGTTTTGCTATCACTTATGGTAGAAAAATCAACGGTTCTTTATCTAAATAAACAGGGTTTGCGAATTCATAATGTTGATTTTGCAAAATCTCTTTATCAGATTGTCAGGATTGCAAACGATTGATAAAACAACAGATCAAAATCGTTACATGTAAAGGATAGAATTTATATTTATCACCTGGCACGTATTTTTGTATTTGGTGTCTACATGTAAGGCGGTCACATCGCCGTTGGTGGCGATGCCGCTCACTGCTTCAGATACGTTTTTAATACCTCTATAGAGAGTCCGAACTTCTGCGCGGTCTCTTCAACAGAGAGGTGAAAATCTTGTATGATGATACGCGCCGTTTCAAGTTTACCTTCAAGTTTACCGCGCTCGACTCCCCGCTCCATTCCAAGCTCCATAACTTGGCAACTGTTCCATTTTGATTTCTCGTAACATATCTTCCGCCTTTTTTAGTTTCTCTTTTAGGTCTCTGTTTTCAGAGAGTGTTTCCATCATCAGCATGTA
>JBNKJB010000045.1:0-28118 GCA_050290965.1 Sulfurimonadaceae bacterium
AACGGAAAAATTTTAATTTTTTTGTTGTGCTGCTCAATGCAGCCGCTTGTTATCTGGTGCGCAGCAGCAGATGACTAGCGGGTGTTCAGCCCGCGCCACCGTTATCTCGGATGCGTAGCGTCCGAGATAACTATTTATTCAACGAACATTATATAAGAAACAACCAGATATTGCCAAATAAACGAACACGAAAAATGTTGGTTTAAATGATGAAATCATTGCAAAATGCAATATCTTGCCTGTTTTCTTGCTAAAGTCATTAAAATCTTCAAAATATCCATGTACATTTAAAAATATTTTTGGCGTTATTTGAACACATTGTCGTTTAAATGGAAAAAAAAGTGTTACATGTACATTATGTCGTTTAATTTTTGGAGCTTGTGATGAAGAAAAAATTACTTGATATCGTTAGAGATAAGATTAGATTTAAGCACTACAGTATTTCAACGGAAAAGACTTATGTTTTTTGGATCAAGCACTATATCTTTTTTCATCAGAAGCGACATCCTATAGATTTAGGCAAAAAAGAGATAGAAGATTTTCTGACTTTTTTAGCAGTATCAAAAAAAGTATCACCAACTACACAAAATCAGGCTTTTAGTGCGTTGTTGTTTTTGTACAGAGAAGTTTTAGGTGTTGATATCAGCACATGGAATGTGCAAGCTTTAAGAGCACAGCAGAGAAAGCGTATTCCTGTTGTTCTTACAAAAGACGAAGTACAAAATATCATTTTAAATATGACCGGTATCTATCAACTTATTGTAAAACTGATGTATGGATGTAGACTTCGTATGAGTGAAGTTCAAAATATCCGTATAAAAGATATTGACTTTGGATTTGACAAAATTTATATTTGGGACTCCAAGTCTTTAAAAGATAGAACTTTGCCTCTTCCTATGAAAATAAAAGATGAGCTAAAAGTTCAAGTTGAAAAAGTGAAAGAACTTCATCAAAAAGATTTAACAGATGGACATGGTAGTGTCTATATCCCTTATGCGCTTGAGCGAAAGTTTCCAAAAGCTAAATATGAAACCAAATGGCAATATGTTTTTCCTATGGATACTATCTCTACAGATCCAAGAAGCGGTGAGAAAAGACGACACCATATTTTAGATGCTACTTTGAGTAGAAATATTAAAAAAGCGGTTATAAAATCAAAAATTGATAAAAGAGTGACATCGCATATTTTTAGGCATAGTTACGCCACTCATATATTGCAAGCAGGGATAGATTTGCGTTCTATTCAAGAATTATTGGGGCACAAGAGTGTAGAAACCACTATGATTTACACCCATGTAGTTTCTGAGATGAATAAGGCTAAGGTAATAAGTCCGTTAGATTTTTAACCTTACATGTAAGAAACTCAAAGCCCACTCCAAACCTTAGTAAACGCTGCCACCGCAGGTTCGATCTCTTCCGTCTCGAAACCTCCGAATCCCATCCGCAAAGCGTTCCATTGGGTTAGGGAACAATCGTCGGTGAAGTAGAGTTTGATGCCTGCTTCTTTGGCTTTTTCTCGCAGGAGCTCTTTGTTTATCGCCTCTTTAGGGCGGATGTTTATACACAGACCTCCACCCTCGCTCACGATCTCCATCGCATCGCACAAGTGTTCCAAGAGGGCTTTTTTCATGAGGTCGTGCTTTTTGCGGTTGAGATTGCGGATTTTTCTGAGGTGTCGTTCCCAATGCCCCTCTTTCAAAAACAGCTCCAGCGTTTTTTGCGTAGCTAGGCTTACACGGGGAAAGTAAGCATGAAAAAATCTGTACCGCTCCATGAGCTGCTCTGGAAGTACGATGTAGGTGACCCGAAGCGCCGGCGAGAGCGCTTTTGAAAACGTACCCACATAGATGACTCTATCGTCATTGTCGAGCCCTTGCAATGAAGGGATGGGGCGGGAGCGGTAGGTGAGTTCGCTATCGTAATCGTCTTCGATGATGTAGCCGTTTGTTTCCTTTGCCCATGCCAAAAGTTTAAGACGGTTGGCTACGGGCATGGCGACTCCCGTGGGGTATTGGTGCGAAGGGGTGATGTAGAGCACGTTTGCGTCCGTAGCCTGCAAAGCGCTTACATGTAAACCGTTTGCATCGACCTTGATGGGTAAGATTTTAAACCCTCTGCGCTCAAAGACGACTTTTGGAACTGCGTATCCCGGGTTTTCTATGGCAAAACGGTTGTGGGTATCTTGGAGGATGTCGGCTATCATGTTCATGGTGTCTGCAAACGCTCCGCTGATGATGATCTGCGAAGCATCGCATTTTACCCCTCGCGAAGCTGTGAGATATTTTGCTATCTCTTGTCTGAGTCCGTAAATTCCCTGTCCGTCAAAATAGCCGCCCATGTCTATCTCTTCATCCAGCGCTTTCATGGTGAGACGTTTCCATAGCTTTAAAGGAAAAGAGGATTTTGAAAGACGTGCAGGAAAGAAATCATACTTGTAAACGCTTTGCGCTGCTTCATTATTTTGTTTTGCGTTTGAAGCCGTTTGAAATTGATAATCCGCCTGTGCAACATAGTAGCCGCTTTTGGGGCGGCTCTCGATGTAGCCTTCGGCGTAGAGCTGGCTGTAAGCGGATTCGACGGTGTTTTTGCTGATCTTGTACTCTTGCGATACTTGTCGGATGGAGGGAAGTTTGCTTCCAATGGCAAGAGTGGTCGTGATGTCGCGCTTGAGTGCTTCATAAAGCTGTATATGCAGAGGTATTTTGGATTCGCTGTTTAAAACATACATAACTGACCTCATAAATAATATATTTTTTGTCACTTGAAAGGAGTACAATTTGGCGATATAGTATCACAAATTATTTTAGAGGTGCCCTTAAGGAGTTTACCAATGAGACGCAATGAATTTTTAATTGATGACGTGCAAGAAACAGAGAGATTTTTAGGTGAGTGCGATCACGGTGTGCTTTCACTCATTAGTAAAGGCGAACCTTACGGCGTAGCGGTCAATTTCGTTTACCAAGAGAAAACGTTTTATTTTCACGGCGCGATTGCCGGACAAAAAGCAGAAGCGATCGGCGAAGGTGCGCAATGTTCGTTTTGCGTTGTAAAACCCTACGCTTTTATCCCCTCATATTTTAGCAATACAACTTCGGCGTGTCCGGCGACACAGTGTTACGCTTCGGTCATAGCAAGCGGGACGGTAAAGCGGTTGGACGATCCAGAGCAAAAAGCGGCAGGACTCACCGCTTTAATGCAAAAAATGCAGCCCGAAGGCGGCTACGAACCAATCGATGCGACAAACCCTATGTACACAAAAATATTGGAAAAAACGGGAGTATACGTCATCAAAAGTGATACCATCACATTGAAAGTCAAAGTAGGTCAGCATCTTACAAAAGAGCGTTACGATAGGCTTATAGGACACATGAACAAGCGCGGAAGCGATGCGGATTATGAAACACTGGGAGTGATGGGACAATGGGTGAAAACAAATTAATTTGGATCTATGAAGATACACACATCGACTGGGAAGAACTTGCCAACCTTTATAGAATCGCACCTCTGGGCAATAAAAATCCTGATGATTTGAGAATCGCTTTTAGCAACAGCATGTACAAATGTTTTGTGTACGACGGAAATACGCTGATTGGCGTGGGGCGTGCGGTTGCCGACGGTGTAGATGTGTCGTATCTGTGCGATGTTGCCGTGCATCCGGAGTATCAAAGACGCGGTATTGGCAAGCAGATTGTGCGCAAACTTCTGGAGTTTTCAAAAGGCCACAATAAGATTTTACTCTTTGCAAGCATGGGAAAAGAGCCGTTTTACAAGCAGCTCGACTTTGACAAAATGACCACGGCGATGGCGATCTTTAAAAATCGTGAGCGGGTTTTGAAGATGGGGTTGATAGAAGGATAACAAAGAACGAACGATATTTTTAAAAATTGACAAAATGAACCATTCACACAAGAGAGAACAACAAACATATTGATGAGACTTTGGCTATTTATGTTAACAATATTTAATAGAAGCTATAATATCCGCACGATGACAAACACACTTTTTTATCCTAATAAAGGCACGCTATGTGGATATACATCCTCGCTATTTTGGGCATTTTTTTAAGTTTTTCTTTTATTAATGGATATGCAAATCCTTTTAGTATCACTACGCTGATACTCATTGGGGGAATGATCAAGCTTTTAATGGCAAACAAAAAGCTTGAAACACAACATCTTCTTCATGAAAATAGAATCAAAGTTCTTGAAGAAACATTACAACAAAGCGTCTTACAACCGCTACAAGATACTCCTAGTGTTGCTGCATCTGCTGCAGTGATTGTAGAAAACGCAAAAACTGCCATTGTGCCAGAGCATGAAATTACCGAAAGTATTGAAACCGTTATTCCCGTTAAAAAGGCGATTAAGCAGCACAAGACTTCTAAAACGCCCACTGCCTCCAACCCGATCAATGAGGCACTTACTCACGTTAAAACCTACTTTACCACAGGAAATCCGCTAGTTAAAATAGGCGGTATTATTCTCTTTTTTGGTCTCTCCTTTTTAATAAAGTTTGCCGTATCCAATGATATGGTTAGTGTTGAGTTTGGACTGCTGAGTGTCCTTGTTTTTGCCATACTCTTAATTGGAATCGGTTTTAAATACAGAGCCAGACAAGGTTCGTTTGGTCTGATTCTTCAGGGGATTGGTATTGCGGTTTTTTACCTTGCCATCTTCTCCGCAGCCAAATTTTTTACGGTTTTTCCCTTTGGTGTTGCTTTAGGCATTATGGTTGTAACCGTAATTTTGGCAACTTTTTTGGCTCTGATTCAAGACGCGTTTTACCTTGCTGTGTTTGCAACGGCCGGAGGTTTTTTAACTCCTATTCTTACTGCTACGGGAGAGGGTTCTCATGTTGTGCTGTTTGGATACTACACCTTTTTAAACCTGAGTATTGTGGCCATTGCGTGGTATAAAGCATGGCGTGTGCTGAATCTTATTGGTTTTGCTTTTACTTTCATTATTGCTACGGCCTGGGGCGTTACCCGATATCAGCCCGAACATTTTGCAAGCACCGAACCGTTTTTGATTCTTTTCTTTTTACTCTATGTCGTAGTGGCCATACTCTTTGCGCATCGCACGCCGTTTAAGCTCAAAGCTTATGTTGATTCGGCATTGGTATTTGGCGTTCCTACGGTTGCTTTTGGGCTACAAGCTTCTTTGGTTGAAGCGTTTGAGTATTATCTTGCCTACTCTGCCCTTGGTGTTGGTGCGCTCTACATTTCGCTGGCATGGTGGCTAAAAGATAAACCCAAATTTTCGCTCTTGGCCGAATCCTTTTTGGCTCTTGGCACTATCTTCTTAAGTCTTGTTATTGCTTTTGCCCTCTCTCCTGAGATCAGTGCGGTCATTTATGCACTTGAATCGAGTGCCATTATCTGGATATCCCTTCGACAAAACAGGCTTTATGCCCGTCTTTTTGCATTTGCTCTTGAGCTTTATGCCGTTGGAAGCTTTGTCAATCAGATTAGAGACACTTACCCTTTAAGACTCTTTTTAAATGAAGTCTATCTTGGATTTTTTATTCTCTCGGCAGCAACGCTCTTAAGTGCTTATGTGTATGAAAAATACCGCGAAAAGATTACAAGCTATGAGCAGCCTTTTCATATTATTTTATTGGCACTTGGGCTTTTGCTTTGGATCGGCGGTGGTTTTCATGAATTACAATTCTCGCCCTACGCCTATTTTTCAATTTATGGGAGTCTATCCGCTCTGCTTTTTCTCTTTGTCTCCCTACGCTACCAATGGCAAACCATGCAGCGTGCACTTGAGCTTTTTGTTCCGCTTGTGCTGCTAGGCTTGTTTGCAAGTCTGCTTGATGTTTCTCACCCTTTTGTTAAATTTAATATTATTGCAATACCGCTCTTGATATCTGTTATCTATCTTTTGCTGGCACGTCTTGAATTGTATTTCTCACGTTTTTGGCATGTTTTGGGGCTTTGGATAAGTACCCTGCTGCTCTCTTGGGAGCTTTTTTACCATCTTGATAACTACGCCTTTACTCTGGCACTCAGTGGCGTGCCCTTGCTTGCCATTGCGGCTATTTATACCATCCTTAAACATCCGCGTTTCTGGCCGCTTAACAAGTATCATGAACTTTACAGTTCTCTGGGAATTAAGGGCTTGGCCGTGGGATTGATGCTTTGGGAAGTGGCTGCTTTGAATCACAGTGGCACCCTTTTGGCTCTGCCGTACATCCCACTTCTTAATCCGCTTGATCTCATGCAGGTGAGCGTTGCTATTACCCTGCTACTGTGGCTGCAAAACCAAAAACTGGCGCGAACGCTGCTGTTGAGGATGATGGCAGGAGCGGGTATGCTTTTTGTAACGCTTTTTTGGGCACGTCTTGTGCATGCTTATGGCTCGGTCACTTACACGCCCTCAGCTCTATTAGAAAATGGGCTTTTTCAAACCGGAATTTCAATTTTATATACCCTGATTGCGTTAGCGATCATTATCTATTCCAAACGTACTCAAAAACGTGCCACATGGATTGCAGGCGCGTCGCTTTTAGGTTTTGTTGTTCTTAAACTTCTGGTTTCAGATATGGCGCGAACGGGTTCTTTGGAACGTATTATTTCTTTTATGGTTGTCGGCGTGCTTATCGTGGCTATCGGCTTTATCGCGCCGCTTCCCCCTAAAAAAGAGGTAGATGCATGAAACACTTTTTATTATTCCTAGCAGCACTGCTCAGTTTGCAAGCAGTTGAAAAAGATGATTTTGCTTATCAACGTGTCATTACGATGCCCGCGACACAAGGCGTGGTTAAACTAGAGCTACCGCTTACGCTTTATAGCCACTTTAATACAAACAACCTGCAAGATCTGGCCGTTTTTGATGCCAACAACCAAGCGATGCCTCACATGATAAAAGCGCGCCATATTTCGCAACAGCGCGTTCAAAAAATCTCTCTCCCCTTTTCACGCGTCAAGACCATTAAAGAGAAAAAAGAGACCGCGCTTAACATCAACTATCAGGGCAAAGAGCTGACGCTGATTGAGAATAATAGCATCAACGATGAAGACTACATTCTTGATGCCTCTCAGATGAAAGAGGGCATCGACTATCTGCAAATCAGCAGCAACGACAGCGAATACATGCTAATGACCGATATTACATGTAGCCATGATCTAAGCCATTGGAACGGGCTATCTAGCGGACAGATGCTAGCAAACATCACCATGCAAGAAAATGCCATTATCAAAGATCGTCTAACCCTAAATAGCAGTGCGTGCAACTATCTTAAGATTCACACGCAACATCCGCTTAATATCAATACAATTATGGCCTACAAAGCACAAATGCTTTTCCACCAACCCGATCCTGAACCTCTTTTGATCACAAAGGTAGATAACGGCCTTGAGTTTAGTGTTTCCAAACAGATAACGCTTAAAGAGCTGCACTTTGTTTTGCCTCAAAAAGAGCAGCTTTACAAGCTTAAGCTCTTTAGTAAAAATGCTACTGCATCGGCATGGTCTTTTGTGAAAACAATCACAATCTACTCTCTTCAAAACGGTGCGCTCAATAACCTTAAGACTCCGCTTTTTACACATGCTGGGTATTACCGTCTTGAAGCGGCTGAAAACTCTTACCTTCCCCAAGAGTTACAACTGAGTTTTTCTTACGATCCCCAAGAGCTCTACTTTATAGCGCAGGGCACACCACCGTACACGCTGACTTATGGCAGTATCAAAACAGCGCTGCCTAGTGCCGATCTTGGTAACATGATACAACCCGACACCCACTTTATCTCTGCCACATTAGGCCAAGAGCGTCTGCTCAACACTGAAGCCAACAAGATAGAAGAAAAGCCCAACTATACTACCATTCTTGTCTGGTTATCGTTGGCAGTTGGTGTTATGATTTTAAGCTTTATGAGCTACAAACTCATCAAAGAACTAAAGCTCAACCAAGAAGAGCACACAGACTAATTAAAACCATATGCTTTAACGCTTTGCAAGCGCTTTAGCATCATGGTATGCTCGAAATACTCAGAATAGGCCAACTCTTTTTCTTGCAATTTTAAATACGTATCAAGCGTTTGATACTGCTCTTTCACAAGGCTTTGGAAGCGATTGGCATACGTTGCATCATCCGATACCAACATCATATTGCCGAGTGCTTCAATCATTGCGGTATGATCTGTTGGAATATCCACAAACCATTTAAAAAATGAGATGCTATCATCACGTAGTGCCTCCATCTGCTCTAAAGCTGCTAAAGCGGCGCCAAAATGTGTGGTAGCCTCTTGGGGCATTTCATTCATCACATAGACCCATCCAGCCAGTGTCTCCCACTGATATTTTATATGCAAATCTTTTTGGGTGTACTGCAAAGGTATCTGCGCTAAGAGTAGCTCAAGTGCTGTATCTGGACGCTGCTGCTGCAAATAAAAATAGATAAGTTCACGAACAGGGAAAAAAGGATTTGTTTCAAAGTGATCGGTATGCAATGCAAGCGCTTTTTTAAGTGCCGTCTCACAACCGGCCATATCGTCTCTATCGCGTTTGAGCATAGCCAGTTGCGAATACGCTTGAGAAATATTCCAATAATCATTAGGATCATACTCTTGAAGTAATGCAATAGAGTGCTCTTGCCACGATAAATATTTTGCCTCTTTGCTCTGGTTAATATCACTGTGAGCTAGTGCCGTATAAATCTCTGAGAGTGCCATACTATTACTGCTATTGCGTTCGTTTTGCAATGCCAACAGCTCCAGATAGATGGGTTCTGCCGATTGGTTTAAATCGTACTGCACACTTTGTGCATAGGCCAAGAGCGCCTCATTCATACGCTCCGATTTAGGCCACTCTTGACGTGCAAGTGCCACGGCTTCTTCATAATAGTGCGTTGCGTTGGCTTCGCCCTCATGCGCTTCGCCCGCTCGCATCAACAGCTCCCAGCGGGCATCATTATCGGTGGCTTCTGCCAGACGCGTTTCCCACGATACTGTTGCCGTAGGTTCAAACTGCCTATTAAACATCTGTTTCGCTACCAACACAGGCGGCGCAAACAGCGTTGTTACATAGATGCCTAGCAGCAGTACCACTGTCATTACATGTAAAGGGCGTGTTAATCGGTGTGCTAGCAGATGTTCGGCGATATGATACTTTTTACTAAACGTGTAGTTTTGATATTTTGGCTGTTTAAAAAAGCGAAAAATCTGTTGCAGATACGCGCTCTCATCCTCCATATCAACTCCCGATGCAAAAAAAGCACGTCGAAACAGCGCCTGAACCGAAGTGGCATACGCAACCCATAACACCAAAAGTGCAATAAGCCACATGCTAGGGCCAAGATATACGGCAAGCAGCAGTGCCAGCACTGCACTGGTTATCATGAAAAAAACTTGCAGCATCGGACGACGGAAAAAGAGCAGCTGATGCAAAATCTGTCCCCCATCAAGCGGCATAATAGGCAGCAAGTTAAAGAGGTTAATCACAAGCAACAATCCTGCAAGCTCACCAATCCATTCGGGACTTTGCGCCGAAGTGTAAAAAAGCAGTGCCATCCCCAAAATAATGCCCGGAAGCGGCCCCATCAGTAACACTATAAAACTTTTATACGTACTGTATTGCGGCTGTTTTGACGTTGCCACCGCACCAATAAAAGGCAAAAAGAGAATCTGCAACTCTTTGTAGCCTAACAGATACATGGCCAAAAGATGCCCGCCCTCATGCAGCAGTAAAACACCCACAATCATTACCATGACATCCCACGAAAGGACAAACCCAAATGCCAAAGCAAAAATCAGTAATGATCCGCTAAAAAGTGCAAATTTTTTCCACTTGCTAAGCGGTGATTTGGAGGCTTCTTTAAACTGATGATACATGGTGATATCGCGCTCAACACTTTGGGTGGTGCTGCTGCTACGCGCCTGCACTTTAGGACGCCTTGTTCTGCGTTCGCCAACAAAGACTCGAAATACCGTTTTAAGCGCTCCCTTTAAGGTAAACCCGTACGTTCCATCGTCATGCTTATGCATATCACCACAGGCAATGGATACTTCTATCTGGTGATGAGAATCTTCTAAATCTGTTTGAGCATACCATTGCGCCTCTACATGTAAGGGAGATTCTGCGCGATGTTCTATTCTTTTTAGATGATGCGACAGCACCTGTTCCCAATTGTCACTGTAAATATCTTCAACATAAGCATCGCTATATTTTGCAGGTAAGTAGTGCATGTAATTATTAGTGGTTAGCAGCAGGTCGCGTGCGCCATAAATTGCTTGAAATGCAATCTCATATCCGGCCCTGTTTTTGGGTAATGTCGTTGTACTAATTGAGGCATAGCTGTAATGGTGCGGATGAAAGAAAATGTATTGCCACAGCTCGATATCACGGGTGTTGACCTGCATCACCAGTTTTTGCAGATGCTCTTTTTCAAATCCAAACGATTCTAGCATCTCTTGAGGTGTTTCAAACAGTTCTATCACATCAGGAGGCAGGTCATCTTCAGCACAAAGCGTAATTGATTTCACCTTATAACGAAGGCTTAAATAGGCAACCAACTGCAACAGTACCAGCGCTGCAACAATCCCAAAAACCGACAAAAAAAGAATTTCCATTTGACTACCTTAATATTATCTGTCTCAAAGAGGCAAGCTTTAGTGCCATAGCGGCTAGCGTAGCACTTTGGGCTTTGCTCAAAGTGCGTTTAAAATAGAGTTTTTCAAAAACTCTATTAAATTTAGTGTGTGTTTTGTACCCAGATAAACCATTTAGGACGTTTCCAGCTTTGCCGAAATGCCTCAAGGTCTGAGCGAATGGCCTTTTTTTGCCACTCATAACCGTCATAAAAGGCAATAAAATCAAGTTGCTGCGCTTTTGTACCATATTCGGCATCAAAGAGCTGCGCCATATCATTAGCCGTTGTAACCTGACGCCCCACAATCTCTTGAAGCGGAAATGTCAGCCCTTTGTAACCCTGTTTCGGTTCATACGCTTTGTAAACCAATTCGGTACACACCAACTTGGAATCGGTAAGAAAATCAAAATTAAAATCATACGCTCTGCCGCTGTAATGATACGCACGCTCTATGGCCACGGCAATCTGCTCCTTATTTAAAAGTGGACGTAAAATAACAACAGAATCCGCATCAACTGAATGCTCAAGCGTGGTAAAAGAGACCCCTTCACTAATCGCTTCAATCACTCTTGGAAGATGCCCATCTTCATGCGCCACAGTGCTTAAGCGATACGCTTGCGGATAGCTCTTTTTCAAATACGCTTCAAAATCAGCACCGTAATTTTTGATATGATTTAAACTCGTGCCAAAATAGGCCTGACGCTCTTTTGGCGTACCAATATACAGCGCGGCGTGAGGCCAGTATCCAGGAAGCCCTATGTTAGACAGATACCACTCTCGCCGCTCTAGCAAGATATCACCCGGCTGCAACATTGCGTGAATCTCTTGCATCTGCTCTTTGCTAATCAGAGAGCTTTTCGTACGTAATACTTTAACGTCTCCCATCCACTCCGATATCTCTTTTTGCAAAGGAAAATAGAGTGAAAACGTTGTCTCTTTCACAACCTTGGCAGCATTTTTTAGCGTTGCTTTAGGGCCGGCTCCGGTGCCTTTTTCCCAAATGCTTTGGCGATCCTCTTCCATCTCTTTGGCAAGCAGCGGATGTGCTTGATCGGTTTTGATTTTATTTTTAAACTCTTTTAACGCAAAATCAGCACCCTTGATAAGATTTAAAAACCGAAATTTCAAAGCGCTGTAGCGCCCTTTTTTTAGGCCAAGTTCCGGCACGGCTTCGTTTAACACCGTGTGCATGGCCGGATCGTTTTCCATCAATTCAATAAAATCCATCGCATAACGGTATTGTGCTAAAAATGCGGCATAGCCAATGCTCTCAAAGGGTGCCTCAGCATCTTTTTCATGCGCACCATAGCGCTGCTGCAAAGCATCAAGCACTAAAATACGATCCAAAAAAGCTTGCCATGTTTGCCAAACAACAAGCCGTTGTTCTCTAGATATCAAGCGTTTTTCATGCAGCTTTTGAGGTGGAAAAATATCGGGTCGGGATTGAACATACGCAAGAATGTCATGCATGGCGTTGCGTGTGTTGTGAAGTGTCTCCATATCATTTAAAAACATCAAAGTCTGTGCAGATGCCTTGGCAGAGCGTGCTTCTTCTGCCGCAATCAAAGCTTTTTCAGCTTTGCCAAGAGGTTGATAGCCCCGTGATTCACTCCAGCCATACCCCCAGCGAAACGATGTTGGCAGATAAGGAGAACCGCCAACACGTACACCGGCAAGCATTATTTTGGCAATCTCCGGCTCGCCAATACTCTCAACACACGCTTTAAGTTCCCGATCTGCTTGCAAACGCTCCGCATCGGTACCGCCAATCCAATACGCCTTGTCATGGGCTATGCAGCAATTAAGCCACAACTTATTTTGACTCCAGGTTCCATCAGGAAAAATACTGCACCCATCCGAGGTAAAAGGTTTTAGCTCTTGCGCCATGATAGCAAGCGATGCGGCTGTCACCAAAAGAAAAACAACTTTTGCTTTCAAAAATACTCCTTGGGAATTTAGGGTACCTTTACATGTAAGCCTCTATTTTAACGCATTAACAATTAAACCCTTGCTTGCCTCTTTGTCAAGAAAGTGTCAAGAAACATCCCTTTTAACCTTGACACCTTTGTACTACTATGCACCTTGTAAAACCATTCAAGGAAGCATCATGAAAACTCTTATCGCTATCTTGCTAGGCAGTGCTGCTCTTATGGCAGCGAGTCCCGAGATGCAAACCTATATGCAACAGCTACAAAGCCAAGCCGACAAACCTTTTGATGCCGCACGCGGAGAAGCAATTTTTACCAGCGAACATATTGGTAAAAAAGGTGAGAAAATCTCCTGTACGTCATGCCACGGTGCCAATCTTGCAACAGCAGGAAAAAATGTCCATACCGGAAAAGTTATCGAGGCGCTTTCACCCAAAGCCAATCCAACACGTCTTAGCAGCGTCAAAGAAGTTAAAAAATGGTTGCGTCGTAATTTTAATGACGTTTACAATCGCGAAGGCACGCCACAAGAAAAAGGCGATGTTCTTACTTATATTATGAATTATTAAAAGGAGTATCTTATGAAAATTTCAATGCTATTGAGCGCTGCTTTATTATTGGCAGCAGGAGCTTTGCAACTTAGCGCAGATGATGACGAATACAAAATGTTTAAAGAACATCGCCAAAGCAGATATATTCCGGCTGAAAAATCTGTTGACGCCAAGCGCTACGACAAAGAGTGCGCATCATGCCATATGGCCTATCAACCCGGCTTATTGCCAAAACGTTCGTGGGAAAAAGTCATGAATACGCTTGCGGATCATTTTAACACTGATGCCACACTTGATCCAACCGATCACACGGCTATTGCCATGTATCTAGCCGCTAATGCTGCCGACGTGCAACGAGGTGAGCACCATATGGCCAAAATTGCCGCTACGCTCTCGCCTGATTATCCAATGAACATTAGCAAATCATCTTATTTTATAAAAGAGCATCGCAAAATTCCGCTGCGCTATATTGCACAACCCGAAGTCAAAAGCATCGCCAACTGTAACGCATGCCACACCACAGCCGAGCAAGGCAATTATGGAGAACGCGGTATCCGCATTCCCAATTATGGGCGCTGGGATGATTAACCCAGCCTAAGGAGCATATTATGAAACGAGTCTATGTCTGGAGCTTACCAACGCGTATTTTTCACTGGCTTCTTGTTGCTTTTATTCTTGTAGCTTTCATCAGCGCTGATGAAGACTCATGGCTAAGCTGGCATGTGGCATTTGGCGCGTCTGCCGGAGTGTTGGTGCTCTATCGCATTATTTGGGGCTTTGTTGGGCCACGCTATTCGCGCTTTAGCGATCTTGATATTGGGATTACGCCGCTTAAATCGTACCTATTTTCGCTCTTTAATCCCAAAAAAACCTATGTGGGTCACAATCCAGCAGCCGCAATGGCAATGATTGGCATTCTTGTGGTTGTGGTGCTGTTGGTATGTACCGGACTGCTCACTTACGGTATTCAAGAAAATCGCGGTATTTTTGCATTCTTACATGTAAGCTTTTTTAAAGATATGGAGCTGTTTGAAGAATTACACGAAGCCCTTGGCACACTATTGTATCTGTTAATCGGTGCGCATGTTGGCGGAGTTTTATTTGATCGCTTACTCCATGCACGCCACGGCACACTTGGCTCTATTGTCAATGGATGGAAAAATCTTGAGGGTAACAATACCGCACTCAATCTCTGGCAAAAAGGCATTGCTTTCATTGGTATTGGCGCGGCAATCGCCACACTGATTTATATTTTTAGTGTCAGTGACAATCCCATAACACGGCCTTATCATGCGGCCATAGATTATCAAAAAGAGCATCCGCTCTTTGTCAATGAGTGTGCTTCGTGTCACATCCTTTATCCACCCGCACTTTTAGGCGAGTCATCATGGCGACGTATGATGGCTGAGCTGGAGAATCATTTTGGCGACGATGCCTCATTGGATCAAAAAGATACCGCAAGCATTTTAGACTACCTTGTTGCCAACGCCGCAGAACATAGCACATCCGAAGCCTCCGTAAAAATTTTACAATCCATGCCAAATCAGGATATCATAGCAATCACGCAAATGCCGTTTTGGAAGCGAACGCACCACGAAATTGACCCGCAAGTTTTTAAACGCAGCGCCATCAAAAGCAAAGCCAACTGCAAAGCGTGTCACGGTAATTTTGAACGCGGGCTGATTGAAGACAGTGATATCGCAATCCCCGACACAAGGAGCTGACATGCGCATTGTTGCACTGATGCTGATCTGTTTTGCCCTGCTTTGGGCCGATCATGACGACGACCATCACTATCGTGAGCACTACCCCATGGACATGGATTATCTTGATCTTTCTCACAAGCAACACGAAAAAGTCGAAGATATTGTCCGCCACTATCAAAAAGAGTATCGCCACTACAACAAGAAAAAAGAGCACACAATTAAAGCGCTACGCACGCTTTTTGAAGCCGAAACCTTTGATAAAGAGCGCGCAGCAGCTTTGATTGGCGATCTTCGCAATGAAGCAGCCCAAATCCAGGCAACTTTTTTTGATGAAATCCATACGGTTCTCAATAAAAACCAACGGCGCCGTTTTTCACATTATATGCAGGAGTGGAACATTGAGTAAACACGTGCTGCTTATTGAAGATGATGTTCCTATGCAAGAGCTTATCAGCGATTATCTTGACAATTACGGCTACCGTGTCACCATCGCACCCACACCATCCAAAGCCATGAGTCTGTTAGGCACAGAACCTTTTGATTTAGTTATTCTAGATTTGATGCTACCAGAAATGGACGGGTTTGATGTGGCAAAACGCATTAAAAATAGCTGGAATCTTCCTATTATCATCTCTTCGGCGCGCGGCGATATCGGCAATAAAATCCATGGTTACGAACTGGGTGCTGACGATTATCTGGCCAAACCTTATGAACCTCGTGAACTGGTGCTGCGCATCGAAGCGGTACTACGCCGCTATGCACATACCACCCTTCTTGAAATCGGGACATTTACCTTTGATGAAGCAGGAAAAACGCTGCATATGGAGAATTACCCTATTGAATTAACGCCGGTAGAGTTTGAAATTTTCCTTTTTTTGGCTAAAAATCGCGGCAATAATGTATCACGGGAGCAAATAACCCACGCAACATCACTGGATCCTGACACCAAGGCCCGCACCATCGACACGCATATTAGCAACATCCGCCTCAAAATCGGAGACGATGCCAAAAATCCGCACACCATCAAATCGGTTTGGGGCATCGGCTACCGTTTTATCGGATAGATCATGTCACTTTTTAAAAAAATTGCCCTGCTTTTTAGTGTGAGCTTAGTGCTCATGATTGCTATTGCTTATAGAATGGAGCAGCTTAATGATGAGAAAATGGCTGCGATACTCACTCAAAAATATCTCCAAGATGCCAAAAAACTTTTTGTACTGCTTGCAACATCAGATCTTGAGAACATTGATGCATCGCTCAAATCCATGCAACTACAGCGCCTGAATGTAGACCTTCCAGGCAATACACTTGTGGTGATGGAGCAGCCCCACTCTTTTGGTGCTCTTAGAATTTTAAAAAGTGCCCAATACGGCTATCTGCTGGATATCCGCTATATGGGTGCATCGCTACTGCTGCATGAGCAAACCTTACAAAAGAGTACAAAAGAGCAGTGGCTCTCTAACGCATTAATTGGCCTTGATATTATCATGCTCTTTATCATTTTTGCCATTATTCTTGCGATGCTCTCGCCGCTGCGACGCATTGCCGAAACGATGCGCTCCTTTACGGCAGGTGCGTACGATAAACGCATCGAAGTTAAAAGCCGTGACGAAATCGGAACGCTTGCCGCCACTTATAATGAGATGGCCGCACACCTGCAACGCCTGATTACTTCTCGCACAGAACTGCTGCGCGACGTAGGCCATGAGCTGCGCACCCCTATTGCGCGCGGTATGTTTATATTAGAAACCATTCCCGCATCAGCAGAGCTTGAAAAACTCAAAGCCTGTTTTTTACAGCTTGATCGCTTAAGTGCCGAACTGCTTCAGATTGAAAAACTTGAGGTCAGCGATGCGCTTTCGCTTACATGTAGTGATGCGGAAACACTGATTCTCAACGCACTCAATAAAGAGATGGCCAACGAAGAGGATGTCAGCATTGATATCAAAAAGAACTTTACCTTTGAAGGTGATGAGGAGTATCTGGCGCTGGCACTCAAAAACCTTATTGACAATGCACTAAAATACGCAACGCACCATCCTATTAAAATGACAGCTTCACACATGCGTATCTGCGTTGAAAATGAAGGCAAAGCATTAAACACTGATTTGCATCATGCCCTGCAACCTTTCACAAGGCAAGAAAATACGCGGGATATCCCAGGTTTTGGCTTGGGGCTTTCTATTGTGGATCGCGTCATACGGCGCCATGGATTTAAACTTGAATACCACTACGAAGAAGGAAAACACCGTTTTTGCATTCATTTTGAAAGCACTAAATTAACAGATTAAATTCTAAAAGTTCCTTACATGTAAGGTCTATCAAGCGCCTATTTGGGCCAATTCGACACGCGCCTTTGATGTAAGATAAGGACGCATGGCCGCTTCAATATGTACAAATCCCGCTTCAATATGCGCTTCATCCACAGGCAATCCCAATGTCTCTAAATACGACTGCCAAAACTGCGCATTCATAAGCACGGTGTCACTTAAGTGCTCTAGTACATTATCTACCGGCACCGCCAGATAGCCATTTTCTACCAAACGTTGCATCACAATGCGTATACGCTTACGATGCGCAATGTTATCGGCAATGTAGCGTGTTTTCAAAGCTTCATCGCGCGAAAGCAGAAAAAGCAGCTCACGATGAAAAAAGCGGTACTCGTAATAGACTTTGACAAGATGGCGCTGATGCTCATGCACAGCACCGATACTTGCAGGCAAATTCGCCACGCTTAAAACGCTTTTGGCTTGCATCTGTTCATACAGCGCCAATACAATGGCTTCACGGTTTTTAAAATGATAATGCAAATTGCCGGGGCTGATCCCTAGTGCAGCAGCAATGTGATTGGTGGTTGCAGCCTGAGTATTGCTTGTATTAAAAAGCTGCAACGCCGCAGAGAGGATTCTCTTTTTCGTACTCATAGCCGTTACTTGGCAATCCCTTCAAGTTCAATTGACAGTTTGACCGTTTCACCAACAACAACGCCACCCGCTTCCATAACTTTGTTCCATGTAAGGCCAAAGTCTTTACGGTCAATTTCTCCCTCGAGTGTCACACCGCTGCGTTTACCACCCCATGGATCTTTGATCTCGCCAGAGATATCCGCTTCGAGTGTTACCGGTTTGGTAATGCCATTAAGTGTTAAATCGCCTACGACTTTATCTCCTTTGACACTTTTCATAACAAATGTCATTTTAGGATACTTGGCCGCATTAAAAAAATCGGGACTGCGCAAATGATTGTCGCGTTTTTCAATACCGGTATCCACACTGGCCACATCAACCGTGCCACTTAATGCTTTTAATGTTGTGCCCTCTAGCTCATAGTTGCCGCTAAAAGTTGCAAAATGGCCTTTAACATTGCTAACCATCATATGGCGTACTTTAAATGCCACACTTGAATGCGATGCATCCACCTCATATTGTGTTGCCCAAACAGCCGAAGCCCAAAGCAACATAAACGCTGCTACTGTTTTGATGATACGTGAACCGTACATAATGAATCCTTTTAGAGTAATTACACCAGCATAATGGCACAGCAGAACTAAACCCTTTCTAGTGTAATTACTCTAAAGATAAACTATAAGATTTTCTTTTGGTTACTTGATTTTTTAGATTTTTATAAAATAATAAAGACCACTTCTCAAAAAATAACGCACGTGTTAAAATAAAGCTTATAGTTAATATAATTTTACATAACCCAAAAAAGGATTACCATGAAAAAACTACTTGGTATTTTGATTACCGTAATGGCACTTTCACTCTCGCTGTTTGGCGCCGATAAATCGCCTCTATTTGTAAATTTGACAAGTGATGGTGAACACCGCACGTTAATGGCAGTACAGTTTAGTATGAAGATGTTTGACAAAGGACATCCGCTAACCATCTATCTCAATGATAAAGGTGTCAAACTGGCATCTAAAGAGAACAAGCAGTATGCACAGTTTCAATCCAAACTGGCCGAAGTGATCAAAAAAGGGGCTACGGTTTATATTTGCCCAGTCTGTATGAAAGAGTACAAAGTTGAAGGCCCATCACTGGTTAAAGGCGTTAAAGTAGGCAATGCCGATTTGCTTGAAAAAGCTCTTTTTGCCAAAGATACAACAACCATAAACTGGTAATTTCGCTCTCTATCTTTTAGGCAAACACCCTCGTGCTGTTTGCCTCTTTCTATGGATTATTAATATTCTTGCAAAATAAATGGGCACCTCTAAAAACTACCCAATAAGAGGCATTAAACCGAAATTTGGATAAAATCATTATAAATTACAAGAAAAAGTGAGAGTGTGATGGCAGGATTGTTCGATTATGAGTTTCAGCTGGAGAAGATCAATAAACATAATCCACCGTTACAGAAATTGGATGCCGTCATTGATTGGGAGCTGTTTCGTGAGTCAATAGAGACTGCCTTGCATGTAGAGCCCAAAGGTCCGGGTGGCCGAACACCTTATGACCGTCTCATGATGTTCAAAGTTGTCATACTCCAGCGTTACTACAATCTCTCCGATGAACAGACCGAATTTCAGATCAAAGATAGATTCTCATTCCAACAGTTTTTGGGACTTCATATCGGTGACAATGTGCCTGACGAGAAGACGATATGGCTTTTCAAAGAGCAACTTAAAGAACGAGACCTTTCCGATAAGCTCTATGCTCTATTCACAGCCCAACTGATGCATAACGGCATCATTGCCAAAGAGGGTAGTATCGTCGATGCATCATTCGTCAATGTCCCAAGACAGCGTAACAGCAGAGAAGAGAATGACGCCATCAAACAGGGCAACATCCCCGAAAGTTTTGAAGAGAACAAAAACCAGAGAGCCCAAAAAGATTGTGATGCCAGATGGGTAACGAAGAACAAAGAGCGTCACTACGGATACAAAAACCATATCAAAGTGGATGCCAAGACAAAGTTCATAACTGCCTACACCACCAGCAGCGCCAGCGTACATGATTCACAAAAGGCTTTGGATATCATTGACCATACCGATAACAGACTCTTTGCCGACAGCGCTTACCAGACTCCCGATATCACTTCATATCTCTGGCTCAAGAACATTAAAGATTTCATTCACGAACGTGCCTATCGCAACACACCCCTCACACCCGATCAGGAGTGCTCAAACGCACTCAAGTCCAAAATTAGAGCTAAGGTCGAACACATCTTTGGATTTATGACCAACTCTATGAATAACGGACTTGATCTCAGAGCTATTGGCAAAAAACGGATCGATTCCACTATAGCACTGCTCAATCTGACCTACAATCTGTTTCGATATGAACAGTTGGTAAGGCTTCAGAAGGTGAAACCGATGTAAAAGAGAGTGAAAACGGCGAATTGGCTCAGGTTTTCAAAACAAAATCGAAAAGTTGAGTCAATTTTCCTGATCGAAACGACGGTGAAAGTTGAAAAATTGAAAATGGTACTCGAAACGGTTTCAATTCAAGCCGTTTTTAGAGGTGCCCAAATGAAAAAAAGATAATATTTCACATTTATTATTAATGGAGAACATATGAAATATCTTATTCTTACACTGTTGATCGTATTAGGATTTGCATCGTGCTCAACAAAAGAGATGAATGATACTATGAGCAATATCGGAGATGGCACCAAAGAGATTGTTAATACAGGCAGTGACGCTGTTAATTCCAGCGGAAACTAAAACGACACCTCCGGCTTTAAAGCCGGAAAGCACATAACTTTTTTTACTTCAATCCCAATCTTTAAACTGATCTTCACGGTGTTTTTCTTTTTTATATCGGCGTTGATTCATGGATTTTTCGATCTGGTTAGCACTATAAAGTACGCGCTCTTTGATGGTTTTAATCGTCTCATCACTTTGGCTAAAAGCGATCATTTGCTGCACCAATGCCTCTAAATCACTGTATTCACCTTTATAAAGTGCCACTGCTTCAACCCGCTCAAGATAGCGCACATTGTTAGCTACTTTTTTATCATAAACTTCTTTGGTGAGTGTTTCGGATTTAAACAGATAATTAACAATGCTTTGCGAAAAACGCTCAAGCACACGAATATATCTTAAACGCTTGGAAGCATCTGCTTTTGAGACCATGAATTTATCTTTTTTTCCTATAATTATGCCACTTTACATGTAAGGTTACGTTATGAAAAAGATTTTCCTCATTCTCATTGTCAGTGTCGTCTCTCTGTTTGCAGAAGTCAAAGATGCTTTTCCCTCATTAGAACTCATGAACTCAAAAACAAAAATCATTGATATCCGTACGCCAGGTGAATGGCGTGAAACTGGATTACTCAAAGGTGCCATTCCCATTACATTTTTTGATGAACAGGGCAACTATGATGTTGATGCCTTTTTAAAAAAATTGAACACTTACGTTAAACCGGGCGAAGAGTTTGCCCTAATTTGCCGTACCGGCAGCCGTACCCGTATGGTTTCAAACTTTCTTGACACCAAAATGGGTTATCACGTTATCAATCTTAAAGGAGGCATTTTATATGCCATTGGCGAAAAACTGCCTATTGAACCTTATAAGAACTAATCGCTGTAGTATTGCTGACTTTTTGTATTAAATTTCTTCTATTACTACTATCAAAAAATGGCATGCATCTTGCTCTTTAGAATGTAACTCATACATAAGGGAGTATTGTGGCACTCTTGCAGAAGCTTTCACTCAAGATGAAACTTTATATCCTGAGTATCTTCATCCTTGCAAGTCTTATTATTATCGCCATGATAGGATATCGCAACATCACCGAAATGAAACGTAGTCTTGACGCGCTTTATTTTGGCTCTTTTATACCTATTAATAATCTCAATACTATTGTCACCCTTTACAATGACGAAATCAAAGAGCGCTTTTTAGAAGCGCAAAATGGCACTATCAAACCTGAAGTAGCTGCCCATGAAATGGCTAAGAACCTCACTAAAATTCGTGCGCTTTGGAACAGTTATGCCAAAAGCTACAAACAAGAGAAAGAGCTGCCCTATATTAACTACACTACGGCGCGCATCGAGGAGAGCGAAGCTTATTTTATTAAGATTATCGAATCGTGTTATCAAGGCTGCAAAAGCAACACCACCTCTTATAGCGCCATGCTTAAACAGATACAACAGGTACAAGATGCCTTGCGCAATCTCATCCGCTACGAAAGTGACTCGGCTCAGTTTGAACGTCATCAGCTGCTTAATACCTATGATAGCACCCTCTTTCGTATTGCTTTTGTTTTAGCGCTTGTAGTGCTTAGTGTCATGGCGTTTAGTTTTCTTATTTTTAAAAGCATCAACCGCACTCAAAATCATATGCAGCGCATGACAGAAGAGCTGAAACTTAGCAATAAAAAACTTGAAGAAGCTTCGTTTACCGATTCACTGACGCAACTTTATAATCGCCGCTATTTCAATATGATTTTTGATCGCGAACTCAAACGGGCCAAACGTACTAAAACAACACTGGCTTTTTACATGCTTGATATTGATTTTTTTAAACAATACAACGACACGTATGGCCATCTTGAAGGCGACCGCACCCTGCAAGCCGTAGCCAAGAGTCTAAAAGCCCTTTTTCAGCGCCCGGGAGATTTTGTTTTTCGTTTGGGGGGTGAAGAGTTTGGTATTTTAGTCATTGATGCCCAAGCTGACATGGCCGAATTTATGGCCATGAAAACCATTAAGGCCATCCATGAGCTTGAAATCCCGCATGCTTCTTCTGATGCCGATGATTATGTTAGTGTGTCACTTGGCTTTGTCGTAACGCAACCTACCCTGCAAACCGATGAAGACCACATTCTTTCCGAGGCGGACAAGAGCCTCTACAAAGCCAAAGAGGGCGGACGCAATCGTTACGTTATCGGATCTCTTTAAAGTTCTACCCGATACACCTGCAAAAGAAAAACAAAGTTTTTACGTAGTTTTTACACTTTGAGCCTATGATGGCATCATATTTTTTAAGGAAATCATGATGTACAAGTTACTTTTTTTTCTGTTATTACCCTTTTTGTTATTTGCAGAAGGCGAGGTAAAAAAAGTAGTTTACGACCTCACTACAAGCGATCAAAAAACACTAGAAACTCGGCTTATCTCAGGAATTGTGAATAATAAAAATACTTTTGCCGATCGTCTTGACGAGCTTGATGTTGCCGTAATCATTCATGGCGGCGCTTATGGATTTTTTATTAAAAAACCCGAAAATAAAGAGCTTGAAAAACGCCTAAAAGCACTGGCTCAAACCTACAATGTTACTTTTCTTATGTGCGATGCAGGACGCAAAAAACACCATATTGCCATGGATCAGCTTTATGATTTTGTAAAAATAACACCCAACGCTTCTTTTGGTCTTATTGATCTGCAAAACTCAGGTTACGCGTATCTTCCCTTGCGTTAATCTCGTTCTAAATGCGGTAGCTGTTCGCGCAGATACAATAGCGCCGCAAACACCACAAACATCTCTCTGATCTCATATTGCATATTGTAAAATCCAAAAACCTTATGTGCCAGCATAAACACGCCTAATGTCATTACAACCACTAGGTAATGCAGCAACACGGCCCTATTCCACTCCTTTAGCACACTCACCGCTATAGCAAAAAGCAATAATCCGGCAATCAGAGTGCCAAAATCAAACCACGCTCCAAAATCATCATAAAAATAGACCTGAAACAACGATGCAAACAGCACAACAAGTGTTACATGTAATGATGCCACCCAAGGTGTCAGATATTGAAAAAGTGCTATTTTCGTTGCCAGCAGGCGTGATAAAAGCGGAATAAATACAAAAACCGTATATACACTGCTGTAAATAATAGAGCTAAAAAGTTCAGGCGCTATAAAATTATGCAGGTTGGTCTCTTGCTGCTTATTATGCTCTTTAAAATACTCGCCGCTTTCAAATCCTAAAAGCTGTTGTCCCCAGCTGATCTCTTCAAACGCGGCAATAATAGCCAACAGTCCCAATGATGCCACAACAAACATCATCCCCGTTTTAGCATTGCTGCCTTTTTTTACAACCCAATACAAGGCCACAACACCCATAATCAAAAGCAATACAACACTTATTGATTCAAAAAAACCGTTTTCGCGACTCATCGTGCTTAATGCCGATTCATACCCCGGTATCCATGCACTTGCTGCCACGGTTGCAATCGCAATCATATAAAGTGCAACGCCCCAAAACAGTAACACTCGCGCCATACCTACTCCTTGTCGAAGTTATAATTATAGGGCAAATAAGTATAGGGAATTTGAATATAGTTAAAAACTTTGCTATAGCCGCCTGCAAGTGGCTCTAACAGCTGAGAAAGATTAATACCAATACCCGCATACACATTGCGCTCGCGCCCTTCTATAGGCAAAGAGTCGTGATCGAAATGGCGGCTAAAATAGCCAAAATGCAGCTCAAGATAACGAGCATATGTGGTGCTTAACGCCTCAAATCCCGACGCTTTAATCGCCATAAGATGGCGCATGTGCTCATAATCGGTCGTAAAATCCGATTGCATTTTTTGCGAAAAATCAATACGGTACTCCACCCGAAAATCAATTTTATCGGCAAGAAAAGGATAACGCTCCCAGTAATGCCCCACAACCGCGCCTAGCAAATCGGCAATGCTGTCTTCGTTGGAAAAACCGTGTTCAGGGCTGGTGGCATCTCCTATTTCCATAACGACAACCGAGGCAAACACCGACGTCAATGAAGCATAAAGCGCGGCATCTTCTTTGTTATATCCCCAAGACTCATACAGAGGCGAAAAAACTCTGGTAATAACGTAATTGGTATAAAAATGGCCCAGTTTATCCGAACCGCCGTTGCTGGTATCGCGCTCGAACCACCCCTCATCGCCGCTATGCAGATCCTGCGTGCCGTAATCCCACTGGCTAAAGCCCCACGCGGCAATGGCACCACCAAGCGCCAGATTGCTCAGCAGTACTTTTTGGCCTTTGGATAGTGTGGTGTTGCTATCAGAATGTGCCATAGACAAGAGCATCGCTACAAGAAGAAAAAAACGCATCATCTTAACGCTTGAAACGATAATCCTGAGCTTCAAGAAGCTCACGAAGCTTAGGAGCGATATCGCCTTGAAACTCCATCCACTCTGCTTTTAGCGTACCGCCACAGCCTAGAGTAGTTTTCAGTGTTTTAAGCAATGCCTTGGCATCATCTGCGCTTACATGTAAAGGGCCTACAAGGGTCACGGTCTTCGCGCGACGCTTCTCTTTTTTAAAAACCAGTTGATGCTGCTTGGGAGGAAGCAGAGTTGGTGCAGCTTTGGAGACAGCATCATCAAGCCTATTCCATCCCTCGCCCCAGTCTGACCCCAGATCAACATCAAGCTTAACACCGCGTGCCATTATGGTGCTATCACTTTCTGACGCAACAGCGAAAGCCCCTCGCCCTCAAGATCATCTTTGACAACGCGTTTTAGTACTTCATTGGGGCAGCAGTAGCGCTCATCATACAACAATACCAACACTTCGTCTCCCGCCTTGAGATAGTGACTCTCACCCCACGACGTGTAGCGTGTTGCACCAATGCTAATGATAGCTTGTGCAGGATGGCCGGCATGTTTAAGATAGGCTTGAAGCGGCTCTAACGGTCCAAAATCGTTTTGTGTATTGATTTGGCGTATCATCCATGCTGTGAGTTTCTGGTAAAAGTAGCTGTATCCAGTAAGCTCCACATCCTCACCATAGCGGTACACATCCCCATTACGGCGTACAAATGAAGCGATGCGCCACTTTTCAAATCCATGACCTGCAGCAAAGGCTGTAATGGGAATATGATCGTCACTTAAACCTTTAGAAGCTTCGCCCCAATTTTTCTTTTCGCTGATTTTAGTAGCGCCCTCTTTTCGAATCGAGCAGTCGTTATAAGCCGCAAACGCTTTGGGGGTAATAGAGAGAACCTCATTCCCATCATAAGCCAGATCACAGATGAGTGCTACCTCCGGCTCTATTTGTACATTGCACGGCTCTTTGGGAAGTTTGATGGTATCACTGCTTAACGGATACACGCCAAGCTGCCCCTCGCGTCTTGGCAGATAAAAGGGGAACATCCCTTTGGGACCGTTGGGATCGTCGGTAAAGACATCTTTAAACTCTTTCATCTCACCGGCTTGCTCTAAATGCAGAGCAAAATTACCGGCAATGCCAAGACCTACAAAATCTTTATAGCGTCCCATTGGCCTTAGCCTCAGCAAACTCTTCGTATGAGCCTTTAAAATCGGTATAGGTGCCATCTTCATGCAGTTCAATCACACGTGTCGCAAACGAATCTAGCAGTTCACGGTCATGGCTGACGCAGATGACATTGCCTTTAAAGTTATAAAGTGCTTCGCCAAGTGCTACGATTGCCTCAAGGTCAAGGTGGTTGTTAGGTTCATCAAGAACCAGAAAATTTCCGCCCTCTAGCATCATTTTAGAGAGCATCATACGGTGTTTCTCACCCCCGGAAATATTCACCGCACTCTTTTCTTGCTGCTCGCCATTAAAGAGCATACGGCCTAAACAGTTACGAATTTCGGCAATGTCGCGTTTGGGATCAAACGCACGCAACCAGTCATAAAGCGAATCGCTGCTTTTAATGCGGTCGGTGGTGTTTTGCGGAAAATAACTTGGCTCAATGGTCGCCCCCCACTTGATCTCTCCCGATACCGGTTTGATCTCTTCCATAATAATCTGAAGCAGCGTGGTTTTACCCACACCATTAGAACCGATAAGGGCAATTTTTTCATCCGGCTCAATATGCAAATTAATATTTTGCAGCACCGCCCCTTCGCCATAATCGTGATTTAGATCAACAATATCAAGCGCCTCATCACCCATAACGCGCTTGGCCTTAAATACAATGCTTGGATCGCGGCGGCTTGAGGGTTTGATCTCTTCAATATTCAGCTTTTCCAGCTGCTTTTGACGTGATGTTGCCTGTTTGGCTTTGGAAGCATTGGCAGAAAAGCGGCGTACGAATGCTTCTAGATCCTCTTTCTCTTTAAGCTTTTTAGCATTGGCCATCTCTTGCTGTTTTGCAAGAACATTGGCCGCAATATACCAATCATCATACGTTCCTGTAAATTGGCGGATTTTTTGATAATCCACGTCCAAAATATTGGTAACAACGGCATTTAGAAAGTGACGGTCATGAGAGATAACCACCATCGTACCCTCATGGCGTTGCAACTCGTTTTCTAGCCACGTAATGGTTTCAATGTCAAGGTTATTGGTGGGTTCGTCCAAAAAGAGAACGTCAGGTTTTGGAAAAAGCACCTGTGCCAACAAAACTTTAAATTTATCTACCGTAGGAAGTGAGGACATCAGGTCATTATGATATTCAGCAGCCAGCCCAACGTTTTCTAAAATTTTGGTAATTTGCACATCATACTCATACGTGGGGTCTTCTTCAACGCAAATCATCTCTAGTTCCGCCAAACGGTTGTTAACGGCCTCGTCTTCAAAATCACCGGTAGTATAAAGTTCCTCTTTCTCTTTAAGCGCGTCATAAAGGCGTTTGTTGCCATAAAGCACCGCATCAATAATGCTAAATTCTTCAAACGCATACTGATTTTGCCCTAAAACTCCCACTTTAAGACCCGGCTCAACCGAAATCTCCCCTTCAAATTCGTTGATCTCACCACTTAAAATTTTTAAAAAGGTAGTTTTACCCGCACCGTTAGCACCAATAAGGCCATAGCGCTTATGGCGGTCGAGCTTGAGATTGATTTCACTAAACAGCACGCGACTGCCATAGCGCATCGTTAGGTTTGTTACTTGTACCATGAGTATTCTCTTTACATGTAATAATAATTTTTGCGATTATACCAGATTCATTCAAGTACCAAGGTTTCAAGATTGTTGAGTTTTACAATAAATTCAACCCAGATCCACACCAGCATACAACTACTTTTTCCGATAATGATAATGAATCTTTTGGGGTTACAAATCTACATGTAACCAATATTTTACGGCAACACTGGAATAAAACAGCCGCTTCTGCTTTCAATATACAGGACAAAATGTCCAATTAACGCTTTTTTCATTAGATATTCGGACATTATGTCCGTATATCAAAATCAACAGGACATAAAAACGGAGATAATTTCAAGAAAAACAGCGTAAAATCTATAAAAATATGTCGTTTTGTGATATTTTGAGTGTAGATTTCCAATAGTAGGACATTTTTAATGTCCGATTATCTGGTGGATTTCTGGCAAAAGGGCACATTGTGGGAATGAATAAATAGTTATCTCGGACGCTACGCATCCGAGATAACGGTGGCGCGGGCTGAACACCCGCTAGTCATCTGCTGCTGCGCACCAGATAACAAGCGGCTGCATTGAGCAGCACAACAAAAAAATTAAAATTTTTCCGTT
>JBNKJB010000046.1:0-86565 GCA_050290965.1 Sulfurimonadaceae bacterium
CACCTTTTTTAAGCATATGCCCCCTTTCAAAAACAGAAAAAGGACTTTAGCGAATTTAATCCGCTTCTTTAAGCTTTTGGTCGTAAAAACTACAATCCGACAGCCTTCTCAGCTGCCTATTTTAACTCCGCGCTTGACACCCGGTTCAAACGTGACGCTGTGGCCGTTACCGGAGTTTAGGTTTAAGGTTTCAATGACATAGGGAGTATCGCCGCTATAGTTAAAGCGAAAGTCGGAGTTATTTTGGATGTTAAGCGAGGCGATCTCGTTTATGAGCGTATTATCGATCGCCACATCAAAGTTACCGTTGGTCTGTACGGTGATGTGGTTGGCATCGGCTTTAATGGTATCGGTGGGGTTTTGAATGGTCTGCCATCCGGTAGAGGCGCTTGTATAAAGAAATTCGGGCAACTCCATTTTTAAAGCATACTCGCCGCTGCCTTCGCAGCGCTGCCCCTCGCACTGGTTAAAACACTCGCCCTGTGCATACAGATGTGAGGGATCAACGTTTAAGAGCGTACCGCCGTGGATCTCACTCTGGCACTCGCCGATGGCGATCTGCCCGCTTGAATCAAAAACACTCAAGCCCGTTGCAAACGTACAGTTGCTCTTTTGATCCGCGAAAGCATTGAGCGTCACTGCCGCTATAAACATAAAAACCATCAATAAACGCGCCATTTAAAACCTTTAATAGCATGTTGCACTAACAACATGTTTTTTTTTGGCATTATAGGTTTTGTACATTATAAACACATTAAACTTGATTAAATATTTGTTAACAATTACTAGTTTGTTTAAATTTTGTAACTTTATATAGCGCTTTTTGAGATGCTCTGCACTACACTTACACTATGAAAAACGTATATATTACCGACCTTGACCACACTTTTTTACGCAGCGATCTGAGCATTAGCGATTTTACACGCTCCATCTGGAATACTTATGCCTCACACTCCGTTATGAGCGTTGCCACCGCCCGTACCTACAACAAAACGCAACAGTTTTTACGCGGCCTGAATATCAATGCCCCCATGATTTTGCTTGACGGTGCGCTGATTGCCACAACCAAAGGCGACATTCTTGATACCAAAACCATAGACAAAACGCTGGGAGACGCCATTATTGATGAAGGATCAAAATTGGGAATTTTCCCTTTCATACTGGCGCAAGAAGGCTCAAGGCTTCATGAAACATTTTTATATCCCCTTACATGTAATGCGGATCAAGAAGCGGTGCTAACCCGTTACGCCAAAGACGACAACCTGCAAGCGTGCCGCCACATACGCTCACTAGAGCGCAATTTTAAACTGGTATACATGGGCGAAGAGCAACTGCTGCGCGATCTGCATGAGCACCTGCAAAAAAGTTTTGGTGAGCGCCTCAAATACATTTTGGCTCCCGAAGCGTATGTAGGGTGCTATTTTCTTACCCTATTGCACCCCGATGCCGACAAAGCCCACGGCATTAAAAGCGTCAGCGAACATGCCGGATTTGATCTTGGCATGTTAAGCGTTTTTGGCGACAATCTTAACGACCTTGGCATGTTTTCTCTGGCCCATACCGCCATAGCCGTCGCCAATGCGCATGAAGCGGTAAAAAAACAGGCCCATATCGTACTTGAAGAGAGCAACGACGACGATGGCGTGGCGAAATACCTGCAAAGGATCATGGCATGAAACACCCTGCTTCGCTGATTCCCATGATGATCATTGGAATCCTCTTTTTTATTTTCGGTTTTGTCACCTGGCTTAACGGTTCGCTGATTCCCTTTTTAAAAGTGATCTGCGATCTGAACGAATTTCAGGCGCTCTTTGTGACCTTTGCTTTTTACATTGCCTATACCCTCATGGCTTTTCCCATGTCGCTGATTTTGGAGCGAACCGGCTACAAAAACGGCATGGCGCTGGGGCTTGGTATTATGGCGTTGGGGGCTTTGCTGTTTATTCCCGCCGCGCAGAGTGCGAGTTTTTTGCTCTTTTTAGCGGCGCTTTTTACGCTGGGAACGGGACTGACCATATTGCAAACCGCATCCAACCCTTATGTGGTGCATATCGGTCCCATACAAAGCGCGGCCATGCGCATCAGCATTATGGGCATTATCAACAAAACGGCAGGCGTAGCGGTGCCTTTGCTTTTTACCGCACTGGTGTTCTCAGATTTTGAAGGCTTTGATCTTAATGCGTTAAATTCCCAACAAAAAGAGGCACTTGCCGCGCAGCTGATCATGCCGTATCTGATAATGGCTTTTGTGCTTGCGGGGCTAATCGCACTGGTAAAATTTGCGCCGCTTCCCGAACTGGAATTTGAAGATCAAAACAGCGAACAACATAGCATCTTGCACTTTCCGCGCGTGGTGCTTGGGGCAATCGGCATCTTTTTTTATGTGGGTATCGAAGTCATCGCCGGCGATACCATCGGGCTGTATGGTCAAAGTTTACATGTAAACTACGCCACGGCGCTCACGTCATATACCATGGCGTTTATGGTTTTGGGCTATAGCGTGGGGGTGGTGCTGATTCCACGCTACCTCTCTCAGCAAAACGCTCTGCTTTTTTCAGCTCTTGGCGGAGGGGTGTTTTTGCTGGGCGTGGTGTTTGGCTCACAAGAGCATCATATGCTTTCACAACTGCTTTGGGGATGGAGCGGCATTGCCACACTGCCAGATAGCCTTACCTTTGTAGCCCTTTTGGGCTTTGCCAATGCACTCATATGGCCAAGCGTGTGGCCACTGGCACTTGAGGGGCTTGGACGCTTTACGGCCCAAGGCAGCGCTTTGTTAATTATGGGCATTGCTGGAGGCGCATTGCTCCCCCTGGCCTTTGGAACTCTTGCCCAAAGTTTTTCAATGCAAAACGCCTATGCTATTGGGCTTATCTGCTACGGCTACATTCTTTTTTATGCACTTAAAGGGCATAAGATTGAAACATGGTAATGTTTTTATGATATTGTGTGTGATCTTTTTAAGGATAAACAATGATTACATGTAAGCAGATGGATAATGGCTTTGAATATATTGAGATCAGCAACGCCAAAGCACATGCTAAGATTGCCCTGCAAGGTGCTCATATATTTGAATATGCCCGTCATAATGAAGCATCGCTACTCTGGGTGAGTGAGTGCGCCGTTTTTGAAAACGGCACGGCCATTCGCGGCGGTATTCCTGTGTGTTGGCCGTGGTTTGGAATGGATGGCGGAGCCAACAAACCGCAGCATGGATTTGTACGCACGGCTATGTGGCAACTTGTAGCTGAGGGTGAAAGCGAACAAAACAGCAGCATTATCTTGGAATATTCCGGCACAACAACCACGCAAACCTTATGGCCTTACCGTTTTATACTACGCTTACATGTAATCGTAGGCGATACTCTTAAACTCGCTCTTGAAACCCAAAATATTGATACCAAAAGCTTTAAAATCACACAGGCGTTACACAGCTATTTTTCCGTGTCGAATATTGATGATGTGAGCATTAGCGGCCTTGAAAACACACCCTATTTTGATGCGCTGACACAAGAAGAGAGTCTTCAAGATGGCACCATCACTTTTAATGCCGAAACCGACCGCATCTACGAAAACGTTTCCTGGCCGCTACGTTTAGAAGACTCCACCCGTTTCATCAGCATTGATGCCCAAAATTCCGCATCATGCATTGTATGGAATCCGTGGATTGAGAAGTGCGCACGTATGAGCCATATGTGCAAAGAGAGTTATAAAAACATGGTCTGTATTGAAAGCGCCAACGCCAGAAACGATGCTAAAATCCTGGCTCCGGGTGAGAGCCTGACACTCACCACCATCATTGCTTAAATGTTAGAAGCACTAAACGATGCCATGGCATCGCCCCAGCGCCGTTTTGCCTTGCACTTAAAGCCGTCTCTTCGCTCTAGAGTGTGTCATTTATTCTCAGATGGCTTCTAACGCGCTTTACGCTTTGGCGTATAGGCCTACCATGTGATGCATATAAGCACTTCTAAAAACTATAAAGTTCTACCACACCTGCCGCAACCGATGAAGTAGAAAATATTGATTACATCATCGTAACCATTTCATATCTATTGTGTAACATTATCGCTTTAGCATTCGCGCCAAAAAAAGGAATTACATGAAAATTACCTTCTTTCTAAGCTTCATGATTTTAGCGTCACAGATCATTGCAGGTTCACTCTCTTCAGAAAAACATCTTGCAGCACTGATCAATCAAAATGTTCACGCTATGAATGCTATTGTCAAACGTGGCGATTATACAGCTGTGAAAGAGTATCAACAAACCATCCAAATGCTTCATATGCAGGTAAAACAGATTGGCAACACGCAGCTAGATGGCCAGATCAATCTTTATGATGGCATGGTACGTCGCCTTAGTAGCGCACTTCAAGAACATGCACCCGATTTAAATCACAACAACCACGCCATCATTAACGGTCTTGAAGATTTTAATCATCGTATTTCAAGCATTGGACTAGTTGAGCTTATCCAAGGCTGGCGCGAACTGGGTAATCTCAAAAAACGTTTTGTACGCAAACCAGACACAGCACTATCCAAGGCTTTTAACACGCAATGGCTTTATGTGACTTCACTCATTAATGAGCTCTATTTGGATGAAGAGTACGAAACGCCGATGTTGAAATTTTTACAATTATACAAACACACTTTTGAAACGATTGACACCTCTTACAAAGAGGCCGGATACGACACCGTAGCAACCTTAAAACCGCTTAGTTACGAAATTAAATCTACCATTATTATGCTACAACGTTCGATGTAAGCATGCTAGGGCGCTAACATCTTGTGCGCATCATAGGCCAAACGCAATACGCCCACAGCATAGTTTGAGGAGTTGTTGTAACGCATAACACGTTTAACGTAACTGCGTACCTTTTGAAGTTTCGGCTCATTACATGTAAAGCATTTGTAAGTGCCATTTTTACCTTTTTCATAAACAAACGAAGCATTTTTGTGCGTAAAATCATAATCATACCATTGCGATTCAAGCATCGCCATATCGGGAATACTCTTCCATTCAATAAGCGTGTCATATTTAGCTTCAGTATGCAAAAAAGCGGCCACAGACAAGATGGCATCTTCCATCACATCAAGGTTCCCTACTTCGCTTTGATAGCCTTGGATATACCCAAAATTTTGCGGCATAAACTGAGGAATGCCCACCGCTCCGGCATACGAACTGGAAAAACGGCACTGCTCGGGCTGAATATGTTTGACTCCGCAATAGACAATAATACGGGCCATATTCTCCTGCGCCATACCCAGCAGCCAGCGGTTACGTGACGTATCCTCTTTTACCTGCAACAACAAGGTGTTAAAAACGGTAAAAGCCTCGTGTTTTGGCACATAGGTTCCCAAGCGGGTCTCTTTCATTAAAATGGCGGCAATCACCTCACGATTCACGCTATAGCGCGATTCGGCAAGCTTGTAAACTTTTTCATATTTCTTAATATGTTCCACAATCTTTGGTATGTATTTCACCATATCATTATTGGCGCGTTTTTCGTTTGCATGGTGAGCAGAGAGCTCTTTGGGCTGAAACAGATCAAAACTTTTTTGATCCCGTTTACCTACGCGCCACGAGAGCAAAAACTCATTAGCATACTGATACGTAGCACCTTTTTTTACGGCCTCTTGACACACCGCTTCGTATCTTGGATTTTTAAAATCACAGTTGTTATAGCTTGCCGCTTCAAGAAGCAGCGATAGCGATAAAATAACACAATAACGTATCATAATGTTCACTTACTTTTAAGTTTTAGAGCCTTTACGCTGATGGTTTATCATGGCGCTAAGAATCATGATCACAAAAACAACACACCCAAAGCCAAAAAGCACGATAGCTTTATACTGATTCCATACTTTGCGATCAATCATTGCCCTAGAGGGGTTTTTGGGATCATATAATACACTAACAATATCACTCTTTTTTAACGCCTGCCATGATGCTAAGTTTGGAGTAAAATAGAGCGCTTTTTGTGCATATAGTGGCCGGTAGCGAATATAAGGTGCATCCATTAAAGCTCCGTCACTATCACGGATTTGGCGTATTGCAACAACCAAACCATCCACGCGTTTGAGTTGCTTGAGCATAAGCGCTGTATCTTGATACATGTAAAGCGCTCCGCTAAAAGAGACCAAAACAACCAACGAAGCAATGAGATAGCCTATTTTGTACCTAAACATCATCTCTGTAGGCTCTTATTAAGCGCTTGTAAACGCTCCGGCGTGCCAATATCAAGCCATACCCCTTCATAAAGCGTGGCTCCAATACGGTTGGCTGTGGCAGCGTGACGCAGCAGTGGTGCCAAGGCCATCTTGCTTACATGTAAGCCTTTAAAAAACTCCATAGCGTAATATCCAATCCCCGAAAAGGTATATTTTGGCTCCCCCTCATTATTAAGCCGAGCGTTTTGCAAAGCAAAATCACCTTGGAGATGGTGCGGCGGGTTAGGCACCAAAATCAGATGCGCCAGATCATCACCCAGATTAAAAGAGGGATCAAATCTATAATCGCACCAGACATCGCCATTAACAACCAAAAATGGCGCATCGCCTAAAAGCGCCAATGCATTAAGAATCCCCCCTGCACTCTCTAGTGCACCGCTATTGCGTTCATCCGAAATGGCAATTTTTACCCCAAAACGGCTGCCATCTCCACAAAAGTCAACAATCTGCTCACCCAGATGCGCTACGTTAATGACAATATCACAAAACCCTTGCGCTCTTAGATGCTCAATATGCCACTGTAATAATGCTTTACCTTGCACTTTAAGCAGTGGCTTGGGGGTGTGATCGCTAAGTGGACGCATCCGTTTCCCGCGTCCTGCGGCTAAAATCATTGCTTTCATGGGAGTGTGATCGTTTCTAAAAATGTTCCCAATTCGCGCGTCTCTTCATAACGCAGTGCTGTTTGAATAGCATAGTGCAAGGTCAGTGGCAGATCGTTTAAATAGCCCTGCTTACCATCACGCAACCAGAGCCTACAAAAGATACCCAACACTTTGATATGGCGCTGTAATCCCGTAAAATCAAACCATTTCAAAAAGAGCGCATCGCTTACATGTAAGCCTTTCATATCACGAAACTCAAGCGCTAAAGCCTCGATTTCATGGCGATCAAAAGCAATATAACAATCTTTGAGCAACGACACCAAATCATAAGTAAGCATCCCGTTCATAGCATCTTGGTAATCAATAATACCCACCGTTTTATTCTCACGCTGCAAGATATTACGCGAATGGTAATCACGGTGGACAAAAATGCCCTGAGGCTGCGAAAGCACCACCGCGCTCACCGCATCAAGCGTGTGTGAGAGCATGGCTACATCATAGCTTACATGTAAGTATTGCGTTAAAAACCACTCGGCCATCAAATCCATTTCAAGATGCAAAAAAGCACGATCATACCGTAGCAAGCCCGCTGCATCTGCACGCTGCATATTCACAATCTCATGCATCGCTACACGGTACAGGCTTTTAAAATTGTCATGATTTAGAAGATCAAGATAATGGGTGCTCCCAAAATCTTCAATAACCAAAAATCCTGCACTGCGATCTTCATAAAAGATTTGTGGTGCTCCTACTTTGGCCTGATGCAGTCGTGCGCTCACATCAATAAAAGGTGCAAGGCTGCCTTTCTCGCCCGATGCGTCCATAAGCAGTAGTGTTTCATGTGCATGGCGCAAACGAAAATAGCGCCTGAAACTTGCATCGGCCGAGGCTAACTCAAGGCTCCATGCCGCATAAGGGCTTTGCGCCAGCCATGCGCGCACTTTATCCATAAATACCGCCCAAAACTCCGTCGCTTTGGGCTCCGGTTACCGATGCAAGCGGCACACTGTGGCCATGAATGCGCTCATGCGCCAGCCATGCAAATGCCATCGCCTCCATAAAATCACCGCTCACTCCCAAGCTATCGCTTGTAATAACCAAAACATCTGGTACCAAAGCCTCCAGTCGTGCGCACAAAGCGCTGTTTTTCGCTCCACCTCCACATAAAATCAGCTCTTTCACACCGGCGTCTTGCGCGGCATCGGCAATCGTGCGGGCACTCAACTCAAGCAAAGTAGCCTGCACATCCTGATGGCTTACATGTAAGCCACCCAAATGTGCCTGCAGCCACGCTTTGTTAAAGTATTCACGTCCCGTACTTTTGGGTGGGGGCGTATTAAAATAGGGGTCTTGTAAAAAACGCTCAAGCAGTACCGCATCCACTTTCCCTGACGCTGCCCATGCACCTTGGGCATCATACGCTTCGCCAAGCACCAGTGAAATCCAGCTGTCCATCAGCACATTGCCTGGCCCAATATCGTACCCCATAAGCGGCTCTTGCAGTAGGGTAATATTGGCGATGCCACCAATATTGAGCACCGCACGCTTTTTAGAGTTTTTGCCAAATAAGAAGGCATGAAAAACCGGGGCAAACGGAGCACCCTGCCCACCACGCGCCATATCCGCACGGCGAAAATCGGCCACCACCTTAATGCCGCGCTGCTGCGCTACCAGATTGGGATCACCCAGCTGCATACTAAATGGGTACGCCCCATGCGGCTCATGCCATAGTGTTTGACCATGCAAGCCAATGGCCTCAACCTCTGATGCAGTGATACCACATTGCTGCATCAATGCATTCACGGCATCACCAAAGAGTAATCCAAGACGATGATCAAGCGTACCAAGAAGCTGTAAAGACGCACCCTTTTCAATCACCTCTAAAAGTTCTGCTTTAAGTCCCTTTTTAAAAGGGTATTCAAGCGATGCCAAAAGCTTACATGTAATGTCATCAATCTCACATAACGCTACATCTATGCTATCCATACTCGTGCCTGACATCACACCAATATACTGTGCCATTTTCTACTTCCAAAGCCTTGAGTCTTCAAAAACTTTAACAATATTTCTACCTGCCGCTTTCGCTTCATACATTGCTTCATCGGCTTTTTTAATGGTTTCCATCAGTTCTTGTCCATCACGATGCAGTGCACAACCAAAGCTGCATGTGAGCGTGCCGACAGCATGTTCAAACTTGTTATGTTCAATCAGTGTTCTTAAGTTTTCAGCATTTTTATATACATTTTCCAAAGAACTGGTTTCGGTTACAATAACAAACTCTTCACCACCCCAGCGTATCAATCTATCAGAATCTCTGATATAGCGTTTCACCAATAAAACGACACTTTTAAGAATCTCATCACCCACATCATGCCCATAGGTATCGTTAATATTTTTAAAATGATCAATATCGAAAAAAATGATCCCTATGTCCTGTTTTTTATCGCTGCGATGTTGCAAAATCAGACCCATATTGTGATGGAAATAGGTTCTATTATACGTTTTTGTCAACTCATCTATCGTTGCTTGACGCTCAAGGTGTAGTATCTCAAGCATCGTATCGCTAATATCAAAAAAGTTAACAATATAGTCATCATTTTCGTATCGATTGATGGCTACTGAAAAAGCATGCGGTGTATGCGATGTATCATACATGGAAACAATCCTGTTTCTCCCGCTTAACTTCAAAATACTTTCAATCCAGTTTGAGTCACTATCTTTGACTTTTCCCATATGAAAAAATCCGTCATGCTCAATAAAATGATCACAAATACAATGATGCTCTTTTAAAAACAATTCAAGCCTCGGATATTCAAAAAATTCCAAAAATTTTCTATTGGCAAACTTCACATTTTTGGAGTCGGTGAGTATGACAATGGAGTTTTGTGTATCAATAAATTTTTGCAGTTTGTCGCGGATTTGTATATCTTTTTCTATTTGATCCGTCATATCAGTGAGATACCCTAAATAGTGTGTGGCTTTTCCCATTTTGTTTTTTTGAATTACCGTATAATCCATCACCCATTTGATCTCACCCGATTTTGAAACAATACGATACGGTTCATGCTTGAAAAAATCCAAATTTTGCATGGTAGCATCATGCACTTCTTTAAGAACACGTTCTAAATCTTCTGGATAAATACACGATGCATACGCAATCTGTTTGCTCATAAACAACGCTTTGTCATATCCAAGCAAATTGCCCACATTATTCGAAACATAATCAATGCTCCATGTATCGTCATTATTCCATCTAAAAAGCACTGAATCGCCTTTATCAAACAACGAAAGTAAGGACTCTTGTTCATTACGCAGTTTGATTTTTTCCGTCATATCTTTGGCACTTACCAAAAAATGCTCTTTATCAGGCATCAGGGCAATGCTCATCACTACAGCAACAACATTACCATCTTTTTGAAAGCACGATTTTTCAAAATTTTGCACATAACCTGTTTTGAGCACTTCTTCAAAAGTTGCCTTAGTTCTCTCGATATCTTCAGGCACACTCATCTCAATACAGCTTTTATTTAACATCTCTTGGTGGCTATAGCCTGTCATTTTCATATAGGCATCATTAAATTTTACAAAACGGCTCTCTAAATCAAGCAAGGCAAGACCATCAATTGTCGATTTAAAAATGGTTTCAAACTCCTCTTTTTGATGGCGCAATATTTGCGTTTGTCTGTTTTGTTCTGTAATGTCTCTAACGGATGAATAAACATAATCAACGCCGTTAAGAGTAATTTTAACACCCCGTATTGCAGCATTGTAAAGCGTCCCATCTTTACGTCGATGTGTCGTTTCGAGACTTTGTGGTTCTCTGCCTACAGTACGTAAAAAATTAACGGCAGCTTCTCTTGAATATCCCGCTTCCCAGTCATTTATATACAACTGCTGCATCTCTTCATCACTGTAACCCAATAAGTTTTTAGCCTCTTCACTGTAATCGAGCAATTTACCATCTAGAGTCATTAAAAAAAGGCCTTCCGAAGATAGCTGCATTAACATTTTATATTTGTGTTTTTGCTCTTGTATCGACTCTATGAGTTGTTGTTTTTGCGTTATATCACGTCCAATCCCCAATACACCAATCAAGACACCATGTTCATCATACATAGGTGTTTTAATCGTTTCAAGAAGTTCTTGGTGGCCATCGTTGGCAAATATAATCCACTCTTCATTAACCGTTGGTATCTTGTTTTGCATCGCTTTTTTATCATGCGCTGTAAAAAAATCGGCCAACGCTTTATCAACAAAATCGTAATCGGTTTTACCAACAATGTTAGCCTCTTTTGCACCAAAAAAATCTTCAAAACGCGGATTGCATTTTAAATAGACTCCCTCTGGATCTTTAAGCCATACCAAATCAGGAAGCGTATGAATTAATGTTTCAAGCAGCATACGTTGCTGATGCAACTCGTTTTTGATCTGGATTTCATCAGTCATATCATGAGAAATAATAAGATTTTTTCTTTTACCCTCTTCATCTATAAAAGATTTTTTAGTCGATTTAAAATGGCGTATCTCATCTGTTTTGAGATTATGATGCTCTTCATAAATAATATGGGGCGCTTCATGACGCATGGCATTAAGAACATTAGGCTGACTTTTATCTTCTCTCTTTTCAAAAAAATGAAAGTCGCTCTCGTTTTTGCCTACAATCTTTTGGGTGGTAGTATGGTACATATCGGCTAATGTTTGATTGGCCAAGATAAAGTTATCCTGATCATCTTTGAGCATCAAAAGATCGGGAATTTCATCAATTACCGTACGTAACAAGCGTTCTTTGGATTGTAACTGACGCTCCATCCGAATTTCTTGGGCATATTCACGCATCAGTCGCAACGTGTTATAAGAAAGCGTTTTATAAATACTCATGAGCAAATCAAGTATTTTCCGCTCTTGCACATTCATCTTCTCTTTGGCTATCATTTGTGCGTCATGCAATGAAGCGCCTTGTTGTAAAGCCGCCACTTTATAAGCCATATAACGATCAGATTCAAGAATATGCGCCACCAACCACTGCACCAAAAAATCCAGCGTATTTTCAGCGACCTCTTCAATACGATGATCTTGCTGCTGTGCAGCCAATTCATGTAATTTTTTAACAAAATCATGATGGACTCTACGGTGGGCAGCTTCGCTTTCATGATTTTGTAAGTATTTGCTCCAAATTGCCTCTTCCGAATCAAAATGGTACTGAGTGTAAGCAATCAAGTCATTAAAAATCATATTCAGATTAACATCATTATCATGAAATGCAAATTGAGTGGCAAGCTTGTTGATAATGTCAACAAGGCGATGATGCTGCATATCAATAACTTCAACACCCGTATTAAAGTTCTCATCCCATGGGATAATATCTATTTGCTTCATTTAAAAATGACCTTTGTCACTATACGTACTCGTCTTAAAGCTATTCCAATATATCACTTTCATCCTATCACATTTTTCTTTAAATTTGATTATTTCATTTTTCAAAAAACTATAAGAAGTTATAATAAAATAAAGTTCTAAAATGGTAGCTAACATCATCTAACAAAAAGCATTTTAGAGAAGTTCTAAAAACCCAAAACGTTCTTATTGAAAATATCATTATTTATTTTAGCTTTTCTCCTCTATACTTCTGAAAAAAGGATCTCATCATGAAAAGCACGCTCTTGTGGATCATGCTAGTAGGCAGTATGCCACTGTTTGCTCAAACGTCGGGAAAAGCACTTTTTGAAGAAAAATGCACTATGTGCCATATGAAAGAAAAACCCACACCACAAACCCGTGACACCATGCTTGCGCCTCCGGCAATGGGTGTCATGTTTAATCTTAAAACCGCATTCAAAAATGATAAAAAAGCAACTCTGGCTTTTATGCGCGATTACATCATCGCACCTTCTGCTGATAAAGCAAAATGTCTGCCGCAAGCGATTAAACGTTTTGGAATCATGCCCTCATTAAAAGGAACACTCACGCCTGAAGAAGTTGCTCTGACTACTGAATATATGTACGACACCTTTCCGCCCAACGGATTCCAGCATGACCATCAAGCAGGAATGAAGCAAAAATAATAGGCATTAAAACGCTTTACTTTGTAACCGATTGTATCCACGGTTCAAGGCGGCTACCATAAGAGAGTGTGACCTCGTATCGAGGGGGAAAATAGTGCTTCTTTGATGTATCTTTTTGAGATGCTAACGTCTCAAAAAAATGGCGCTCTTGTAGCGAAACATAAACGTTCTCAATACTCAACCGCTCTATATATCCACTCAGAAGCACGCCTTTGCCGTTACGGCTTTGTGGGCGCACAATTCCTTTTGCAATCACATAGCGTGATGTATCGCTATATTTTTTTGTTAATGCCTGCAGATCAAGCCCTGCATCAACAGCAAAAAGACGCGACTGCGATGTTTCAGAACGATCTAGCTCATTTTGGGCATATTCAAGTGCGTTTTTACGCTCTGGCGTTTGCATTTCTTCATACTGGATACGCTTCTCTTCAAGACGCTTTTGCATCTGTTTGAGTGCTTTTTGATACTCTGCATTATTGTACTCCAGTACAATAAGCACCTCTTTAGAGAGGGCACGATGTCCATCATCCTCTTTGGTAGTGACATCAAATCCCAATGCTTCCAGTTTGGCACGATCAAGCCATGCGGGCTGTCTTGAATAATAACCATAACTTTTTTCTTCAAATACACTCCACGACAAGCGCAGCGAAAGACCACTGTTTTCACCATGCCAGCGGCTATAAGGCAGTGATAGTTCACGCTCGCTTAATGTGATGCTGCGTACTTCACCCGCATAACGATTATAGGCTATGCCTGCAAGAACCACGGCGTTTGTTAATGCAAGTACTGCAAATGCCAGAATAAAAAGTTGTTTTTTAGATAATGCCTGCATCATAACACCTCCTTGGCGCTCACGGCGCCGCGCAGATACTTAAACACCCACAACATGGCAATGGCAATCAACCCAAGAATCAAGAAAAAGAGGTATTTTGGCATCCACTCCCACCACCAGTCAAAAAATTTGGTGTACAAAAAGATTGTAAAAAAGATATTGCCGCTGTTGATTAGATCGCCCCACCCTTTTTTAATCCCCACATACACAGCTAGTGCACTCAAGCTAAAGCCGGCTATTTGATAAAAGCCTTCAATAACATCGCGTGAGGCGGGAAGATAACTGCCATACCCCCAATTGGAAAGTATCAGGATAGGCAAAAGTAAAAGCAGCATGGCAAAGGTGCGGTAAATGGGTAAAAAATCACTATAACGGCGCTGCGGAATAAGCGAAAGTGCAAAGATAGCAACGGCCGCGGGGAAAAAGTGCTCGGGACGTTCACCAAAACCGATCCAGTAACATCCACTCCATGTGCCTGTTTTAGCCGAAAGAAAAAATGAAAACGCAATAATTCCCACACCCAAAAGCAGCCGTGCATTGGTGGCATATGCCAGCAAAAAGGCAAAAAATGCCCAGATTAAAAAAGCATTTTCAGACGGCGTGATATTAAAAATTTGTCCTAGCATCACCAGATTGAGCACAAAAGCCGCCAAGGTCACCATGGCAAAAATTTTGGCAAAATAGCCGCTTTTTTCGCGTTGTGACACCATTTTTGTTGCCATTAAAAGTGCTAATGGCGTGGCCACTAAAATCACAATCTGTACCGAAGTATCCAGTAAGCCCCAAAACTGATAAAACAGAAAAAACACACTTGCAGCCAGAGCCAGTGCCCCTAAAAACGAGGTGATTTTCATACCAAGACTTAGCTGCTTGTCACGGTGTGTCGCATCAATGTCATACACATTGGAATACTCTTGTGTGAGCTTGCCGTGGTAGTCTTGTATGCGCTTATGCTGTTCATCTGTCAGCGTTATTATGTTCTCTTCTTCTAACGTTTCAAGCTCTGAGGCAAACGCATGAATGCGATCGACTCTAAGCTGGGCATCATTTTTGGATTGAGATCTCATATTTGGCCTTTATTTTCAAAATTACGTATCGATTGAAATATCATCCCAAAGTTATAAATCATACCGTGAAGCTCTTGAAAAACTGTTACATCAGGCTATATTTATTCCTTACTGTGATACTCATAAATCCCCATATCATACGCTCCTTCTCTTATGGAGTAAATGATATCTCTATTTACTGGTGCATAATCGGGGGGCGCAACATCAAATAACAAATCACTTGCCCCGCTATCAATTGCCGGACTACCTGCTTGAAGTCTAAAATCAAGCAACGTTGGGTTTTCAAACAAGGGATCTAAACCAACCATATTCAAGTTTGTATCAATATCAGTGGCTTTGGTTACAGAATTGCCCTTATCAAAAAACAAATTATTGCTGATATTCGACTTATCAGGGCTATTATCATTCACAAAAAGATCATCTCTGCCATCTAGTGGAGACGATGAATTCATAACCACAATATTATTTCTAAATTCAGTACTCAAGATATTGCTAGAGGTCTGAAAACCCATATATTCTGAGTTGTATAGTACATTATTATAAAAGCGGGTATGGCCGGTATTGGCAATAATGGTTGGTGCCCAGCCTATGTTGTCGGTGTTGCTTTTATCAAGCGTACCGCAGTTCATAAACAGATTATTGTAAACAAAAGTGGGCTCAGGCTCGGGCTCGCCAGCATCATAACTTAGATCATAAACATTGATGGCCACTGCGCGTTGCGGGCTGCAATCGACAATATTATTGAAGATGAAATGCGCCTTGAGAATCTGGGTATCTGGAGCGCAACGATCTTCTTGATGGTTTATGGATAGTTCCGGCCCACGCCCAAAATCGTTGTCGTAAACATAGTTCCAGCCCAAGTGGTTTCCAACAACATCAGCACAACCGCTAAAATATGTTGCATGATCAAACCTGTCTTTACTCCGTCCGCCATGAATGGCGTTGCCCAGTATTTTATTGCCACTGCCTCCGGTGGTGATAGTTGCCGTTCCCGATCCATACTTGGCTTTCATACCAAGCAAATCATTACCCACAAATCGGTGATAACTGCCAGAGAGTGATGCCGCCATCCATTCAGAATCAATCTGGAATCCGGAAAAGACCATGTATTGATTGCTAAATTGAACAGCTTTGTTAAAGTTGACGTTGTAAGTTGCAACATAAAACTTGGGTTTCTCTCCCGGGTAGGCAATCATGGAAATTGGCTGGCTTTCGCTGCCGCTAGGTTCGGAATCACGAATCCATATGACCGAGTTGCCGCCATTGACAACACTATCGTATGTACCGTTGCGAAAATAGTAAATATCTCCTGCTTGCATTTGACCAATAAAGTCTGTAGTCCCTTGTGCTTGGGTGTAATTAAATGGTTGCGTCAGCGATCCGTTACCTTCAACACCACTTGCTGAGACAAAAAAGATGCGCCCTTCTCTAATTGTAAAATCCAAAGAGTTAGATGTTTTTCCATCGACAGTAACGGTGATATCTGTTGCACCATTGGGGATTTGCTCATTAAGCCAAAAAGTAATCCGACTCCAAAATGGTGTTGGCCACGCTTCTCCCCATCTAGCATAATCCGTTTCGGCATTTAGCTTCACGCCACCCACACTAATGTAGCTGTCGTTTTTTGCATCACCAAGCCCATAACCCCAAACCGTGACCGCCGCACCTTTTTTTGGCTCCGTAGTGCTCCAACCCGAATGAGGCGCCGAGGTCATGTCTGAAAACAAAAGCCTTGGCTGAGCTGGCAGAGATGTTGCAAGTTGTGGCGTCTGAGAATTAACGGAAGCGTCTTCATCCCCTCCACTGCATGCCGATAAAAATAGAGCCACCAATATTATGTAAAAATAGTTCTTCATGATATCTCCTAATGATGCCTTTGCATAACACCGAATTTATGTGTGGTAGGTGCCATTAAATCATTATATTCAAAAATCATTAAGAAACTTTATTCTGATTAGGAAATATTTATCTTACATGTAAGAGCACCATACATCACGTCAAAAAGTGCTATATAAATATAATATAATATCTTTTATGCTACATTAGTGCCAATTAAAGATATATTAATATACTTAGGAATCCCCATGATAGAACTCTCTACTCCATTAGAGATCATCGAAAAACTCTCTGAGCTTATAGAAACCGAGAGAAAAATGCAGCGGCTTCAGCAAAAAGAGCTTGCAGCAAAAGCGGATATTCCGCTGCCGACGTATAAGCGGTTTCTCTATGACAAAAAGATCTCTTTTGAAAATGTTATCAAGCTCTTGGTGGCGCTTCGTCTGTTTGAAAACATCAGTGGCTTGCTCAAACAAAGAGAGTACAAAACTCTTGATGAGATCAAAAAAGAAGATGCTCTTCCCAAAAGGATTGATAAATGAAAACCTATGAGGTCGAGGCATTTATTTATGGCAAAAAGATCGGTACGCTACTTTTAAAAAATGGTGTACTCTATTTTGAATACGATGGAGCGTTTCGCACATCGGGGTTAGAAATATCGCCGCTAAAACTGCCGCTTAGTTTAGGTGGAGTTTACACCAACAATGACGAGCGCTATTTTGAAGGGCTTGCAGGGGTGTTTCACGATACCCTGCCCGATAAGTTTGGAACCAAAGTAATTGAGCGCTATTTTGAATCTAAAAACATCCCCTCAAGCGAACTTAACATCATTCAAAAGCTGATGTTTGTGGGAGATAAAAGCATTGGTGCCATCACCTACAAACCGATTATTCATCAACTCGAAGCGCAAAGCGCCAATGCCCTTATAGAGCTGGGAGCCTTTTATGAAAATGCCAAAAAAATTGTTAGCGGTGATGCCATAGACGTGGTGGATGAGATGCTCACCTTTATGGACAGTGCGGCAAGTGCCGGCGGAGCAAGAGCCAAAGCCATCATCGGCTATAACGAAAACTCAAAAGAGATCATAAGCGGCATCAAAAAAGAGCTTAAAACAGGGTTTGAGCACTATCTTATTAAATTTGATATGGCACAAGATGATGGCAGCAGTAGCAACTATACCAAACTGGAATACCTCTATATGTCGATGGCCAAAGAGGTGGGTATTGCGGTGCCTCAGGTAGAGTTGCTGCATCATGGCAATCTGTCGCACTATCTTATTAAAAGATTTGATCGCGTAAATGGCGAGCCGCTGCACCTGCACTCGGTCGCGGGACTCACTCATACCAATTTCAACATTCCCATGCACTACTCTTATGATGATCTTTTCAAACTCACGCGTTATCTCACGGGTAGCCAAAGCGCGGTGAATGAGCAGTTTAAAAGAATGATCTTTAACATCGTAGGTAGAAACCAGGACGATCATGCGAAAAACTTTGCGTTTTTGATGGATAAAACTGGATCATGGAGCCTCTCTCCGGCGTATGACATCACCTATGCCAACGGCGCGGGCTACACCAAGAACCATCAACTCGCTTTAAAGGGAAAAACCAACGATTTTGAAAAGAGTGATCTGCTAGATATTGCTAAACGCCACGCTATCAAAGAGCAAACAGCCAAAGAAGCCATAGAGCAGATCACCCAAAAATTTAGCGAATTTGAACCGCGCGCCAAAGCGCTTGATATTGATGAGCACTCAGTACAAAAAATCAAGAGTAATTTGAGGATGCAGCTAGGGCTTTAAATGCTTACATGTAACAGTTATCATACATTCACATCAATGCCGTACGTTCTTTTGACACTCTCATCTTCTTGATTGAAATAGCTGTTTTTGGTTTGCGAAAAGAGCTGTTGGATTTGCGCACTTTGACGTTTGAAAGTTTCTTGCATTAGCATCTCTTCCTCTTGTGAGATAATTCTGTACTGACCAAGATTGTGGTTTTGCAGCTTAGTTTCGTCATTGAGTTCGGGATGATTATCAAGAAGATGCTCATGAAATTTTTGCATGCTTGTGATAACGTTTTGGTGGTACTTGATGCCAAATTTGTCTTTGAGTGTTTCATCGAGTGTAACGATGCCATCAAGATCAGCATCCATTTGTAGGGTATGGTTTAGCTCCTTTTCAATGCTGTTCTCAAAACGGGCATATTGAGAAAAAAGCGCAGAATCGCTAGATCGTTCCACATCATTGGCAAAAAGATGTGCTGCATCAGGCGTGCGCCCAAGGCTTTGGTAGCGCATGCCTATGCCTGTGTTGATGGTGACGAGCTTTTTACCAAGGTAATCGTAATCATTCTGACGCTCAAATCCGATGGTAAGATTTTTAATTTCATCACCTTCGATGAGGCCGTTTCCATCAACATCGGCTTTGTCGTAGTTGCGGTTGTGTCTGATTTCCTGCATCCACCCGGCAACAAAAGCCTCGGCTTCACCATTAAGTCGTAAAACACCGTCATCGCGTTCAAAAAAGTTGTTACTGCCCTCGAATTTTTTTTCAAGCATTGCAATGTTTTTTTTGGAAAGATCAAAAACAAAAATGTCGCCATTATTTTTTGGATCTCTAATGGCAACAAGACGATTGCGATTTTCACTAGAACCATCAGAATAAGTAGTATAGGTGTGTTTGGAAGTGTCAACATCAATTTTTTCGTGACGTAACTCTTGAAGAGTAAGTTTTTTAAAATGAATCGCTTTAGATTCGTAGACATCTCCTTTCACTGTCACTTTGGTTGGTTCTTTTTTGAGTTGATTGAATTCATCAGGTGTGTAGTTTTTTTGTGTCTGGCTTATGCCGGTATGAAAAGCGGATGGAGAAATGGAAATACTCATCATAAAACCTCACTACTAATTAGTATTAATATCGGGCAATGAGGAAAAAATTTAAAAAAAATCACCATTGACAAAGATAAAACCCCTTTCCTAATCCCCTTTAAAAAACATCATCAACGCCGCAAGCCGCCTCTTTTATGCAGCCACTAAAATTTGACCTGCAACGATGCCGAATAGATGCGTCCTGGCGCAAGATAGCCAATGCCTTCATAGATGTCATCGGCGATATTATTGACGTTTGCTCTTGCACTAAACATTGGTGAGAAACGATATATTATTCCAGCATTATAGATGGTGTAAGAAGCATAATCAGCCGTATTGGCATCGTTGGCATAGCGCTTACCAACATGTTCTACCGAAGCTAGGAGTGTGGTTGAAGTAAGCGGATTGTATCGGACATTGAAATTTGCTTGTTGTTGCGGTACAGAAATAAGCTGGTTGCCTTCGAGTTCGGGATTGAACTGATTTTTAGTAATTTGTGAGTCGTTATAGGTGTATGATGCTGAGAGTTCCAGAGTGCTTAGTGGCATATAGCGGGCTTCAATTTCAACCCCTTGTGTTACCACTTCATCAATGTTCATTTTGTCAGAGTTTTGAGCATCACGCACGACACTGTAGATAAAATTTTCGGCATTGTTATAATAAAGTGTCGCTTTAATAAAATCATTGTTTGAAAAATAGTAATCCATCCCAAGCTCATATCCCAAAACGGTTTCAGGACTAAGATCTGGATTGCCCCAATAGGTTATGGTTCCTCTGGTACTAGAGCTGTAAAATTCAAAAAGTTCAGGCAGTTTGAACGCCTTACCAACAGATGCACGCATATTGAGTGATGGAACTATTTTATACAGCAGTGATAGCTTTGGAGAAAATTCTGTTCCGTCACGCTCATCGTAATCACCTTCGGGTTGTCCCGCAAGTGTATCGCTCTGGCTACCATGTGTTTTCCAGTAATCAAAGCGTCCCGCCAGATTGAGTGTTAAATCATTGAAACGCATTTGATCTTGGGCAAAAACGCCTAATTTTGAAACATACCCTTTACGTGTCTGCTCCGATGTGTAACGATCGGTCAAAACATCAATGCTGCCATCGGCATAATCTGCTCCGATGCTAATCAAATGGGTATCAAAATAGCTTAAAACCGCGTTGGTGTTGATTCCCAAGGTTTGGTCATCATAAGTGCTCTCGGTTTCTACCGCAGTATAGGTTCGATTGGCCGTATCGGCGTACTGTTTTCCAAATCTGTCATACACTAAAACAGAGGTTTCAACATGATCATTAAAGTGTCGATAGCGCAGCGAACCAAGCCACTGCTTACGATCTTGCGGCAGATAATCTGGAACGTCGTAAAAACCGGTTGCAAGGTCATCAAGATACGAAACACTCAAATCAAGCAGATCACTGTCGGTAACATCATAGGTCAGTTTAGCGCTAACGTTTGTCTTTTCGGTTCCAATGGCAATAGCTTTGTCACCTAAACGCGCTTTATAGGCATCTGTCCACATGTCATAACCATCACTGGTGAGCTTGCTTCCCGAAAGAGCATAGCCAATGTCTCCGCTACGTCCGCGCACGGAGCCTGAGACTGTTTTGGTATTGTTACTGCCGTATTCACCTTTCAGAGTCGTGTGAATTCCCTCTTTTGGCTCTCTTGAAATAATATTAATAACACCACCCATAGCATTACTGCCATACAATCCCGAACCAACTCCGCGAACAATCTCAACACGATCAACATCTTGTGTTGCAAGCTGAGACCAATCTACTTGACCATCATACTGTGAGTTCATGGGTACGCCATCAATGAGCACAAGAGTACGTCCACTGCCGGGCATACCGCGTGTGTAGGTTTGTGAAATACGACTTGGTGCGGAGACATCCATTCTAGGAGCATAAACGCCAGGAACGCTTGTGAGAAGTTCATCTACGGTTCTAGCATCGGAGTTTTCAATCGTTTCACGACTAATAAGTGTCACCGATGCAGGGACTTCTTTGATAGATTGTGCGCTTTTAGTGGCAGTAACAACCATGTCCGGTAAATTAACCGTCTCATTAGCATGTAATGAGACCCCTATGGTGCAACACAAAAGAGCTGTTTTATACCAACTTTTTTCAACACTCAACATTAAAAATTCCTTAAAAATAAAACTTAGTAGCTATAGTCTCTTTTAAGTGTTAAGAAAGTGTTAAATGGCGAAAAAATATATTAATGTTGCGTATGATTATCTTGAAATGTTACATGTAAGGACATAAGAATAAAAAACACCTTTCTTAATCCCCTTTAAAAAGCATCATCACTCCAAATGCCGCCGCCGTACCAATCACAATCTGCCATGCAAATCCGATATCAATACCAAAAAGATACGGCTGTAACAGCAGCACACTTGTAAATCCTGCGCCAAATGCCAACGGTACGCTTTGGGCCGAACCGCGTGATGTCAAAAGTGCCGCGCCATACACTCCAAGCAGTCCCGTGTAGGCAAAGGCCATGACCCCCAGTGCAAAACTTAAAAGCCCGATATCGCTATATTGCTGATAATAATAGCTTGCCATTGCCATCACTATCAGTGCCAGCGCAAAGCCTAAAACCGCTAAACGTGAGGCTTTGATAAAGTGTGCTTCATCATTTTGGCCTTTGGCTTCGCGCCATGGACGGTACAGATCTTCAATTGCAACCGATGCCATGGCACCTAGCACCGAATTGGTACTTGAAAGCGCCGCAGCAATGGCACCCACCGTCACCAATCCGCGCAGTCCATCGGGCATTTCATGTAAAATGTAATACATAAATATTGTGATCTTTTCGCCCTCAAACTCCTGAATCGGTGCGGCCGATGCATAAAAGAGATAAAGCTCCAGACCAATAAACAAAAACAGTGCTGCCACCGGAAAGGTTAGAAGCATCGAGAGTGTCAACGAGCGCTGCGCCTCTTTGACATTGCGACAGCTTAAGATTCGCTGCGTCATATCCTGATCCAGCCCAAACGCAGCAATATTCAACAGCAGCCAGCCGCCAAGCAACGCAACAATACTAAAGGTGCCATCAATGGCGGTATCAACCACACGCAGTTTGTTCTCCGCCGCAAGTGTTTCGTACATCTGCGATGCGCTTAGGCCAAGCGTTGCATACAGATACCACGCCACCGCAACACCTGCACCAATATAAATGAGGGATTGCAAGACATCACTAAAGATTACCGATCGCACCCCGCCAAAATAGGTATAGGCCAAAGCACCCGCCATCAACACAACAATAGAGAGGCTTACATGTAAGAATGCAATATCGCCAAAGAGAATCATGGAAACTGCCAGCGATCCAATATAAAGCCGTGCACCTGATGCCAACAGACGGCCCATTAAAAACATAATACCCGCATCACGTTTGGCATGTTGGCCGTAACGCTCTTGCAGCAGTTCATATACGGTTACGGCGCGCATGGCATAAAAACGCGGCAGCAAAAGATAGCCCACAATCAACACCGCCAAAAAGCCTGAAACGTAAAATCCTAAAAAAGTAAGATCCCCGCCATAGGCATACTCAGGCGCGCCCAAAAACGTAGCTGCCGATTGCGACGTGGCCAGTACCGAAAGTGCCACAGCCATCATGGGCATCGTGTTTGAGGCCGTAAAAAAAGCACGCGAACTGCCAAGCTTTTCACGTCCTAAAAGATACGAACTGATGGCCAAAACAACAAAATAGCCGCCAAAAATCAACCAATCAAGCGTGCCAAACCCCGCATTCATTAGCGTGCTTTTAAGTCCAAATCTGCCACACCATCACGCACCTGCTTCATAAAACGTGGCCCAGGGTCACTTTTAATGGTACGGTACTTTTTGTCTTTCTCCAGCCACAATGGCGCGTTTTCAAAATCCAAATATTCATGATGACCTATCAGATAGCCAATCCCCTCATAGCGGCTTTTCAAATAACGCACCAGTGCAATATTGGCATCGACTTGCGCTTGCGTCAGATCTTCTTTGCTATTATTTTCGCCACCCACGTTTTCAATGCCAATAGCGCTGTAATTCAGCCCTATGACATGACGTGCCATGATATTATCGGGCATCAGGCGGTAGATGGTGCCATCACGATCTACCAAAAAGTGTGCCGAAACATTAAGCGCGCCCGCTTGTGCAATATCCTTGCGGTCGCTATAGAGCAGTTGGGGTTTCAGACGTCTATACGAATCATTCATATCCGTAATTGCAGTCCAATGCAACACAATCATCTTAGGATCAATCGTAATATCTTTCACCTGTTTGCCATAATGCTCACGAATGTAGGCTTTGGTAAGAGCAATACGATCTTTATCAAAATCAATAGGTAAATCCACAATTTTGCGGCTTACATGTAAGGCATCAATGCGGCGATTAGCCTCAATAATACGTGCTTTGGAAATAGCGCCTTGAAACACTTGCTCTTTAATCGTTTTGATAATTGTTGCCACATCGGTCTGTTCTATCTGCTGACCAAAAAGCAGCATGTCTACTCCGGCATTAATAGCCAATGTGAGTGTTTCTTTTAAACTATAGTGCGCTTCAATCGCTTTCATCTGCAGATCATCGCTAACAATAACACCCTTAAATCCCAAGCGCTTGCGTAATATTTCGGTATTGGTTCTATAAGAAAGCGTTGCGGGATATGTTGCATCAAGACGGCGATTAAACACGTGCGCCGTCATAATCATTTGAACATCACCATCGGCAATCAGCTGACGGTACGGTTCTAACTCTTTTTCGCTCCACGTTTCGCTAACATCCACAAATCCTTTGTGCGAATCTCCTAGCGACGAGCCGTGTCCGGGAAAATGTTTTAACACGCTAATAACCTCATGAGCATGCATGGCATCCATAAATGTTTTGGCATAACGGCTTACATGTAAAGGCTCATCGCCATACGAACGCTCCAGCGCGTAAATCACCTGATTGTCAGGATTAACAGCCAGATCCACCACCGGTGCAAAATTAACATTAATGCCCGCATCATGCAGCATCGTTCCCATGCCATCATAAGCCATTGCAGCATCTTCAATGCTGCCTGCTCCCAATGTTTTTGCCGATGGCGTTGCACTAAAACCATCACGGCTTTTAAGCCGCTGCACGCGCCCGCCCTCTTGATCAAGTGCAATAAGTAGCGGTTGTGGGCTATACGATTCAAGCGCGGCGGTGAGCCTGCGGAGTTGCTGCGGATTTTCAATATTTTTACTACGATTGCGATCATTAAAAAAACGATCAAACAAAATCACGCCGCCTAGATGATAACGTTGCATCTGTTTGACAATCGTACTGTTGGCATCAATACGGCTTTGATCAAAACCCACCATCAACATTCGACCTATCATCTGTTCAAGTTCAATCTCGGAAGCACTTACTAAAAGCGTAAAAACAAAGAAAATTATTATATGTCGCATTAAACCAACCCGTCAAAATTTATTAGAAAAGATGACACATTCTAACAATAAAGAGCTTGTGTATGGTACAGAGTATAACGTTTTAATAACTATTTATTTCATCAAAGCCGAAACATATCCTACAACGCGTTTGGTATCACCACTGGCATCTGCACTGGTACAATAATCAATAATTTCTGTCTGCATTCCCAAGGTATTACCCGCTATAATCAGGGCTTTAACACCCAATATACCACACGCTTCACACCCCCTGTCAAAACGCTCAATATCCATTGTCTGTATGGCATCAAGACAGATACTATCGTGTTGACTGGCTTCATCTAAAGTATAAAAATGACTAAGATCCGTACTAATAATGACAAGATTATTGACATCTTCTAACATATATTCAATACTTTGTGCCAACACTTTAGGATCAATCCGCCCATAGACAATCTCTACCACTGGAATATTTTTAAAATAATAGTCAATCAAGGGCATCTGTACTTCGCTAGAGTGCTCATGATGCAGTTGTGCATCAAATCCAAATGCTTCAAAACGTGTTTCCAGATCATGGGCATATGCTGTATCCATTTTGAGATCACCGCAAGGTGATTCAAAAAGTTCATAACGCGCTACGGATGCGCCGTTAAATGCCACGCGGTGGCTTGGGCCAATGACAATAATGCGCTTAATATCATGACGAGCGGCCGCAATGGCATACGCCACATTAGCGCTAAAACCGCTGTAGATATACCCGGCATGCGGCACAATCAATGCGCGTGCAAATGTCTGAGCAGCATCAAGCATTTTGGGTGGAATCATGCCATTAAAGCGTGCAATCATCGCATGAATCTCATTACATGTAGCCGGATAAAAGGTACCATTTACAGCACTTTTGCGTCTATTCATGAAACACTCCTTCAAGTACTTTGCCACACTGCACGCAGTGATTTTTTTCAAGATGATACGCACGCAACCCCATATGCTGACGTTCAATCAAGGGGTTATGACAAGCACTACAAAAAGTCGTATTGCTATGCGCGACATTTCCAAGATACACATAATGAAGCCCCGCTTTTTTTCCCACTTCGTATGCCATTTGAAGTGTTTGCAGCGGCGTTTGAGGCAGATCGCGTTCATTATAATCAGGATGAAAAGCGCTCAGGTGCCATGGCGTATCGCATCCTAGTTCTTTTGCAATAAATGCGGCCATGGCTTCAAGCTCACTACGGCTATCATTACGCTGCGGGATTATCAAGGTGGTTACCTCAATCCAAATACCACTGCGTTTGAGACGTTTAAGGTTTTGTAGTACCACCTCTAGCAAACCTCCCAACGCTTTTTTATAATAGTGCGCATCAAATGATTTAAGATCCACGTTTGCCGCATCAATAATGCCAACCATATCTTCAAGCACCGCCTCACTCTCATAGCCGTTGGTTACAAAAACATTTTTAATACCGTGCGATTGGGCCAAACGGGCGATAGCTTTAGCATAAGGGTAAAAAATGGTTGGTTCGTTGTAGGTGTACGCAATCACTTCACACTGCTCTTTTAAAGCCATCAAAACAATCTGCTCCGGCGATAGATACTGCGATGTATCAATATAATGCTCTTGCGAAATCCCCCAGTTTTGGCAAAAGTTGCAATGAAAATTGCACCCTACCGTTCCCAAAGAGAGCGCACGGCTACCGGGCAAAAAATGGTACAGCGGTTTTTTCTCTATGGGGTCTACATGTAAAGCGCTAGGATATCCAAAAACCAGATTTTCAATCTGCTCACCCTCGCGCTTGTTAACGCCGCAAATACCTGTTTGATGATCTTTGAGCCTACACAAATGCGCACACAATTGACACACAATGCGCTCGCCTTTGGTATAAAAATACTCCATCACACGATCTTTTTGGCTTGATAGAGCGAAATCTCGGGATGTTGTTGTAAACAAAGACCCTCCAATCCTGCTTTATGGCACAAATGTTCAAAAAAGAGCTCAAAGCTTGGTAACTGTTCCCAAACCGAAGGTAAAAAAGTTGCCTGATGATCTCCTAAGCGTAAAATAACGCCATCAATACCCGGACGAATTTTATGTTTTAAATCATTCACGTCGCTATATTCAAGCTCATAAGGAAGACTCAGCAATGAAAGTTCTATATCAATCCTTTCAAACTCTTCCATCGAAAGCGGCGCAAATCGTGGATCTCGAAACGCTGCTGCTTTAGCATTGGCAATCACCTCTTCAAGCAATGAACGATGAGGCAGAAGCGATCCAATACAGCCGCGTAAATTTCCCTGTGCATTTAATGTTACAAAAACGGCGCGCTCTTCTGAAAGTTCGGGATAACGGCACAACCATACCAAACGATCAACCTTTTGTTCAGGATCAAAAACTTCCAAAATAGATTCACGCGCCAGTCGTATCAGTTCATGTTCCATTCCCTTCTCCTCGTGTATAATATGCTATGATTTATCATATGAAATCCTTATTAATCTTTGTTTTTACATGTACTCTGCTTTGGGGGCAAGCAACACTTAAAGAAGAGTACACCTTTAGCAGCAATACCATCTATTCTGATGAGCTGGTTCAGAATATTAAAAAGGTTTTTCCAGTTGTGGAAATTCCAGACAAACGTATGGTGTATCGTATTAAAAGCGATGAGCTTGTAGAAGCCTACGCCAAAGAAGGTATTCGCGTCAAAGCCTCGGCGGCGTTTATTACCTTCAAACGCACCTTTTTTTTCGATACCGTCCCCATTGAAAACGCTTTGATTGATTTCTATTCTCAGTACTACCCAAACATCCATATTGAAACGTTACATGTAACGCCGCGTAGCTACATCGAAATGCTTCCCGAATCGTACGATATTACCATACCGCCTAAAAATCACCTTCATTATAGCGGTATTCTCTATCTTAGCACGCCTGATGGCCAACGCATCTTTTTTAACTATACCATTGATGCGACGCTGCGTGTTTTAAAAACCACACGTACCATTGCCCGAAAAGAAGCCCTATCATCGGCCAATACTACGGTTGTAACCCAACGTTTTGAGGGTTATCGTGATGCACCTCTGGCTCAGATTGAAAACGGAAAATGGCAGGCTAAAATGCGGCTTGCCGAGTCTCGTGTCATTACACCCGAACTCATCGAAACGATCCCGCTTATCAAACGCAATCAGCAGGTGGTTGCTATTATTAAAGATGGTACACTTGAAATCGAATTTGCAGCCACAGCAAACGATGACGGTGCCTTGTATGATATGATTACGATCACTAAAAACGATGGTGAAACGCTCAAAGCGCGCATCATCGGAGCCAACCGCGTGGAGATCAAGTGAAAGTTGTCGTTGGAATCAGCGGTGCCAGCGGTGCCGCTTTGGGATTAAAACTGCTTGAGATGCTGCCTGCACATTGCGAAAAACATCTGATTATCTCCCAACATGCCAAGATTGTGTTAGATAAAGAACAGCAGATCACGCTTCATCAAAACGACGAAATTTGGGCTGGTGTTGCTTCAGGATCCTTTCAAACCGATATCATGATGGTTGTACCTTGCAGCATGAATACACTGGCTAAAATTGCTTGCGGTATTGCCGACACCCTAATGACCCGTGCCGCAAGCGTTATGATCAAAGAGCGACGCACACTGCTATTGGCACCGCGCGAAATGCCTTTTTCATCCATTGCGCTTGAAAACATGCTCAAGCTTTCAAACCTGGGTGTCATCATTGCACCGCCGGTTATGGCATATTATTCCAAACAGGAGTCTTTAGAAGCTATGGAACATTTTATGATTGGCAAATGGCTTGATCTTGTCGGTATCGACAACGACTATTATCTTAGATGGGGAAATCATGAATAATCCAAAAATTGCACTTTACCCTGGGACGTTTGATCCCATTACCAACGGTCATTTCGATATTGTCATGCGCGCGTTAAACCTGTTTGATGAAGTCGTTATTGCTGTGGCCCAATCGCGCGACAAGCACCCCATGTTTAGCCTTGAACAACGCATCCAAATGAGCCGCGCGGCAACTCAAAAGCTTGATCGTGTTCGCGTTGTTGGATTTGACAACCTCACTGTTGATCTTGCAAAAAGCGAAGGTGCGCGCATCCTCATACGCGGCCTGCGCGCCGTAAGTGATTTTGAATACGAACTGCAACTGGGTTATCTTAATAACTCTCTTGATCATACACTTGAAACCGTCTATTTGATGCCTTCTTTAAAACACGCATTCATTAGCTCTTCTATCGTGCGCACCATGTTGCAATTTAACGGAAAAACCGAACACCTGCTCCCTAGCGAGGTCGAAGCGATGATCCGGAGCCTGCGCTAATGTACGTTGCCATTGAAGGTATCGACACCGCGGGAAAAAGCACGCAAATCGCCGCTTTAGAGCGCGCATTTCCTGATGCCCTGATTACCAAAGAACCCGGAGCCACCGCCATAGGCGGCGAAATTCGAAAACTGCTGCTTGAAGGTAGTATTACCAACCCAAAAACCGAGTTTTTGCTCTTTTTGGCCGATCGGGCCGAACATCTTAGCAGCGTTATCAAACCCAATCTGAATCGTCTTATTATCTCCGATCGCAGTGTGGTATCGGGCGTGGCATACGCGCTTAGTTCACAAAGCATCGAAGATCAGGCAATCATACAACTCAACCGCTTCGCCACCGACAACATTCTGCCTGAGATCGTCTTTTTGCTCGAACTCACCCCTAAAGAACTCGAAAAACGCCTTGGCGCTAAAAAACTTGACGGCATCGAATCGCGCGGCACAAAATACCTGCTTGAAATCCAATCCAACCTCAAACGCGCGGCACAGATGCTTAACATTCCCCTAATCCGCATCGACGCCACGCTTAAGATCAATACGATAAATATGCAAATTATTGAGGCAATTCAAAAACATAAAAAAACTATAATATAAAATCATGTTTTTAATAAAAACTGTTATATTAATACATATAAACATAATTTAAGATTTTTGTATTAATATTTCATACGTTTTAGTATAAAATTTTTCTTAAATTCTAAAATAATGCTCTATTGGGGCGGTGATACCGCAGTAGAAGCGACAAGAGCTTTAAGCGATGACAAACAAGTAGATGTCTTGGTAACGGTAGATCCGGTTACCTTTCCGGATGCTATCGATATTCTCACAGGATATTCATCGAGTGCCGATCCAAAAGCGCACTACTGGATCAATATCTATGCCGATGGCGGCACACCGTTTGGTCTGCCTTTTAGATTTGACAAGCAGGTCTGCGTAGAGTTTGTTAATTTTTACTTTACGACAGAGTTGGTGGAATTCGCTTACGAAACTACCGTTTTTATTGTTGATGATGTACTGCCGGAAATTGAGAAATGTATTAGAGACGGCGTGGGATGCTCAGAAAATATAGGAAATCAATTTGTACATTTACTTCAAGACACCGGCGGTATAATAGGACATGCCGGTGGTGTTATTGTAGATATGAGCCATGAATTCGGTGGTGAAATTATAAGTATATCCAACCAACTAAATGATGGCATTAACCATGTAGGTAATCAACTAAACGATGGTTTAAGTGAATTGGATCCATCTAGATTGTGGAGGCATCGCTCCGCACCATCTTTTGATATTACAAAAAAGTATTGTATTCCTTACATTGAATTTGGAAAGTATGACACATGGGATGTCAGTGACTGGATTGCTTTTGTCGGAGGCAAAGGTACTTCATGGCATACGTTTTATCCCGATAAAATTCATCCTGATGTACAATTAAAAGTTAAAGCCCACCATGAAGAGTTTGTAAAAATGTTACGTAAAATGCAAAAAAATCCAAGATATGATTTTGGATTAAAATAAAATGAAATACTTTTTATATCTTTTTTTATTACTACTATTTACTGCTTGCAGTGAACACCGTCATCACTACATGGAGCTTAATCTCACAAAAGAGGGGCGTGCGGAAGTATTATCTTACAGTGCCATGATTGCCGATATTAATCAGACATTTGATGAGCTGGCATCTTATTCATATTGGCAGTCACACTTGGATTCCCATGCTCTTCAGGGGGACTTTTTTGAACAAGCAGAATATGATAAAACAACAGATAGTTTCATTAAAGTGCAATTCTCCTTTTTTTATGACCCAGATTTAAAGGAATATTATTATTTATCAGGAAGCGCTAATCGTTTGTTGGACTTACAATTGAATATTCATTGTCAAAATAATGCAGATACGATTTTTTCTTTCTATTACAAGTATATTAACACTACAATGGTTGTAACATCTTACATGAGTACGGCCTATCTCTCATCCTTGGGATGTCTTGAAACTCCTTATCAACTTGGTGATCTTAGCATGCAGATTCAGGGAAAATTTGAAATAAGTAATATGACGACAATAGACGTTTATCATTATGATAGCAACACCGTCACCCTCGATGCCCAGGAAATCAACGAAGCCTTTGCACTGGCAAACGAATAAAGGAGTACCATGTCTCGTATATTTTTATTACATGTAACACTTTCAATCTGGCTCTTAAGCGGCTGCGGAGGGAGTGAAAGCTCTAATACAACGCCACTACAGAGCAGTAGTGTTTTTAGAAATGCCGATACCCTGAGCCTTGAAGATTTCAACGTGACCGCCGATGCGATTGAAGCTTATGAACTTACCGATTTGATAGAAGAAGATGAGCATTTTATGAACGCACCTTTGGTACAGACAGCATTAGATAGTACACAATGCCTAAAAAACGTTCTTAACTCTTTTACATTTGAGAAAAACAGTGATGGAACGTACCGTTTAAACATTCCGCCTACCGATGTTACGGCATGTTTTTATGATGAAAATAATCTTTCGCAGATAACGGCGATGGTATCTTATCATTATGACGATTTCACGGCTTTTTTAGATGATACTACGACGTATAATTTAGAAGGACTCAGTGGAAACGATATTGAAAATATTAATTTTCAAAAAAAAACATTCCGCTATTTTACAGTGGTTGATGTCAATGGATCAGACGGCAGTGCACATTCTTCTATATTTGCCTCTACCGGTCTGGATGATTTTGATAAGCCTTGCATTCATACCAAAGAAGCATTTGAGTGCACAGAAAGAAGTGTTAAAATCCTCAAATATTCCGATGGCACCAAGCAAATTGATACCAATATGTTTCGATCCAATGTTTTGGTATCGGATAAAAACAGCTCTACCTTCGGTGCGGGAACGATCGATTTTGTTATGAACAACTGGAATGGCACCATGAATTACCACGACACAGCGCTGCCAACCTATACGGCTACAAACGGCCATAAAACTTTTAGCAATACCTTGAATCCCGAGGCAAAATGGTACAGTGAAACGCTAAAAGATGCAAAGCAGTTGAGCGTTGAGGATTTTAACGTAAGTGCAACGATACTAAAGAAAAGTCTCTTCAAAAACGCTTTATTTCTTAATAGCGCATTTGCAACAGAAACACCGCTGCTTTTAAAAGAGATCTTTATCCAACATGATTTTAAACACTACGATACCACATGCGTTAACGAACTTCTTGCTCCCTATACTTTTGAAAAAAACGACAATGAAAGCTATACGCTTTTTATCCCCCTGACCGATCTGTACCCTTGTTACAAATACAACGATGAATCCTCATCCCCAAAAGAGCTTGTAAGCATTTTTCTTGATGATGTCGTTATGAGAAACCCCTCAACTCTGCAAACGGTTGATCTTGAAGGGATGTCGCTTATGGATACGACGCTTTTTAACAAAGAGCGCTATCGCTACCGGGCCGTATACGACTATACGCTCACCCCCGCCTATTTAAACTCCGGTATTCATGCACGATACTATTACACTCAAAACGGTCTTGAAGGTTTTGATACGCCATGCCTTGTCAGTGATAACGGCGTTAAATGCATAAGCCAAAAAATAGAGAATCCCCTCTTCAATGAAGACATTTACAATATTGAAGCACGTATCGATACCACATGGAGTTCCCGATCCGCCGGCTCTTACAACGGCGGAAGCGTTGATTTCAAACTCAACGACTGGCACGGAAGCATAACCTACAACGATTCCGATACCGAACCCGCATATAACGCAAGCAACGATGAAGTCGATATGAACGAAAGTTACCGTCATTATTAGAATTTTCATACCTGAAAAAACAAAACAATCCGCTTTCTCTTAAAGCGATATTTTTGTTATAATGCCACTCTTTTCAAAGGAGAGCCATGATCCGGTCACTACGGGGTATGAACGACATTCTAGCAGACGATTACAAGCGTTTTGAATATTTTTTGGAAACAGCATCGCGTATTGCGAAACGCTATGGGTTCCACTATGTTGAAACTCCCCTGCTTGAAGAGACAGCACTTTTTAAACGCTCCGTAGGCGAGTCCAGCGACATTGTCGGCAAAGAGATGTATCAGTTTATTGACAAAGGCGAAAATGATGTTTGCCTTCGTCCCGAAGGTACGGCGGGCGTGGTTCGTGCTTTTGTTCAAAATAAATTGGATCGTCAAGGCGGCATTCACCGTTTTTACTATTATGGTCCTATGTTTCGCTATGAACGCCCCCAAAAAGGGAGGCTAAGAGAGTTTCACCAGTTTGGCGTGGAGAGTTTTGGCATTGCCTCGGTGTATGAAGATCTTGCCATGATCATGATGATTAGCGATATTTTAAAAGCGCTTGGTATCGGCTATACGCTCAAACTCAATTCGCTTGGCGATCACAACTGTATGCCGCAGTACCGCCAGCGGCTGGTAACGTTTTTGGATGCGCACGAAACAGAGATTTGCGAAGATTGCCGCCGCCGTAAACAGAGCAATCCAATCCGTACACTCGATTGTAAAAATGAAAAATGCCAGCATATTTACGCTGATGCACCCAAACTTATTGATCATCTCTGTTCTACATGTAATGATGATTTTGAGACACTTAAAAAGCTTCTCAAATCCAATGCTATCGCTTTTGAAGTCGATACCCATCTGGTGCGCGGACTGGATTATTACTCAAAAACGGCGTTTGAGTTTGTCAGCAATGAAATCGGATCGCAAAGCGCCATCGCGGGCGGAGGACGCTATGACCGTCTGGTAGAGTTTTTAGATGGTAAAGCGACTCCGGCCGTGGGCTTTGCCATCGGGATCGAACGCCTGCTTGAACTGATTAAAATGCCAGAAAGTTCCCGTGAGGGCTACTATTTTGGCGCCATGGATCAGTATGCCCTTGAAACTCTGCTGCAAGCGGGACAAAAAAAACGCGCCACCGAGCGGGTGATTATCGAGTACGAACCCAAAAATCTCAAAGCACACCTTAAAGGAGCAGATCGCGTTAACGCCCGATACTGCGCCGTTATTGGTGAAAACGAACTCAAAAACAACAGTATTTGGATCAAAGATCTTGTTCAAAAAGATGAACAAACCATTATGCTTGATGCACTTTAAGTACTTTAATATAAGTACCATAAATTACATGTCTAAGGCTTAACTATGTACGGAATAAACATATGGAGCGACGGTAACTTTCTTGTTGAAGATGGTGTCGTCAAAGTCAATCATCTCTCATCTCCATCGCTTCTTGAGCTTACAGAACAAGTGCGTTCTGATAAAATTCGCGGGCCCATACTCTTACGCTTTCCGCATCTTATTGAAAAGCAGATCCAGAAGCTTTATACCCATTTTGAAACCGCCATTAAAGAGAATCATTACAACGGCACATTTCAAGCGGTGTTTCCACTTAAAGTTAATCAATTTGCCAATGTGATTAAACCCATGATGGAGTTTGGAGAAAAGTTTAATTACGGCCTTGAAGCCGGTTCTAAAGCAGAGCTGGTTTTAGCCATGACTTATACCAAAATTGGCTCACCCATTACCGTAAACGGTTTTAAAGACAATGAGATGATCTATCTGGGTTTTATAGCCGCGCAGATGGGGCACAATATTACGATCACCATAGAGGGTCTTGGAGAACTTGAATCCATTATTGAAGTCGCCAGAAATTGCCAGCTCAAAACGCCTGATATTGGTTTGCGGGTTCGCTTGCACAGCAGTGGTGGCGGCGCATGGGCCAAAAGCGGCGGTATGGATTCAAAATTTGGTATGACTGCCACAGAAATTCTTGAAGCCGTTGAGCTTTTGGAAGAGTACGATATGCTAAAACAGCTCACGATGATCCATTTTCATATTGGCTCTCAAATGGAAGAGATTGCACCGCTTAAAAAAGCGCTACGCGAAGCCGCTAATATCTATGCCGAACTTAAAAAACTAGGAGCGTCATCACTTAGAGCCATCAATATTGGTGGGGGTTTGGCCGTAGAGTATGCCCAGCACGCTTCAAAACGTATTAAAAACTACTCGCTTCAAGAATTTTCCAATGACGTTGTTTTTCTTATTGGCGATATTATGGATGCCAAAGGTGTTGAACACCCCAATATTTTTACCGAATCAGGTCGCTATATCGTAGCACACCATGCTGTTTTGGTAACCCCCGTACTTGAACTTTTTTCACACGACTACCAACCCGAGCACCTGCGTTTAAAAGAGGTTAACCCTCCGCTGGTTGAAGAACTGATTGAACTGAGCAATCTCATTAATGAGAAGAACTTTATCGAATACATGCACGATGCCCTCGATCATATGGATTCGCTGCTCACACTTTTTGATTTGGGCTATATTGACCTTGAAGATCGATCCAATGCCGAAATTTTTGCGCATCAAATCATTAAAAAAGCATTTTATCTTTCAATGCAAAACCCTACTACTGAACTCAAACGTTTGCAAGAGCGCCATCAAGAACGCTACCTAGTAAACTGCTCTTTTTTCCAATCTATTCCCGATTATTGGGGACTCAAGCAAAATTTTCCTATTATGCCGCTGCATAAACTTGATTTAAAACCTATCCGTCCTGCCAGTCTTTGGGACATCACTTGTGATAGTGATGGTGAGATTGCTTACAACCAAAATGCACCGCTCTTTTTACACGACATTGATCTGGATGAAGAGGACTATTTCTTGGGTTTTTTCAATGTAGGCGCCTATCAAGAGACGCTGGGAATGCAACACAACCTCTTTTCTAAACCCAATGAAGCAACTATTATATTAAATGAAGATGGTTATGAAATTTTGCAGATTGAAGAGTCTGTAGACTTGCTTAAAGTGATTGAATCAGTTGGCTATGATGGCGACGCTGTTTTAAAGAAGCTTGAAACAATGATACAACAAAGTGTTTTTATCACAGGACAAGAAAAAAGTGATACACTACGCCAACTTAAGACGTATCTGTATCAAAACAGCTACCTTCGAACCACTTATTAAAGGCGTTGGATTGGGACTTTTTTCCGAGATTAAAGAAGATTTTGAAAATGTCTACCATAATGATCCTGCCATACATTCTCGATTTGAATTTCTTTTCAATTATCCTGGTGTATGGGCGTTAGCATGGTATCGTGTGTCACACCGTCTATATCGAAGCGGTTTTAGATCACTGGCACGTATATTAATGGGATTATCGCAAATATTTACCTCTATCGATATTCATCCCGCGGCACGCATTGGACGACGCGTTTTTATTGATCACGGCATGGGTGTGGTTATTGGCGAAACCTGTATTATTGAAGATGATGTTTTGATTTATCAAGGCGTTACGCTTGGGGGTGTTTCACTTGATCGCGGCGTTAAACGACACCCTACCGTGCGATGCGGTGCCGTTATTGGTGCGGGTGCAAAAGTTTTGGGAAATATTGTCATTGGTGAAGATGCCAAAATTGGCGCCAATTCGGTTGTAGTCCGTGACGTACCCGATAATTCAACCGCCGTTGGTATTCCGGCACACGTGATTCAAAAAGGACGCGATAAAGATCCGCACAGCCACAACAAGCTGCCCGATATTAATAAAGAACTTTTTGAATACATGATGAAACGTGTTGCCGTTTTAGAGCACATTATCCGCCAAGATAATAAAGAAGTGCTTGAGCGCGATTTGGAACTTGAAAATATTTACGACTCTTTTATTAAGGCGATGAAAAATTAAAACTTTTGCCCGCACACTTCTTTTTGTTGCTATGGTAGCCATTAGCTATATGGCATTTGTTCCCAACTATTCCGGGATGCCGCATCTTATATCTATGAGTGACATCCTCAACCATTTCTTGGCTTTTTTTAGCCTTGCAATGCTTTTGTATTTTGCCTATCAATCACTCTCATCACAAACACGCATTGGGCTCTTGCTTCTATTTGCTGTACTCATTGAAGTCATCCAATATTTTTTGCCAACACGCAGTGCCGAAGTTGCTGATGTTTTAGTGGATGCATCTGGGCTCTTTTTTGCATTTGTAATTCAGCGCCGCATGAAACGTACAACTACCAATCAGCACTCAATTTCGTTATAATTTCAAATCCATTTTTTTCCAAAGGAACTCCTTTTGAACATCGAACTGACCCAACGCATCAATGCCCTTTCAGAATCCATGACATTAGCCATTACCGCTTTGGCACAGGAACTTAAAGCGCAGGGAAAAGATATTCTTAGCTTTTCCGCAGGCGAGCCTGATTTTCACACTCCCGACGTTATTAAACACGCTGCTATTGCAGCCATTAATGACAACTTCACCTCCTACACTGCCGTGGAAGGCATTGCACCACTACGTGAGGCTATAGCAGGCAAACTCAAACGCGACAACGGTTTAGAATATACTGCCAAACAGATTACGGTCAACAATGGTGCCAAACACTCGCTTTTTAATCTTTTTAGTGCCACCATTCAAAAAGGCGATGAAGTTATTATCCCGGCACCCTATTGGGTCACCTATCCTGAAATTGTTAAATACTGCGGCGGAACTCCTGTGGATATTGTTACTGATGATGCCAGCAATTTTAAAATTACAGCCGAACAACTCAAAGCTGCCATTACGCCTAAAACAAAAATGCTGGTACTCACCACACCATCGAATCCTACCGGGGCCATTTATAGCAAAGAAGAACTCATTGCCATTGGCAAAGTGCTTGAAGGTACCAACATCATTGTTGCAAGTGATGAAATGTATGAAAAACTAACCTATGTAGGCGAATTTACATCAGCCGCTTCTATTAGTGATGATATGTTTCAACGTACTATAACCATCAACGGATTAAGCAAATCAGTTGCTATGACCGGATGGCGCTTTGGCTATATGGCTTCGGCCAATACGGAGCTTATAGCCGCTGTTAACAAGTTGCAAGGTCAGCAAACATCTAACGTCAACTCTATTACCCAAAAAGCGGCAATTGTAGCACTTAATGGTCAAGCCGATGCCGACATTGAAGCCATGCGTCAAGCATTTGCCCTGCGCCGTGAAGAAGCGGCAAGACTCATTAATGACATTGATGGCCTTTCAGTTATTGTGCCTGATGGTGCTTTTTATCTTTTTGTGAATACCAAAGAGGTCAATAATGATTCAATGACATTTTCAAAAGAGCTGCTAGCAGAACAAGGTGTTGCTGTTGTTCCAGGTATTGCCTTTGGTCTTGAGGGATATTTTCGTCTTAGTTTTGCAACAAATATTGATACGATTCGTGAAGGAATTGGCCGTATTAAGGCCTATGTGGAATCCAAAAAGGCTTAAATGCCTTTTGGAACAAGAGTGTTACTCACTCTTCAGAAAAAGATTGCAACGCATTAATAACGTTGGGAAGATTTTTCATAGGGATGTGGACTTTCCACTCCGGATTTTCACTATCTCCTGTTAATGAAATCCCGATACTTGCTACCGTAGCACTTCCTTCGCCATACGGCTCGTCAATCTGAGCGATTGTAATAATACCGTTTTTGGTTCCTTCAAGTGTCAATGTTGATTGATGTTTTAAAATACCGGACATAATAATCCCTTAATTTGAAATAATGAATTATTATATTAAACTCCTCTCGTTTTGACTCTTAAAATCGTATATTTTCCCCTTACTTTTCATAAGCGTTTCAAAACTTCAAATAATAATAAATTTAATATATTATGCTCATAATTGCGCATTATAATAAGCGACTTGAAGAATCCCCTATCAAAAAAGAACTGACGATTTTTTTATTTATTTTTTTAATCATTTCATTTTTTATGCATCAAGATGCATGGCAAAATGCTCCGATTAAACATATAAAAAATATTCATAATAGCTCTCTTGGAATATTTCATCCACTCTATTTGATACTTATTATTTATCTGATCGTTTTGGGAATACGAAAGATGATCGCTGCTATTGTAAAAAGAGTCCGAAAAAAGAACGCATCACTTGAGTAACTTGGCAATGCGTCCTTGAAGTTTAAGCCATCTACGATGCTCCATTAGTGGAAATCCGGCAAATGTTTGACCGCTCTCTTTAATATCCTTGGTCACGCCTGAGCGTGCAGCCAAGGTAGTAAAAGGAGCAATTTCTATATGTCCTGCCGTAGCACTTTGACCACCAATAACAACATTACGCCCCAACGTTGTAGATCCGGCAAGGCCTACTTGCGAAACAAGAAGAGAGTACTCTCCAACAACGCAGTTGTGCCCAATTTGTACCAGATTATCAATTTTGGCACCCGTTTTAATGATGGTTGAGCCAAATACGGCGCAATCAATGGTAGAATTGGCACCAATCTCTACATCATCTTCGATGACAACGTTGCCATTTTGATAGATTTTGACATGCTCGCCTGTTGCGGTATGCGCAAATCCAAATCCATCACTTCCAATGACAGCACCGGCGTGAATAATACACGCATTACCAATGTGACATTGTGCATAAATGGTAGCATTGGGATAGATTGTTGTGTTATCGCCAATGCTTACATGTAAGCCCACATAAGCTCCTGCCATAATGGTGCAGTTATTCCCTATGACAACACCATTTTCAAGATGTGCTTTTGGGGAAATACGACAGTTTTCACCAACAATAGGAGCCGGTGCATTCTCATCTAAAATTGCCGGAGCAAAATATTTTGAAAGAAGTGCCATTTTTAAATACGGTTCTGTCGTAATTAATGCAGCACAGTGCGAAGGGACTCTATCACTAAGTGAAGGGTCCACAATGATGGCACCGGCTTTCGTGCCCTCAAGCTCTTTAATATAACGTTTCTCGGAGAGAAATGTAATATCCGAATGTGTCGCCTTGGAGAGGGTATTCATTTTCGTAATTTCGCAATCACTGCCGCTATAGTCAATCTCAAGCAGTTTTGCTATTTCGCTAAGCAGCATATTATCGTTCTAGTGCAACCGTACCACCGCGTACGATCTCTTTAGGATTAAAGCGTTTGATCGCTTTTAAAAAATGATCCACTCGTTTAGGTTCATCAGCCACCATTGCAATCATCACATCATCGCCAAGATTAACAATTTTTCCGTTGTAGGCCTTACACAAAACATCAATATCATTGAGTGATTCCGAAAGCGGGAATTTAACCATTGCCATCTCTTTCTCAACAAAATCAACATGATCATATACCCGTAAAATCGGGATGAGCTTATGCAGTTGCTTTACAATCTGCTCAATAATGCGCACTGAGCCTGATGTTACAATCGTCAGGCGTGAATACTTGCTATCAGGAATTGGTGCTACAGTAAGTGATTCTATGTTGTAACCGCGAGCTGAAAAAAGATCCGTAATACGTGAGAGTACACTGGCTTCATTGACTACGATAACCGAAACAACGCGTCTTTCATTTTCCATTACTTCTCCTTTTTCTCTAAGAGCATCATGTTAAAGAGTGAACCGCCTGAAGGTACCATTGGAAGTACGTTTTCAAGACGATGCACCACAACATCAATAATTGCCACAACATTTTTTTCAATAGCATCTTTTAGTGCCGCATCAAACGCTTCTTTGGTATTAACACGATAGCCAATACCGCCAAAACTCTCAGCCAATTTTACAAAATCAGGCTGCATTGAGAGATCGGTTTCGGAGTGACGTTTATCATAAAAAAGCGTCTGCCACTGGCGCACCATTCCAAGATAATTATTATTCAAAATAACATTAATAACCGGAAGCTTATACTCAACCGCCGTCATCAGTTCTTGAATATTCATCAAAATAGAACCGTCTCCCGTAACATTAATGCTAATACGCTCTGGAGCGGCACGTTTCACCCCTATAGCCGAAGGGAAACCATAACCCATTGTGCCCAAACCGCCAGAGCTGTTCCATTGGCGCGCACGGGTAAAAGGATAAAACTGTGCCGACCACATCTGATGCTGTCCAACATCAGTTGTAATATTGGCATCATCCCCCAATAATTGCCCCAAACGCTCAATAACCCATTGTGGCTTGATCCGGTCTGAATCTTCATTGTAGCCTAGAGGATGCATTCTGTTAAAGTTGTTGATTGTTTCGCGCCATGTTGCATAACGACCCGTATCAACTTTATCTCCAACCTCTTGTATCATTGCCTCAACAACCAGCTTAACATCACCAACAATAGGGTAATGCGCATTCACCAATTTTGAAATGCTTGCCGGATCAATATCAACATGAATAACGTCAGCATTTTTAGCAAATTCAGAAAGCTTACCAGTAACACGGTCATCAAAACGCGCGCCAAGCCCAATAATCAAATCGGTTTCACTCATCGCCATATTAGCCGCATAAGAACCGTGCATACCCAGCATCGAGATGAGCAGTGGATCATCATGCCTTAATGCGCCACGCGCCATAAAGGTTTCAACCGCCGGAATTTGTGTCATGGCAACAAATTCACGCACCTGTTCTGATGCATTAGAGTTAATGACTCCGCCGCCAAGATAAAAAAGTGGACGTCGTGCTTTTAAAATCGCTTCGACCGCCTTTTTAATCTGACGCTCATTACCCTTTGTTGTCGGTTTGTAGGTTTCAAGCTCTACCGATTCAGGATACACAAATTCAGCAATTTGCGCCGTAACGTCTTTAGGAATATCTACATGTACAGGTCCCGGACGTCCCGAAGCCGCAATATAAAACGCTTCTTTAAGAACACGTGCAATATCCGATGCATCGGTAACAAGATAGTTGTGTTTCGTACATGAACGACTGATACCCACCGCATCAATTTCTTGAAATGCATCCGTACCAATAAGGCTCATCGGTACCTGACCACTAATAACAACAAGAGGAACGGAGTCCATATAAGCATCGGCAAGTCCGGTGACAGCATTGGTAAATCCAGGACCCGACGTGACCATGGCAACCCCCACTCTACCGCTGGCTTTTGCATAGCCTTCGGCAGCGTGAATGGCCGCTTGTTCATGACGGGTTAAGATATGTTCGAAAGCATTTTGCTTGTAGATTTCATCATAAACGTTCATGATAGCCCCACCGGGATATCCAAACAGCGTATCTACATTTTCGGCAATTAATGCTTCGATAACCATCTGCGCACCGCTGATTTGCATGATTATCTCCTCTTATAAAATTGGCTAATTATATTCAACCATTGCTATATTCTGCGTTAAAATTAAAAAACATGTTAAAAACCTAAAAGCAAGCAGTGCTTAGAGGCGCTCTTTAGAACGATTATTGCAGTAATCCAGTGCCACGCCTTCGCGCAAACTGTCATCAATTACAATACTACTTTCAAAGCCTAAAAGCTCATAAAATGTTTGCATAATGACAATCCCAGCAGCAATCAAGCTTTCGCGCCCTACCCCAACATACAAGGCGCGCTGCGCTTCATCCATGGCCATCAAATCTTTTAGGCCTTTGGCAACGCCTTCACGGCTTAGCTTGTAGCCATTGATTTTAGACGCATCGTAGGTATGATAATTCATCCCCTCAAGGTAGCCTGCAAGTGTAGTAGGCGTACCTGCTGTGGAGACTAAAAAATCAGGTTTTTCCTGCGTTTCATAAATGGCATTCACATATTCGCGTACGGGATCAAGCAGATGGTTCAAGCTCTTTTGCACCACTTCAAGGCTTTCGCACTGCTGTGCAAGCGTTACAATGCCTATGCCAAAACTTTTTGAAAAGTGTTTGTCTGCTTTGCAAAAGGTTACTTCAGTTGAACCGCCTCCAATATCAACGAGAACAAAATTGTTTGCTTTCAAGCCCATTGTTTTTAGACGATGATTAACAGCAAGCAGCGTCAATTCTGCCTCAGTTTGAGCATCAATCACTTCAAAACGTACGCCGGTGGCGTGATCTATTGCGGCAATAATCTCATCACGATTATGGGCTTGACGCATGGCTTCAGTGGTAACGGCTTTGACATCATGCGATGTAAAATCCATGATGGCGTTTGCACTATGAAGCGCATCAATAATACGTTGCAGTGCCCCATCATTGATACGTTTGGTTGCATACAATCCATCTGCGGTTTTAACTAATGCTTCGTACGCGTTGAGCTTTTGATGTGTATGACAATCATACGCCAGTATTCGGCAACTGTTTGAGCCAAGGTCAATTGCAATCACAATGATTTAACCTAAGATAGAACGGACAGCCGCTTTAGGAGTCCAGCTTGAAAGCTCTCCTTTGCTTTGCTCATCGGCATTAAAATTTTTTTGAAATGTTTTATTGTAACGATCTATGTAATAGCCAATAAAATCATCCTCACCAAACATGGCCAAATAGTTTTTCATACCCTTTTCAAGTTCTGCAGGTTCTTTACGCATCTTTAGTGCCTCTTCAAGCTGTACGTTATAACACTGCTGATACAAGTTTGCCATCGCTTCATATTTAGCCGAAACCGACAGATAAGGTTCAATCAGATGACGAATGTTTAGCGCATCACCTTTGGCTGAGAGACGCAATGCTTTATCAACAACATGATTCCATTGATCTTCAAGATGCTGCCCCTCTTTAGTTTCATAAAGAAGCGGATAATTAACCATGTAGGAAAAAGCATTAACCAAGTTACCCGAAGCAATAGCCTCATAAAAAAGCTGTTTAATACGGATCGTTTCTTCAATTTCATGCGCCTCTATGGCATATTCGGGAAACTCTTTAAGCATGCCCGCAATTTTTTGTGCGGTTATATAATCTTCTTCCGCGTAAGCACGCTGCGTTTTAATATAGAGATTATCTGCATAATCAAGTACGGCTTGATACTCATCAAACTCCATCAAGAAGGGGTGGTTTTTGATAAGGTCAAACATTTTGACAAACTCTTTTTGAGCAATCATTTTTTTGAAATAGAGATAAAGGTTGCGTTCGGCAAAAAGTTGTTGAATCGCTATTGCTTTTTCAGAAATACCACGATAAGGCATCAAGAGTTGTCGTGCTTGTTCGTCTCCATTTCTATCTAAAATAAGCTGTTGCGCCTGCAAAAAATTCTTTTTCCAGCGTTTTTCCATCATGTTATAGGCTTCTGAATCTTTAAAAACCGGAAACTGCTGCACGAGTGAATAGGCTAAAGGAAAACGCTGCTCTTGCACATACTGTTTAAAGGTCGAATAACGATCAAAGTCTCTAACAAACTGCTTAATAAAAGCACTCTTTTTTGGAACTTTTTGAAACGGTTCCAAGAGCTTAAGTGCATTCTCTTTTTGAGCCGCTTCAAGAAATTTACGCGCCTTAATCATCGAGGCTTCCCAAATTTTTTCTACATGGCTGTACTGCTTTGAGTACATTAAAACAGGATTTTCTTCTACTGCAGCGTAAAAGAGATCGTATTCACGATTTTTGATCATCTCTTCATAGCGCTCTTGTTCTCCAAAAAGCGCATAAACATCGACATTGCCATCAATCGTGCCAATGGCCAGTCTAAAGCCCTCTTCCATAAAACCTAGGGCACTGATGCTCTCTTTGCTTTTGAGGTATCGCTGTGTCAATAGCTCATAGAGTTCCAGATCATACAAAGCCACATAACCCAGCTTGGTACCTACAAATAAAAAGCGACTGTCATGACTGGCACTTATTGCTGTTACGGTATCATTGACCTTACTCATGCGTTTGATATTTTTGCCGTTTTGAGTATCCCATACAATGATGCCACCCTCTTTGTCCACCGATAGCAGCCGAAATCCGGGTAAAAACAGCAATTCAATAACCGCAGCAGCATGGCCTCGCAGTTTCACAGGCTTTTTCATCGAAGCAATATTGAGTAGGGTAATGGTTTTATCAAAACTGCCCGTAGCAAGCCACTGTCCGTTTTGGCTAAAAGCGATTGCTGTGACATAATCGCTATGCGGCGGCATGGGAAACGCCAGACGCGCTGTTTTAAGCGACCACACGAATGCTTTGCCGTCTTGACCTCCGGTAACAAAATAACGCCCGTTGGGATCAATACAGAGTGATTCAATTTCACCTTGATGGCGACCTACTTTGTACAACAACCCTTTTTGGGCAACCGAAAAAAGTGCCGCTTTATTGGTTTTTGGCAATACCGCAGCACAGTAAGCGCCATCGTGTGACACATCCAGATGCGAGCCAAAATAACGCTCTTGTAAAATATTGGTTTTAAACCCGCCGATAACTTTATAGTGAACCGAATCGATAATGCGCAATGATGTATGCGAATCCATAACGGTAAGATTACCGTTTTGGATCACTTTAAGAAGCAATACCGGATGTTTAATATTAAAGTTTTTTACGGGATCCATAACTTAGCGATACTCACTACTTAGATAGCCATGCTCTTGCAACAATGCCCGAATCTCTTTTTGGTGTTCATGACCTTTGGTCTCAAGGTGGATCGTTACGTTGGCATCCCCATAATCCAGATCTGTCGAGGTACGATCATAGGCAATATGCACAATGTTGGCATTAAGACGCTTAAGGAGTTCGGTTAGATGCATGAGTGAACCCGGTTTATCCACCAATGTTACCACCAGCTTCATTTTACGATGCGATTTAATAAGACCTTTTTCAATAATAACCGACAACAGTGTCACGTCCATATTGCCGCCGCTAAGTACAACGGCAACGTTTTTACCTTTTAAATCCGGTAGTTTATGATGCATCAAAGCCGCAACGCCTACAGCTCCGGCACCTTCAACCACCAATTTTTGACGCTCTAGTAAAAATAAGATTGCACTGGCAATCTCTTCATCATCCACTGAAATAAAACGGTCTACATATGCCAAAATGTATTGTAGTGTTTTTGCGGATGTATCGCGGACCGCAATGCCATCGGCAATGGTGCGTACTGCCTTGGAATCCACAACATGTTTGAGATGAAACGAATCACGCAGCGCCGGTGCACCCGATGCGCCAACACCAATAACCTCAATCTTGGGGTTCATCGCTTTTATTGCCGTAGCAATGCCCGAAATAAGTCCACCGCCGCCAACGGGGACCAATATGGCATCCAAATGATCCGCTTGCTCTAATAACTCCAATGCAATGGTTCCCTGCCCTGCAATGACCTCATCATCTTCAAAGGGGTGCACAAAGAGCATGTTATGTTGTTGCTCATACGTTTTGGCATAGGCATAAGATTCATCATAATTACCGCCATGCAAAATCACCTCAGCACCATAATGTTTGACTCCGTTTACTTTGGTAAGCGGTGTCGATTCGGGCATGACAATAACGGCGCGTATTCCAAAATATGCCGCCGAATAGGCAACACCTTGCGCATGATTTCCAGCACTTGCCGCCACAACACCATGCTCACGCTCGGCCTGGCTCAATGATGCAATACGATTAAACGCCCCACGCAGTTTAAAAGCACCCGTTGTTTGCAAATTCTCTTTTTTAAGATAAACATTTGTGTCGCTTAGCTCGCTTAAAAAAGGAGCATATGCAAAAGGTGTTTTAGATACAACGCCGCTAATACGCTCTTGTGCTTTTTGAATATCGTGAAGTGTCATCATGAAAACAGATGTCGGTGCTCGACCATACTACACTGATTTTGTACTACATGTAAGCCTGCTGCTTTGGCTTTTTGAGCTGCTGCATTATTTACAATCCCTTTTTGGGCCCAAAACACTTTAATATCGCCACGCGCAATACAAGCATCGGCAATAGCATCAAGCGCATCAGGTTTTCGAAAAATGTTTACCATATCAACCGCTTCGGGGATCTCGGCTAAAGAGCGGTACACTTTTTCGCCTAAAATTGTCTCTTCTTTAGGATAAACAGGAATAATTTTAAATCCCTGCTGCTGCAAATAAGCTGCCACATGATAGCTGTCTTTATCGGGATTTGGAGAGAGTCCTAAGACTGCGATGGTAGTTATGTTTTGAAAAATATCTCGAATTTCTTGCGTATTGCTGTTAACGGTTGGGAATTCACATTCCATAAATAGAAGCTCCTATAATCGGACAAACTGGGGTTTGACTAGTTAAAATTTTTTATTAGTGATTATATCGGAATCCATTACTATTGTCGAATAACGCTATTGAATTTAACTTGCTCCTAGCGCTAAAAGCGTACGGTATTCATGCAGGGCAAAGTCATCGGTCATTCCGCTAATATAGTCAATAATAAGACGCACGCGATAGTAAAATTCAAGCACTTCAGCACTTTGATGATGCTCTAATGCTTTAACATCATTTTGATACGCAACAATCTGTTTTGAAGAGATTCTTTTAATGAGTCGCATCGCTATAAAGCACTCTATTTTTTCATCGCATAGCAGCTTATTAAAATCTTCCGAGCTTAATTCTAAAAGCGGTTTGTAGATGTTTAAAAGGCCGTTAATAATGGTATAACCTTGCAATTCAAGCTGTTGGACGCTTCTGTTTTGATAGATGTATTTAGTAGAGATATCTTGTAGAATTTTTATAGCTTTATAATATTTGCTATCTTTGTCGTATTCAAGCAAGGCAGAGTTAAACGCACCACTAAAAATATCTTCATGGTTGTTGATGTAAATATCCACAACATGATATACCAGTGAAGTTACCAGTTGGGCTCTTGTAAGCGTAAAAAACATATTAAACTGATACGGTTCCTCATTGCTCTTTGCTTTTTGGTATTTATCTTCTATCACGCTTAGCAGATAATCTTCATCTCTCTTTTCACACTCGCGCTTTATAAGTTCATAAACTTTATCAAGGCTAAGGATTCCCTTTTCTACCGAATCTTCTAAATCAGCCGTAAGATACGAAATATCATCCGCAGCTTCCATGATGTAGGTAATGGAAAACCTATGTCCATGTGTTACATGTAAGGTTTCTTGAATCTTCTCTATAAACGCCTTTTCACTGTAATAAAAGCCCGGCTTTTTCATAAGATAATCAAGCGGAGTCCCTTTTGGTTTTGACTCATATGCCCCTCGGGTGTATTTTAAAACAGAGAGAATCTGCGTGTAAGAAAGGTTGAGTCTTTGAAGCTTGCTAATAACTCTGATCGCTTGTGCATTTCCATCGTAATTGCATATATCTTTTGCAAGCAGCGCTTTGAGTTCTTGTGTTTCAGATGTGTTACATGTAAAACGTTCCATCATAGGTACAGCATATTCATGCATCCACTTATTGATGCTCTGTTCTGCAAAATGACCAAAAGGAGGATTGCCAATGTCATGCAATAGACTTGTCATTTCAGCGGTAGAGACAAAAGCATTTTCAAGCCCTTCTAAACCGTAAGTCTTTAACCCTTTTTCTTGCAGTTTTGAGACAATGCTTTTGGCAATAAAACGCGCTGTTTGGGAGACTTCTAGCGAATGTGTCAGCCGCGTGCGGATAGAAGCATTGAGCTCTAGCGCAAACACCTGCGTACGCTTTTGCAAGCGCCGAAACGCCGGAGCCGAAAGAATGCGACCCCGATCACTTTCAATTGAGTAATCCAAATCGCTAATGGGGTAAAACTCCCTAGCCGTTGTCAGTTTTTGCGTGTAGTCAATCATTTCATTTGCCTTGCTGATCTTAACCCTTACATGTAACGGCTTTTACTGCCCCAAACCAAAAACATTTGAGAGCGTATTGATGTAGTTGAAATAGCCCACAATGGCAACGGCTTCGATAATTTGGCTTTCGCGAAACCCAAGCGATACCAGATGCTGCACATCCTTTTTTAGAATTTTATAGTTATCTTTTTGAGAGGCACGAATACAAAAACGCAACAGCTCTTTTTCGGCATCGTTGGAGTGCATGGCATCAATGCCCTCAAGAATCTCTTCAATGCGTGCTTCGCTGAGTCCTAGCATTTTAGCAATGTTTTTGTGCACGTCCACGCACATTTTGCAGCCATTTTCTTTGGAAATAAGCAGCGCGATGCTCTCTTTGATGTCGTAAGAGAGTTCGGTCTCTTTAAGCAGATAGCTTTGAATCATGCCATCCGTTGCAAAATAGATATCTTTACGAACTGCCAGAAGTTTGAAGATTTCCCCAAGAGAGCCTGTCTTTTCAAGGATGGGACGGGCGATCTCCTGAATTTCAGGGTCCATCTCTTCAAATTCGGGGAGGGTTACGTGAGCCATGTGTATTTCCTTTTATACATAGATTCCTTGCGAAACTGCAAGAAGTCATCTGTCTCGCAAGAGAGAAGCTTTAGCGGCCACAGCGGCCTTAGCATAGTGAAACGGTTTACGTTCAAAATGAGTTCTGCAAGAACTCTAATAATTGATACTTTAAAATGCATGGTATCTTATCAAAATTGGCTTAGATTGACGCAGCTGATACCTCTTTGAGTTTTTCAAGCACCTTCACCATCGCCAAAGTATCGAGTTCACAGTACTTCAACAACTGCTCTCTCACTTTCATTTGCTCGTCCAAACGCTTTACATGTAAAGAGGCAAAGGCATTCATAGCGTCCCCGCCGTTTTGAATGCCTTCTAGCTTTTTATAGGCGAATTCCATCTCAGGAACAAGGGCGGGAAGAACGTACTTGATGGAGTAACTGCCTTGCATAGATGGGGTGACGTAGTATCCTTTTTGGAATGGAATCATCAAATCTTTGATGGTGTCATGAATTGCCATTAGCCTTACATGTAAGTCAGGAAACAGCTGGGCAAGTGAGGCGATAACACCTTTTTCAAAGCTCATATTGTATGCCAAAATGTTTACATGTAAAGGTATGTCCGCCACCAATTGCTCTGCCAAAGCACGTCTTGGGTCAACTCCTGCTTCAGCTAAAAAAGCTTTATGCTCCAATGTGCCATCATAGTGTTCTACATGTAAAGAGTATTGAAACGGTATTTGTTTGTAAGGGCTGAGACCGCTCCACTGTGGCACAGCTTGTTGAAAGGTCTCAAAGTCAAGATGATAAATGGGATAGGTAAGTGTTTCTAAAAACTCGGCGATTGCCTCATGGTCGATGAACGTATGTTGCTTTTTCCAGTTATCGACCTTTTGTTTTTGGATGGGTGTCATCGCAAAGTCTTCGGGTATATCTTCGATAGCTACGATATTTTTGGCATAAAGCTCTTGTTGTTTTTTACTGCCAAGATTGAAGATATTAAAGATGCTGTACTCTGGGATATGTCGCTGAACCCTCCAACAATACGCCTTGGCATCACACTCATACGGGTTCATGCAGTGCGTGCCTATTTCAATATTGGGTTCATGCGCTTTATCGCTCAAATACGTTTTAAAATCTTCAAGAATAGCAGGGATGTTGGCTTGTAACGCCGCAACCTCTTGCGTGACATCTACAACGCTAAAAAGTCCCTCTAAATCCAGCGCATCGCCCCGCACATAAGTTTTGTCAATGTGGATAACATGAGCACTCTTGATCTCAAAGCCAAGTGAAGCCAAAACATACTGCTGAATCGAGACATCATGAAGGTAGATATCTTTAACCGAGGTAGCGCTCTTAACCTCGTAAATTTCCACACCCTCATGCCCTACATGTAAGACATCAACCATCACCAAAATGCCGTTGTACGTAAACGTGGCTTCAAAAATGTTTGACACGCCCGCATCAAGCCACTGCGCGGTGGTAGCAATCATCGTGTCATAATCTTTTGAAAAAGGCACTTCTTTGCCCTTTGCAAAAAGTTCACACGCCAGATCACCCACCTCATTACCCGTTTCAAAAATAGCCAAAGCCGACGCATCAGGTGGTGTTAGCACTCCGGGTTTGTACTTTTTGAGCCAGAGCGATTTGGGGCATTGAATACCGCGGGTGTAAAGGGATTTAGAAAGGAACATCATCTGCTCATCACGCTTATAGATTGGCATGATATGCCCTTTATAGAATTTTTCAAATGATTATATCAACAAAATTTTAGGCTCATACCCGATTTAAAGAGTTATTTTAATTCACTAAAGCAATCTTGGAATAGTTTTATATTTTCAAATACCCTATAATTTTTTTCACAAAGCGTTTAAAGCGGGCAGATGAAAAGAGTAATAAAAGAGGCGGATGCGGTTTCTCAAAAAGAGAACTATATTCAGAGTGTCTACAAGGTCATTTTTTATATTGAACAAAACTACGGCTATGAATTGACGCTGGACGAACTTGCCGGTGTTGCCGGATTTTCAAAATACCATTTTCACAGGATATTCAAATCCGTCATCGGTGAGACTGTAAGTGATTATATCAGGCGGGTCAGACTCTCAAGTACGACGTTAAAGCTTAAAACCGCTCAGAAGATCACCCACATTGCAATGAACAGCGGATACGAAACCAATGCCTCCTTTTCAAAAGCTTTCAAAAAGCATTTTGGCATCACGCCAAAAGAGTTTTCAAAAAATGCAAAAATAAAAAAAGGAAATAGCATGTTAGAGCCGGAAATTGTTGAGATAAAAGATATTGAACTGTTATACGTTAGAGCAACAGGAGCGTACAAACAATCCGTAGAGGAATCATGGAACAAGATAATTGCCTTTATTTATAAAAACAATCTCCTGGGAAAAATCAGGGCGCGCTATGGAATTGCTCATGATAATCCGAATGTCATCGAGAGTGACAAAATCCGCTATGACGCGTGCATTGAAACCGATGCGGCGGGGGTCGAGCCTGACGGGGAGATTGCGCCAAAAAGCATCAGCGGCGGAACGTATGCGAAATTTCTGCATCGTGGCAGTTATGAAGCGCTGGGCGCGGCGCATGATGCCGTCTCAAACTGGATTATAGAGAGCGGGGTTGTGCTTAGAGATACGCCGGTATTTCACAAATATCTCGATCTGGACCCAAGAGAACTGGCGCCCGAGTCGCTGCAAACCGAGATTTATGTTCCTATTTTCCACCAAGCGAAGTAATCAGACAATGCGAACGCAACACAGGGTAAATCCTCATAGCTCGTCGGTTCAAAATGTTTCCGATACTGCTTTTTGGGTGGCATCATTCAGAGCCGCCGAGAGTCAAAGAAAAGATGCGATGTTTCACGACCCTTTTGCCGAAATGTTGGTTGCTGAGCACGGAGAAAAAATCTCAAACTCCATGAGTTCCATTGCCCGGTCTGCTTCATGGTCTGTCGTGATGCGCACCCGTTTGATTGACGAGATGATTTTGCGTTATGTCAATCAGGGCTATACCACGCTCGTCAATCTTGGTGCGGGTCTGGATACCCGAGCGTACCGGCTCGCACTTCCCGAAGATTTTCACTGGATAGAAGTTGATTTTCCGGAAATTGTCGAATTTAAAAACCGGAAGCTGCGGGAGCAAAAGCCACGGTGCCAACTCGAACGCATTGCACTGGACCTTTCCAATCACGATAAAAGAGAAGCGCTCTTCAAAGAACTCAACGCCCGGATTGGCCCTGCGCTGGTTTTGTGTGAGGGCGTGATTATGTATCTTGATGAAGACGCTCTCAGCACTCTGGCACGGGATATACACGCACAATCCAATTTTAAATTATGGATTGCCGATTATTACTCTAGCGAGATTTACAAAATATACCAGTCGCCAAAATTCAAAAGACTCTTTCACAATGCCCCTTTTGTATTTTTTCCCTCAGACTGGTTCTCTTTTTTTCAAACGTGCGGCTGGGTACAAAAAGAGATAGCGTATCTTTATGACATCGCCAGAGCGCATAAGCGCTCTTTTCCTCTGCCGTGGTGGGCCATGCCGATGAAATTTATCATCGGTGAAAAAAGGATGATGAAGCAGATAAGAAAATACACGGCGTTTGTCGTGTTTGAAAAGAGATAAAGAGCATTTAAATGCATTTATTGCCTAAAAAATTTTACAAAAAACATATGGAGCTACCTCCAAAAAATCGAGCCATTAATACGTAGAGCGTTGTAATATTTAATTGCTAAACGTACCCTCTTCTAAAAGAACAGAATAAAAGTACCCATATCCAAGATCAATATCTGTTTTTAGTACGCCCTGCACCGTGACAATGTCTCCTACTTCTACATTTGAAGTGGTTGCGGTTGCAATAATATCATTGGTAGTATCATCACCTGTTCCATCTTGCAAATGAATCCACTCTTTGCCCATAATGCCTTTTGAAACTTTGACTACTTTGGCTTTCAGTTTGACTCTTTTATCTTTTAGATCAACTTTTTTAGCATAGAGTTCACTTACACTATAGCCATCTGCCAGCTTGGTTATGGAGATAGACTCTATCTGTTTTTGAGGTAGTGATTCTGATACTGGAGCCGTTCTACCCGAAGGAACAAGAGCACTTGCAAACATTAAATACTCAAAAGTTCTACTTAAAGTTTTACTTGTAAAGTCATTCATGATCATCTGTTGCGCATAAGAAATAGAATTTCCTACCGTCACATTTGCCGTTTGCGGTCCAGCAATCCAATACGTTTTACCGTTTTCATCAACTTTAACATACGTATAACCCGCAGCGTCCATAGTTTCTAACACTGTCGCCGTATGCGACTTCATAGGTACAGATTCAGGAGCTTTTTGCTGTAGTGGCGTTTTTTCAACACTAGCAGATTTAACTGATAGTGTCGTAGGGCTTGACGTTTTTGCGTCGTCGTTACACCCCATAAGTAGCAATGCCGTTACACTGATGCTGATGGTTATTTTATTCATTGAGCACCTTTCTTTCATTTTATTGAGGAAAAAGTATATCTTTTTTTTATCTATAAGCTTGTCGCGCTCTGCCTTGGCTGCTTGAGTTGCGTCTTGGCGTATGACGTGCTGGTTTTTGATGGCCGCTTTTTTGGCGAATCGGTTCGGCTTTAATGGAAGGATCCGGTGCAAAAGCTTTAATGACTGTTTTGGTAATGTCGTTTTTAATCACTCGTTCAATATTACGCAACAACTCATGCTCGTCCACACACACTAAAGAGATCGCCGATCCGTCATTTCCAGCGCGACCCGTACGGCCAATGCGGTGCACGTAATCTTCGGGAACATTAGGAAGTTCAAAATTTACAACATGACTGAGCATGTCAATATCAATACCGCGCGCGGCAATATCGGTGGCCACTAAAATGCGTACCCTACCCTCTTTAAAATCAGACAAAGCCCGCGTGCGTGCACCCTGACTTTTGTTACCATGAATGGCCGCACTGCTAATGCCATCTTTTGAAAGCTGTTCGCAAAGACGGTTAGCCCCGTGTTTGGTGCGTGTAAATACCAATGCTTGCTGCCACTCTTGGCTGGTAATAAGGTGGGTCAACAATTCACGTTTACGCTCACGATCAACCGGATGCACCACTTGCGATACTTGAGTTGCCGTGGTATTGCGACGCGCCACTTCCACAATTGTAGGAGCATTAAGCAGTGACTCGGAAAGCTTTTTAATTGGTGCAGAAAATGTAGCCGAAAACAAAAGGTTTTGACGTTTTTTAGGCATGAGTGAGAGAATTTTTTTGATATCTTGAATAAAACCCATATCTAACATACGATCAGCTTCATCGAGTACCAAAGTTTCAATATGTGAGAGATCAATATTTCTTTGATTCACATGATCTAGCAGTCGTCCCGGCGTGGCAATAATAATATCCACTCCCTGACGCAGCGCTGTAATTTGCGGGCGCATGTTAACACCGCCAAAAATAATGGCCGTTCGAAAAGGAAGATGACGACCATAAGTACGTACGCTCTCGCCTACTTGAGCCGCCAGCTCTCGTGTGGGTGCCAAAATGAGCACGCGTGGCGCTTTGCCAGGAGTTTTAGAACGGGTTAGCAGTTCTAGCAGGGGCAAGGTAAATCCGGCAGTTTTTCCGGTGCCGGTTTGAGCGGCTGCAAGAATATCCTTGCCTGAAAGAATCACAGGGATTGATTGTTGTTGAATAGGAGTTGGCGTGGTGTAACCCTCTTGGGTAACGGCACGTAAAATAGGCTCTGAAAGGCCCAGTGTGGTGAATGACATAATGTGTGTCCTTTAAAGACGAGCCTGCTGCGAGATGGTGATCTTGGTCGATCCAGGCTAAAAAATGAAGTGTGTTTAAATTGCAATGCAGAAAAAACGAAGTCAGTCGCGTGATCGATACACGCTGAAATTACGGCATTATAGCGTATTTTTTAATACTAACTCCGCAGATCCGCAAACTTTTGGCACACTTCCAGAAATGCTGTGCCAAAACGCGCAAACTTTACCGCCCCCACGCCGTTTACTTCCAGCATGGCCGTTTCATCTTGCGGCAACGCAATGGAGAGCTCTTTTAAGGTTTTATCACTAAAAACCATATACGGAGCAATGCTCTCTTCTTTGGCAATCTCGCGGCGCAGTGTGCGCAGGGCATCAAAAATCTCTTCATCATAAGCGTCACCGCTATCGCGTTTTTTGGCCGCAGGCGCCTTGACATTGAGACGCTCTTCTTTAATAAGCAGCGTCTCTTTTCCCCTAAGAATCGCTTCACCCATAGCGTTAAGCAAAAGCACCTGATACTCTCCTACATGTAACGCCCCAACCTCAAACAGACGCTCAAACACTACCAGCCACTGCTTTTTGCTTAAATGCTGCCCAATGCCGTACACCGAAAGGCTGTCGTGGCCGTTTTGCAAGATTCGCTGATCGCTTGAGCCATGCAGCACGTCGATGATGTAACCCTTGCCAAAACGCTGATTGCAGCGGTAAATGGCCGAGAGGAACATCTGCGCCTCTTTGGTAATGTCACGGCGCACGGCGTCATGTTCCAAACAGTTGTCACAACGATCACCGCAAGGTGCCAATGTATCGCCGAAATAGTGGGCAATGCTCTGATGGCGGCAGGTTTCAGAGGTGGCATAACGGTTAATGGCGGAGAGCTTTTGAAGAATATGCTCTTTGTAATGAGGATTTTCAATATCTTCAATAAAGCGGCGCTGCTGCACCACGTCGCTCGCACCAAAGAGCAGCAGCACGTCGGCATCGTCGCCATCACGCCCCGCGCGGCCAATCTCCTGATAGTAGTTCTCTAGCGTCTTAGGCAGGCTCATGTGTACCACAAAGCGGATGTTGCTTTTATCGATCCCCATGCCAAAGGCGATGGTGGCCACAATAATGCGCACCTCATCGTTGACAAACTCGCGGTAGATGCCATTGCGCTCAGTTGCAGAGAGTCCCGCATGGTAGGCTTTGGCGGCAAGCCCCTTTTTTTGCAAAAACAGCGCCGTGGCTTCGGTGCTTTTACGCGAAAGAGTGTAAATGATGCCGCTTTCGTTTTCACGCGCTTTTAAAAAACCGAAAAGCTGATCGTGCCCCTCTTTGATGCGGTGTGCGGCACTGATGGTAAGGTTGGAGCGAAACACTTCCCCACGCAGCAGTAGCGGGTCGCGCAGCTGCAGATGCTCTATAATATCTTCGCGCACCTGCGCCGTTGCGGTAGCGGTAAACGCGGCAATAGGCGTGCTTGGAAAATAGCGCCGCAGCTGCTCAAGCGCGCGGTAGTCATCACGAAACTCATGCCCCCATTCGCTAATACAGTGCGCTTCATCAAGCACAAAAAAATTAATAAGAATGCGCGAAAGCAAACCCCGCATGGCATCGGTGTTAAGGCGTTCGGGAGAGAGGTAAAGAAAATGCAACTGCCCTGAGAGCAGACGCGAAATAATCTGCGAAGACTCATCGGCGTTTTGCATGCTTGAAAGCATTTCGGCCTGCATTCCCTGTGCCTTTAAAGCACTGACCTGATCGTGCATCAGCGCCAGCAGCGGTGAGATGACCACCGTGGTGCCCTCCATCAGTAATGTAGGAAGCTGGTAACAGAGCGATTTACCGCCACCCGTGGGCAGAATCATCATCACATCACGGCCCGATGTTATAGCATCCACCGCCTCTTCTTGCAAAGGGCGAAACGCATGGTGCCCAAACTGCTCTTTTAATACGCGGTATTTTTCACTGCTCTTCATGCGCGCCATTATACAGTAGATGATGCACTCCATTTCTTGCGTCTTCTCTGGTATGCTGCTATAATGTTTTAACAATGTTATTACACAAGAGAGGCTTGGATCAGAGATGCAAACATCACTCAGAAAAATAGGAAATTCTCGCGGTGTCATTATTCCGTCTGCTTTCATCGAGCAGCTGCATATTGAGAACGAAATAGAGATGATCGTAAAAGACGGCGCGCTGATTCTTCGGCCATCTGGAACCCCAAGAAAAGGCTGGTTTGACGGTTATGACAAGGAAAAAGATACCGAGGAGCCACTTTCAGAGCTGGTAGAGATGGAAAGCGAACAGGATGAGTGGGAATGGTAAAACGCGGAGAAGTTTACTGGATCGAACTTGATCCGACCGTGGGGAGTGAAATAAGAAAAACGCGCCCCTGTCTGATCATTTCTCCCGATGACATGAACAGCGCATTACCCCGTGTCATCATCGCGCCCATCACGTCAAAAGGACAACCGTTAGGATGTCGTCCCGAAGTGGTTTTCAATGGCAAAAGAGCAAAAATACTGCTGGATCAGCTTCGCAGTGTGGACAAAAGAAGGCTTCAGGAGAAAATGGGCGAGATTCCGTTGGAGCGTTGGCACGAAACACTTATGCAGATGTTGATGTGAACGCATGACACCCAACCAAAATGCTTCTCGCTTCCAGGCTTCCACCTTGGAATGTACATTACATGTTGCCTTCCAAAACATAAGTATGCTATAATTGTTGCGCGAATATCAGCTTGTGTAGTTAACGCAGCCGAAGGGCAAGAGGAACAATTATCCTCTTGCCCTTTTTTTTTGCCTTACGCGAAACGGTTGCAAAACTACACAAGGAGGCCTTTATGGATAAGTTGATATTCGCACTATTACTTATGTGCATACTTGCACCGCCGCTCTCATAGCGGTGCCAAGGGGAGCGATCCCCTCTGGCCTCCTACCCCCGACTGCTTGAACTACAGCATAATTTCACCGAATATGACAAAACCTTTACAATTTGCTATACTTTTTTTCCTCGTTACAAGTGTATTGAATATAGATACCAAGCAGAAAAACCTTACATGTATTGTCAGGTATAAGCCTTTGATCTTCAGCTCAGGCGCTACGCTCTAAAACTACAACTCTTAACAAAAAATTAACATAAAAAAGTAAGAATCCCTCTGTAATCTCATAGAGATTTTATCAACAAAAATGATACTATCTAAGACCGCTTTAAGTTGAGTCTATCTATAATGACTTTTTTCAATAAAATTTACCAGTTTTTAATATATTAAATTCTGCTTTTATTTTCAAGACTCTTGTAAAGGAGCCTCCCTGTGAAAATCTCTTTAAGTGTTACGCATGACTGTAATTTACGTTGTAAATACTGTTATTCCGGTGAAAAGTTTAATCGCGTTATGGATATGGAAACCGCTAAAAAAATAGTTGATTTTGCTTTTATGATTACTGACAGGCAAGAACAAATTGATTTTCATTTTTTTGGAGGAGAACCTTTTTTACGGCTTTCGTTTATTGAAGATGTTATTCACTATATCAAGCGTGTTAATCGTGATTACCCACTCTCTTTTCATATTTCAACAAACGGCACGCTCCTTAATGATGCTTCGGTACGCTTTATCAACAAGCACAACATCAACTTAAGTATTAGCATCGACGGCCCAGAGCATATTCACGACAAAAATCGCAGAGATATTCATGGCAAGGGCACGCTGCATAAGATATTAAACAATATTAAAACCTTTTCAAAAGAGCTTGAGCATTTTCAAGTCAATACCGTATATGGACCAAAAAATGTGACACAGCTTGATGATACCGTGCGTTTTTTGATTGCTCATGACATTGACCACATCCATCTTAATCCCGACATGCTTGCAACCTGGGATGATCAAACATTTCCCAATATTGCCAAAAGCTACAAAAAGCTTGCCGACACTTATATAGAGATGTACAACAATGGTAAAAAGATAGCCCTCAATCTATTTGATAGTAAACTAATGCTTTTTTCAAAAAACGGTTATGACGATTCTGATCGGTGCGGCATGGGAGAAACAGAATTTGGGTTTGCGCCAAGCGGCAATGTTTACCCCTGCGAGCGCTTCATCGGCGACGACACCGACGAACGAATGATGATGGGTAATATCTATACCGGAGTCAATGTTTTTAAACGCTGCTCTCTTGACAAGCAGACTGAAAATACTAACGAAACGTGTCGCACCTGCTCGATTCAAGATTACTGCATGAACTGGTGTGGATGCACCAACTACTACATGACGGGCTTTACCAACAAAACCAGTAGCATGATCTGCCACTCTGAGCGCCACGCTTTAAATGGCGCAAAATACATCTTTGAATCACTTCAGAACAACCCAACATTTTTAGAGCATATTTCAAACGATAGCAATCAGGATGTACCACCGTTTAACCCACAAATGGCACCTGCTATCGCGGCACTTGTGTGACGCTTTAGCGCTGCAATAAAATCTTTTCAGCTGCTTTAACAATCGGATAGGTGGTTGGCGCCGAGGTTAATAACGGCTGCGTGGCTACTTGAAGCGACACCAAATGATGCGCTGACAATTCTGCTTCAATCGCCAAACCAATAATATTAATCATCTCTCCCGCTTCTTTATCGCCAATCACCTGCCCGCCAATAATCTGTCCGCTGCCACGCAAAGCAATCAGTTTAACAGACTGCGTAGAGGCATCTGGAATGGTAGCAGGATGGCGATTTTTTCCTTCAAAATACCCTACCACACAATCAATATTTTCTTTTTTTGCCTGCGCTTCAGTTAAACCGGCACTACCAAAAGCACGATTGCCAATCATGGTAGAAAAAATAGCGATGGTGCCATTAAAGCCTTTAAGATATTTCAAACCATACAGCGACAATCCTGCCACCCGTGCTTCGGCAGCGGAGGTTGAAGCCAACATTACCTTAGAAGGATCACGTGAGATAAAATCGCGCCGTCCCGCACAATCTCCAATAGCAAAAATATCTTTGTTGCGGGTGCGCATGTATTCATCTACCCAAATACCCTTGTAACGGGCCAGTTTCAAACCAGCAGCAGCGGCAAGTGCGGTATTGGGCTGATATCCTGTGGCCATAACAATCACGTCACCTTTGATGACACTGCCATCTTTGAGTGCTACACCCGTAGCATGCGTGCCCTCTTTTGTTACATGCGTGGCGTGTTGGCCTAGTGCCAGATGAATCCCTTTGTCACGCATAATGGCTTCGGCCTCTTTAGCCATGTCGGTATCGAATGATCCGGCCAGAATATGACGCCCTCCTACCAACGTCACCTCTTTGTCCACACTTCGCAACTGTTCGGCAATTTCCACGCCAATAAAACCGCTACCCACAACAATCACATGCTTACATGTAGCCATATAATCTTTAAGAGCATCAATGGCTTGTTTGTCTTTTTCAACAATAAAAACATTTTCCAGCGCAAGCGCATCTTCAAAATTTGAGTGCACAAAAGGAATGGAACCTGTAGCAAAAACCAGCTTGTCAAAACGTATGGTATGTTCATGTGCTTTGACGGTTTTTTCATTAATATCAATCTCAATAACCTCATCAACAATCAGGTTAATGGCCTCGGCCATTGGCCCGCCGCATGTCATGGCATCTTTGTCGCTACTGCCAAGTGTGGTACCAAAAATATAGGGAATCCCGCAAGGAACTAAACTCTGTTTCTCTTTTTTAATAACGGTAATTGATTTATCGGGGTAGTTATCCAACGCAGTTGATACCATAACCATCGCAGCCGGACCACCGCCAATAACCAAAATATCCGTAGTAAGATGTTGCATGATTGTTCCTTGAAAAAATATTCCTATCATAGTAGCACTACTGCTCTTAGAAAGCTTAAAGCATCCTCTCTTGCCCTATTCTATAAAGTGCAAAATCGTATTTAAGCGGATCATTGGCATCAAACTCACGCAGTTTACATGTAAGCTCTATTGCCGCTTGCAAATCATAAGTTTGACGCTTTAAAAGTCCTAAAGCATGCGATACATGAAATGTATGCGTATCTAGCGGCATGATTAAATCAGCTCTTTTTATTCCACGCCAACGCCCCAAATCAAGCGCATCATCACGCACCATCCAGCGCAAAAACATCATCCACCGTTTCATAGGAGCAGTGCCGCGCGTTTTGCTAATGGGTGCACCCCATAAAAAACGATACCCCCGCGAGTCGTAGGTATTACATGTAAGAATCACATTCAGCAGTGCATTCATGCCCTCAATAATGGAATGCTCTTTATTATAGCCTTGCATAAAGACGGCTTCAATATCTACATGTAAAAGCAAACGCCGCATGGTAATAAAGCTTTCAATCACATCCTCACGCTTTTGAAAACGATAATAATGCGCTTGCAGGCTATGGCGTATCTGCGTTTCATCAGCATGAAGCAGCGAAAAATCAAGCGAACGTAAAAAACGCACAATAAGGTGCGCATTGCCATAACTGTAAAGCGCGCACAACACAATAGCCCCGTCATTATCTTGGTTGCGTGCTATCCACAAAGGATCGGGACGCTCAAGCGTGAGTTCCTCTTTATGGTTGCGCGCAAGCACTTCGGCCTCAAGGCGTGCTTTAACGGTACTCAAGCTGATAGATTTTTTTGCGTTCACTTGAGCCTGCAATATTGAGTTGTTTACGGTATTTAGCAATCGTACGACGCACCATGGTAATTTTAAATTTCTCTTGTATCAGCTCAAGCAGCTTCATATCGCTTAGCGGTTTATGACGCGGCTCTTCTTTAACAAGCGCACTTAAAAACTCTTTGATTGCCGCGTTAGAAACATCCTCATCAATGGCGGTGGTAAAGAACTCTTTCATAGCAAAAACACCCCGATCACAAGCGATGTATTTGTTGGCAATAGCGCGCGAAATCGTAGAGGGGTTATGTCCAAACTCATCTGCTAGTGTTTTAAGAGTAAGTGGCATAATAGCGCCACCGATAAAAAAATCATACTGATACTCTACAATCATCAAGCCCACTTTATAAAGCGTTGCACGGCGCATATCAAGCGCATCTACCAAACTCTTGGCTTCTTTAATTTTTTGCGCCACATACTCATGATCAACCCCATATTCATAATCAATATGAATGCTAGGATAGTAGGCATCATTAAGTTTAACCTCAATCCCTTCATCTTCATTAAAAAAAATCATCAAATCAGGCACAACCTGATGGGAATCTTCCATATAATCAATAGCAGGAGGATTTTTAAAACGCCCAATAATTTTCATAGCTTCAGCAAAGTGCGGCTCTTTTGAAAAAACATGCATGGCTTCAAGCACCTCAATCATACGTAATGCCAGTGCGTATCCTTCGTTGCTAATATCGCTGGCATCTAGCTGAAACAAAAAAGCCTCTTTAAGATCACGCGCACCGATACCCACCGGCTCTACTTGCGCAAAACGCTTATGTATCTTCCAAAAATCAGCTTCATCAATCTCTTCTTGAGCACAAAAAGAGCTTGCGTCACCCTCAAAATAACCGCCTTCGTCAAGATTTTCAATAATAAAAAGAGCAATCTTTTGCGAAAGTGGCGTAGGAAACAGCGGCTTACCCATTTGCTCATCCAAAACCTCATAAAGTGATCGTGCTTGAATGCTAAGCGCTTCAATCTGCTCCGTGCGCGAGTTATTGACACTTGAGCTAAATATTTTTTTGGGAATATATTGTTCAAACGACTCTTCATGACCGTTTTGGACTTCAATAAGCGGATTAGACTCAACAAATGGCGCCATCGCTTCGCCCAGATCACCCAAAGAAGCGTGTAAAATCGGCAACCAGTTACGTAGCGTGTTAGAGAGCTTGTGCTTGGCTTCAACCTGTTGCCTGATACGTAGCATAATTAAAGTTTAAATGCCTCGCCAAGATAGTGCGTACGCACATCGGCATTTTGACCAATCTCTTCGCTGGTTCCCGAGGCTAAGAGCGCTCCTGATTTGATAACATAGGCACGATCACACACGGCCAGCGTTTCACGTACATTATGGTCGGTAATCAAAACGCCAATACCATAAGAGACCAGCTGCTTAATCACCTTTTGGATGTCCAAAACCGCCAACGGATCTACCCCGGCAAAAGGTTCATCAAGTAGCAAAAACTTGGGAGCATTTACCAGTGCGCGTGCAATCTCGGCGCGACGACGCTCACCGCCAGAGAGGCTAATGCCCTTGCGATTGCGAATGGGTTCAATGTTAAACATTTCTAGCAACTCTTCAATGCGCTCGCTACGCTGTTGCTCATTCATTTTGCTCGCTTGTGCGGCAACGGTTAGGTTCTCTTCTACGCTCAGGTCTTTAAAGATAGAAGCTTCCTGCGGCAAATAACCAATCCCACGCTGTGCGCGCTGATGCAAAGGCAACATCGAAATATTCTCACCATCAAAAAAAACATCACCGCCACTGGCTTCAATAAGACCGCAAATCATGTAAAATGTGGTGGTTTTACCCGCACCGTTTGGGCCTAGCAATCCAACCACTTCACCACTGCTAATCTCCAACGAAACACCGCGTACAATCTGCAGCTCTTTAATATTTTTTTTAAGCTCTTTGGCTTCAAGTTTATGCATGCTCTACCTCGTAACAGCGCGCATCATCGGCGCATTTTTCTATTATAATCCGCATCACGTCAAGACCCGCATGACGCAGCAGTTTCAATAATGCATCATCGCCCCACTCTATAAAATGATACCCGCTACGTTCAAGTTCTTCCAAAAGTCCCAAAGAAAGAAAATGCTCCAGTCCATGATTGTAAATATCATAATGAAATAGCTCCTTGCCATAACACTGCTGCAGTGAAAATGTAGGCGATGTTACCGCATCTTCAATACCCTGATACACAGCAAAGCTTTTTACTAGCGTTGTTTTACCTGCCGCAAGATCCCCTACTAGCAAAATGATGCCGCCTTTGGGAAGTGTTTGTATGATCTGGCGGGCAAGCTGGTGCAGCTCGTTCTCTTTTAAACGCATTAGAGTTTTGAAGAGATCGCAATGATCTGCTCTAATTTTGCCATTGCTTTACCGCTACCAATAGCCTCGCGTACCATTTCAAGCCCATCTTGAATATCACGCGCCATACCATCAACCACCAATGCATGTGCTGCATTAATAGCTACTACATCACGCTGAGCATCCGTAGCCTTATTGCTTAAAACATGACGTAAAATCACACCGTTATGCGCTGCATCACCACCCTTAATGGCTTCAAACGGCACTTTGGCAATACCATAAAGCTGTGGATCAATTTCAAATTCACGTATGCTGCCTTGCTCCAGACGCGCCGCATACGTAATATCGCTGATACTGATTTCATCAAGGTGATCTTTGGAACTAACTACCAATGCCGATGTGGCTCCGTTGCGCTTAAGCGCTTCGGCCAATTTAGGCACTAACGCTTTTTCAAATACACCCAATAGCAGTTTTTGTACGCCGGCAGGATTGGTTAGAGGACCTAAAACATTAAAGATGGTTTTATCAGGAATGCTTTTACGCACCGGCATAATAAACTTCATGGCCGGATGATGATTTTGAGCAAACATAAAACAAAATCCCGTCTCTTCTAGCATTGTGCTTGTTGCTTCAAGTGAAAGATCCAGCCGGATACCCAAATGCTCTAGCACATCAGCGCTTCCAGACTTGGAAGTGACCGAACGGCTGCCGTGTTTGGCCACATAAGCACCGCACGATGCCAATAAAATAGCTGTAGTTGATGAGATATTAAAACTACCGCTTTTATCGCCTCCGGTACCAACAATATCAATCAACTTTGGACGTAAGGCAGACTCTACATGTAAGCCAATAGCATGCGAACGCATCACATGTGCCGCGGCGGCAATAAACTCAAATGAAGTGCTGCTTCCGGGTTTGTTTAGCACTAGAAAATCGCGCATCTCATCATCATTCATCTCATGATTAAAAAGTTTTGTAAATGCTTCGTGTGCTTCGTTATAGGTCATACAATCTCCTCAACATACTGATCTTGCTGTGATTTTGGCGTGGATTTTGTTTGGGGAATTTGCAATACACGGTAATGACGTTCACCGCTTAAATAGACAAGCGTTATTCTATCGCCAACAGCGACATTTTTAGCAGGTTTAACTGTGAGATCGTTAATTTTGACCACACCAGAGCTCAACATATCCTGAGCAATAGAACGACGCTTGGTAAGATTAACGGCATTGAGAAATTTATCAATTCGCAAAATAGGACCTTATGCTTCTTTTGCGACCATTGTAAGAAAATATTGCTTTATCTTACATGTAATGACGCAATTTGCGTTCCAACTTTTTAAAATCGTTCATTAGAGTTCTTGAAGGGATTCAATTCTCTTTAATACGCGCTTAAGGTGCTCTTGAAAATTTTTGATCAAAAGTTCATAGTTGCTTTGCGCTGCATGTTTAAAAGCCTCTTCTAATACCGAAGCACTTTCGGCAAGACGATAGGCTCCAATATTGGATGAAACCCCTTTAATGTCATGTGCAAACTGTTTACCGTCTTCATAGCGTTTATCATCACTAATCGTTTGAAAAACCGCGCCGGCATCAACATACATCTCTTTAAAATCAGCTACCAACGCATAGTAAAGCTCCTTGTCGCCACCGCAACGATCAATACCATCTTCAACAATTAAATCATCACCGAAATTTTCAATGGATGGTAGCGCATTGCCTTGCTGCACTGATGGCTCAACTTTAGGTTTGGCTACTGGACGCTTTGATAAAACGCCTGATCCATCCGTTGGTGCATCCTGAAGCGGATCATGCATCAAAAATCCAAGATTATTTTTATTATTGCCTAATAATTCCTGGAGTTTGGCATAAAAAGTATCAACACTTAGCGGTTTGCCAATATAGCCTTGCATACCACATTCAATGGCACGATCAATCTCGTTTTGCATCGCATTTGCAGTCAATGCAATAATAGGAATCTCATCATACTCACAGTATTCTCTAATGAGTTTCGTAGCATCGTATCCGTCCATTACCGGCATCGAGATATCCATAAAAATCAGATCAATCCGAGAATCTTTTTGAAGGTACTCCACAACCTCCCTGCCGTTTTCTACCGTCATAATTTCAATGCCGCTGCCATCAAGCAGACCTTTGAATACACGCTGATTAATTTCATTATCTTCTGCAAGCAATACTCGTTTTCCGGCAAGAACTTTAATATCTTCTTTATCTACTGCACGATGCTTGTCACTCAAGACATTACGGCGTTCGCCATAAAGTTCTAAAATAATGTTAAAAATACTCTGCTGTGTAAACGGTTTGAGCAGATAACGATCAATTTCCGCAATGCGTGTTGTCGCATTACGATGTTGATTAAAAAGACTCTCAATCAACACAATTTTAATAATGCGCTCTTTTTTAATCTGCTGAATTTTTTTAATGGCATATGTTGAAAGTTTTTGTTCGTCGATAAAAATAATATCAAACGCTTTCTCTCCAAGTAAAGCATCAGCCTCTTCAATAATCGGCATCGTATGCACTTCATAATGAAAATACTCCAGCATTTTGCTTAAAGCACTGAGCGCTTTGGTGTTCGTATCAATAATCAATGCCCGTTTACCCATCAATGTTTTTGAAGGCAATCGATAATGCCGCTTATTCTCAGCATCATTGAGTAAAAACTCTATATTAAAGGTAAAGGCACTCCCTTTACCATACTGGCTCTCAACACGAATATGACCGCCCATCATTTCAACAAGCTGTTTTGAAATCGAAAGTCCTAATCCGGTTCCACCATAAATTCTGCTGGTTGAATTATCCGCCTGTTTAAAGCTTTGGAACAAATTGGCCATCTGATCTTGTGTCATGCCAATGCCGGTGTCACTGACACAAAACTCCAGCATCATGCGTTCACCCTCTTTAAAAAGAGGTTTAATCTTCAACTCAATCTCACCCTCTTTGGTGAATTTGACAGCATTTCCCAAAATGTTTATCAGAATTTGGCCAATACGCAGCGGATCACCTACCAAGCGTGCCGGCACACCTTTCTCAATAGCAAAAATAAGTTCAAGACCTTTAGCTTTTGCTCTAATAGAAACCATACTCGAAACATGGTCAAGCACGTCGTTAATATTAAACTCAACCTGCTCTACATGTAACTCACCCGCCTGCATTTTTGAAATATCAAGAATATCATTGATAATCTCTAGCAGCAGCTCTCCGGAATACTTGATTTTCACAATATTTTCACGCTGGATATCACTAATATCGCTTTGTAAAACAATATGGCTTAAACCAATAATGGCATTCATCGGCGTACGAAGTTCATGGCTTATTTTGGCAAGAAATACCTCTTTTTGACTCATACTGTCTTTAGCTAAAAGAACCTCTTTTTCAAGCTTGAGATTTCGTAACACCAGATTGTTGTAACGTTGACGCTCACGCCACAATAAACTACCAAGTACCCCTGCAACAAACAGAGTAAGAAGCAGTATGCCAATCAAAGGCATATTGCTTTGGGATGATTCAGGTGTACTCGGTTTTTTAGGTTCAGCGGTCTCTTTTAATGGTGCTGTCACATTTGCAGTAGGAGTGCTTTGAACCGGTGGCGTTTGAGATGCTTTTGGTACCACCGCAACGGTTGCTGGCTCCGACACTTTAGATGCATTGGCTTGTGAACTCTGTTGCACTACATTTGGTTCTGGCTGAGGAGCTTTTTTCTCTACTACAGGCTTTTCAATTGGTGCGGCCGCAACTTTGGGTTGTGACGTTTTTGGCTGTGCGATGGGTTTAGGTTTAGGCTTGGATGCAGGGACTTTCGCAGTTGGTTTCGGTGTTTTTGAGACTTTTGAAGATTTAGAGACTTGATCGGGATTGAGTTGATTTACAAAAGCACCAGGTCTGGTTATACGTACTTTATCCAGCACTTTTTGCAAAACATCACGGTCAATCAGCGGTTCTATGGAAATAATATAGTACTTTCCTGATTGCCTGATGACGTATTCAAAGCCCCACTGATCATAAAGCGCTTTAAGTTCGGGGTCACTTCCAAAACGCTCTTTCAACGGTTTTAACTCACGTTCAGCATCGGCTTGTGTCAAATAGGTTGCAACCACTATTTTCCGCAAATAATACGATGCCTCTAGCTGGCCAAAGGCCATAAATAACGTTAAAAAAAGTACTGCAAAGTATTTCATAGCTTATTCCCGTTAACAATATGTTTGTATATGAATCATTATTATAGTATCAATAACCTTCAGTGTAACTCTAAAAGTGATTCGGGATCACGTCCTTCCAAAGCGATCACCTGCATTGATATTGTTAAGTTTTCATCCTCTAAAAATGCCAAAGCATTTTTGATGACATCCAGATCAATAGCCTTGGATAACAACACAAAATCATCACCGTGTATTCTAAAAAGTAGATCATCTGGCATAATACCCATTAACACCGTGGCAATTCGGCGCAGCACAACATCGCCTTTTTCCCAGCTAAAACGCTCATTATAAGCCGTAAACCCATGAACAAGGATCAACAGCATCTCATCATAATTTTTTTCATAACGATTTTGAAATAAAACAACTTCCAAATAGTCTCTATTATGCGCTCCACTCACGGCATCACGATAAAAATAAGCGAAACGCTCTTTTTCAAGATTGGTTTTTGGCAACTGGCTGATAGTGTGATCAATTTTTACTGTTGCAAGTACTTTGAGCGCACTTTCAACAACATCTGGATGGAAATGAATACCACTAAGATATACAATCTCTTTAAAAGCCTGTTCTATACTTTTGCGCCCTTTATAAATCCGGTTTGTTGTCATCGCATCAAACGCATCAGCTAACATCATTATTCTGGATAACGGTGGTATTTCATCACCTTTAAGCCCATAGGGATAGCCGCTGCCATCATAACGTTCATGATGCGCCACAATAATTTCGGCTATCTCTTTGAAAATGGAAATTTTAGATAATAACGAATACCCCATTGTCACATGTTCTTGTATCAACGCGTATTCAAGTACATTTAATTTTTTAGGATTAAGTAATATGGAATCAGGAATGGCAATTTTACCAATATCATGCAAGATACTGGCTTGATACAAAAACTGACATGTGCCCTCATCATAGCCCATATCTTTGGCAATCATTTGCGAATACGTGGCAACACGCTGTGAGTGCCCCGCGGTATAGGTATCACGCTCTTCCATCATCTCAACCAATAACATGAGCATCATATTGTAATTGTCAATTTTTTCCTGCTGCAATTGCTGCAATTGAGCGCTTTTTTCTGCGACCATATACTCTAAATTGTTTTTGTAACGTAAATTTTCTTTAAGCACTTCGAGTCGTGTTAAAATCTTAAAAAGTTCTTTGTTAACGGCTTCAGAAACAATAGGTTTTAGCAGATAACCACTTATTCCCAATGTAATAGATTGCAAAAGATAGTTAAAATCACTAAATGCAGAGATCACAATAATCTCTTGCTGCTCATTGTGTGCCTTAATCTGTCGGCACATTTCAAGTCCGTTCATTAGAGGCATAGAGATGTCTGTAATCACAATATCTGGTAGATACTCAAAATAGAGTTTTAGCCCCTCTTCGCCATTAGAAGCCAAATAAACTTTTGGGAAAAAATTGCCAAGATATTCACTGAAATGTTTTAAAATTCCAGGCTCATCATCGACATATAACACACTATAATCGTGTGCTAGCTCTTGCAGTTGTTTCAACATCTTCATGCTAAAACATCTTCCGATTTTGTTTGAAACCGCAGTTCAAAATAGATACCATTTTCAAGACTACTTGAATCAATAGAGTGTATCAATGAGATCTGAGCCGCATTCCAGTTCTTCAAACCACGTTAAAAAAGCCTCAACCATATCTTCAGCAAAGAGTGCGCCATGTTGTGGGGCAATCATATCAACATCGTAGCGCCTCACCTGTTTCACCCATGCTTGTGCCAACTTGTTGCTCCCCATATAACGTTTATGAAAACCTTCAAGATAAGGACGATGTTCTTCAAAATTTTCTACCTTTTTAACCTGTTCTTGAGGATCTCTCACTGCCGCACCAATATCACCTGAAAAAAGAATTTTAGAGCGTGTATCATAAACACTAAAATTACCCGGAGAGTGTAAAAAATGTGCCGGTATAAAATGCAATGCATCATTGCCAAATGCAATTTTTCCACCTTTATCCTCAAGTGGAATCATACGGTTCATATCCATCAATCCATAATGACTCATAAAACGTACCCAAAGTTTTGAAATCACCAGTTTGGCCGAAGTTGCCACACTCCATTCCGCAATTGAGCCTGCAACGTCAGGATCTTGATGTGAAAAAAAGATATATTTGATCTTATCCAAAGGTATATGACGCTCCACCGCTTCGCTCATATCATAATAAACTGCCGAAGATCCCGGATCAATCAAAATAGCCGTATCATTTTGAATAATCAAAAATTGATTCACTGACAGATACGAATCTCCATGGGACTCATCATCAAAACTAAACATAATACATTTGTGGGTACCGTTATCATATAAAACCCGTTCGTTACTATCCATTTTGCAATCCTTTAAATTCTCGAATTAACTGCATTTGCCGTTTCGAAATGTATTCGGTCAAAGGCCGTTTCATTGCCGGCGGCAAATGGAGTAAAAATACCAAGTAAAACATACGATTATTCTCGCTTTTCTTATAAAGTGATGCTTCCGTATTGACAATAATCTGTCTTTTATCCAACGTAAAAATCATATCAATCCTAACAACGGTTTCTATCTCCATTCCTGCAGGAAGAGCATTCATACTTACCTTAACGGCCTCAAGCGAGATATCAACAATCTGAATTTCACCAAAAAATTTATGTTCGTTCATAAAGAGCGTAATGGTATGATTTTCATCCGGTTCAACACGAATACTTTTTCGATCTATCGGAGAATTTCGCATAAATCGCACTGAAGTGAAATCAATGTCTTGTGACTCAACGTTAATACTTTTTAGCGATTCACACATCACCGGATAAGGCAAAGCTTCCGAGGTCAAAATCGTATGCCGCTCAATCTGAATCACTTTTTGCTGGAGATAATTACTGCGTATGCGAAGACGCGTCTCTTTGGCATCAATCACCAGTCCGTCATTAGTAATCCCTAACCCTCGATAAAAGTTATAAAGTTTCACTTTAGCATGATTGCGCATCACCACTTCTAAAAGATCCATAATCGCTTTTTGATTATGTAGTGCATCATCCTCTTTTTTGCGCTTTTGATCAAACAGCCCTAATAAATTGAGCTCCGTGATATCATCAAACGAAATAATCGAATATCCCTCTTTTTCGGGTATGAAATGCAATTTGAAAATAAAATGATGCATCTCATGTTTGTGATCGGTCATTTTAACATGATAAAGTGCATCAGGATGTTTTGAAGCCTCTGCCAGCCATGTACGAGCAGGCGTGTTATACAAAAAGCCTTCATGCTTAAGCATACACGCACCCAAATCATCGCGTTTTTCCAAAAACTCCTCTTTGTCATTGACACCAAAAAAATCTAAAAAACGCTGCGAAACTAACATGATTTGCTCATCTTGCAACATGACAACCATAGCACTTTGGTAATTGAAAATATCTTTTAAGTGTGTAAAGAAAAGTTGTTTTTTCTCCTCTTCATGTATGGCTAAGAGCGCATCTTCAAGCACACCGGACAAAGCCGCAATGCTAACAGGCTTTTTTAAATACCTGAAGATACCCGCATTTATTGCTTGAAAGAGATACTCTTTATCATCAAATGCCGACATAATGATCAACTTGGTTTCAGGAGCACTTTTGTGTATCAGCGATGCTAGTGTTAAACCATCCATTTTAGGCATTTTGATATCGCTCAGTACAAAAAGGGGACGGTGTTTTCTAAAAAGTTGCAGTGCTTCTTCGCCATCTCTGGCGAGATAAACTTTGCTAAAAAGTTTTTTAAGCAATGCACCTGCTTGCTCGCGCAATGCATCGTTATCTTCAGCATATAAAATCGTGTAGTTGCCGGTTTCTTCTTTTAGACGAGCAAAATCAGACATCACACCTTCTCGAAGTAACATAAAATTATCATACCACATCTACACAATGACTACACTTTTATTGTCTATAATCAGTTCAATCAGCAACCTAACTAAGGAGTGTCAATGTTTACTTCAATGACCATTTCTCTAGGATTAAGTCTTCTCATCACTGCTGTTTATGCAGCCATGATGTTTTCAAAAGAGTCATAAGATTAGGAAGAAAATCCACTCTTAAAACGCTCTTTGGCGATAACAATCGCCTTTTGCTTCTCTTTACGCAACATATCTTTTTCAACAAATATTTTTTTACGGCTTATCGGGTCTTTTTGTGTGTAATACATTACCGAAGACCAGGTTCCGGGTGTCGGTGTAAAAACCTGCGCTTGTTCGGGATTCATTTTAAGCTCTTGGGTTGTAAAACGTTTTAGCTCATGCATATCACTTTCACTACAACCCGGATGTGCCGCAATCAGATAATAGGTCAAAAACTGCTTTTTCCCCAAATCACGATTGAGCTTGTCATAAAGTGCTTTAAAAGCGACTAAGGTCTCTTTTGCTGGTTTGTTCATCAGATGCAGTACATGAGGTGCCGTATGTTCGGGAGCTACTTTCATCTGTCCGGATATATGATGCTGTACCAACTCTTTTAAATAATTGTAGCCCTGTTTTTTATCTTCATTAATAAGATCATAGCGAATACCAGAAGCCACAAATATTTTCTTAATACCTGCCACGGCACGTACCTGACGTAACATATTAATAGCACGGCTATGATCCACTTTCATTGATTTGCACAGATGGGTATCATCAACACAACGCTGATGCTCACATGTGCCGGATTTGAGCTTTTTAGCACACTCATACCCGTACATATTCGCCGTTGGGCCTCCCACATCGTTAATAATGCCTTTAAAATCTTTGTAGGTCGTAAACACTTTGGCTTCATTTACAATGCTACTTTCACTTCGGGTACGGATGGTACGCCCCTGATGCACGCCAATAGCACAAAAATTACATTCACCCCAGCATCCTTGATGACTCATAATAGAAAATTTAATGGTTTCCAAGCAGCGTACGCTGCCCTCTTTAGCATGATACGGATGGAGTTCACGTGTATATGGCAGCGATGCCATGGCATCCATTTCTGATTCATCAAGGTAGTCACATGGGGGATTTTGAATGAGATAACGTCCATCAACCTCTTCACAAAGTCCTTGTGCGGATAAGGGATCATTATTGTCATAAAAACTTTGAAACATATCAATGTAGCGTTCTTGATCTTTAAGAGACTCAGCATGTGAAGGAAGTTGACAATACTCCGGTTTTGGGCTCTTGGCAATATAACAAAGCCCTCGAATATCATGCCATATTGCTCCTACATCCAGCGCATGGGTAAGTTCTTTAATGGCAGTTTCACCCATGCCATAAATCAAGATATCAGCTTTAGCATCAAAAAGAATCGGTTTACGCAATTTATTAGACCAGTAATCATAATGCGTTATGCGGCGCAAACTGGCTTCAATACCACCTAGTACAATTGGCACGGTATCTTTAAAATAGCGACGTATCAAGTTGCTATACACCAATACGGCACGATCGGGCCGTTTGGTGTTTTTACCGCCGGGAGTGTAGTCATCATCATTACGAAATTTTTTAGTAGCCGTATAGTTGCTTACCATCGAATCAACACTACCGCCACTAACACCCCACCAAAGCCGTGGTTCACCCAAACGCATAATGTCAATGGCACTCTTCACATCAGGTTGTCCAATGATGCCAACACGATACCCCAAAGATTCCAATAATCGTCCCACAACTGCCACACCAATAAATGGTGAGTCAATATAGGCATCTCCCGAAACTAAAATCACATCACACTGCTTCCAGCCTTTAGCGTGCATCTCATCTGAGGTGGTTGGCAAAAAATCACTAATACTAAAATGTTTGCTTTGATTCATATTCGGATTATACTTCAGAGGAGTTCTAAAGAAGTTAAGAGCTTCGTCTCTTTTGTTTTGAACGCACTTTGAGCAAAGCCCAAAGTCCTACGCTGGCCGCTGTGACACTAAAGCTTGCTCTTTTTGTTTTGAACGCACTTTGAGCAAAGCCCAAAGTCCTACGCTGGCCGCTGTGGCACTAAAGCTTGCCCCTTTGGGGCAGAAAAAGTTTCTTTGAACGCACTTTGATCTATGGCGCTAAAGCTTGTCTTTTTGAGGCAGATAGTTTATTGTGTCATCCGAATCCCTAAGGATCGGATCACTTAAAATGGAAAATTAAAGAGAAGTCTGCTCTAAATTTAGCAGTTGCGAAAGGTTGTTATCATCAAAGATTGAGAGGTTATTCTCTCCTGTTGGTGTTGTATCATCTTGAGTCAGATTGATATCATTTATGATATCACTCACGTTGATATCTTCAAGGTTATATTGCGCTACCTTAGCTAGCAATTGTTCTTTTTGTTCTTCACTGATGATTTTGCTAGAAAGTGTTCCAAGAATCTCTTCAACATCCAATGAACCCATATTTTCATTAATTTGTAATGCTGCTTGAGCATCTAAAGTATTCATATTAAGCGCTGCAACCAAAGAGGCTTCAAGCTGTGAGGCATTCTCATCAGATTGAGAATACTCTTGCATACGAGTCTGAATCGCACTCATTAATGTTTCAAGTTCACTTGCGTTGATATCGGCAGCTGATGTAAGATTATTTTCTGTTAAATATTTGAAAATTTCATCACTCAATGCAGCAACATTCATATTTTCGCTTGGAGTCAAGCTTTTATCTAGGCCCAAAGTTTCAAGCAGCATGGTAGAAACTTGTGCATCGCCATTGCTTAGCATCGTACTTAAAATCGTGAGCACGTTACCTTCGTTTGCTTCAAGAACGACACTGTTTACAAGTTCTTCGGCATCAACCTGGCCATTTCTGTTAATATCAATATAACCTCCAAAAACACTCACAGGATAAGCAATAGCATCCTCAAACGTATAACTGCCGTTTGCATCTTCATTAGCAACTTGACCTTCCACATCCACGACAACAGCGCCTAGGATTGGCCCACGCTCAACTTGAACAGTTTTTGATGGCGTCGCACTACTACTGTCGCCACCACATCCTGATAGGGCTAAGAGTGCCGCTAAACTAATAGTGCCTAATAAGTATTTCATATTGTTTTACCTTGTTTAAGATTATGATCAATGTAATTGTAAAGCAAACTCTCTTAATTTTAACACTAACTCAGTTTATAAAGCGCTCTTTATGCTAAAATCATGGTATGCATACCTCTAATAATGACGAACTCAACCAAGAGATTATTGAACATCTCATGCATCCTAAAAACTATGGTGAAATTACACCGGCCAACGGTATTGGTATGGGATACGATGCCAAGACACAAGAATTTGTTGTTTTTTACATACTGATAAACGATTCACAGCTTGAGAATGTCGGTTATGCCACAAACGGGTGTCAAGATACCGTAGTACTTGGATCCATGTTTACCGAAATGATCAAAAACGACACCCTTGAAAATGCCAATCGTGCCTGCGAACTAATGCGCCAACAAATCAGCAATGCCTCAGCAAAGCAACAGGCCTGTGCTGATATGGTGTTAAGTGCTTATGAAGCAGCTTACTATAACTATACACATCATCAAAATGAAGCGATGCACAAAATCGCTATTCATCAATCGTGTTCAACCGAGGAGCTTGCATGAATCTTTTTCAAGCCAAACATGAACTCTGGCTACAACTACTTTTTGGATCGTTTTGCGTAGAAGATCATGAGATTAAAGAGCGACTGTATGAAAGTTCTATGATTGCTTTTCGTCACTTAAAATGGATCGCTCAAGAACATTACAAAAACAATGTTTATTATAATTACCGACGCGAAAATATAAACATTCAATTTAAAGATCTTTTTTCATTACTTTCTGCTTTAAAAGAGCGTTTACAAGGTATTGAAACACTCTATACAGACACTGCACTTTCATCTCGTATGCGCAGTGATGACCTTTATCTTATATCACGTATTTCATCATGGCAACGAAATTTAGCCAATAACGCCCCTATTAGCGCTTTTGACAAGCATATGCGTTATGAAGACAAATCGCTCAATGTATCCCAGCGCGATGCATTAATTCGCTTTTTATTTGAAGAGAGCTATAAAGAGTATGAATTGATCATGGTCTATTTTTACATGCAAATCCATACCGATAAACTTGCTCATGTTAATGTGTTTACCGATTTGATTGACGAATCGCATTACCATCTTAAATGTTTTGGCACCATGCTCTCTAAAATGGGATTACTTGCCCTACCTCGTGAAGTGCATGAGTTAAGCTATAAAGTGGAAAATCTCGATACGTTTATACAAAACAGTATTGATGAAGAGTTCAATGCCAAAGAGGAGTGTCGTCGTCTTTCTGAAGCTGTGGAGGACAAAGAGCTTAAAGCGTTTTTTGATTTCATTAATGATCAAGAAAGCTACCATATTGAGCTTATGAAACGCCTGTTATAAGTCTATTTTTTGCACATCTCCAAACCAAAATTCAAGATTGAATTTTATAATGGCATTATGATCAAAATGGTATTGTCGTGACCAATCCATAATCGGCTCAATCTCGTAAAAAAGCCACTCTTTGTAGAGGCGTTGTTTCAAAACGGAACCAATCCGATAGGTATCGATACCGCTATGTTCATACCCTTTTGGCAGATAATCAGGATTATTTTTATAAAAGCGACTGTCTCCCCCAACCGAAAGATACCCGCTATAACCTATGTGCTTTGAAGTAAGCGTATTAAAATAAGCAGCTACCGCGCCATAGCGCTGTCCAAATTTTTCTTCTTCTGTTGAGCGATAAAGCATAAGGCGCACCATCTCACGCTTTGCAATTTTACGGTCAAAATAAAAGCGCGTTCGCTCATAATAACCCCATTGCTGCATTGTATTGTCGCCACGGTATTCAATCTCTTGAATCGGATAGATCCGCCAATCGGCATAATCAATGTTATAACGCGCATAAATTCTGGCATACGGATTGATACCGCGGGTACCTACCGTAAAGTTACTTTTAAAATTTTCAACCACATCGGGAATAAAATAGCGCAATCCAAAACTTGGATCGTTGGCTTCAGGTGTTGGCAGTCTTTCGCTGATTTCATCTTCGACATCTTCACCAACAAAAAGATTAAGCGAATCTTTTGCATAAGGCAAATTAAGGTTAAAGTTTAATGCAAGCTGCCAAAGAGGTGCCTCTTTTTCACTAAATTCGCTGCCAAGACGCATACGTAAATAACTTCGATTGTTTGCATCCAAAAAAGTCTCATCACGAAAAAAGTCACTAACATACTCTGACATTGATGCCGAAGCATTATGTTCACACTGATACTTTGTTTTGCGTCCTATTGTTGTATTATCATCATCAAGCTCGCACGCCAAATCCGATAATTCGGCATCTACATTACTTGAAAACACTTTGAGCTTATGAGAAACATACTCATGCATCGAATCAAGACCGCTGGTAACATGATCGATATATAGCTTTTGTGTTCGATTACTTTCATTGTTATCATCACCCCAAAGCATCACAAACATCGCTATGATGACCACTACGAAACGCATCATAACTCTTTTTTAAACACCAACAACGTTTTATCTGCATCATCATAAAGTGAAAGGGAGCGTTTCTCTATCAATCGAAGTCCCGCAAGCTTTTTCAAACGGTTTAAAGGATGAAAATACTGAACAATCGTATCTTGCTCCTTATGATAGCATGTAGTGTTTTTTTGCTCAAACAGTGTAAAGAGCGTGTGCAATTCATTAGACTCAAACACGGCATCAACACTTAAAAAAAGCCCTTCATCTTCTGCTACCATCACCCCTTGTGCCACATTAACAAAACCGTGCAGGGTATTAATATCAGCTAAAAAAATCCCACCTGCTTCAAGATGATCTGCAATATCGCTAAAAAAGGATTGAAGCTCCTCGGGTGCAATAAAATTTAATACATCAAACACTGCGACGATGGCATCAAATCGACCCGAGACATCAGCAATTGACCCGTATGTTACGTCATAGCCCTCAGATTGCGCTTTTGCCACCATAATTTTGCTAAGATCAATGCCCTTACATGTAAAGCCTTGTTCTTCAAGCCGATGCATCAATACACCACGCCCACACCCCACATCAAGAACCGACGTAATCTTATAATACTCTAACAACGTAATGTAATGATTGTGAAGTTCTTCAGTCGCCTCTTCGATACCTAGCAGATGCTCCGATTTGGCATATAGATCCAGACTCATCGTAGCTTCTCCTGTTTCGTTTAGTGCTGTTTTAAATCATTTTGAATGAGGGTGTTAATCTTTTCATAAATAGCAAGTACTTCTGCTTTTTTCTCAAAAAAGCTGTTTTTATTAGCAATGAGATATGTGGTTGACTCCATAATCTCTTCAACCACTTCCAAGCCATTTTGTTTCATAGTGCTTCCCGTTTCAACAATGTCCACAATCATATCGGCAAGTCCCACCAACGGTGCTAGTTCAATTGAACCGTAAAGTTTGATAATATCTGCCGCCACGGCGCGTTCGGCAAAATAGCGTTTGGTGATATTCACCATTTTAGTTGCTACTTTAAGTTCGGGTTTTGAGAGATCAAGTGTTTCACCTTTTCTCATACCAATAGCTACTTTGCAGCGACCGCGTTGCAAATTAAGCATACGCACCACATCAAGCCCCTGCTCTTCAATGGTGTCAAGTCCCACAACACCAATATCAGCAGCTTGGTGGTACACATAAGTTGCCACATCCTGATTGCGTACTAGTAAAAATTTAAAATTGGGCGTTTCTAAAATGAGTTTGCGATCATCAAAAACAAAGCGCTCTCCAAAAATAGTTTCAAATATCGCCAATGTATCTTCGGCGATACGCCCTTTGGGAAGTGCTACAGTCAACATAAACGGCCTTTGTCAATAATCTTTTGCATGCCTTTAAAAAGCAATAACTCATCTATCACTGCATCTGGAAAGTGCGGTGCTAAAAGAGAGGCATCACCACCGGTTAAAATCAGCGGTGCATCAAAACGCATTACAGCAGCTTTTAGTGTTGCCAAAAAGCCATAAGTAATAGCATCTTGCGAATTTTTTGGCATTTTACCCAAATCAATATCAAAATTAAAAGCATACTCCAGCCGCGAAGAAAGCGTAGTATAGGCATGATGCATCGCTTTAACGCCCGGATAGATAAATCCGCCTTGATAAATACCTTCTTGCATCACATCAACGGTAATGGCACTGCCCGCATCCATAACAACACCCTCTTCTAGCGCTTCACATGCCACAATACGATCAATTCCCATTGTCTCATAATAAGCATCTCGCCTTACATGTAAGCCTAAATCCATCCAGTTTTCAAGTTCTTTGAGACGCTGATGTACATTGGCATTGACATTAATATAGCAAACCTGCTTTGTAATTTCTTCCGGTACAAAGTCATGAATATCATAACGCTGCGTGCTGCTTCCGTCATAAAAATGATATGACGTATTACCAATATCGCATAGCAGCATTTATAAAATGTCCCAACCCCGCTCTTGTAGTGCCTCACGCGCTTTAGAACACAACGGTGCTTCCATAAGCAATACTTTTGCAGTAAAATCGGCTGCAACCAAATGTTCCATTTTCTCTACAATAGATTCCAAAACTACAACATCTTTTAATACCACACGACTCTTTTGCTCAAGCGCTACGATTGCACTTAATCTCCCCTCACGCCGTGCCATAAAAAGACGCACTTTTTTACGTATTCCAATGGATGCGGGCGTAATCTCCTGCATCTGTCGATAATTGCTGTGGTGATGTTCAAAGAATTCAAAGGTCATCTTCAATGCGAAGCTCCATCTTGCATATAACTCCTGACAGTATACCATGCCCCTTTACGTCTGTGCCATGGGATGGCATGTTTGTACGGTCGTTTTAAGTTGCTGCTTTTGAATATGGGTATAAATCTGTGTTGTTAATAACGATGCATGACCCAAAAGTTCCTGCACCACGCGCAAGTCTGCACCGCCTACAATCAGTGCTGTAGCATAAGAGTGACGCAGCACATGAGGAGAAACGTTTAAATATTTTTGCGTGATCTTAAATGCTGATATACGGCTAAGCACCTTACCTTGATAGTTGAGCCAAACGTTTTCATGATCAAAAGGAAGTGCATCCGTGTAACGCTTTAAAGCCTCAAGAGCATGTGATGCTATGGGGACAATACGCTCTTTTTCTCCTTTACCGTGCCTTACATGTAACCATCCGTTTTGCAAATCCCGATACTCCATATCAAGCAGTTCGCTAATACGTAATCCCGAAGCATAGAGAAAAAGAATTAGCGCATAATCACGAAGACCCATCCAAGTAGAACGATCAATCAATTCGATGCTTTGCATAATAAACTCATAAGAAAGAAATTTCGGCAGTGTTTTAGGCAGTTTGCCTAAAGGCAAGTGGATGGCTTCTTGTGAAAAGTGACTTTTGTGACAAAACGCATAAAACGTGTTAAGCGCTGAAAGTTTACGATTCAGCGTACGGCGATTTTCAATGCTCCCAAGAAGCTGCAATGCCTGTGCAGAGTCCACCTGTATCAATGCTTTCTTGGCACGCACTTCAAGATCAACTAAATCAGAGCGATACGCTTCTACCGTAGCATGACTAAGCGCACGGGTTACAATGATATATTCTAAAAATGCCTCAAGTGTAGGCGACATCACGGCATTATGGCAATGCGCTCATCATCAACATAAAAAGCATCATCGGCAACAAAAACAAAACCGTCTTCTAAATCAACTTTATACACGTTTTCATGCTCAAGCGCTTTATCAAGAACAATCATGTACCCCTCTTTTTCAAGCAGAAAAATTTGTGTATCACTCACAATCATCCCCAAAAAATGCGCAAAAGGAAATTTACGTTTGGCTTTGAGCTGTAGTGATGGCGTCAAGGCCACTACTTCGCCTTGCTTGGTAGTCAACCAAACACCCTCATCATCAAAAGCCGCATCGCGTAGTTCATAATTTTGACGCATTTCACGATCGCCAAGTGACAAAATACGATAACTTGTCGCCGCAAAGAGCGTATTATCGATCACATTAAAATAGATGACATTATTAAAATGCTCTTCAGAACTGACAATCATAGAACGCAGTAGCTTTTTACTCTCGCTATTGATAATATCAATTTTACCATCCAGGGTCAAAAAGAGCACCAGCTCGTTAAGAAAATAGGGTTTGGCAATACGCGCATCTACCGCACTTGGGGCACCACCTTGATCTTTGTAAAGCAGTGTTTTGCTTTTAATGGAATAAAGCGCTTTTTCATTATTGGCAAAAAGTACCGCCAACATATCACCGTTAACACTTGCCGTAGCCACAGTTTTTTTAAGCTCAAAGCGTTCTTGTTCTAAAGGAGTATCTTCACGCATCAACACCAAATCGCCATCAATATTAGATGCAACAATCCAACCGTCATTACTGGAAATATAACGAAACCCTTCAGGCAAAACAATTTTAGAAAGGCCATCTTTACGCAACAAGTGCCCATCTTTAAGCAATGCTCCATCGTAACTGCAATCAACAATTGAAGCTGAAAGCGTTTGCGCTGCATTCCAGTTACCAGAAATTTTTTCAGGTTCATAATACTCTTTGCCAGAGCATCCCAAAAGCATCAACGCTGCTACAGCGTAAGTAAAAATTTTAAAAAACACGCGTTACTTTACCCCATAGTGCAGCAACGATTGTGCTTGTCGATACAAAGGAGATTCTGATGAAAACGTTTCAAGTTTGCTACGAGCTTCATCAACACGGTCATTTTTCATTAATAAAAAGGCCAGTTCAAGGGTAGCCATCTCTTTGTAAATCGCACTGGGTTGCAATACATAACGCTCAAGCGCAGCAATATCACGTTCCTTAACTGCCGCATGATATGCCGCCACATCGGCAATGGCCGTTGCTTTTGAATCTTCTAATGTTTTAAGCGTAGCAACATCACCATTTTCAAGTGCTTGCGAAAGTTGCCACAATGCATAAAGATCAGGATTAAGCGTCTGAAGTGTTTGTAGCGCATCGGCATCAGAAGGATTTTTTTGTAAGACCGAAAGTGCTGCATTGGCACTGGCGGTATCGGCTTCTTTTTTTACTTCATAGGCAATGTTGGCTCCAACTCCAAGTACTATAACAGTAACTCCGATAATCAGGAGATTTTTATATTTTTTAATAAACCGTTCTGCCTTAATGGCGCTCTCAAGCATTTTCTCTTCGGAATTTAATTCCTCACGGACCATAGCAACGTTTTCTTTCAGACTCAACGATGATCTCCTACTTTTTATATATGGGCAAAATCATAGCAGACCGATCGTTAATCCGTTATAAGAACAATTCATCAATCACATTTTTCATAAATTTAAAAAAGTTAACAATTTTTTAATGGAAATTATTAACTATAGACTTTTATTATAAAATATCTTATAATTACCCCCATTATTTCATTAAATTTTTAGAATGAAAATATTAGAACCCATCTCAAAAATTTCTGTATTTATTAGGTAAACAGAGATTGGTTCTATAGAATAACTTTGTGCACAAAAGGTAACTGTATGAATATCCGTCTTTCAGCTGTACTTTTACTGGGAGTTGTTCCCCTTTGGTCTATGAATATCAACGAAATGGTACAAGAGAGCCTCTATAGCAACCCTCAGATGCAAAAGCAAGTCAGCGATTATAAAGCCGTCAAATACGATCTTGATCGTGCCTATGCCGGATATAAACCTACACTCGATCTTACCGGAGCCTATGGCTGGGAAAAAGTAGACAAAGAAACAGACGCACTAGATAATGAATTGATGCGCCGCGAAGCAGGTGTAATGCTGCGCGAAAACCTTTTTAAAGGTTTTAATACTCACTATGATGTCAAAGAGCAAAAAGCCCGCATTGAAGGTGCCCGCCAAAGCGCTTTGCAAACAGCCAATACGTTAGCACTACGCGCCAGTGAAGTTTATCTTCAGGTATTACGTCAAAAAGCGCTGCTCGATATGGAACAAGAGAACATTGATACGCACGAACGTATCTACACCATGATTCGCCAAAAGACAGAGCAAGGATTGGGCCGTCGCTCGGACTTAGAGCAGACTGAAGGACGTTTAGCACTTGCATATGCCAACTATATTATTCAAATGAATAACTATCAAGATGCTCGTGTCAATTTTGAACGTATTTATGGCAGAAGTTACCCATCCTCACAAATGCAAAAACCCGTGGGACCATCACTACCGGCTGCCGATTTTGAGAGTTTAAACGCTCTTGCAATGCGCTACAACCCTACCCTCACCATTGAAACAGCCAATATTGAAACTCGGACTGCCAAATACGATAAAGAAAAATCACTTTTTTATCCTACCATTGACGCTGAGCTCTCTGCTGATTGGAATGATAACATTGGTGGTGTAGAAGGACAAGACGATAGCTATAAGGCCATGCTACGCGGACATTATAATCTCTACAATGGCGGTGCAGATGAAGCCTTACGCCTTCAGAACCTTCAGTATGTCAAATCCCAGCACGAAAGTAAAAAAGATCAAGAACGTGCCGTTACGGAAAAACTCCAACTTTCATGGAATTCCGCTCAGATTTTATCACGTCAGTTGCGATGTTTAAATCTGCACTCTAAACTCTCTAAAAAAACTTCAACATCTTATGCCAAAGAGTACCAGCTGGGTAGACGTTCTTTGCTAGATCTTCTTAATGTGGAGCTTGAATATATTGATTCACGCAAAAAAATAATCAACTCTGAATACGACCTGCTTTTTTCTGAGTACCGTATTCTTGAAGCGATGGGACTTCTTAATTATGCACTGGAATCCAATATTGAAAAAGATGTTGAAGCTAAACTGCCCACAGAGGTAGAACTGGCCTTACATGAGCTTCCGAGCAATGGAGCAATTTTTGATTTAGAAAGTGGTAATATTGACATTAATAAAGTCTGTATTGACGCTTATGAAAAGACAACAAACCATCTTGCAAAACTTGATGCCGAAACAAAAGCTACCGCGCAAGAAGCTCCCGTAGAGATCACCACCTTACTCGCTACAACAAGTAGTGACAAACCTGCTACCATGGTTATGAACGATGTTCTTTTTAAATATAAGTCTTCTGAAATTACTGCTGAAACCAGTGAATATCTTGAACGTGTTGCCAAAGAGATGCTAAAACATCCTGATAAAACATTATATGTTACGGCTCACACTGATTCAATTGGTTCAAAATCTTATAATGTCAATCTCTCAGCCGATCGTGCCGATGCTGTAAAAAAAGCATTAATTGACTCTGGAATGCCTGCATCTCAGATTATAGCAATTGGACGTGGCGAAGAGAATCCTATTGCCTCTAACGAAACAGATGAGGGGCGTGCTAAAAACAGACGCGTAGAATTTTCAGTTCAATCGCGATGACAGGCAAGGAAATTGTTACACCCCCTATGATATTGTAAAGCTCAAGGCTAATTTCTGATATAATCTCAATCAATAGGCTTCTTGCAAAATCCGTAAATGTTATATATTTTGCAAGAAGTCTAATATCATTTTACAAGGCCCATTATGCAAGTTGATGATGCTCTCTTAAGCAAACTTGAGAATCTATCGTACCTTAAAGTATCTGATGAAAAACGCAATGAAATCATTCACCAACTTGATGAAATGATTGCTTTTGTGGACAATCTCAGCGAGCTTGACACGGATGGCATAAGCGCCAATTTTGCCATGACAGATGCCACGACGCAGTTGCGTGAAGATGTTCCATATTGCAATACACAAATCAATGACGATATCCTTGATCATGCCCCTGCAAGTGATGACCACTTTTTTATTGTTCCTAAGATCATCGAGTAGCATCTATACAACATGACAGTCTACGGTATCAAAAATTGTGGCAGTGTTAAAAAAGCTCTGAAATTCTTGCAAGATCATCATATTTCTTATGAATTTCATGATCTAAAAAATACTCCTGTCGCGTGTGACAAAATATCAAAATGGCTTGAACACGTTTCAATAGACACCTTGCTTAATAACCGGGGCACAACCTACCGCACCCTGGGCTTAAAAGCCATGAATCTTGATGATGAGGGCAAAAAAGCTTACCTATGCAGTCATAATATGCTCATTAAACGCCCCGTAATCGAATACAATCAAAAGCTCTATGTTGGCTTTGATTCCAAAATATATGAAGGATCATTTCTATGAGTCAGGTACTTGACATTCAAAAACTTCTCAAAAGCGTTGTTGCCTATAAGGCATCAGATTTACACCTGGTTTCACGCTCGGAACCTCAAATTCGTATTGATGGTAAACTGGTTCCTCTGAATCTTGCAGTACTTACTGGAGAGATGATTGAAGAGATGGCCTATTCGCTCCTTACTGAAAAACAGAAAAAAGCATTTGAAGAAGATTGGGAAATCGACTTTTCTATTGTTATTCCTGATGTAGGACGATTTCGTGCCAACTACTACCGTACCATGGGCGACATTGCTTGCGCCTTTCGTATTATTCCTATTGAGATTCCTTCGCTTGATCAGCTTAACGCCAAATCAATTTTTAAAGAGATTATCAAACGCGAAAAAGGTCTCATTTTAGTAACCGGTCCTACCGGTAGCGGTAAATCAACTACACTTGCTGCTATGCTGAATGAAATTAACCTTACCGAATCCAAACACATTATTACCGTTGAAGACCCGGTGGAGTTTGTTCATCGAAATAAAAAGTGCCTCTTTTCGCATCGTAATATTGGTACCGATACCGGAAGCTTTGCTTCGGCACTCAAATACGCCATGCGTGAAGACCCCGATGTTATCCTCATTGGGGAGATGCGGGATAAAGAGACTATTGAAGCAGCCCTCACCGCCGCCGAAACCGGTCACCTTGTATTTGGTACGCTGCACACCAACTCTGCCCCGCAAACCATCAACCGTATTATCGACGTATTTGCAGGAGATGAACAACCTCAAGTACGTGCGCAACTTTCAACATCACTGATTGCCGTTATTTCACAAGCATTACTACCGCGTATTGGCGGCGGACGTATTGCAGCGCAGGAAATATTTATTACCAATCCCGCTATTGCCAACCTTATCCGCGAAGACAAAGTGCATCAGCTCTATTCACAAATGCAGCTTAACCAAGCCAGTACCGGAATGGTTACACAAACCCAAGAACTTGTGGACTTTTTACGCAAAAAAGTCATTTCTAAAGATAGTGCCATACAGTTCTCAAACCGTCCTGATGAACTGATGCGTGTGATTCAAAATTTATAAAATCAGTCGCAAACTCTTGCTTCCGTACTGAAAATTCAGCATTGCCAGATCCAGATAGTGCCTGGCAGTGTGCGGCGGTATCTCTTCTAGCATGCAAAATCTTGCTACAGTCTGCAGTAGTCTGAAACGATGCAAAGGTAATCCCCCCGTTTTTAGGCGCTGTCAAAAGTAGAGTTAAGCCGTCATGGCCAACTTCTGTTTCGGCGTGATACCGCCAAGTGCCATATTAGGGCGTTCGTTATTATACACCCATAGCCACCTTGTAGCATAATTTTGT
>JBNKJB010000047.1:0-4129 GCA_050290965.1 Sulfurimonadaceae bacterium
CTGGAATACCATTCTCCGCCTGCTTCAATATCGCCAATATCTGGCTGTCTGTAAATCGTGATTTCTTCATAGAAAACTCCTGTCTGTAGTTTATTAGAATTTTCTACTTTTGAAAAGCTCTATTTTTCGGGGGGATTACCGAATGATTTGTGATATATCACTATACAAACTACTTCGCGCACTTTCGCTTGCTATCTTATCAGCACGGATTCTAGCCATACGTATAATATCTTTATAGTTTTCGTCATTAGGTGTTTGATCATATAATCCAAATAAATTTGACTCATTAATAACTCTTCTAAAAGATTGACCACCATTATTATTAGAATCATACCTAATTTGAAACCATGCTTCAGCACGGTTACCATCTATAATTGCTTGTTTTAGACTTGGGGCACTTCCTAGTCTATATATCTGTGAGATATACGCGATTCTTTCATTAGAATATGGAAGGATTGAAGTTGAAATGTAATTATTTTCTTTATTCTCAATTGTTTTAATTGAAACATCTACAAGAAGTGTTTTTTGTTCTTCATAACTTAATTCTATACCATTTACACCTGCATCAGCATAATATGCATCAATAAGAGCCTGCGTTTCTTCTTCTGTATATGGTTTAGTTTTTTGAATTTTTTTGATTAATTCTGCTATTTTACTATAATCAACCAAAGACGGCTGTGGCATTACACTTCTTAAATCAGCTTCCCAACTCTGTTTTAGTCCATCTTTTGTGATAATTGCATAGCCAATCCCTATAGTCGGGTAGCCTTTATCGTCGGCATATATTTTTGCAACCTGTCCCTCGTACTGTTTCATCCATGCTACTAAAGCATTTTCGTAAGATGTTTGATCCATGGTCGTGATATTCATTTATTATCCTTTTTATTTTTTAAAATGTATGTATTTATGCAGAGATACTCCAACTTTTGTGTTCCATCTACTGTGATAGAGATTTCTTTAAATAAAGTGTTTTCATCTACATTTATCAAATAACTTTTCCCTTTCCAATCAACCACAAATACTGCTATATTTTCATTTGTAGTAGCTGGCTTTTGGGTACGTCCTGCTACTTTTTGTTCTAATGTACAAAAAGGAAAGACTTGTTCTCTATGATATGCTGTATCATAAAAACTATATATATCAGGGTATGTATCTGGACAAGCCGACGCATCCCCATTGCAAGGGATAAATGAAAAGTCTTTACACAATGCTTTATCGATAATGTTGTAATACTCGTATTTATCAAAGTGTTGTAAAAACATCACCTCATGGATACCATCACCGTCCATATCCACATCCCATGCCGAAAATTCTTGTGAAAGTGTTCCTTCATACAACCAAACGCCTCTACTTGATTCACCTGCTGGTTCATACTCTTTAACCACTCCGACTGAGTATTCCAAATGCATATTCCAACACTCATCGCCTAACATCTCTTTGAGCTTTGAGTTGTTATAGTCAACCCTTTCAAGTGTAGGTTGGATAACTTTTATGTTTTTAAAAGTAAACAGATCATGAAAAAACTCTTTTTCTTGAAAAGTAGAATTTTTTATATGCGAGGGTTCTACTTTAATAGCTTCTTGAGATTTTTTTAATAAATCAAGTGTTTTTTTGGAAAAGGTTTTTTGGTTAGCTAGGGAGGCGGTGAGTTCTTCCACTCTTTTTGTATAAGCCTCTTTGATACAGTTTGTATCTTGGCATGTGTTTCTCTTTTTCATCCAAGCTCTTTGGTCTGTTTTTATCTCTTTGGTCAGAAGAGTAAAGCTTGAGTAGATTTGAGAAAGCTTTTCATCGAGTTGTGAGAGTTCCGTGTCTTGACATATCATCTTTTCCACTTTGGTTGTGGCTTTGGTACAGTCAAAGCTTGCTGCGAAGAGTGAAAGCGATGTGAGGAGGATGAGGGCTAGGTACTTTTTCATTTAGGCTGCCTCTTTTTTAAATTTAAAATCCATATTGTTTTGAGCTACATACCATGAGGTATCTTGGCATGTAAGGTTTGAGATTTTTATGAGGATAGGTTCGTTTGCGTTCTCGTCTTCCTTGTCGAGGTTTATTCCCATAGCTCCGTCTTGGAAGTTTTCAATAGTGATATACTCACCTAGATTTTTATCGACTACTATGAGATTATTGCCATCAAGGCTATAGGTGAAGTTTGCATCGTCATAAGTATTCTCATCTACTTTTGTTTTTTTACCGTTTAGAGTTTTATCATTGAACATTATGAAGCCGTCATTATCTGCATCGTTGATGATATCTTGGTGGCTGACATAGTAGGCATTAACAACTCTGCCTACATCATCACCCACATTTTTTGTTGCAGCCCTCAAAAGCACTCCCGCCAATACCGCCGCATAGTCTAAAAGGTTGATATCCCCTGATCCGCCATCGGGCAAAGACGATTTAATCAATTCCACCAGTTCATCACGTACCGCTGTGTCATACTCTACCAATGTACCATTTATTACTTTTGACTCTAGTGCCATTATTCATCTCCTTGTTGGGGTTTTTTATTGTTTTCAAATTTCTTGGGATCGTTTAGCAGAAACTCGCGCCATGTAGGTTTTTTGGGTTCTGAAGGTGCATACTGTACCGGGCCACCGGTGTAGATACTTTCAAAACCATAATCTTTTAAGAATTTTTCCATTTTTACTGCTCTTTCTTGTTGTTCCAAGTAATCATATTTTCCGTTTTTAAGCTTGGGAAGAATGCAAGCTCGTCCATAAAAAAGTAAATTGCGTTCTTCAAACATTTCATTATTATCTACTTTGGATGACTCAATCATTAGAGTTAAAATTTCATATCGCTCTTTACATGCTGCCTGAAAAAGTGCCGGGCGTCGCTCAGTCATAAGCTGACCGACATAGCATTGTGATCTGCTAATGTTGATATCCTGATTCAAAAGATACGCCACCGTTTTAGTGGCATTGTTTTCAATGGCATGACATAGCGGCGTATTTTTATGAATGTCCCATACATCGAGTTCTGCTCCCTGTTCTACAAGGTAAGCTACTGTTTTGATATCATCATTGTGCGCTGCTATATGAAGCGGGGTACGTTCACCAATCATTTTGGTATTAACATCAAACTGTGAGGGAATCAAGGCTTGTACTTTTGGTAGTATTTTGTCCCACAAGGCATTGGCAAGAGGTTTGAGAGTTTCGTTGGTTTCAGGTGTTTCAATGGTTAAATTCTCGATACGTCGTTTTTCAAGCATCTCCTCGCGTTCTTTACCGCAAGCTGCCATGGATTTATTGATGTACATGTAAACGGTGTCGTGCTCTTTTAAAAACATGCTTTCAGGTTTTAGCACGGTTAATTTGACATCAAGTTTTTGATGCCCTTTGAGAGGTACTTTAATGACATCCAATACAGTATTGGTATAGTCCGTTCTATTGTAGTAGCCGAAGAAAAGATTTTTTTCAATCACTTTTTCTTCAAGCAACTCAGCATCAAAAAAATACTCAAGCTTGTATTTTCCGTCTATTTTATAGTCGATAAAAACACTTTCATAGCTTGATAGCCCCACTTCGTAGCAGCCATCTTTTCTAAGTCTTACGCTTAGCGTCCGCGATGCACCAATCTTATCTGCATCCATGGAACGTTTAATAAGTGGCTCAAAATGGGTAAATCTGGCATACACCATTAAGGCCGTTGGAATAAAAAAACCGATGACAACATAAATGGCAAAGGTTTTTAGTTTTGAGTTTAGTGGTTTCGTTTTCTTCATCACCCCGCCTCTTTCACTCTTACATATAAGGCTTTTTGAAATAAAGGGGACAGAAATAAAGATAAAGGGGACAAAGATAAAGGGGACAGGCTACTTTTATCTTTGTTTTCCTGCCATACTCGATAAAAATCTTTGGCTTCTTTTACGGTTGGAGTATTGTTGTTAGCAAAAACGCCAAAGAGTTCGGATTCATAGTAGCGGCGTTTGGCGATGCCATCACTGGCACTGCTTCCTCCGTTTGAACCGTAGCGTATTTGGAACCATGCTTCGGCGCGGTTGCCTTCTTCAATGGCAGTGCCGAGCCCCGGACCCAATAACTTTGGGTTATTGTATGCAAGAGAGAAAAGCGCAATTCTTTCGTTATCGGTGATATCCAACGCCAAGTCGCTGTAGTGTTGTGCA